>JAQGHR010000044.1 GCA_028291545.1 Planctomycetota bacterium | reverse complement strand
ATTGCGTCGCCCCGGGGCCACGCAATTCCGCACCTTCGGGGGCTCAACACATACGTACGAAGCCGCGCGAACCGAGCGGCGGCCCTCAGCCGTCACTCTCGGCCACATCCTGGCCACGACGATCGGAGACCGGGGGGGTCCAGTCGGCCGGAAGGCCCGCCTTGAGGCGGAGCGTCTGTTTCCAATCCTCGACGCGATGCAAGAGAGCTTCCTGGCTGACCTCCTGAAGCATGAACGCATTCGTGCCCATCGAGTAAAGACCGTCGAAATCGACCGGCTCGCGTTCTTTCAGCGTCAGGGCGTAGTAGACGCTCTGGGAGTCATCGGCAGCGACGGCGGACGTCTTGGGTTCGAGAGAGAACAGGGCCGTTCGGATGGCGTCCCCGGCCTGCGGGATCTCGGGAATTTCCGCGGGGCGCGGACGTCCGAACGATCGCATGTCCATCATCGGAGCGAACATCATTTTCGGCCGGGGCTCGGTCTGGATGATCGCGCGCTTCCCGACGACGTCCTTGAGTTTCGCGCCTCCGCCGGCCTTTTCGGCGGCGGCGGCCAGCGCCTTGGCCTCCGCCTCGGCCAGTGGTCTGGCCTTGGCTAGCTTCCAGGCCCGGATCACGTCCTCACGGATTTCCTGGAGGGACGGGACTCGTGGCGAGACGTCCTCGACCTTCCAGGCGAGGAATCGCCGTCCACCGTC
This sequence comes from Planctomycetota bacterium, assembly GCA_028291545.1. Lineage (GTDB taxonomy): Bacteria > Planctomycetota > Planctomycetia > Isosphaerales > Isosphaeraceae > JAQGHR01. The sequence goes on along the minus strand of JAQGHR010000044.1, from coordinate 32,438 downwards.
CCCGGATAGCTCCAGCGGGTCGTAAAGAGTCGTCTTCGGGGCATAGGCCAGCTCAAGGAAGCTGGGCGAGGAGGAATCGAACGACGCAACCGTGCCGACGCGGCTCTTGGCGATCGGGCCGAACTTGTCCGGATCGGTCGCTGGGACCAAGGGGGTTGCTTCGTAGGTCAGGCCCGCCTTTGCGGCGGCGGACTTGATGAGGTCCCCCGGCTTGAGCGTGTCGGACCTGGAGGCGGCCTTGCCCTCCGAGCCCACCGCCTCGAAGTACTTGTCCTCGAACGGCCGCATGACGTTGTTCTTGAGATCGTCGAACTTGCCGTTGATCTCCTCGCGGGCCTTCTCCTCGGACAGCACGAACGCCACGCGCTCCTTCACGTCGGGAAACGCATCGTGGGGTGTAAGGTCCGGCGCACCGGCGAACAGCGAAAGGGGCAGCTCTCCCGGATTCGCGGGGAACTCGACCTTTCGCGCTTCGTAGGTGTCGCGAAGCTCCTGAGTCGTCAGCTTCGGGCGGATGGTGTCAGCAAGCGCCGGGACGTCCGCGGTGACCATCTCGTACTTGACTTTCTGAGCGATCTTGAAACCCGGATCCGGACGATTCGGGTCCGGGTATCGGTTCTTGGCCGACTCGTACAGCGCGCCGATTTCGGCCTCGCTCGGTGCCGGTGCTTTCGAGACGAATTCCTCGACGCGAACCGGGGCCGCGTAGGCCGAGACCTTCTCGGACTGATCGCGATACGCGGCGTACACGTCCAGCGGGGTCGTCTCGGCCGTGAATGGCAGGTTTCGCACGTCCTGGATCCGGATCTGATTGGCGATCTCCAGCAAGAGCTGCTCGTCGGTGACCTGCTGCGAGAGATTCGATCCCCTGTAGATCTCCTCGAAGAGCCTCGGGCTGGCCATGCCGCCGGTGCGCTGGCGGAGCCACTGGTTGGCCAGTTCGGTCGTCGCGGGCATACCCAGGGACTGGGCCTCGTGCTCCAGGATCAGGGCGTCCACGAGATCCCGAGTCGTCGTGCCGCCGAAAAATTGCTGCGGTGTATTTCGATCACCCTGGAACACCGCCGCGAGGAAAAAATTGGCCCGCTGGCGCTGGAGCCGCATGGGCTCCAGGTCACTCGCGTGGAGCGACTTCCAGTTGAGTTTGGCGACCACCGGATCGTTCGCACCTCCCCTCCCCTGCCCGCCTCGTCCGCCCACCAGCGCGGGCAAGGAATCGGACAGGACGAAGCCGAACATGGCGAGGATGGCGAAGATGGCGAGGAGTTTACGCTGATGCTTTCGGAAGACCGCGAACGGCATGACTGGCTCCGCAATGCTGAATCCTGGGTGCGGGGTACCGAATGAAAGCGCCTGAGCGAACCGGTGCGGGCCCCGCGTCGTAAGTCGAGGTATTCTAGGGGACCCGAGTTCGCTTTTGGTACTCCGCACTCAGCACGTCTTGGCCGTAGGCCAATTCCTGGCCCCCTTGACACGGCCTCATACGCTAGCTTATTGAAAGGCGCGGCCATCCGGCAACGGCTCGACCCCGCCGCAGTGTACCAAGAACCTCCGCCAAGGCAACCAGCAGCCGCGCCGAGGGACCGTCCAACCCCGTGCGCAGAAGGAATACTTCAACGTGGCCCGCAAAACAACCAAGAAGTCGGAGACGCCCGAGACCGACGCCAAGATCAAGGCCCCGGCGAAGCGAAAGGCTCCGTCGGCCACGGCCAAGACCAAGGCGAAGTCCCCCGCGACCACCAAGGCGAAGGCCGCCCCGTGGGTAGAGCCGTCGTTCGTCGGCGGAACCGGCCGATCGCTCGTGATCGTCGAGAGCCCGAAAAAGGCCAAGTCGATCAACAAGTTCCTCGGCCCCAAGTTCATTGTAAAAGCCAGCATGGGGCACGTTCGCGACCTTCCCAGCAAGGGGAAGGATCTGGGGATCGACGTGGCCCATGGCTATCGTCCGACTTACGTCGTGATGGACGACAAGAAGAAGACGATCACCGAGCTAAGAGATTATGCCGCCAAATGCGACATGGTTTATCTCGCGACCGACCCCGACCGCGAGGGCGAGGCCATCGCCTGGCACCTCCAGCACGCACTCGGGCTGGCCGATGAGCGAGTCCGCCGCGTCAAGTTCTTCGAGATTACCGAACGTGCCGTGAAAGAAGCGTTTACGCACGTCGGACCGATCGACATGGATAAGGTCAACGCCCAGCAGGCGCGGCGCTTCCTCGATCGCTTCGTGGGCTATCAGGTCAGTCCGTTGCTCTGGAAGAAAGTCACCCGAGGCCTGTCCGCCGGTCGGGTCCAGTCGGTGGCCACTCGGTTAATTGCCGATCGAGAAAAGGAGATCAAGGCCTTCGTTTCGGAGGAGTACTGGAAGATCACCGCGACGCTTGCCCAGCCGGGTTCTTCCGAGGAAGTAGACCGGTTCGCCGCCGCGCTGACGGAGTGGCGGGGATCGAACTTCTCCGCCAAGAATGAGGCCGAGGCCCGAACCATCCGGGACACGCTCGCCTCGTCCGACTATATCGTCTCAAAGCTGGAGACTGTGGAGAAGCTGGATAAGGCCGATGCGCCGTTCAAAACGAGCACGCTCCAGCAGCAAGCCGCAATACGGCTGCGATTCTCTGGAAAGCGGACGATGAAGATCGCCCAGGAACTCTACGAGGGCATCGATGTTGGCGGCGACGGGCCGAGCGGATTGATTACGTACATGCGTACCGACAGCCTCCGCGTGTCGGACGAGTCAGTCACGGGTGTCCGCGAGATGATCGCCAGGGACTACGGCGATCGGTACTTGCCGGCGAAACCGAATCGTTATGCAGCCGGGAAGCAGGCCCAGGAGGCCCACGAAGCGATCCGGCCAACCGAACTGAGCCTGGTTCCCGAGGCGATCCGAACGAGGCTCACGCCCGACCAGTTCAAGCTTTATCAGCTCATCTACCGCCGGTTCGTGGCCAGTCAGATGACCCCGGCCAAGTTTGAAGTGACGAACGTCGAGGTCACGGCGGGCGACGGGCTCTTCAAGACCCAGGGCAAGATCCTCCGATTCGACGGCTACCGACGCGTGCTGCCTCCCGCCGGAAAGCAGGAGGATGCGTTGCTGCCTCCGCTGGTGATCAATCAGCCGCTCGATCTGATCGATCTCGAACCCACGCAACACTTTACTCAACCGCCGCCGAGATATTCGGAGGCCACGCTCGTCAAGGCCCTGGAGAAGGACGGCATCGGTCGGCCATCCACGTATGCGCCGATCATCCAGACCATCCAGGACCGCAAGTACGTCGAGCAGAAGGAGCGACGGTTCTTCGCCACCGAGTTGGGTATGGTCGTGACCGACCTCTTGGTCGAGCATTTCCCCAAGATCCTTGACCTCAAGTTCACGGCACATATGGAGGACGAGCTCGACGAGATCGCGGACGCAAAGATCGAGATGGTCCAGGTACTCGACGAGTTCTACGGCCCGTTCCAGGCGTCCCTCGCGGCGGCCGAGACCGGGATGCAGAAGGTGCAGATCACCTCGGACGAGGTCTGCCACAAGTGCGGCGCCCCGATGCTGGTCAAGTACAGCAAAGGTGAGCCGTTCCTTTCCTGCTCCACGTACCCGGAGTGCAAGGCCACTCGTCCTCGCGATGGTGGTCCCCGGATCGAGGCCATCGAGACGGAGCATGTCTGCACCAAGTGCGGTAAGCCGCTGATGCTCCGCGAGGGAAAACGCGGGCAGTTCCTCTCGTGCTCGGGCTACCCCGGGTGCAAGGAGTCCTACAACCTCGATGCGGCCGGCAATCCCGTGCCCTCGGTCGTCGAGACTGACCACGCCTGTCCCAAATGCGGCAAGCCGATGGCCCTGCGGCAGGGAGCCCGTGGCGCGTTTCTCGGCTGCACCGGCTACCCAAAGTGCCGCAACACGATGCCCGTGGATGACTCGGGCAAGCCGGTCGCGCCGGTGGTGGTCGACGTGAAGTGCGAAAAGTGCGGCGGTCCCATGGGCGTCAAGCAGGGCCGCCGCGGAGCCTTCCTGGGCTGCCTGGCTTACCCGAAATGCCGGAGCACTGCGCCGATCCCCGACGACTTGAAGTCGACTCTGGGGGAGGCCGCGCTTGTGCCGGCGGCCGCCAAAGGGCCGGATTTGAAGGCGATCGAGGTCGATGAGACCTGCGATAATTGTGGCGGTGCCATGACGATCCGACCCGGCCGACGGGGCTACTTCCTGGGATGCCGGAATTATCCCAAGTGCAAGGGGACCAAGGAGCCGAGCGAAGCCACGCTCGAAAAGATCACCGCCGCCACGGCCGTCTGATGGTGAGAAAAACGGACGGGAGATCGGCATTGCGGAACGCGGCTTGCATTTCGTGAATCTGATCGTGCCCGATCTCCTCCGTTCCTCATCCCCTGGAATCGATCCCATGAAACAACCGAACGTCACGGTCTACGGGTCGCAAACTTGTGGCGACACTCTGCGCGTGCGAGCGTACCTCGACCTGCATCAGATTCCCTATGAATACAAGGACGTGTCTGACGACCCGTCCTACGACGATTACATCGCCGCACTCAATGGTGGCAAGCGTGTGCTGCCGACGTTGAGGATCGACAATCAGACCCTCATCAATCCCTCGGACCAGGAGCTTGAGTCGGTCCTGGCTCAGGCGACCGAAGCTCGCTGACTCGATGTCGATTTTGATCACAAAGGTTGAATTCTGATCGTCGAGAGGCGGGGCTCGGCCTATAATTCGGAATATTGATCGGTGTGCCGATGCCAGGCGAGGGGCATCGTGCGAGACAGGCGATGTCGCCGCCGAGGACTCAAATCGCGGCCGGGTTCGTCCTGGCCGCCCAGTCCAGGGTGGCAACCTGTATGCTCAAGTGGAAAACGGACCCGCTCTACCGGCAAATCCTGGACGAGACGCGGGCTCTATGGGCCAAGTTGGCGTCTGACGCGCGCCCGGAGTTGCTGCGGATCGAGGACCGGGCACCGGTTCCGCACGAAGCCCCCATCTTCTCGGGGCGAGTGGTCGATGTCTGGGTCCTGGACGACACGGGGCTACGTCTCGTTCCGATCCTACGGCGGGAAGCTCACGAGCCGGGTGCGACTCGGGGCGAGTTTTTTCGGTTCGGATTAATTCGATTCAGCATCAACGCCCGGCGCAATCGGGTGGATCTGGAATACCAGCTCGGACCGACGATTCACGGCGATCTGAGTTATGACGTCGAGGGTGAAGGCAGCTCGCTTCGCCTGCACGCTCATACCGAGAGCCTCAGCGCGTGAGCTTCAATCGAAGTCAGACCGCCTCGGTGTCCGGCTCCGCCGCAGGCTTGCGGCCGAGGGCGAGTGCGTAGGCGGTGGCGTAGGTGCGGCAGTGCGAGATCGAGATCAGGATATCGCCGATCCCGCGCTCCACGGCCGCGTCCTTGGCTCCGCCGCGCACCAGAACCTGGGGCGAGCCCGTGGCGGTGTTGCGGACCTCCAGATCCGTCCAGCAGATCCCTCGGCTCCATCCGGAACCGATGGCCTTGAGGATCGCTTCCTTGGCGGCCCATCGGCCGGCGAAGTGCTCGATGGCGTGTTTCTTGGCCTGGCAGTAACGAATCTCGCGATCGGTGTAGACCCGCCTCAAGAACAGCTCGCCGTGCTGCTCGATCATCTTGCCGATCCTCGGGCATTCGATGATGTCCGTGCCGATGCCCAGGATTTCCATCTGCGGTTCTCGCCAGATTGAAGCCGTCTGCGAGTGACGTGGTTCATCACGCCTGACGGGGAGGATCTCCCCACGGCCTCCAGTTTAGCGGCATCAAGGCGAGCCGGCCACTCGCCCGATGCCGTCGCGACCGCCGACCTCGTCGGCTATACTGGCGTGCGCCGCACTCGCCAATCCCCAACAATGGTGCCGATGATCGACCTTTTTTCCGACCTCACCCCCGCCCAGTGCGAGGCTGTGAGCCATGTGGATGGCCCCTTGCTCGTCCTGGCCGGCGCCGGCTCCGGCAAGACGCGGGTCATCACCCGACGCGTCGCATACCTGATGAAGCAGGGGATCGCCGGGTCGAACATTCTGGCTCTGACGTTCACCAACAAGGCTGCCGGGGAGATGCGCGAGAGGATCGCGGCCTTGAAGCCGGATTCGGGCGTCTGGTGCGGCACGTTCCACGCCCTTTGCGCCCGCTTGCTCCGGCAGTATGGCCACCTCGTCGGGCTCGACCGAGGTTTCACGATCTACGATCAATCCGATCGCCTGAAAGCCGTCAAGGAAGCGATGGACCGGCTCGACATGGAGGGCCTGGGCGTGACCGCCGAGAAGGTGGACGCCACGATCAGCCGGGCCAAGAACGACCTGCTCACGCCGGAGAAAATGGCCTCCCGTGGCGACGCCGATCATGTGACCGCCGTCGTCGCCCGGGTCTACAAGATGTACCAGGAACGGTTGCGTGAGTCGTCGGCCGTCGATTTCGACGATCTCCTCGTCCATCTCGTGACCATCTTGAAAGGTCACCCCGACGTCCGCCGCGACCTGGACGCCCGGTTCCGATATGTGCTGGTGGATGAATACCAGGACACCAATCTCGCGCAGTACGCGATCGTCCGCGCCCTCTCAGTGGATCGGCCCAATCTGTGCGTGACGGGCGACCCCGATCAGGCGATCTATGGCTGGAGGGGGGCGAATCTCAACAATATCCTCGAATTTGAGCATGATTACCCCGGCTGCAAGGTCGTGCGGCTGGAACGCAATTACCGGAGCACCAAGAACATTCTTCGCGTGGCCGACGGGCTCATCCGCCACAACCGGAAGCGGAAGGCGAAATCCCTCCTCACAGAGAATCCCGAAGGCTCGCCGGTCGAGGTCGTGACCTACGCCACCGAGACCGATGAGGCTCGCGACGTCGCTGCCCGCATTCTCGCCCTGGTGCATGAGGGAGAATTCGGGTTTCGTGACTGCGCAATTTTTTGCCGGATCACGGCCCTCACTCGTGGCCTGGAGGTGGCCTTGCGCACGGCCAAGGTCCCGTATCAGATCGTCGGAGGAGTCTCGTTCTACGAGCGCCAGGAAATCAAGGACGTGCTCGCGTACTTGAATCTTATGGCCAATCCGAAGGACGATGTGTCGTTCGGCCGGGTCGTCAACGTCCCTCCCCGAGGGTTGGGGAAAACGTCGCTCGAAAAACTGGCGGCACGTGCCCGAGAGCTCGGCCTGCCGATGCTCGCGATGGCGAGGCAAGCGTCCTCCGTCCCGGGCTTGACGGACAAGGCCGCGCGGGGGCTGCGCGATTTCGCGATGCTGATGGATGAATTGAATGCCCTCCGCGATCACGCCGCCGAGGAAGTCATCCGCAGGCTGCTGACCCTGTCGGGCTATCACAAATACCTGGAATCCGACGCCAAGGGCGCGGGCGAGGACCGCCTGGCGAACGTGGACGAATTGGTCTCGGCGGCCCGTGAATTCGATCGCGAGCATCCCGGCGCCACCGTGGTGGAATTCCTCGAAGATATCAGCCTGGCGTCGGCCGTGGACCGCTGGAATGACGACGCGGGCTCGGTCACGCTGATGACCCTGCACGCGGCCAAGGGGCTGGAATTCCCGGTCGTGTTCATTATCGGGCTGGAACAGGGGATCTTGCCGCACTCGCGATCGTTCGAGTCCGACGCCGAGCTGGAAGAAGAGCGTCGCCTGCTGTTCGTCGGTATCACCCGGGCCCGTCGCGAGCTGACCATGAGCCATTGCCGTGTCCGCGAATTCCGCGGCCAGCGAGCCGTCGCGATCCCGTCATGCTTCCTCGCGGAACTGCCCGAAGGGCCGATCATCGGCCGCGACAAGAGCGATCATGGCCCCTCGTTCACGCCCTCGGCCCGCCGCCTGGCCGAGCCCCGCCCGTTCCCGAGCGGCTTCCGGATGACGACGGCCGCAGAGCTTGCGGGATTAGCCCCGTCGCAGGCCGGCGAGGATCTCGCGCGGTTTCGTCCCGGTGTCACCGTCCGGCACCCCGAGTACGGGTTGGGCCGGATCGTCGCGATCGACGGCGCCGGCCCGAACCGCAAAGGTCGAGTGGCCTTCGCGGTGGGAGGCGAAAGGTCGTTCGTCCTCGCGAAGTCGCCGCTCAAAGTTGTGGGCGCCTGAATCGAGACGCATCGCAACAGTCGTTTTTATGCAAGATCATGAGGGCATCTCTCTTGATCGCGGCGATCGCAGCCTCTAGAATGTCGCCTGATTTCAGGGTGTCAAACGAACTCGTATAGATGCCGGTCATCATTCAAGGCAATCCGCTCATTTTTCGTGAGAACACCCTTTCGCATGATGGGTATCGACGATTAGACTGTCGCTTCGGCCATAAACGTCGGTCTTTGTTCACGAAGGTCGGGAAGAAATCGGTGCCGATCGGGAGTTGTTGATGTCGAGTCAGGCCAGGGGTCGGATGTTCGCGGGACTCACGGTGGCGCTCGTGACGCCGTTTCGCGATGGGGAAGTCGATTTCGCAGAGCTCGGCCGGTCGGTGGATTGGCAGATCGCGCAGGGGACACCTTCGGTTAGCCCCGTGGGTACGACCGGCGAATCCCCCACCTTGACGCACGACGAGCACGAAAAGGTCATCGCCTTCGTTGTCGAGCGCGTCGCCGGACGGGCCAAGGTGCTGGCCGGCACCGGCTCGAACGCGACGGCCGAGGCCGTGCGGCTCACCAAGTTCGCGGCCAAAGCCGGGGCCGACGGTGCACTTCTCGTGTCGCCCTACTACAACCGGCCCACGCAGGACGGGCTCTACGCCCACTACGCTCGCGTGGCCGACTCGGTCGATTTGCCGCAGGTTCTCTACAACGTCCCGGGCCGCACCGGGCGCAACATCGAGCCGGAGACCGTCGAACGGCTGTCCAGGCATCCCAACGTCGTCGCGATCAAGGAGGCGGCCGGCTCGCTCGATCAGGTCTCGGACATCCTGTCGCGGTGCGACCTCTCGGTCCTCTCGGGGGACGACAGCCTGACGGTCCCCATGATGTCGGTCGGCGCGATCGGCGTCGTCTCGGTCGTGGGCAATCTGGTCCCGAAGGATGTGATCGCAATGGTCGACGCCGTCGACCGCAACGATTGGGTTGAAGCCCGCCGTCGGCACCTGAAACTGTTCCCCCTGTGTCGCGACCTACTGAGCATCGCGGCCAATCCAATCCCCGTGAAGCTCGCGATGGCGATGCTGGGCCGGGGCAATGGGGAGATGCGCCTGCCCCTCTGCCCGCCGGATGATCGCGGTCTCGATGCCCTGAAACGCAGCCTGGCTCGTTACGGGCTGCTCGACCACGCCGGATGAGACGATCGAGGCTCGCCTTTGTCCTTAGCCTTCTCGTCGGTCGCGCCTGCGTCGGCATGTTATGTGCAGCGTTGAGATCCGTATGATCCCAACGATCGTTCCGCATCACGACTCCAAAGAGGTGCAACGACGACTAGGCCCCGCGGTAGCCGTCTCGACCCCATAAAGTTCTACCCGAAAACGCCCTCTCTCCCGCAACATGCCCAGCTTTACTCCAACGGCCGCACCCCTTGCGAACGTCGACCGCAGCTGAGCAACCGTGCTCGTTCTTGATGGTCGCGCCGTTACACTCGATCTCGCGGATTCGGGCTAACAATGGCCCTAGATTTAAGGACGCTTTCATGGCACGCAAGGCTTCGACCTCCACCCCAGTCAAACGCTCCGGGGGCAGCAATGGCTCGATCTTGTCGAGCATGCCGCCGATCTCCGAGCAGGCCGTTCGCGATCTCTCGCAGGTTTTCAAGCTCCTGAGCGACGAGACCCGCTTGCGAATCCTCCTCTACCTGGCCCAGAGCGGTGAGCTGCACGTCACCGATATTTGCAAACGGCTCGGCCAGAGCCAGCCCGCGGTGAGCCATCATCTGGCCCTCTTGCGCGTCTCGGGGCTGATCGAGTCCCGTCGCGAAGGGAAGCACAACTTCTACAGCGTCCGCGCGGAGTTCTTCGGCGAGTTGCTCGTGGATCTACTCTCGGCCACCGGCGATATGCCTAAGAAGGTCAAGTTCCAGCAGTTCGTGCTCTCGCACGAAGGCGATTGACCGCTCCATCCCGCACGCGAACATGATCCGTTTCGGCCCCTCGACGCACCCGCCGGTTCCGGCGCGGTCCGGTCCGGGGGCTGTTTTCGTTGCGGTCCTCGACTTGTTCGTCTTGACCGGTCGGCCGATTCTGGGCAAGATGCCCGGCCGCCGGGGGACTCCCCCGAATCGACGCCGCAGTGGCCCTGGGAATTCCGAATCCAGGGCGGGCCGGGGAGGCATGAAGGCCATTCCCGGTCAGACGGCTCGCCGATGGATCGGCGGGTCGATCGCCCCCGCGCCGATCGAGCGCGGCGGGCCTCGCGAGTGTCGGCCGAGCCGAGGAACCACGCCCGATTACCCTGGGCGGGGCCCGACGGACGGAATTCTCAAGGAGACGAGACGCATGGCGATTTCCTCTCGCGCGGGCTGGGCGATGGGCCTGGGTATCCTGGGCGTCGCCGCCCTGGTCAGTGTTTCCCACGGACAAGGTGACGGTGCCGTTCAGAAGACCGCCGGGAAGGCCGCGGCCCCCGCCACCAAGTTCGTCCCGGCCGTCGTCGGCTCGATCGACCTCGAGGCGGTCTTCCGAGGCTACGAAAAGTCGAAGTTCCACATCGAACAGCTCAAGGCCGAGGGGATGGCCCGAGAAGGCGAACTCAAGGGGTTCATTGCCCAGGCCAAGGGGATCGCCAAGGAGATGGAGGCCCTGCAGCCCGGCTCGAAAGATTTCAAGGACCGCGATGGCAAGCTCACGCAGCTCAAGGCCAATCTCCAGGCCGTGAAGGAATCGGCCGAGCGAGAGGGTCAGGCGAAGTACGCCGAGATCATGGCGACCTTCTACAAGGAGGTCCAGGCGATGACCAAGATCGCGGCGGAGCGCAAGGGGATCAGCTACGTGGTCCGGGTCTCCAACGAGCCCCTCGATTCGCAAGATCCCGAAGGTGTGATGGCGGCCATGGCCCGTCCGGTCGTCTTTTCCGACCCCTCGACGGACATCACGTCCTGGGTCCTCTGGAACCTGAACCAAGCTTACATCCAGTCGGGTGGCCCCGTGGCCAAGAACCCGGCCGGCACCGCCACGACCGATGAACAGGCCAAGCCCGCCGCGGCCACCCGGCCCGTGCCTCGTACGGCCACCGGTACCGCGGCTCCCTCGGGTCGGCCGGCGACGCAGAAGTTGAAGTGAGACGCGGAAGCGGGTCGATTCGGGACGCGAGATTCGAGATGCAAGCTTGGTCAGGAATCCCTTCCGACCACGAGCGCAGGTCTCGAATCTCGAATCCTGTATGCAGCGATAGGCTGAAACACTTTCGGTCCGTGGCGATGGAGTCGGAATGACGACGGAGACTCGACCGCAGCGTACGGTCGCCCGCGAGGCCTGTGTCCGGGGCGTCGGCTTCCTCACGGGAGCGGACGTGACCCTTCGGTTCCGTCCGGCAGAGTCGGACTCCGGCGTGACCTTCCGCAGAGTTGATTTGCCCGGCGGCCCGACGGTGCCGGCGCACATCTCCCACGTCGTCGCTCGCCAAAGAAGGACGGCGATCCAGCGAGGCGAGGCGACCGTCGAGATGGTCGAGCACGTCATGGCCGCGCTCGCCGGCCTCAGGATCGACAATTGCCTGGTCGATATCGACGCGGGGGAAACTCCCGGTTGCGACGGTTCCAGCCGGGCGTTCGTCGAGGCCCTCGGCGAGGCCGGCGTAGTCGCGCAGGATCGCCCGCGAGAGCGTCTGATCATCACCAAACCGATCACGATCCAGGAGAACGGCGCGACCCTCACCGCCCACCCCGGCAGCACGAACGGTCTGGTCCTGACCTACAATCTCGACTACGGCCCGCACACGCCCATCGGCCGACAGAGCCTGTTCGTCGCCCTGACTCCCGAGAGCTTCCGCGACGAGCTGGCCACGAGCCGCACGTTCATCCTTGCCGAAGAGGCGGAGTCCCTGAGGAAGGCCGGCCTGGGGAATCGTATCACCGAGGCCGACCTGCTGGTCTTCGGACCCGACGGACCCATCGGCAATCCGTTGCGGTTCCCGGACGAGTGTGTCCGCCACAAGATCCTGGACATGGTCGGCGACCTGGCCCTCGCCGGTCGCGACCTGGCCGGCCACGTCGTCGCCCATCGATCGGGCCATATCCTCAACGCCGAGTTGGTGCGCAGGCTGATCTCGGCCGTGGAGCCGGAAACGCCGCCGCCCTCGGATCCCTCGGGGATGGACATCGGCGAGATCATGAAGATCCTGCCGCATCGCTACCCGTTCTTGCTGATCGACCGGGTGCTGTCGCTGGAAGCGACGCGCGTCGTGGCGCTGAAGAATGTCTCGTGCAACGAGCCGTTCTTTCAGGGTCACTGGCCGAGCCGGCCGATCATGCCTGGCGTCTTGATCGTCGAGGCCCTGGCTCAGGCCGGTGGCGTGCTGATCTCGCGACATATCGATCTGGCCTCCCAGGTCGCCCTCATCGCCACGATTGATGGCGTCAAGATCCGCCGCCCGGTCGTTCCGGGCGACCAATTGCACCTTTCCGTCGAGACCCTGCGCGTGAAAACCCGTTCCGCGGAAATCCACGGAATCGCCCGCGTGGGAACGCATCTCGCGGCGGAAGCTCGGATACGCTTTGTGTTATCGGAATCTTCGTAGGGCGGTTTCCGGACCGTCGCTACCAATCGGGCACCAAGGATGGCGCCCGAGCCCCTCAAGGACGCGAGGAATCGGATCCATGGCCATTTCCATCGCCGACACGGCCTGCGTTGACCCACGGGCCGAGCTGGCCGACGACGTCGAGGTCGGTCCCTATTGCGTGGTCGGACCCGACGTGCGGATCGGCCGAGGGACCCGTCTTGTCGGTCATGTCTGCCTCCTCGGCGTCACGACCCTGGGCGAGTTCAATACGATCAGCCCGTTCGTCGTCATCGGCGGCGACCCCCAGGACGTGTCCTATCAGGGCACGCCGACCCGTGTGGAGGTGGGCGATCACAACATCATCCGCGAAGGCGTCACCGTCAATCGGGCCACCGAGAAGGAGGACGGCGTCACCCGGATCGGTTCCCATTGCTTCCTGATGGCAACCTCCCACGTCGCGCATGATTGCAAGCTGGGGAACCGGATCACCATCGCCAATGGCTCCATGCTGGGTGGGCATGTCCATGTGGAAGACTACGCAAGTATCTCTGGCGGGGTGGCCGTTCACCACTACGTCTCGATCGGCGGCTACAGCTTCGTCGGCGGACAGTCGCGGATCAATCACGACGTGCCGAGATATATGCTCGTCGATGGAAATCCGTCCAAGGTCCGCTGCATCAACGTCGTCGGGCTGAAGCGTAACGGAGTGACGGCCGAGGGAGTCGATGCGCTCCACGAGGCGCACCGATTGATCTATCGGGCCAAGATGAGCCTCAAGCATGCCACGGAAATCCTCGAATCCCACGGTCACATGACAGCCGAGGTGAAGAACCTCCTCAGCTTCATCCAGGCCCAGCACGAGGGCAAGCACGGTCGAGGCCGCGAACGGTTCCGCAAGGGCGGCAAGGCGGCCAGCGAAGAATGATCCCGACAAGGAGCCGACGATGAACCGGATTCGAGTGGCCGTGGTTGGCGTCGGGCACCTGGGCCGACACCATGCAAGGGTCTTGGCGGGAATCGAGGGCGCGGAGCTTGTCGCCGTGGCCGATTCCCGGATCGATCAGGCCCGCGCCGTCGCTGCGCCTCTGGGCGTGGAGGCGGTGGCCGATTACCGCGAGTTGATCGGCCGTGTCGATGCCGTTTCCGTGGCCGTGCCGACGTTCCTCCATCGCGAGGTCGCGGGTGCATTCCTGGAACGCGGCATCCACGCGATGGTCGAGAAGCCGCTGGCCTCAACCCTCCGTGAGGCCGAGGAACTCGTCTCCCTGGCTCATCTCCACGGCGCAACGCTTCAGGTTGGTCACATCGAGCGCTTCAACCCCGCGCTATCGGCCCTGGAAGACGTCCGATTGCGGCCCAAGTACATCACGGCCGAGCGGTCGGGGACCTACACATTTCGTTCGACGGATATCGGCGTCGTGCTGGATCTGATGATCCACGATCTTGACCTGATCCTCAGCATGAATCCTTCGCCGGTGGTCTCGGTCGAGGCCGTCGGCGTCTCGGTGTTCGGTCAGCACGAGGATGTGGCCAACGCGAGGCTGCGATTCGAGGACGGCTGCATCGCCGACCTCACCGCCAGCCGCGCGAGCTATCAGGCCGCGCGACAGATGCGACTCTGGGGGGCCGAAGGCTACGTCACGATCGACTTCGGGGCCAAGACCGCCACGATCGTGCGACCGTCCGACCGCCTTCGTCGTGGCGAGGTCGACGTCTCGGGCGTGGATCTGACCCAGCCGGCCGCTGTGAAAGAGCACCTGTTCGGCAAAGTCCTCCGCGTCGACAAGATCCAGGCCGAAGGGCGTGAGCCTCTGGCCCTCGAGCTTGAAGACTTCCTCAGGGCGATCCGAACCGGGACCGATCCCCGCGTTTCCGGCGATGACGGACTTCGCGCCATTCGCGTGGCCGATCAGATCCTCAAGAGCCTGAGGAACCATGCCTGGGAAGGCTTCGCAGAGGGACCGGTCGGACCACTCAACCTCCCGGAGGCCGTCGCGGGTCCGATCGCCGGCCTCCCGGAGCCGAAGCTCTTCAAATACATGGGCGCCCAGGTGGGAACCCCCAGTGAAGAGCGTTGAGGATCGAACGGGGATTCACCCCGAAGCTCTCCTTGATCCTCGTCCCCTTTATCGAGTATCCTTACGCCTTGCGCGTGAGGCCCATTGCCTCCGCTCGGATTGACACACCCTTGCCCGCCATGCCGAGCCACGCTCGGCCAGAGAGGTCCGCGATGTCCGCCGCCGAAGCGAAGAAGGAGAAGCCGAAGGACAAGCCCGCCAAGGATAAGCCGAAGAAGAAGGACGCCGCGCCGGCTGAAACCGTCGCCGCTGCCCCGGCTGCTCCCGCTGCCCCGGCCCCTCCGCGTGCCCCGGCCGATCCCCGCCTCAAGGTTTGGAAGAAGTTCCAGGGTCGGTTCCTCCCCAAAGGCCCTCTCCGCGAGCGCCTCAAGGAGATCACGACTCGCTGGAATGCCAATGAGGAGCATGACAACGTCACTGTGGACGAGCTCAAGAGCCTCCATAATGACTGGAAGGCCTCGCAGGAAAAGGGCAGGAAGACGGCCAAGGTCTGACTCCGCTTCCCCCGTCGGGCGTGTCACATACGCCCGATGGCGGGCCTCGGCGATCGGAGCCCACATGGCGTTCATCCCGGCCGACGCCCGATGGTATCTCGCCGACCTGATCCTGGAATACGCGATCCAGGACGAGCCGAGAAACGTCGTTCATGTCAACCTCCACCTGATCGAGGCCGACTCTCCTGAGGCGGCCTACGAAAAGGCCATGGCGCTCGGCCAAGCTGCGCAGTACAACTATCAGAACACCGACGGGAAACTCGTCCGTGTGAGCTTTCGGGGGCTGAGGGACCTGAACGTCATCCACGACGGCGTGGAAGATGAAGCGGAACTGATCTACGAAGAATCGTTCGGGGTCCCCGAGGAGACGCTCGGCAACTGGGTCAAGGAGCGCGACCAGCTCGGCGTGTTCTTGCCGATGGCTCCATGCAAGGGAAGCCCAAACTACATGCCGGCCGAGATCTGGTCGATTCTCCGCGACCTCTCACATCGCTGCGACGAGTTGCCGAAGGGCGAATGAGCCACACCGCCGGAATACAGTATCTTGGCGGTGCTGTACTCTTGCCTTATGATCCGGGCCTATCCCCAACCCGGAGATGCCCGATGTCCCACTTGACTCGACGCGCGTTCCTCTCCCAATCCGCAATGGCGACGCTGGCCGCATCGACGGCTCTGTCGCGACCGATTGACCCGATCGGGCGGACCCGTCCGTCCCACTTGAAACTCAGCCTGGCGGCGTATTCGTTCCGCCAGGAGCTGGACTTCAAGGCCAAGAAAATGGACATGTTCGGCTTCCTCGACCTCGCGGCCGACCTCGGCCTCGATGCAGTCGAGCCGACCTCGTACTGGTTCCCGCCCGACGCCGACTCGAACTACTTCCACCGCCTCAAGCAGCACGCGTTCACGCTCGGCCTCGACATCTCGGGCACGGCCATCGCCAACGATTTCTGCCTCCCTCCCGGCGAGAAGCGTGACGCGGATCTCGCCAAGGTCAAGGGCTGGATCGACCGGGCGGCCGAGCTGAGCGCGCCGGTGATTCGCGTCTTCGGAGGTACGGCTCCGAAGGGCGAATCCGAAGACGTTACCATCGCCCGCGCGATCGAGGGAATCGAGTCCGTCCTGCCGCACGCCGCCGAAAAGGGCGTGGCGCTGGCGGTCGAGAACCACGGCGGGATCACGCTTCGGCCCGAGACGCTCTTGAAGCTCATTCGCGGCGTGAAGGCGCCCGAGGGCACCTTCGGCGTGAACCTCGACACGGGGAATTTTCACGGCCCCGACCCGTACGCGGACCTCGCGCAGCTCGCTCCGTACGCCATCAATGTCCAGGTGAAGACCGAGATCTCTCGCCAGGGCAAACCGAAGGAAGAGGCCGATCTTTCGAAGGTCATCTCCCTTCTGCGTGAGGCGAAGTACTCCGGTTACGTCGTCCTCGAATACGAGGCGGCCGAGGATGCCCGCACGGCGGTGCCCCGTCACATCAAGGAACTGCGGGCACTGATTGGGTGACGGACTGAACCGCCAAGACGCCAAGGAAGAGGAGAATTGCGGACGAAAGGAGTCGGTTCTTCAGACTCTTCTCCTCTCTATTCTCCTCTTCCTTGGCGCTCCTGGTGGTTCAATTTTTCCCCCCGCCCGTCTTCGCATACGGCCTCACGAAGGCCACGATCTCTCTCGCCGCGGCGCGGGCCAGATCCGATGAGGCGGCGGCCTCCGCGGCCATCGCGGCACTGAGGGCTCCGTCGGCACGTCCGGCGTCTCGTTCCAGGATCGCAAGCCCGTAGTGGGCTTCGAAAAGGTTCGGCTCGGCCGCGATCGCCGCGCGAAAGTTGGAGCGAGCGGAATCGAGATCGCCCTGGACGAGGTAGGTGACCGCGACCCTGGCGTCTCGCACAGCCGGCCGGGGCACGGTCACCGCCCCCTGCCAGAGGGCACGAGCCAGGTCGGGGCGGCCGAGGTGCAGGCGGATGGTCGCGAGCAGGTCGGTCTGGTCCCAGGTACGCTCGGCCGGTGTGTACGCGCGTTCGAGGAGGTCCGCGGCCGTCTCCGCGCGGCCATCCGCCAGGAGCGAGGTGGCGAGACGGTCGAGCTCGCCCAGGTTCTCCCAGGTGGTCTTGGGAACCCTCTTGGTCGCGGCGCGAACGCGGCCGATCATCGGAGTGAGCCGCGACAACTTGGCCGATCGATCCCGGGTCCTCGGAAACGCGAGCAATCGATCGGCCATGACGGCGGCGGCCTCGTTCATCTCGCGATTGGCGAATAGGCTGAACAGAGCCTGAACCGTGGAGAAGTCCTCGGCCGCAAGGCGGTCGGCTTCGAGCAGGTCGTGCGTCGCGCGAACCGACGAGAGGTCGAAAAGGAGGTCGAACGGCATCTTGAACCGCGGCACCGGCTCCGGACGCATCCCCGCGTCTCGGAGCATTTCGAGCTGGCCCAGGGTCCGCCAATGGTCTGCCGAAGTCCGATCGAGGGCCAGCGCCCGCCTCGCATGCCCCTGCCCCAGCGTCATTAACGTGGCCGCAAGTTCGGGCCGATGCCCCTTCTCCAGCAAACCCATGGCGTGGACCATGAGCGACTTCGACGACACCGCCAGGGCCGCTTGACCTCTAGGCTCGCTGTCAGGCTCCCGGCCGAAATGCCTCGCGGCGAAATCAACCGCCTTCGTCGGGTGAGTCACACTCTCGTGAAGATAGACGGATGCGACCGGGTCGTACCACACGCACCGCCACGCCCGGCTGCCCAGCAACGTGGCCGCGAGCGGGGCCATCGGAAGCTGGACGTGGTCCACGAGGACGCCCGGCGTGGGTGTACCCAGGCCTTTGATTCGCTCGATCCAGCCCGGCGACTCCAGCGCGACCGCAGCACCAAGCTCCATGTCGTCGCCATAGACATCAGGCCCCATGACTTCGAGCCTCGCGTCGGCGAACACCTTTTGCTTCGGGCTGTTGTAATACTCGAACAGGCCCGCGTGGCCGTTGTGGAAGACCAGGAACTTCTCGGGGAATCCCGCCGTCCCCGCGAACCTGGCGGCCTCGTGCGGGAACCAGAGCGGACGTTCGCCCCAGCCCACGGTCCGGCCCTCCTTGGCCCATCCGTAGAATTGGCCGCCACCCACGAGCACGATCGCGACTCCCACCATGCCGGAAACCGCCAATCGCGGGATCAGCGCGATCGCAGTTTCGCTGGACCTTTGCCTGTTTTCCGCGCGACGACGTGAGACCGCGCCCGCCCACTCGCCGAAGTTCCAGGCCGTGACGGCCCCGACCACGGCGGCGAACTGGTGGCTGTTTCGCGTCGCCTTCCAGCTCAGCAAGCTGAAGGCGGCAAACAGCAGGACCCGGAACGGCGAGAGCCGCCAGGGAGGCTCGGCCGGAGTCGTCTTGGCCCGCTTCTTCGCCTTGCGACGGGACGGTTCCGCGACCTCGACCGGCGGGTTGGCAACCCGGTCGTACACACGCCAGAGGACGGGTAGAACGAAACTCATCCCCCCGAGGAGGAGCGTCAAGAAGTGCAACTGCAACGGCAGGTTTCGTAGCCCGGCCGACTCGATGAAGTCGGGGATCGACTGCAATTCCTGGATGCCGTTGAAAGCAGGATTGGTCATCGTCCCGGCGAGCTGAAGCGGATAGAGAGCGCCGAAGATTCCGTAAGGGTTCAAGAGACAGGCCACTCCCGTCGCGACGGTCGCGCCCAGGACGATCCGCCACCAGGCTCGCCGCTCCCGGGAGAATGCCCCCCGACGCAGTGCCGCGTCGATCAAGGCCATCGACAAGACAATGGGGCCGAAGATGAACAGACCTTGTGTGTTGACCCAAAGGATCTGGACCACCGGAATGATCCAGGCGAGTTTCGGCATCCGGTCGATCCGGGTGAGAATGGCCAGATCAATCGCGAGGTAGAGCAGGCTAACGGTCTCGGGCCGGACATACATCCGGCCGCCGAGCAACAGCAACGCGGGCAGCCAGGCGAGGACCATGACCCAGAGTGGCCAGCTCTTCTGTCGCGACAGGAGCAGGATCGAGACGGCAACGGTCGTCACCACGCACTTCGCGAGATTCGTCGCATCGACCCCGCCGAGTGAGTAAAGCCAGCTCAGAGCGACCTGGAAACCCCAGTGAAGGTCGATCCACGCATGCCCGGCCGCGCCGAACGTATACCAGTCCGTGTGAGGCAGTCGTCCCTGCTGGCGGATCAGGTCGCCGGTTCGGAGATGCCACCAGAAATCGGTGTCATTGAGGGGAAAGACGCCAAGCAAGAAGGTGAGGCCCAGGAACAGAAGGAGCAGCCCTGCATCGGCAATCGTCAGTCCCCTCGCCGATGACTCCGCAACGGGTCCGGGGCGCGGCCGTGGGGCCTCGCGCGGCGGTTCCAGGATCGGGGGTTGCGGTGCTCGGGCGCGGGGCATGGGAGGCGGCCTCGGGTCGAGTGGAAACGATGCAAGATCAGTGTAACCGGCATCGGTCGCGACGGTCGAGAGCGGCGGCGGCGCGTTGATCCAGCGTCGGAGGGGTGTTAGGCTCGACCCGTCGTGGCCAGACCACGCGGACGGGAACCCCAACTCAACATGAGGTGGATGATGCGGACGATCACGCGCAGCGGGCTGATGATCCTGAGCCTGACCCTGGCGCTCGGGACGCGGACCTCGACGGCCGCCGAGCCGAAGGTCGGCGACAAGGCACCCGAGTTCAGCATGCAAGGCTCGGACGGCAAGACCTACAAGCTCTCGGATTTCAAGGGCAGGAAGGCCGTCGTTGTCGCCTGGTATCCCAAGGCGTTCACCGGCGGCTGCACGGCGGAGTGCAAATCATTCCGGGAGAAAGGGGCCGACCTCAAATCCATGAACGTCGCGTACTTCACCGCCAGCGTGGACGACGCGAAGAAGAACGCGGATTTCGCGAAGTCGCTCGACCTGGATTATCCGATCCTCAGCGATCCCGACAAATCGGTCGCCAAGGCCTACGGCGTCCTCGGCGGGGCCGGATTCTCCCAGCGCTGGACGTTTTACATCGATAAGGACGGCGTGATCCGTGAGATCGACAAGAAGATCAAGACAACCCAGGCCGCTCCCGACGTCGCGGCCAAGCTGAAGGAACTGAAGATCGCGGAGTGATCGGCGTTTGCGCGACTGGTTCCCGTTCCGCTTACGGCGACGGGAACCAGCGTTACTCCTGGGGGGTCTGCAACTCCGCCCAGCGACGCTTCAGGTGCCCGAGAATCCTCCAGAAGAGCGGACTGTGCATCATGCCCCGCACCCGCTGGCACGTGGCCGACTGGAAGCTCTCGGGCTCGGTATATTCGAGGTGGTGGGCGACCTCGTGGAGGAAAGTATCGAACAGTTCTTCCATCGGTCGCCGCCCGGCGTGGCGGTCGTGGGTGTAGACACGAACGAGGCAACGACGCCAGTAATATCCGCCCAGCATCCTGGCGGTGGGGCGGACATTCATGTCGATGTCGAAGTCAAGCTTGCAGAAGTACAAGCGATTGAGGCGGGATCGAAAGAGCGGCGCGAGCGCGGAGATCGGCGGCTCGAATCGCCTGGCCGATGGGTTGGGTTCCAGCTCCTTGGGAAGCTCGACCGCAACGTCGCCCTCAACCACGATCCGGCCACCGATCCGTGCCGCCCTCTCCACGAGTGCGTCAATATCGAAGTGATTCGGGTCGATCAGTTGTCGTCCGCCGTTCGGCAAGACGAGCCAGTAACGCTCGGCCATGGTCGATTGATCGGCAGGTGAGGTGGGCTACCGGTCCAATGCCGGTCCAGCTGGATCGCGAGTTTACCACATCGGGCGCGAACACAAAGCATCGATTGTTTTCACAAAATCGACACACTCCGCTCAGGACTACCGGGTTGCTTGGCGCCGCCGGAGCGTCTATGTTCGACGAATGGCGACTCGCGAGGCCGCCCGCCGCTCGGGCGGGAATTCGGTCTTGCGACCCGGTGTCCGGCCGCGACGTGCGAGGCCGACGGCCCGGAGCCGATGACAGGAACCCACCTGAGAGAGTGAAGCCCATGCGCCGCTCGTTTCCTCAACGCTACCGAGGCCGCTTCCTCGCCGCCGGGCTGATGGCCCTGGCGACGGCCGGCGTCGCGATCGCCCAGCAGGCCGCGCCCGTCGGCACGCTCGATGGCCACACGGAACCGGTCTACTCGATCGCCTGGACGCCCGATGGCAAGGCGATCGTCACGGGAGGCTTCGACAACACCGTGCGGGTCTGGGACGCGACCAGCCGCAAGGAGCTGAAGAAATTCGAGGGACACTCCACCCTCGTGCTCTCCGTCGCGCCCAGCCCCGATAACAAGGCGTTCCTCTCCGGCAGTCTCGATAAATCGGCCAAGGTCTGGCTCCGCCCGGGTGGTGGTCCCGCCAAGGAGATCGCCGGGCTCCCCGCGGGCGTCCACGCGTTGACGACGAGCCCGGATGGCAAGAAGGCGGCGTTCGCCGTCGCCAAGAGCGTGAATTTGTGGGACGAGGTCGCCCCGGCGGCCCAGGCCCTGGCTGGACACGTCGGCGATGTCGAGTCGCTCGCCTGGCGAGCGGACGGGGCCCAGGTCGCCTCGG
This sequence comes from Planctomycetota bacterium, assembly GCA_028291545.1. Classification (GTDB taxonomy): domain Bacteria; phylum Planctomycetota; class Planctomycetia; order Isosphaerales; family Isosphaeraceae; genus JAQGHR01. Next base: position 10,672 of record JAQGHR010000044.1, on the reverse strand, counting down.
GCGATAAAGCCCGCACCATCCGGTTCTGGAATGCCCCCGATGGGGCGCCGCAGGGCGTGATCGAGACCCCGTCGGATACGGTGCTCGGCCTCGCCTATCTCCCCAACAACGTGCAGCTCGTTTCGGCCGGTTCCGATGGGCTCGCGCGGCTCTGGCAGCTTCCTCTCGTCGAGCCCAAGGTCATCGACGCGAAGGGTCCGGTCAAGGTCGTCGCGTTCAGCCTCGATGGAAATCGCGTGGCCACTGCGGGCGACGACAAGATCGTCCGCATCTGGAACAAGCCCGACGGCGCCCTGATCAAGGAGATCCCGGCCCCCGATCAGCCGGTTGTGGCCGTCGCACTCAAGGCCGATGGCGGCCAGGTGGCGTTTGCCTTGGCCAACAAGATCGTTCGCATCTGCAACGTGGCCGACGGTGCCGAGGTCAAGAAGATCGAGAACCTACCCGCGCCGGTCACGGCCCTCGCGTTCCAGATGGACGGCGGACGCGTGGCCACGGCCGGTGAGGACAACCAGATCCGCGTCTACACCGTGGCCGACGCCAAGGAATTCAAGGCACTGCCCGGCCACGCCGGGAGGATCAACGCCCTGGCCTGGTCTCCGGCCGATGCGAACGGGATCTACTCGGGATCGGCCGACAAGACCCTCAAGCTCTGGGGCATCAACGAAGGCAAGCCGGTCCGCGAGTTTCCCGGACACGGTGACGCGGTGACGTCGTTGAACGTCTCGCGTAACGGCGCCTGGGTCGCCTCCGGATCGGCCGACAAAATGATTCGCCTGTTCCAGACGGGCGACGCGAAGCTCCTGGCCACGATGGCCGGGCACTCCGCCGCCGTGACGTCCGTCGGCTTCTCGGAGAACAACCAGAAGCTCGCGAGCGGGGCGGCCGACAACACCGTCCGGTTCTGGGACCTGGTCAACCCTGCGGCTCCTCGCGAACTCCAGGACCTCTCCGCCCATGCCGCCCCGATCGTCGCGGTGAGCGTCGTGAACGACAACGCGCAGGTCTTCTCGGCGGGCGCCGACAACAAGGCTCGCATCTGGAAGCCCGCCGCCGTCCGCGTCTACGCCGGCCACATGGGGCCGATCTTCACGGTCGCCGTCCACCCGAATGGGACGCAGCTTTCCACGGGATCGGCCGATAAGACCGTCAAGACGTTCGACGTGAACGCCGGCACCGAGGTCCGCACCATCGGTGGGTTTGGCGATGCGGTCCGCGCCGTGACGTACTCGAAGGATCAGCAGAAGCTCATCACGGGATCGGCCGACAAGACAATCAAGACCTGGAACGCAGGCAACGGACAGCCCATGCTGGTGTACCAGGCGGGCGCGCCCGTGTTCTCCCTGGCCATCGCGAACGACAACAAGACGCTGGCGGCGGGGGTCAGCGATCCGCCCTCGGTCAAGGTCTTCGACCTCTCGCAGGCCGATCCCCTGAAGGCCGAGGTCAGTAACGTGACGGGATTCGCCGGGCCGGTGATGGCCGTCGCGGTCCTGCCGGACAATCAGACCGTGCTCACCGGCTCGGAGGACAAGAGCGTCCGGATCTGGGCGGTCCCCCCTCCCGGTGCATTCAAGAACTTCGCCGGCCACACGGGACAGATCTACAGCGTGGCCTGGTCGCCCGACAGCAAGAAGGCGGTCTCGGGCGCTGCGGACAAGAGCTTCCGGATCTGGGACGTTGAGAAGGGTGCCCAGGAACGCGTCGTCGAGAAGGCGCACGACAATGTCGTCTACGCCGTGGCGTACGGCCCCAAGGGCGACCTGATCGCCACCGGCGGAGACGACAAGCTCGTCAAGTTCTGGTCGCCGGCCGACGGCAAGGAGCTGCGCAAGTCCACGGGACACGCCGCCGCCGTCTACTGCGTCTCCTTCCGCCCGCCCGATGGGGCGATGCTCGCGAGCGGTTCGGTCGACAAGACGATCCGCCTCTGGAACACCGCCGACGGCAAGGAGATCAAGGTCCTCTCCGGCCATCCCGACGACGTGTACGGCATCGCCTTCAGCCCCGACGGTAAGCGACTGGCCTCCATCGGCTACGGCGGCAACCTCTTCCTCTGGGACGTGGACGGCGGCAAGCCGATCTTCAACCAGAAAGTCGGTAACAACACCCCGTGCTACGGCATCGCCTGGTCGCCCGACGGCAAGCAGGTCGGCGTCGCCGCATCGGATAACAAGGCCTACATTTTTAACGTACCTTGAGACGAGTGTCTCACGTCACTAATGGCGAGCCCGGTCGCGTTGCTGACCCGACCGGGCTCGCCACGTTTCTGGAGAGGTCCAGTTACGGCAGCGTCAATCGCCCGCCGCTCACGCCCAGGGTGTGGCCGGTCATGAAGCTGGATTCCTCGCTGAGGAGGAAGCGGATCACGGAGGCGACCTCTTCGGGCTGGCCGACGCGCCCCATCGGGGTCTCTCCCACCACGCGGGCAATCGCCGCGTCGGAGAGGACGTGAACCATCTCCGTCTCGATGAGCCCCGGAGCGACTCCGTTGATGCGGACGTTGTGGGGCGCGAAGGCCTCGGAGCAGCATCGCGTCATCGCGATCACGCCCGCCTTGGCCGAGGCGTAGTGGATCTGCATCTTGCGAGGCCGTAATGCGGCGAGCGAGGAGACGGTCACGATCCGGCCGAACCCGCGCTCGATCATCTCGTCCTTGACCGCGAACACCACCAGGAACGTCCCGTTCAAGTTGACGTCGATCATCCGACGCCATTCCTCATAAGTCAGTCCGTTATGATCTCGCATCGTGCTGATGGCGCCGCAATGAACGAGCAGGTCAATCGGGCCCAATCGCGCTCGTGCCCCGTCCACCAGCCGGTTGACATCGTCCGGTTTCGAGACGTCACACGGGGCACACATCGCGCGGCGTCCCAGAGCCTCGATCCCGGCGACCACCGCGTTGGCTTCTTCGGCGCGGGTGACATAGCTCAAGGCCACATCGGCCCCTTCAGAGGCCAGACGGAGCGCGGTCGCCCGTCCGATCCCGCGCGACCCCCCGGTTACCAGGGCGACCTTCCCCGCGAACGCCATGTCCATCACGATTTATCCTTTTCAATGCCGGGTTCCGGACCACGTAGGGCCGCGAGCGCCTCACGAGACGAGCGGATCAATAGCCCCGTGTCCGATCCCAGACCAATCATCCGGAAGCCCTGCGCGGCACGCATCCTGGCGTTCTCCACATCAGTCGCCATGATGCCGCACGGTACGCCCCGCGCCACGATCCTATCCTTCAATTCGAGTAACCGGGAGGCAACCCCCGGCCCTTCCCACTCGCCGAGATGGCCGGCCGAGGCGGAGTAATCGGCGGGTCCGAAAAAGATGGCATCGACGCCGGGCACGTCGAGAATCTGGTCAATCGCCTCACCCGCGGCGACCGTTTCCACCAGCGGGATCACCATCGTTTCCTGATCGGCCACCCCGGTCATTTCACGCAGCCCCATCCCCCACCGTGTCGCCCGTTCGCCGCCGACACCGCGAATTCCACGGGGCGGATATTTCGCGAACCGGACCGCCCGCTCGACGTCCTCGGCGCATGTTACCTGCGGCACGATGATCCCCGCCGCGCCGATATCCAGCACGCGCTTGATCGTACCTTGCTCGATTTCCTGGATGCGAACGATCGGGGTCGTGGAGGCACCTCGGACGGCGCGAACATGGTCGAGCACCTCGCGTAAATCGAGGTGGCCATGTTCGGTGTCGATCACCACCCAGTCGTAACCGAGGACCACCGCGATCTCGGTAATCGTCGCGGACTCCAGGGTCACCCACAAGCCGGCGGTCGTCTTGCCCGCCGCCAGCTTGCGCTTCAGTTCATTACCGTTCTCGATCATCGCTGTGCCTCGATGTGCGATCGATACGACTCCATCTCAACCTCCCCATCTCGCCAGCCAGACCAGCAATCCGATCAGGGCCGCCACCATCCCCCACGCGAGCAGGAAGCCTGCCACGTCGAAGACGCCCATGCGGGGCACCTCGATCCCGAGCGCCTGGAGCCTCGCCACGCCGAAATGGGCCGCCTTCCCGTAATCCAGCGACGGACCATCCATGCCGAGGTTCACGTCGTCATCGTCCTCGATCTCGCCAGAGTCGCTCATCACCGTCGCTTCGAGGCCAACGGGCGTGAGGAGGCGAGCGAAGAACGGGTCGAGCCGAGCGGCCGGGGCGGGTCGGGTACACAGGCTGACGAGGATCATCAGGCCGAATTCGACGGCGAGCATCGCGAGGATCGGTCCGGGATGATCGAGACGGCGCATCTGCCAGGTCGTCGTGTCGAGGCTCGCAATCACCCAGGCCGAGAGGCCCCCCGCGACCCCCGCCCAGACGCCCGCGGCGTTGGCGCGCCGCCACGTCACACCCAGCCAGAACGCGGCCCCGAGCAGCCCGATCAATTGCACCGAGAGCACGACGAGTTGCGTGACGCTTCCCGCCCAGGTGGCCAGCATGATCCCCAGGACAAGGAGACCAACCGAAGCCAGACGGCCCACCAGAAGTTCCTGCGCGGGACTCCTCGGGCCGACAACTCTTCGATAGATATTGCGGGTGAACAGTGCGGAGCCGACGACCATGAACGTCTCGGCGCTCGTCACCCCGGCGATCAGGCAGGCGATCATCAGACCTCGCCAGCCATCGCCGAGGAATTGCTGGGTCGAACGGCCGAACAGGGTCTCGCTCGCGGCGCGGTATTCGTCGCTGGCCGGGTCCAGCCCGCGGAGGATCTCCGGAAAGGCCGCGATCGAGATCAGGCCGGTGATGGCCCAGGCGATCGTCAGCAAACGCTTGATGAGGTTGCCGTAAACCATCCCGACCCTCGCCTCCGTCTCCGTTTTTCCGGAGCCGGTCGCGCTCATCACGTGCGGCTGGACGACGACTCCGACCAGGCCGAGCAAGGACATGGCGACGACGAACCACGGGTCTCCTTCTCGGGTCCCGGCCGGCGCCGTGATCGCAAACAGGCCCGGACCAAGTTGCTGATGGAGACCGGAAAATCCACCGACATGCGCCAGGCCCGCCGGGATCAGCATCACGGAGAGGACCACGATCATGACGCCCTGGAGCACGTCCGTCACGGCGGCCGCGACCAGGCCCCCAGCCATGACATAGGTGGAGAACAGCACCGCCAGGACGATCACCGACCGCTCGGTCGGTACGAGTCCGCCCGTCGCGCCCGAGATCGCCGCCCCCGCGCCGCGAAGCAGCAGCGCGATCGAGAGGGCGAGGTAGAGCAACGCGACGAGCGTGTAGAACATTTCGAGGCTTCGCCCGTACCGAATGCGGAAGAAATCGCCGGTTGTCGTCACGCGCAATCGGCGAGTCACCGGCGCGATCAGCCAGTAGAACGGCGTGGAGAACAGCCACATCCACTGATACCAGATCCCTCCCAGGCCGACCCGAGCCGTCGCCCCCGCGACCTGCACGGCCATCTCGCTGTGCGTGCCCGTGCAGAGCCAGTGCATCGTCAACAGGCCCTTGCCGAACTTGCGACCGCCGAGAAAGAAGTCGCCTTCATTCTTCACGCGACGCGAGGCCCAGAACCCGATGATCGTGATCGCCAGGAAATAGGCGACGATCATCGCGAGGTCGATCCATTTGAGGCCGTAGAGCGTCATGCGATTCCCGCCGGACCGTCGGAGACATTGAGCCTGCGGCACGTCGCGCGAAGCTGGGAGAGCGTTGTCTCATCCAGTTCGATCCCCTCGTGCAAGCGCCTCGCCTTCGTGCGCTCCTCGGGTTCGCCCGGCATCAGGATCTCGCCGCCTGGCTCGACTGTGGGGCAATCCTTCACGTGCTCAATGAATCGACTCGCCTCCTGGGCGAATTCCTCCTCCGACCCGAACGCGGACGGCGCAAGAAAGATTGTCAACATGTTGTTGGCAACGCGGCGGATGGAAGGATTGCTACAGGAACCGCCGGTGAGAGCGCCAGCGAGCATCTCAACGATCACGCTCAGGCCGTAGCCCTTGTGCCCGCCGAGCGGCAGGATCGCGCCGGGAGGATCGGCATAAAAGGCGCGCGGGTCGTCCGTCGGCTGGCCGCTGCCATCGAGGAGACAGCCCTCCGGGACGCGCTCGCCTCGATTGAAGGCAACCCGCACCTTCCCTTCGGCGATGGTGCAGGTCGAGATATCGAGGATCAGCGGCATGCCGCCCCGCACCGGAACGCCTGCCGCGACGGGATTGGCCGACAACCTTCGTCGCGACCCGCCTGCCGGGGCCACCAGGATGCCGCCTCCGCTCGTATTGACGAAGTGCAACGAGAGCAACCCCGCGCTCGCCGCCATGAGCGCCCAGTCGCCAATGCGGCCCAGGTGCCCCGAATTTCGCAGGGCGATTACGGCCATCCCGTGCCGCGCGCATTTGGCGATCCCAAGCTCCATCGCCTCCTCGCCGATGGTCTGTCCGAGCCCGAACTGGCCATCCACGACGGCTAGGACGTCGGTGTCGGTGACGACCTCCAGTGACTTGTTGGCGAAGACCTTGCCATCGCGGAGCCAGTCCACATACGTCGCGACGCGGATCACCCCATGCGAATCGTGACCGACGAGATTGGCCTCGACGAGATGATGCGCGACCCGCCTGCCTTCCGGTGGAAGGCACCCGGCCGCCGTAAAGATCGTCGCGATCCACGACTCCAGAGGCTCGGACTGGATCGTCATGGCATTCCCGATTCCGGCGTGCGATTTCGTTCAAACCTCGCACGCGGATTGTATGTGTCGCGCGCAGCGCTTGGAAGCCTCTGGAGGGTGACGCGACGAACAAAGTTCGTACGGCGTCCAGCGGCGATCGGCCAGCCTGTCCCTTTGGTGGTGCCCCGAAGGGGACTTCGCAAGCGACGCCGATGCCATCCATGCGCAACGTCGCCATCCGGGGAACACGACGGGAGGCGTCCGCCCGGACACACGCCGACCGAGACGGCGGGTTTATTCATCGCGGCGTCGTTACACTCTCGTCGCCGGATGCAAGTGGTTGCCGCAAAGGATCTCGCAATTGGTAGTCTCGGATCTTGCGCAGGAGAGTCCGCGTGCTGATCCCCAGGAGTTCAGCGGTCTGCTGGCGGTTACCCCCGGCCTGGATCAGACATTCCTGGATCGCATCGCGCTCCATGGCGGAGAGGGACGTGCCGCGAACACGAGGCGGCCGAACCGCGATCTGATCGGGCTCCCGGGAATCAAAGAACATATCCTCGGAAAGAAAGTCGGAGAGGAGGACGGTCCCGCTTGCCTGCAGCAGGGCATTCTTCAGGACGCTCTGCAACTCACGGACGTTGCCGGGCCAGGTGTATCTGCGCAGCCGGTCCATGGCCTCCGGAGCCACTTCACGCACCTCTTTTCCGAGCTCTCGACTGTAACGCCGGAGGAAGTGTTGAATCAGCAACAACAGGTCGTCACCTCGTTCACGGAGAGGCGGCAAGTGGATCGTGAAGACGCTCAACCGGTAATAGAGGTCCGGCCGAAATTTGTCGGACGACGACCAGGCCCTCAGGTCGCGGTGGGTCGACGCGATCAGGCGCACGTCGGTGCGAACCATTTCGCTGCCTCCCACGCGCGCGAACCATTGATCCTGCATCAGGCGCAGGATCTTGGCCTGCAAGCCCAGCGACATGTCGCCGATCTCGTCGAGGAGGAGGGTGCCGCCGTTGCATTGCTCGAACTTGCCGAGACGTCGCCGGTCGGCGCCGGTGAAGGCCCCGCGCTCGTGACCGAACAGTTCGCTTTCCAGCAGGCTCTCTGGGATGGCCGCGCAGTTGAGGGCCGTGAACGAAGCCCGGGCGCGGGTGCTATGTCGGTAGATGGCCAGGGCGATCTGCTCCTTCCCCGTGCCGCTCTCTCCCGTGATCAGGACGGGAACATTCTGGCCGGAGACGCGACCGACCGCCTTGTAAACATCGAGCATCGAGGGGCACGAGCCGACGATCGGCCCCTCCACCTCGAAGTCGGGATAGGTCTCCGCTGCCAGAGCGGGCTCACGCATCCGACAGGCGACCTCAAGCGCCGAGCCCACAACCCGTTGAAGCCGCTGCGCGTCGAGCGGCTTGAAAAGGAAGTCGTAAGCCCCGCGCTGCATGGCTTCGATGGCGCTTTCCGCCGTCTTCGATGAGGTGATAAAAACGACGGGGATGCGCCGGTCGAGATCTCGGATTGCCTCGAAAATCTCCAGACCAGACTGATCCGGGACGTGGAGAACGAGGAGGATCACATCGGGTGCATTTGTGCGAATCCGCGCGAGGCAGTCGCCGTTATGCACGACCTCGACCCGATGCTCGGGAGGCGGGAACGACTGACGCACCTGTTTGGGGATCGAGGCCGGATCGTCGTCAATCAGCAGGATATGGGCCACGGCTGTCGCTCCCTCCGTGCAAGCGGAAGACTCAGAGCGGATCACCATGTCGCTCGTTGCGGTCCAGGAGAGTCAAGACGTGGAGCGAGAGGCTGGGCCAGGAACCGAGCGTGAATGCCACAACCCTCCCGGAGTCGCTCGGAAGGTCCGGTGACCCACCGTGGCGCAAACAGAACGGTTCTTTCGCCCGCGTAAACGTGCTCAGCACCTCGGAGAGGAAAGGCTGCTGAACCGTGTCTATGCCTGATGAACCCCTCAACCAGGCCGCGAAAAAGGCCGCCCGGCGTCTACTCTTCATCTGCCCGTGGCGGCATTCTATTCGCTAACCAATCCGTTTGGCAATCGAAATGCTTGGATAAGTTTAAAAACCGCCGTAGCCCCGGCTAAATCGTCACTCTGTAGCGAGCCGATCGGGGCGAGACAATCTGTCGGCCAGTGCCGCATGATGGACAAATTGTCACAAACGGCCATTCGAGCCACATCAAGACCGATCCGGTCTCACCACGATCGCGAAAACTCAATCCCTATCGCCGGCTGAGCTTGTCAACCGTACTGGCCGAGGAGGTGCAACGAGGTCCCGTCGGGGCACGCAAGTTGTGTTTAGCCATCGAGGGAGATTTGCCAGCGTGTTGTCGTTCATGACGGAAGCCCGCGTTGCGAGAGCTCACTCGGAGGCCTTTCCTGGCGGGGTGGATGGAGCGCCACCCCCGAATGACGACCCGTGAGCGAGTCTCCACGGGTCAAGTCCTCAACTTCGAGTGACGCGCCAAGGACGGCAAATTCCGATTTTGCCGCGGGTCATGCCCTGAGCAGATCGCTGGGGCATGATCGCCGATTGAAAGCGGCGAACGAGAGAGTGCATGCGTACGAATCGGCGTCCGAAAGCGTCCACGACTGCGCCGAGGGTTCTTGGAGAGATCGGGTGGTCACACGGCGCTCGGAAGGGGAAACCATGACCAAGGTGGAGATGGAATATTTCCGGCGGCGGCTGCTGGCCTTGAAGCAGCGGCTTGGTACCGATTTCTCGGAGTTGGAGAGTGAGGCCCATCGGCCCGTCGGAGGGGTCTCCAGTGGCAGCCTCTCCGACGTGCCGAACCACCCCGCAAACGCCGCCATTGACGAGTACGCCGAAGAGGTCGAGCTTGAGTTGCTGCAGAACGAAGGACAAATCTTGAGTGAGGTCAACGACGCGTTATCCCGCATCGATCAAGGGACCCTCGGCTACTGCGATTCTTGCCATCTTGAGATCTCTCTGAACCGCCTGGAGGCCATTCCCTACGCCCGATACTGCATCCGTTGCGCCCGGAGGATCGAGCGTGAATCCGGAGTTCGCGCGAGGGGATGAGGCGCATGCGAAACCTGCCGATCGAGAATGACTTTCAGTAACGGATCATCGATTCACGATATCGCGTTTCTTGCAAACACTAACGGGTTTTCGGCTCAGGATCATGCAGCATTGAGAGGAGGCTCATCGTGGCAGAAGGCGAGAAGATTATTGGCATCGACCTCGGCACGACCAACAGTGTTGTCGCGGTCATGGAGGGGGGCGAAGTGACGGTGATTCCCAACCAGGAGGGCAGCCGCCTCACCCCCTCGGTCGTCGCATTCACCCCCAAGGGGGAGACACTCGTAGGCGAACCCGCCAAGCGCCAGGCGATCACGAACCCCAAGGGAACCATCTATTCGATCAAGCGGTTCATGGGCCGTCGTCACAGCGAAGTCCAGACCGAGGAGAAAATGGTCCCCTACGAGATCGTCGGTGGACCGAACGACTTCGTCAAAGTCCGTGTCAACGGCAAGGAGATGACCCCGCCGGAGATCTCGGCCCTGATCCTCCGCAAGCTCAAGGAGGCGGCCGAGAGCCACCTCGGCCACAAGGTCCGCAAGGCCGTCATCACCGTGCCGGCCTACTTCAACGACGCCCAGCGCCAGGCCACCAAGGACGCCGGACAGATCGCCGGGCTTGAGGTCGCCCGGATCATCAACGAGCCCACCGCCGCCGCCCTGGCCTACGGGCTCGACAAGAAGAAGAACGAGAAGATCGCCGTCTACGACCTCGGCGGCGGCACGTTCGACATCTCCATCCTCGACGTGGCTGAGGGCGTCTTCGAGGTCCTTGCCACCAGCGGCGATACCCACCTGGGCGGCGACGACTGGGACGAGGCCCTCATGAACTACATCGCCGATCAGTTCAAGAAGGAGCAGGGCATCGATCTCCGCAAGGACCAGATGGCGCTGCAGCGGCTCAAGGAGGCGGCCGAGAAGGCCAAGAAGGACCTCTCGTTCCACGCCCAGGCCGACATCAACCTGCCGTTCATCACGGCCGATCAGAACGG
>JAQGHR010000027.1 GCA_028291545.1 Planctomycetota bacterium | reverse complement strand
TGGGGCTGCTGAAGAACGAGACGACGGCGAAGGTGGGCATCAAGAACAGGAGACGGAGAGCGGGCTGGAACGAGGGCTATCTTGAGAAAGTGCTATTCGGACAATGATTTAAGGTGCAATCGCCCTGACACCTATGCCGAGGAGGGTGGGTATTCCGGGACAGTCACGATCAATGATAAGGGCGTAACCCGCTGCCCGCTCGTTTGGACTTCGTATGCTGAAAAGGAGTTATGGCGGTAGGCCGTTGAACGTGGGGTCCCTCTGGGGCAGAACATCGGTCTCTACACATCCGATGAGACCACACCCAGGGGACCCCGCCATGATCATCACACCCGAGCAGGCCGCCCTCAAGGCCCAAGAGCAGTTCGATGCTTTGCGGGACTTCGTGCGGCAGGCCGCCCGAGCCGAGCGGCGGATCGACACCGTGGAACGGGGCCTCATGCGGCAATTGCTGGCCTTGGGGCATGCCCTGTTGTCCGCCTTTATCGCCCAGCAGGGCGACGGCGACCTGGGGCCGGAGGTCGAGACCGTCGCAGGGCAGACCGCCCGGCGATTGCCCCAGCGGCACGACCGCCGCTACGTGTCGATCTTCGGCGAACTGGCCATCGGCCGGGTCGTCTACGGGACCCGAGAAGGCCGAAGGATTGAGCGGGTGCCGCTGGACGAGCGGCTCGGGCTGCCCGAGGGGGACTTCTCCTACGTCCTGGAGGACTGGGGCCAGCGGCTCTGCCTGAAGGGGTCGTTCGCCGAGGCCGGCCACTCGCTGGAGATGCTCCTGGGCCTGGAGTTGCGGACCCGGACGCTGGAGCACATGAGCCGGCGGGCGGCCGGATACGCCCCGGCGTCCCAGGACGCCCTGCCGTCGCCCCCGCCCGAGGAGGAGGGGCTACTGATGGTGGTCACCGCCGACGGCAAGGGCGTGCCGATGCGGCGACCGCCCCAGGACGGCCCCAAGCCGCACCACCGCCGGACCAAGGGGGAGAAGGCCAACAAGAAGCAGATGGCCTGCGTCGGGGCGGTCTACAGCGTCGAGCCGTTCGTGCGAAAGGCCGACGACATCCTCGATGAGGTGCTCAGGGCCGAGAAGGCCGGGGCTCGCCCGGAGCCGCAGCACAAGCACGTCTGGGCCGAGATGACCCGTGAGGTCGATGCCAAGGCGGTCAACGCCAAGGACGCCCTGTTCTCTCGGCTGGAGACCGAGTTGGCGGCCCGCAACTCGGGCCACGACCGCCCGGTGATCTGCCTGATGGACGGCGAGCGGGCGTTGTGGGACATGCAGCGGGAGCACTTCTCCGGTGCGGTGGGCATCCTCGACCTGTTCCACGTGCTGGAGCGGCTCTGGGCGGTGGCCCACTGCTTCCACAAGGAGGGCAGCGACCCGGCCCGGCAGTACGTGGAGGAGCGGTTGCGTGACCTGCTCCAGGGCCGGGTCGGTTATGTGATCGCCGGGCTGCGACGGCGACTGAGCGGTGAGAAACTCGGCGGCCCGAAGCGGAAGGTGGTGAGGTCGGCGGTGGAGTACCTGGCGAACAACCGGGAGCACATGCGGTACGACGAATACCTGGCGGCGGGCTACCCGATCGGCAGCGGTGTGGCCGAGGGGGCGTGCCGCCACCTGGTCAAGGACCGGCCGGAGCAGACAGGGATGCGTTGGACGGTGGAGGGGGCGCAGGCGATGCTGCACGTCCGGGCGTTATACCTGAACGACCAGTGGGAGGACTTCATCGAGTTCCGGGCCGAGCGTGAGCAAACCCGGCTGTATCGAACGGTTGCGGCATAGCGGGCGGCGAGTTACACCCCAATCGAATCATTTCGATCTTGCGACATCCGATCTACGCCGGCGCCTATGCTCATGGGCTGCAACGGACAGGAACGCGTCATCCGACAACCGGCCGCGTCGAGGGCGGCAAGTGGTTCGTGCCGCCGGAGGAGTTGCCCGTGCTCCTGCGGGATCGGCTGCCCGCCTATATCTCCTGGGATCAATACATGAAGAATCAGGAGAAGCTCAAGCAGAACCGTTCACTCCCGGAAACTCGCGGTGTTCCCAAACGCGGTGAGGCGCTCCTGCAGGGGCTGATCGTGTGCGGCAAGTGCGGCCTTCGCATGGCGAGTCGCTACCATTCGTCCAAGAGGCCCAGCTATTACTGCGGCGAGCATGAGCGGTCGCCGATGATCGAGTACTGCGGTCACATCTCGGCGGCGACGCTGGACGACCTGGTCGCGAAGGAGGTCCTCCGGGCTCTCGAGCCTGCCGCGCTCGACCTCAGCCTCCGGTCCATCGAGAATGTCGAACAAGAGCGCAAACGTCTTCATGACCAGTGGCGTCAGAATCTCGAACGCGTGGGGCAGGAAGTGGCCCGAGCCGAGCGGCAGCATCAAGCCGTGGAGCCCGAGAACCGGCTCGTGGCCCGCACCCTGGAGGCTCGCTGGGAGGACGCGCTGAAGAAGCAGCGCCAGGTGGAGGAGGAGTATCATCGATTCCTGGCGAGACTCCCGGCCACGATCGGGGCCGCGGACCGGGAGCGAATCAAGTCGCTCGCCGGGAGCATCGCCGCGCTCTGGCACGCGGCCGGTACCTCGGCGGTGGATCGGAAACAGATCATCCGCTGCGTCGTCGAGCGGGTGATCCGGGTGGCCGAGAAATCCACGGAAAACAATCATGTCACGATCGTCTGGCAGGGGGGCATGACCAGCCAACACGAGGTCGCCCGCCCCGTCGGCACCTATACCCAGCTCAAGGATTTTCGCCGCCTCTCCGAGCGGATCGGCCAACTCCACCGCGAGGGCCTCCGCCTCGCGCAAATCGCGGCCCGACTCAACGACGAAGGTTTTGTCCCGCCTCGCCGTCGAGGGGTGTTCAAGGGAAGTACCATCGGCTCGTTGATGCGCGATCTGGGGCTGGTTGGTGAGCTGTTTCGCGATGACCTCGTCGGACGAGACGAATGGTGGATCCCCGACCTGACCCGGGGAACTCGGCGTCATCCCGCAGAAGATCCACTACTGGGTCAAGCAGGGATGGGTCCACTCACGCCGGACGCCTTCGGGCAAGCATCTGATCGTCTGGGCCGATGAGGATGAGCTTCACCGTTTGCGACAACTGGCGTCCGGGAAGAACTCCTGGATCGGCACCCGGCACCCGGAGTTGGTCATTCCCAAGGGCCGTCCCTCGCGATAGCAATGGAACGCAGATTCTCATCGAACCAGAGTCGATCGATGAGACGGAATTCGTGTAACGCCACGAGAACGAGGGCATTGTAATGCCAGCATCAAGCGGCTCGAACGCGGAACGTTCCGGTTTCCCGGTGGCGACGACAAGGTGCTGGCCATCGACGGCGGCCAGCTCCTGCGGCTCCTCTCGGGGCTGACGGTCGTCGCGACGCGGACGGCCTGAGCCGGGAAATTCGCACAATCTTGCGAGGAATTCGTCTGGCGCGATCGGGGGGTGGTTCGGTACAAGAGGCGTATGATCCGCGTTGCCGAACTCCCCGACGATCCGGCCTTGCTCAAGCGACTGCTCGTCGAGCACGACGCGCCGATCGATCGCATCAAGGCGGAGGCTGCCGAACAGCTCGAAGCCCTGCGACATCGGATGGAGGCCGAGAAGAAGGCGGCGATCGACGCCATCCTCCGTCGGTTCTACGGCCCGAAGTCGGAGCGGTTCGACCCTCGCCAGTTGCTTCTCTTCGGCCTTCAGGTCGACGCGATGCCGCTCGACGAGCCGAGCATCCAGGAAGAATCGGGTGAAGAGATCGTCACCCGTCGCGTTCGCAACCGCCACAAGCACGGCCGCCAGCAACTCCCCGAGCACCTGCCGCGCATCGAGATCGAGCACGACCTGCCCGACGACCGGAAGCCCTGCCCGTGATGCGGCGAGATGCGTCATCGGATCGGCCAGGAAGTCAGCGAGCAGCTCGAATACCTCCCCGCGTCGTTCAAGGTGTTGCGACACGTCCGCCACACGTACGCCTGCAAACACTGCGAAACCACGGCGGTCGCCCCCCAGATCGCGACCGCGGCCAAGCCACCCCAGCCGATCGACAAGGGGCTGGCCGGGCCGGGGCTTCTGGCCTACGTGATCACCAGCAAGCTCGGCGATCATCTGCCGCTGTACCGCCTCGGACATATCTTTGAGCGTCAGAACGTGAGCATCGCCCGGAGCACGATGTGCGCCTGGCTCCAGGCGGCCGGCGAGTTGGTTCAGCCCCTCGTCGCGTTGATGGCGGATCGTGTACGGCGGTCGCGCGTGATCCACACCGATGAGACCCGCGTGCCTGTGCAGGCCCCGGGCACGGGGCGGTGCCGCAAGGGCCGGATCTGGACCTACATCGGCGAACATCAGCACCCGTACATCGTCTGCCACTACACGCCCGACCGCACCCACGCCGGGCCGTCGAGCCGGCTGGCCGGATACAAGGGATGCTTGTAGGCAGATGCGTACGGCGGCTACGACGGGATCTACCGCAAGGGCGACGCGAGCGAGGTCGCCTGCTGGGCGCACGCGCGCCGCAAGTTCTTCGACGCGAAGGAGACCGACGGCAAGCGGTCCGCTCAGATGCTCGCGCTGGTGCGCGAGCTGTACGCCGTCGAGGACCGGGCGAAGGGTTTGTGCGAGGAGGCGCGGTCCGACCTGCGACGGCGAGAGAGCGTGCCGGTGCTCGGCCGCATCAAGACATGGCTCGATGAAGAGGGCCGGATCGTTCTGCCTCGCAGCCCGATGGCCGGGGCGATCGGCTACATGCTCAACCAGTGGGACGCGTTGCGCGTGTACGCGACTCGAGGCGTCCTCGCCATCGACAACAACGCGGCGGGGCGGGCGCTCAAGCGCGTGGCGATCGGCCGCAAGAACTGGCTCTTCGCGGGCAATGATCGCGCCGGCCAGACCGCGGCAATCCTTTATTCGTTAATCGCCTCCGCCGAGCGGCACGGCGTCGACCCGCAGCGGTATCTCACGAGCGTGCTGGCGAAGCTCGCGATCACGCCGGCCGGTGAGCTCGACCAGTTCCTGCCGGACGTGTGGAGGCGCGAGGACCAAGCTGAGCCCCAGGTCACGGCGAGGCGATGAATCGATCCGCAGTTGCCCGCAACTCCTCCTCGGGAATGTGGAACTCCTCGCCCTCTTCCATGGTGGACAGGTCGATCAGAGCTTCGTGGACCGAATCCGAGCGTTCGCCGGGTTCCAGGAACCTGCCGTACGCCCGTCTCGCGATCCGCACCGGGTCGTAGCCCGCATCCAACTGGGCGAGCAGATCTTGACCGAATTCATGATCCGAATAGGCCATCTCCCCAACTCCTGGCCCGTGGGCGGATAGTGCGGGCCAATCACCTGTTGCCCGTCGATCATCTTCGGGTGAACCCGCGTTACGTTGCCCGAGTGATCGTAGCTCTCCATCCGCGACCGGACCTGCCCGGTGGCGAGATCCCACTCGGTCACGTACGCGTTGCCACGTGTCGGGCCGGGCTTCGAAGCCACACGCTCGGCTTCATAGTAACGGATGCGCCCGTCGGGGAGTTCCCGGGTGCAAGCCGCCGTTCGCTGAGCACGCTGTAACGCGCCCGGCTTGGACTGGAGTGCAGAGCCGGCATTGACGGAACTGGCCGGAGTGGGGTTCGCGGAACGGACATTGCTGATCTCGCACGGGACGCTGCGCGAGTTCCCCCGCCAGTCGATCGAGGTCGAGCCGGAGGTCCTGGATCAGTCCGCAGCGGGACTCGACGTTCGCGTGGCCGAGGCGATCCGCGGCGATCCGCGACCGTCCGCTGATGGCGGCGCGATAGGGCACGCATCTCCTGGTTGCAGTCGACCCCGATGACGCGGCCCTCGCGGCCGACGACCTGGGCGGCGAAATAGCAGGCCTTCCCGCCCCCCGAGCCGAGGTCGAGGCGGACCGAGGCCTCCATGACGTCCGCATTATCCGTGCTCATCGTCGATTTGTCCCCCGTCCCATCCATCCCGCCTGAACCGGGCCCGGCCACCTCTCCCAATCGGAAGCCCATGCAACCTCACCTCCGACACATCCGGCGGGCCCCGCCACACACGCCCCCAACAGTCCCAGCACGCCTCGACGGTCCATCGGTGCTCCTCTGAAAAGAGGAAAGGGAGTACTGGCGGTGGTCACGCCACGGCACGCGACCGCCGCGTCTCGAGCGCGAGCCACATAAACCAGGGGGCGAACTCCAGCCAGGTCACGACGTAGTCGAAGAACGGCGGGCCCGGGTAGCGAGTCCCGGCGTGTCCCGGAAGTGGTACGTGAGCCAGAAGCGGACGTAGTAGACGAATGCGAGCCCGCTCAGGGCGAACCATGCGCGGTTGCGGACGAACGGCAGGAGCGGCAGCGCCCACGTCCAGTACCATTGGCTCGCGGTCGGCTGGAGGCGCCAGAACCAGGCCACCGTCAGGAATGCCGCGCCGAGCCACGCGGCCAGGGCGACGAATGTGAGCATCGTCGACATGCGGCTCAGGAGGGACGCGCCGCGCCTCGATCCCGAGGTGATCCCGGACGCCCGCAATCAGCGCCCCGCGTACGCGTTCCGGGACGACGGCGAACCAGGCCTTCTCATCCGGCGTGAGCTGCGCGTAGGGCCGCAGGTTCTCCATGACGAGGAGGAACAGGAAGTCGTTCATCTCCCATTGGCTGAGGAATGCCGAGAGGCCCTGACCCGGCTCCCGCGGCTCGGAAAAGGACTCCATCGGCGGCACCGGCGGGGCCTCCTCGGTCCGGTCCGGCATCGACTTGTTGTTTGCATCTTCTCTCAACCGTGCGCTCGGGATCATCGGCCCGACGACGAGCGCCGATGTGACGCCGAAGGCGGCGAGCTGGAAGAGCGACCGCCGGAAGCCGAGCCGCCGGAACAGGCCGAGGATGACGAGCGGGGCGAGGATGACGGGGTAGAGCTTCGCGCCGATGGCGAGCCCCAGTACTGTCCCGCAGGCGATCGCGGCCATCGATGCCTTCGCCCGAGGCGGCGCGCCGGGGTGCCGCGGGAACAGCACCCGCGCGGCGAGGTAGAGCGCGAGCGTCGCGAGGAAGTACGCGAGCGCGTCGACGTGGCCGCTGTTGGCGACCTCCTTGACGACGAGCGGGCACCAGCCGTAGGCGACGGACCAGCCCACCGGCCGGCCGGCCAGGGACAGGAGGGCGACGACGAGCCCGAGCGTCGCCAGGTCGAAGCCGACGAAGAACGCATTCATCACCGTCATCCGCACCGGCAGCGAGGCATCGCCCGGGGTGATGAGCGCCGCGAGCGCGAAGACCGCCTGCGCCGTGGGCGGATAGATCGTCGTCAATTCGCCGAAGTGGACACGGTCCAGGATGCCCCTCGTCACCGACGAACTGTCCCGGAGCGAGACCAGCCGGGCGAGGTCCTCGGGGAGCGTGCCGCCGGGGGACGCGACGAGCACCTGCGCGGGGCTGTAGCGGAAGGGATTTACGCCGCTTTTTGAGACCTGACCGTCCCATAGGTAGCGATAGAGGTCGACCTCTTCGATCGGATCGGAGAACAGGAGCGTGAGGCGAAAGACGAGGCCCCGAGCACGATCAGACCGAGGAACGGCCCCTCCTGCCGGGCGCGGACGGCCACGCGGATGGCGACGAGGTAGCAGCCGAAGGCGAGGGCGAAGAGCGCGAGGATCGTGAGCAGCGAGTGGTGCGCGCGGCCCCCTTCATGGAGGCTTTGCCCGCTCAGCGCGACGTCCAGGTAGGCGATCGCAGAGATGAACGCGAGCACCGCGAGGATGCCGAGCGGTGCTGATCGTTTGCGGCCGAATGACTGGCCGGTCATGACCCCGGGCCTTTCTTCCGGACGCCGCGCGAGCCGTACTTCGCGATCACGTAGAGGATCTTCCGGCCGACCTTGACGGTGCCGGAGGTTGCTCCTCCGGCCTCTCCGGGCTGTGGGCCTCGCTTCGGAGACGGGGGCAGCCCCGGGCGCCGCAGACGAGCGTGAAGTGGACGCGCGACTCACCCAGCTTCCGGAGGACCTCGTCCTCGATCCGGTCCGCCGCGTAGGAGCGGCCGCCGACGCGGAGTTGCGGCACTCGCCCCGCATCCCGGCCGGACACAGCGATGGCATCGTCCCGCAGGCCGCCCTCACGGGCCCCCGAGAGGGCGGCCCGCGCGGTCATGGCGTTGTAGGCGTTGATCCAGAAAGCCAGCCTCTCGGGGCGGACGGACGCACGGCCCGTATCAGCCCGGGAGAGGCCGTCGAGGTAGTCGTCCAGGGCTCGAACGTCCCCTTCCGAGCGCCTCCAGGCGGCGTAGTCGACGTTGGCCGCGTCGACGTAACGCTTCAGGAGCACGTCCCACTCGCGGTGATCGACGGAATCGAAGACGATGCGGTCCGCCGCCAGCCAATCCTTGCCGAACGCCATCCCGCCGGGCGGTGCTTTCGGGACTTTCTCCTCCTCGCGGTCCTTCCGCTCGGTGCCGCCCTTCTCCCGATCGGCGGGTGCGGGCGGCGCAGCGGCGGGGTCGTTCGAGAACACGAGGTCGTTCCCGCCGGCGTTGCGATGGCACTCGATGCAGCTCAGCGCCCGGCCGGCGATCGGCTGATTTCCCTCCGCGGGCGAGGTGCGCACGACCGTCCCGTTCTCGTTGTACTTCATCCAGTACCAGTCGCCGTTCTTCGGGTCGTAGCGATTGACGCGGTAGAGGATGTTGATGCCCGCCCGCGCCCTCTGGTTCTCGGCATAATCTTCCAGGACGAGGCTCGACTCGTAGGGCAGGCCCTTGGTGTCGCCGGCGGCCACGCCGTTGGCGTAGAGCCGGACGAAGGCCCCGTGCGGGCTTGCGCCCTTGCGCAGGCCCGCCTTGCCCGGGAAGGGCGCCCAGAGCGTGTAGGGCGACTGCGGCCGGACGAGGAAGCTCCAGAGCGACCGCTGGAACTCCTCCGGCGTCTGCGGCCGCGCGACGCTCGGCTGGACGTAGGTCGGCTGCGCATATACGGGCGCCGGACGGGCGGAATTCGCCGGCGACGGCTGATTGAGCCGGCTGCTGCCGGAGCCCTGCGCGGCGGCCGGCGAATCGAGGACGAGGACGAGGCAGGCGGCGAAGGACGCCGCGACCACGCCGCTCACGAGCAAGTTCTTCACGGCCTTGCCTCCCGGTGGTTTTCGTTATCGATGTGGAACGGTTTCACTCAGCAACTCGTATCGCCTTGACCGGCACCGCCCCGGCTCACCGCCCCGCCGCCCTCGCCTCGACCGCTCCGAAATGCCCTCGTGCGGGGCTCAATACGCAACGAGAGGATCCCGGCGCGGCGTCCGGTCGAGGAGGCGGGGCGATGGGCCACGGCGGCACGCCTCTCCTCCCGTGACCGCCGCCCTTAGCGGCCCCGGGGACCCCCGCTCGCGCCCGTCCCCGGGGCCGTGCCCAGGTACTTGTCCGGATCCGCCTGCACCTTCTTCAGGCACGCCGCGCAGCAGAGGAAGACGGATCGGCCACCCCGACTCACCTTGATAGGCCCGCCCATCGAGTCGAGCTCCTCGCCGCTCACGGGGCAGACCTTTTGTGCAGCAACCGCCTTCTCGTCGGCCTTGGTCGCCTTGCTGGAGGTGATCGCCGCGGGGAGGAACTTGTCCGGGTCGGCGAGCACCTTCTTCTCGCATTCGGCGCAGCAGAGGAACGTCGTGCTCCCGCCGCGCGCGGCCTTGATCGGCGTGCCCATCGATCCGAGCTCCTCTCGACTCACGGGGCAGACCTTCTGGGCCGCGATCGCCTTCTGGTCGGACTTGGTCGCACTGTTGAAGGCGACCGACCCCCGATCGCCTGTCGCGAAGGGGACGATGAACGTCGCGACGCGCTCCGCCGGGTCGGGAAGGCCGCTCACCTCGAAGGAGACCTCGGCCCCCGTGGCCTGGACCTTGCTCAGATCGACGGCGACGGCGAGGGCTTCCGCCGCCTTCCCCGCGGCCGCGGGCTGCGTCGCGAGCCGATAGGCGGAGGGCCGGGACGCCCCGGGCACGGTGAACGTCGCGGTCCCAGTCAGCCTCGCGACGTCGATAGGGCCGCGACCCGGTGCCGACGGATAGACGCTCAGGCCGTCGCTGCGGAACACGACCTCGAATTGATATCGCGCGGTCTTGGCGACCGTGCCGCCATGCGGGGCCGAGCCTTTGTCGTGGACCGCTTGGGCCCGGCACGGCGCTGCGAAACCGACGGCCAGAAGGGCCGCGAATGCCGCCGAGAAGCGTGTGATCGTCTTTTGCATCATGATCCTCGATGAACCTGGAACGTTCGATCGGGCGGGAGACGGTCCCACCGCCCCGGGATTGGAATACGCCGGTCAGCCGACCGGGACCTCCACCGGCCGCTCCCGCCCGGGGCGGAGGACCAATTCGGTCGGTCCCAGCCGGTGGAGCTTCCGCCACTGCCATTTCTGGACGGCGAAGTAGAGCACCGGGAGGAAGACGTCGATGACCTCGTCGGCGATGAGGAGCCCCCCGAGGACCGGGGCCGCCATCGGCCGGATGACCTCGGAGCCGACCCCCGTCGCCCAGAGCATCGGGGCGATCGAGATGATGGCCGCCCCCTCCGTCAGGAGCTTCGGGCGCAGGCGATGGATGGCCCCTTCGAGGATCGCCTGACGCAGCTCGGCGATCGAGCCGATGCGCTCCAGGCCCCCGCGGTCGGCGATCGCCTCGTGGAGGTAGACGAGCATCACGACGCCGGTCTCCACCGCCATGCCGAAGCAGGCGATGTAGCCTACCTGCACGGCGACGCTGAAGTTGAACCCGAAGAGCCACTGGAAGATGGCCCCGCCGGCCAGGGCGCCGAGGACGCTCGTCATCATCAGCATCGCGTCGATCCAGCTCTTGTGGGTCAGGTAGAGGATCAGCGCGATGACCGCGATGACGGCGGGGAAGACGATGCGGAGCGTCCTCTGGGCGCGGACCTGGTGCTCGAACGTGCCGGTCCATTCGAGGTACATCCCCGGGGGAAGGCCCTTCAGGACCTTCTCGGCGACGACGCGCTGCGCCTCCTCGATGAAGCCGACCTCGTCCCGGTCGCGGACGCGGAGCTGGACGTAGGAGCGGAGGAGCCCGTTCTCGCTCTTGATCATCGAGGGCCCCTCGACCACCCGCACGTCGGCGACCGCCGCGAGCGGGATCTGGAGCGGCGCCGCCTGGGCGGGGGCGGCGGCCGGGGCCCCCATGCCGCCCCCGCCCATGCCGGCCGATTGCCCGGAGTCCGCGGACATGCCGCGGGCGCTGACGAGGATGTTCTTCAGCGCCTCCACGTCGTCCCGGTAGTCCCGGGCGTAGCGGACCCGGACCGGGTAGCGCTCCCGGCCCTCGACGGTCATCGTGAGGGGCCGGCCGCCCATGGCGACCTCGACCACGTCCTGGACGTCGCCGACGTTGATGCCGTAGCGGGCGGCCTTCCTGCGGTCGATCTTGATCTCGACATAGCCCTTGCCCGTGATCTGGTCCGGGAAGACGTCGGCGGCGCCGCGCACGCCCCTCAGGACCGAGGCGATCTCCTGGCTCACGCGCTGGATGTCCTCGAGCTTCGAGCCGAAGACCTTCACGGCCACCGGGAGCCGCACGCCGGTCGAGAGCATCTCGATGCGGTTCGCGATCGGCTGCGTGAAGCTGTTGCCCCAGCCCGGCATCTGGAGCGCCGTGCTCATCTCCTCGATGAGGTCGGTCTTGGACTTCTTCCAGAGGAGGAGGCCCTCGGCGAAGGGCTTGTCGAGCCGGGCGCGGAGCTCCATGAACTCGCCCGTCGTCGGGTCCCTTGGCGTGAGCTTCCGGTCGCGCGCGAGCTTCGTGAGCTCTTCCATCGCCGACCAGTTGGCGGCCACGACCGCCCGGTCGAAGAGTTCCCAGTTGAGAGACTTCACTCGGTCCTTGATGCGGCGTGTGTGCTCAACCTCGACATGCTCGGTGATCCGCGTGAAGAGAGTCTGCTTGGCAAAGCCCAGCAAGTCTCCCGTGCCGGAGGTTACCTGCTCCACGAATCCCAGGGGCGGCGCGAGGAGGTCCGGCCTCTCGCGGAGGACCCCGAGTGCGACCAGGCGCCTGGCCAGGAGGTTGACGAGCACCGTCACGTCGTCGGAGAGCACCTGGACGGCGAGCCTATCACCGTGGGGTTTTGCGAGCGACTCGACGAGGGCCTCGCGCTCGGCGGGCGTGAGCTTTCGGGCCACCGCCCCCGTCGCCACGCGGCCGAGGAGCGCGTCGAGGGTGTCGCCGACGAGCGCCCGGCCCAGTACCGGCCGGAATTCCGCGAGGCGCCGGGCCGCGAGGTCTCGGAGCGTCTCGTCCACACGGCTCGCCACGGTCATCGCCGCCTCGCCCACGAGGGCTTCCCGGTCCTCGGCCTTGGCGATCCTCGCGAGGATGCCCTTCGCTTCGAGGGCCCCGAGCACCACCCGCGTCTGGGCCGTGGCGTCCTCGAACCGGAGCTTGCGCTTGGTCCAGACGTCGTGGTCCCTGAGGTTGATGACCGTCTCGATCATGTCGAGCGGCGCCGCGTCCGTGGCCGTCTCGGCCCGGCCGGCCTTGCCGACGACCTGCCACACCTCGGGGAAGCCCCGGAGCACCTCGTCCCGGACGCGGAGGTCCCGCTCGGCCTCGGCGATCGAGGCCCTGGGGACCGTGGTCGGCATGTCCATGAGGCTCTGCTCGTCGAGGTCGGGCATGAATTCCCGCCCGAGCTTCGTGGAGGCCACGTACCCGAGCCCCAGGATGATGACGAAGAGCCAGCAGACGAGCGTCGTCCGGTCCATGAGCCAGGCGAGCATGGGCTTGAAGATCTTGATCATCGTGCGGACGAG
Organism: Planctomycetota bacterium; assembly: GCA_028291545.1. Classification (GTDB taxonomy): domain Bacteria; phylum Planctomycetota; class Planctomycetia; order Isosphaerales; family Isosphaeraceae; genus JAQGHR01. Next base: position 6,976 of record JAQGHR010000027.1, on the reverse strand, counting down.
CCAGTTCTCGTCCTCGGACTTGATGCGGCCCTTCAAGAAAATCGGGATGAGCGCCGGCACGAGCGTGATCGAGAGGATCGCCACGCCGATGAGCGCGAAGGTCTTCGTGAAGGCCAGCGGGTGGAACATCTTCCCCTCGCGGCCCGAGAGGGCGAAGACCGGCAGGAACGAGAGGATCGTGATGAGCACCGAGAAGAAGATCGGACGCCCCACCGTGCGGCAGGCCTTGATGACGATCTCGGTCGTGTCGCCCCGGACCGGCTCGTGCCCGAAGTGGCGCGTGAGGTGGTGGGCCGCGTTCTCGCCCATCACCACCGCCTGGTCGATGAGGATGCCGACCGAGATCGAGATCCCGGCCAGGCTCATGATGTTCGAGGACATCCCGAAGATCCGCATCATGAGGAAGCTGAAGAGGATCGCCATCGGGAGCGTCACCGCGACGACGAAGGCGTTCCCGACGTGGCCCATGACGAGGAGGATGGCGATCGTGCAGACGATCAGTTCCTCCTTGACCGTGCCGCTCACGGTCTCCAGCGCCTTATGAATCAGCGGGGTGCGGTCATAGAAGGGCACGATCCGCACGCCCTCGGGGAGCCCCGCCTGGAGCGTCGTGATCTTCTCCTTGATGCGTCTCGTGACCTCGAGCGGGTTCTCGCCGTACCGCATCAGCACCACGCCGCCCACGGCCTCCTTGCCGTCCTTCTCGAGGACACTCCTGCGAAATGCCGGCCCGACCTGGACGGTCCCGAGCATCCCGACGTTGATGGGCGTGCCGCCCCCGCGCTGGGCGACGACGGTCTCCCGGATGTCCTCGATGTTCTCGATCCACCCGACCGAGCGAATCAGGTACTCGGCGTTCCCCTGGTGGATCACCCGGCCGCCCACCGACGAATTCGAGCGGGCCACGGCCGAATAGACCTCGCCGAGGCTCACCCCGTAGGCGCGGAGCTTCATCGGGTCGAGGTCGACCTGGTATTCCCTGGGCGCCCCGCCGACGGAGGCGACCTCCGCCACCCCCGGCACGGAATTGAGCTGGTAGCGGACGTACCAGTCCTGGAGCGATCGGAGTTCGGAGAGGTCCTTGCCGTCGCCCTCGACGGTGTACCAGAAGATCTGGCCCACGGCCGTGGCGTCGGGCGCGAGGTAGGGAGTCACGCCCTGCGGCAGGAAGGTCGAGGCGATCGAGAGCTTCTCCAGCACGCGCTGGCGGGCGAAGTAGTAGTCGGTCTCGTCCTTGAAGATGATGGTGATCATCGAGAAGTTGAATTCGCTCGACGAACGCACCACCTTCACGCCCGCGAGGCCCTGGAGGTTCACCGAGAGCGGATACGTGATCTGGTCCTCGATCTCCTTGGGACTGCGGCCCATCCAGTCGGTGAAGACGATGACCTGGTTCTCGGAGAGGTCTGGGATGGCGTCCACGGGCATCGTCATGAGCGCGCGAAAGCCCGCGACCGCGAGGACCAGGGACGCCACGATCACGAGGTAACGGTTCCGGATGGACCACTCGATGATCGACTCGATCATGGCTTGTCCCCCGCTCGGTTGAGGTTCGGTGCCGCGTCCTCGGCCTTCGGCGGCTCGGCGGGGGGAGGTGCCGCCGGGGCGGCCCCCGGATTGATGCGGCTCTCGGCGTCGATGAGGAAGGCGCCGGACGCCGCGACCTTCTCGCCCACGGCGAGGCCCTCGAGGACCGGGAAGCGGTCGCCGATGCGGCGCCCCAGCACCACTTCCCTCCCCTCGAAGACCCCGGGGCCGCTCTCGACATAGACGACCTTGCGGGTCCCGGTGTCGATGACCGCCGACTCGGGGATGCTCAGGACCTCGTCACGGGGCGGCGGGGCGAGCCGGGCGAGGTACCTGGCCGGGTCGGCCTTGAGCTTCGGCGGGCAGGCGGCGCAGCAGGTCCAGACCTTCTTCCCCTGGACCTCGACCGCGACGGGGTCCCCCATCGACCCGAGCTTGGCGCCCGTGACCGGGCAGACCTTCTGCTCGGCCGCCGTGAGGCTCACGAGGCGCACCAGGCCCGCATCGGGCTTGGCCCCCGCGAGTTGCGACCGGAAGTCCGGGGTGTCGGCGACCGGGGTCTTGACTGTCACCACGGCGAACATCCCTGGCCTCAGGCGATGTCCCGGGTTATCGAGCGCGTAGCGAACCTCGACGGTGCGGGTCGTCGGGTCGAGGTGCGGCTGGATGAACTCGACCTTGCCCGGGAAGACTTTTCCTGGGAACGCCTCGACCGTCGCCTCGACCGACTGCCCCTCGCGGACGAGCCCCAGCTGGTGCTCGTAAACCTGGGCCTGGACCCAGACGGTGTGGAGGTCCGCGACCTCGAACATGGTGAACCCTTCCTGCACCTCCTGCCCCTCGACCACGTTCTTCTTGTAGACGTGCCCGGCGATGGGCGAGAGGATCGGGATCGTGACGTCGGTCGTCCCTTTCTTGAGGATCTCGTCGATCTGGAGCTGGGTGAGCCCCCAGCGCTTCAGCTTCTCCGCCGAGGCCCGAGCCATCTCCTGACGATCGACGGCAAGTGAGCGCCCGAGGGGGGACTGGGTGCCGGCCGACGTGCCCGCACGGCGAGAGGCGTTCAGGAGCTCCTGGATCGCCTGGGATAGCTCGGGGCTGTAGAGCTCGGCCAGGACCTGCCCGACGGCGACGTCCTGCCCGCTGTAATTGACGTGGAGCTTCTCGACCCGGGTCCGGCCGGGGACCTTCGACACGATATTGGCCATGCGACGCTCGTCGAACGCCACGTAGCCGACCGTCGCGAAGGTCTGACTCAAGGGGGCGTAGGCGACCTCGGCCGTCTTGATGCCGGCCTGGGCGACGCGGAACGGGGCGAGCTCGACGCGGGCGGTGACGCCCTCGGGCAGGGTCACCTTCTTCCCCCTCGGGCGCTTCGCGAGCGGCATCCCGCAGATGGGGCACGTCCCCGGATCGTCCTGGACGACTTGCGGATGCATCGGGCAATAGTGCTCGATGCCGGAGACCGCGACCTGGCGATCGGCCGTGGGCCTCATCCACTTGTCGTAGCGGTTCCAGAGGTAATCCCAGTATGCGAAGACGAGGCCCGTCACGGCCATGAGCGAGATGAACCGCAAGCGGAGCTCGACGACCTTGACGACCAGGCGGAACTTCTGCCAGCGCGTGAGCGCGGCCGCGTCCGCGACCGGTTCGGGCCCAGCCGGGTCGGCATGAACATGATGCCCGTTTGAAGACATGAGACCCTCTCCCTCGCCGACACGGGCGTCTGGCCCGAGCCGGCGAAATTCGCGAATGGAGCCCGTGGGGAAGGCCACGCACCTCGCAGAGGGCGCGGTCGGACGACGCGTCCGCTCCCGGCTCTTTGTCCCGGGGCGCAAACGGCGAACGGGCGCGGGGCGATCGACGTCCCGACGCGGAGGGAGGGCTAGATTTGCAGGTGCGTGGTGCGGAGCTCGGAGGTCATGTTCGGCGGATGCGAAGACCGCCGAATCGGCCGGCCCCGGTCCGCAAGCGAGGGCCGAGCGCAAGTCGAGCCGCTCGGCTCACCGAGCACCAACCTCGACCGCTCGACCGAGGCCCGGGACTCATCCTTGGCGGCCGGTGCGGCCGGAGTCCCCGGACGACACTCGCAGGAGCGCATCGGCCGGGAGAGGTCGGACACCCGGGTACTAGCCGAGTCGGTGAGAAGCGTCGACGCCCGGAGTGCCATCGGCTCGTCGTGCGACCGGGCTTCGGGCTGCGTGGCCGAGGATTCGCAGCAGCAGACGGTGCATGCCCACTTCAGGCAGCAGGAATCCGCACCGCCGCCCCCCCGGCCCGAGGAGGCCAAGGCCACACCCGGCGCGAAGAACGACCCGACAATCGCCAGGAAGGCGATGAGGGCCGGCCGGAGGTGGTTGGTGAGTCGAGTCATGGCGACGTACAGGTTCTCCAGCTTATCACCGTGTACAAGGATATCCCCTGGATGGACCACAGGCAACCTCACTCCCCCGTTTATGCGGACATGTTGCCCTCAAGGTCCCCTCGGACACCCGGTCGCTGGCTTCCAAGGGCTGCCCCTCATTTCGAGAGGCGCTCGTCAGCCCATGATCCCGCAGCAGGCCGCGCGGCGACGAGGCAGGGCCTTACCGACCAGGTGGCCCCCCCGCCCCCAAGACTGGCCGAGACCTCCGCACCGATGGGATGTCGGCGAGGGTGCCGTGACTCCGGTCAACGGGCTCATCATCGTCGACAAGTGCCAAGGTCCGGAGCCAGCGAGTGGAGGACGGTCCGTCGACGCTAAAGCAGCGCGAGCCGCGGGGGCGTAGTAAGCCGGTGCCGGGGCACAGTCGTAGCCGCCGTTTGCGGCGTAGGATCGGCCCGGTCCCGCGGAAGAACGCCTGGCAGGTCGCCGAGCAGATCGGAGACGCCGGCCCCTACGGTGTCCAGTACCTGCTGGACCCGGTCCGAATGGGACCCCGACGCGGTCCGCGACGACCTCCGGGCCTACGTCGTCGAGGCCCTCGGCGACCCCGATGCCGTGCTGATCCTCGACGAGACCGGGTTCCTCAAGAAGGGTACCCACTCCGCCGGCGTCGCCCGCCAGTACACCGGCATGGCCGGGCGGATCGAGAACGCCCAGGTCGGCGTCTTCGTGGCCAACGCCTCGCGGCACGGCACGGCGTTCCTCGACCGGGCCATGTTCCTGCCCAAGGGGTGGACCGACGACGCCGAGCGATGCCGGAAGGCGGGCGTCCCCGAGGGGACGGCCTTCGCCACCAAGCCCCGGCTGGCCGGGCAGATGCTCGATCGCGCCTTCGCGGCCGGCGTGCCGGCGGCCTGGGTCACCGGCGACGAGGACCACGGCGGCGACGGGAGCTTCCGACGATGGCTGGAGCAGCAAGGGCGCGCCTACGTGCTGGCCGTCCGCAGCAATCAGTTCGTGTCGGTCGGCTCCCGGCAGGTGCAGGTCGGGGCGTTGGCCGCGGCGCTGCCGAGGCGAGCCTGGCACCAGATCACGATCGCGTTCGGGAGCAAGGGGCCGCGACGCTACGCCTGGGCCTGGTTGCCGATCAACCATGACCTGGGGCCGAAGTGGCGGCGCCGGCTGCTGGTCCGCAAGAGCCTCAAGGACGGGGAGCTGACGTACTACCTGGCGGCCGGCCCGGCCCGCACGACCCTGACCCGCCTGGCCCGGGTCGCGGGATCGCGGTGGTCGATCGAGGACGCATTCGAGTCGTCCGAGCAGGAGGTCGGGCTGGCCGACTACGAGGTGCGGAGCTGGACGGGCCGGCGCCGGCACATCACGCTGTCGCTGCTGGCCCACACCGTCCTGGCGGCGGTGAGGAGGCTGGCGGACGGGCCTCCCCAAAAAAGTCGGCTGGGGGTCCGGAATTGATCCGGCTGTCGTCGCCGGAGATCCGGCGTCTCCTGGTGCGCCTGCTCTGGAGCCGGCTGCCGGGCCACGACGAGGCGCTGGATTGGTCGGAGTGGCGTCGGGCGCGCCAGGCCCATGCGAGGTGATGCCATTACAAGAGGCGAGGGGCAGAGCCGCCGGATTAGTTACAATTGTAGTAGTAACGGACGACGGCTGTACACTTATCGCGGACCTCTTCCCGGCCCAGGGGCGCGGCGGCCAATGGTCCGACCACAGCGTCACCTTCAACGGCATCCCGTGGCGGCTCCGCACCGGGGCCGCCTGGCGCGACCTGCCCGAGCAGTACGGCCCGTGGCAGACGGTCTACGACCGGTTCAATTCCATGCGGGCCGACGGCCTCCTGGATCGCATCCTCGTGCGGCTCCAGGCGAAGCTCAACCCGACGGCCTGATCGACGCCGAGTTGTGGTGCATCGACGGCACGGTCATCTGCGCCTCCCGCGCCGCGGCCGGGGCGATCTCGGCCCCGGAAAGAAAGTATCCGGGGAGCCGGAGGACCACGCCCTGGGCCGCTCGCGCGGCGGCTTCGGCACCGAGGGCCACCTGATCTGCGATGGCCGCGGCGTGCCGCCGGCCGCGGTGGTCGCGCCGGGGCAGCGGCAGGAGTGCACGCCGTCGGAGCGGGCGCCGGGTGAGGGCCGGCTGAGAGGCCGGCGCGGCCGCCCGCGATGCCGGCCCCTGAAGCTGGCCGGCGACAAGGCATATGGCTACTCCCAAGTAGGGCTGGTTGGACAATGGCGAGAGGCCGTCAGCTTCGCGACAACCGGCACGAGATTGATCGAGAACCTGGCGATCCAGCTCGGTCTCGCTTGGCCCCGCTCGATGACCTGATCCACCACGACCGGTCCGGTCAACTCCCTCAGGAGGGGTGCCGCCACCGCGACATCCTGCGCAAGCAGGTTGTGGAGATCGGCCACCATGGCCACCACCTCGGCCAGGGTCAACGGTGGCGGCGGTGGCTCGTTCTGCGCTTTCAGCGCGGTCAGCTGTCCGCGAAGGTCTTTAAGCTTCCTCTCGTTCTTGCGGATCGTCTCGACGAGCGGGTCAAGGTCGGTTTCTCCTTCACGCTCGAGGTACTTGGCCAATCGATCTCGTTGGGTGATGGTCGTGCGGATCTCGGCTTCGAGGGGAGCGATGTCCCTTCGCGGTAGGGCCGCCGCTTCGGTAAGGTAGAGGTTGGCCAGCTCGACCACGCGGCCGAGGGATACCCGGGAGCGATCCCACCATCGCCGCTCGGTCGCCGTGTGAGGACTCCTGGCCGAGCGGCCCGAGGAGGGACCTCGACAGATCCCGGCGGCCATTGCGGCGGGCCCGGGCGGGCCGAAATACGCCGGAAATTCGACGAGTTCGGAGCAGTGGCCGGCGCGACTCGAACTTGCCCGTCGGATGCACGGGGACGGGGCCTCGCTGCGCCGGATCGCCCGATCCCTGAAATTGAACACGCGGCCGTCGCGCGGTACACACGGTCAGGAGGCCCGCTCGCGGTCGGCCGACCGGCCGCGAGCGGGCCACCGGGGTCGCCACGTAGCCACGCTCCGCCGACGGCTCGGGGAAGGATGCCGCCACAGAACGG
>JAQGHR010000014.1 GCA_028291545.1 Planctomycetota bacterium | reverse complement strand
TGGCATTTCTTCACCACGGGGGTCAGTTGTTACGAGGCCAAGAAGCAGATCGTCCGGGATGCTGTGAGGAACTATCTATTGAAACCCCTCTATGCGATCCCAGGGCCTTCAATCGCGTAACTCCTATCGCTTTTCCAACTGCGTACCACGCACCTGCAAATCTAGGCCTCCTCTCCCGCGCCGGAACCTCGAGCGTTCCGCGCCCGTTCGCCACTCGCTCCCCGATCTTGATTCCGGGAGCGGAGCGGCCGTTGTTCGATCGCTCCTTCGGCACGGCCATGCTCACGGGCTCCAATCGCGGATTTCGCCGGTCGGAGGGCGCGCCATGATTGAGTCGGTCATCGAATGGTCCATCCGCAACCGCTTTCTCGTGATCGTGGCTTCGCTCGTCATCGGTGTCGTGGGCTTTCGGGCGCTCATGATGATGCCGGTCGACGCGATCCCGGACCTGTCGGAGAACCAGGACATCGTCTTCACCGACTGGATGGGCCGCAGCCCGCAGGAGATCGAGGATCAGGTCACCTATCCGCTCTCGGTCAACCTCCAGGGGCTCGCCAGCGTCAAGGTCGTGCGGTCGTCGAGCGAGTTCAACTTCTCGATGATCACGATCATCTTCAACGACGACACCGACTACTATTTCGCCAGCCGGGGCGTACTCGAAAAGCTCTCGATCGCCTCTACCTTCTTGCCCCAGGGCGTGCTCCCGTACATTGCGCCCGACGCGACGGCCGTCGGTCAGAACTTCTTGTACACCATCGCGGGCGAGGGCAAGGACCTGAGCGAGTTGAGGTCGCTTCAGGATTGGTACGTCCGCTACCAGTTGAACTCCGTGCCCGGCGTGTCGGAAGTCGCCTCCGTGGGAGGCGTGCCGAAGGAATATCAGATTGATCTCGATCCCCAGAAGCTTTGCGCCTATGCGGCAAGCGATCCTGGAACGGGCCATCCATCGCCTCCGCCCGAAGCTTCCAACCGAAGGGGCGGCGATTCTCTCGATCGCCCCGATGCTCTGGGCCACGGGGGTCGGGGCCGAGGTCATGCGGCCGACGGCGGCTCCCGTCCCGGGCGGGCTACTCATCGCCGACGAGGTGATCGACGTCTTCCTCCCCGTGCTCTATTTCGCCGTTCAGAAATGGAGATGGCGAAAGCTCCATCGGCTCGGGCCGATGGACATGGTCCTTCCTGTTCGCATCGAGCCGCCAGTCGCGGCGCTTACCAATCGACTCGCCGATGCCTGATGTGAGCCGTGGGGGGATTGTAACGACGCTTCGTGCTGGCAGTCCCACTTGGCGAGAGCGCAGGGGCACCGACTTGACGAATGACTGATCATCGAGCGCAATCCAAGACGGAGTGTCGCCGGAAGCCCCGGCTCCTCAGGAGGAGACCATGACCCGCCGTTTCCGACGATCTGTCCGGCCGACCCTGGAACGAGTCGAGTCGCGCAACCTGATGAGTGTCACGGCGATCCCGTACGCGGCCCCGAAGGCCGTCTCCACCGCCAGGCTCGTCGCCCTGGCTTCGAACGTCGGAGATACGGCGAGCCAGCAAACGCCCATGCCGCCGGTTGTTCCCGGACAAGGCCAGCCCACCCCCCGCGAACAGGCCCGGACCGCCTTCCGTGGCACATTTACCGGGCCGGTCTACTACGGTCCCGGCCGATACACAGACCAATCCCGTATCATCTATTTCCGTGGAACGGGCACGAGCAGCCACTTCCTTCATGGCGATTACCAGATGGCGCTGGTGTTCCCGACCGACCCGGCCGCGCCAATCACGGGGGCAGCGTACCTCCAGGACAAAAACAACAACAGTGGCGGCGTGGTCGGCTTCGACCTGACGGCCGACTCCACGTCGCTCGACCGGCGAGGACGGCCGACGCGGGCGACGTTCGTCTCGGACCCGAATATTTACGGCGGGATCTTTTTCTTGGACTCTTCGCAGGGTTCGGTGAAGATCGCCTACCATGGGGGCACTGCGTCCGCAGCCTTCCAGGGCCATGTCTACACGAGCGGAATCACCAACCCGCTGACCAACGCCGATCTCATCTCGCGTGGCGGTCGAGTCACTCAGCGTTCGTGACCTACCGGTTCCCGAAGGCCGCCTCCGCTCGCGAGCCGAATTAAAATCCCCGGAGAGGAATCGAAACCTCTTCCCACGCAAACGGCGACCTACCGGAAACGGCGCCCGCCCACGTGAAGATCATCGCGGTGAACCGATCTCATGATCGCCGAATCCGTCGCCGGGTGGGTCTCGCCGCGTATTGACGCTGAAATCCACATGTGCATGACCGCCGTTGACTGCGGCCGGGCCGTCGACTCGGCTCGTTCGGGACCGTAAGATTCGATCGGAAACCCGCGAGGACATTCCATCTGCCCTCACGATCTGGGGAGCCAGCTCGATCGAGAGGCAAGAACTTTGAGTGCGGTCGAAAGGCAGCCCAACAAAGATGATGCGTCGAGGATGGCTCGACCTGGCGGCGGCCCTGATGGCCGTGGCGCTCGCGTGGCGCGTCATGACCAATGCTCTCCGGGCGAGGGCAGTTCGGGAGCGAATCGAGACGAAGGATCGATAGCGGAACGGCCTGGGCGAGTCGCAGTCACGCTCCGGGAAGCAGAGCCTGAGGTTACCGGAGGCGATGTGGGCCGAGATTTTTTTGGGATCCCGTCTTGACGGGGGCGGATCGCGCCGTTAACGTAGCCCTCATCACCGCTAACGATCGGCGGTGATCGAGGCTAAGGTGGCCCCTACGTGCGTCAGCTCGCATGGTTGGGGCTTTTTGTTTGCGCCTCGCGTTTCTCTCCGAGGAGCGGAGATCCCGGACGCGTTGCGTCTCGGCCGGTCTATCGCGGTAATGGTTGCCGCTTCGTCGCCCGGCGATGGTTCAACCATCCCGAGCACGCCAGGAGTCGGCACCGTGCCCCGATCGGTACACTCAGCACCACATTTCGAAGTATCCTCTGCCCCGAAATCCTCGGCGCGCGAGAACATCGGCATCGAAGCCCAGGAACGGCTACGTCGTTGCGGCTACTCGGCCCTGCGGGACATCTCCTGCGATGTCCACGGGCAAAGCGTCCGCTTGGCTGGCCGGCTGCCGAGTTATTACTTGAAGCAGGTCGCCCAAGCAGTAGTCGCCGAGATTGAAGGCGTGCGCCGCGTCATCAACCTCATCGAAGTCGCCGTCCGGGCCGATCGACTGGGCCAGGGACGTGGGCGTACGTCCTGGGCGGGAGAATCCATCGAAATCGGCCACGGTTCTCAGTCGTGAGAATGGCCGACCGGTGGCATGCTTCTGGACCGGATTCCAGGGGGAGGGAGCGGACGCGGGACCAGAGGACACTCCTCGGGCCCGCACTGTCGATGATCGACTTCTAGGGCGAGACGTCACCTCGGTCGAGCAACCTGCGGCACCCGAAGGAGCGACTGCGATGAACGTGAGCCGAGAAGCGCGACCGGGCGACGGTCGGGTGCGGTCTGAAGCGGCCCGCTACCGGTACCACCGCGGCGGGCACGAACTGATCCTGGTCCTACGCGCCGGGGCCGACAGTCCGGCGGCAGACGTCGAGCCAGCCGGGGCCGAGTTCGCCCTGGTCGTGGATGGACCCTGGATCGTTCTTTATTACCGGTTTAGCGACTCGGCCCCCTGGTCGGGCACGTCTCCGTTTAACTGGCACATGACGGCGGAAGGCGATCGGGTCGTGCCCCACGACGTTGATCTGACGTCCGCGAGGCCCTCCCGGATCTGGTCGACCTTGTGGATCAGCTTGGTCGATCCGGATAGCGGCGAAGTCCATGCCCGTCGTGCGGTCGCGCTCCGCCCCGAGTTTACTCGCGCACTGCATCACGCGATCCGGGCACAGGCCCTCCAGCCAATCTCCTCCCAGCCGCGATCGCCGACCATGCCCTGGCCCGGCTTGACCACGGGGGCGGAGACCCGCTCGGCCGCGCGGTGGTGAGGACCTTCGTCCGAACTTCCACCAGGTGCCCATCCCCGTCCGCGATTTCGATTGACTCGGGCCAGCATCCCGAGCATCCTCGACCGCCTCAGTCCTCGCCAGAAACCTTGGTTTCACCGGGGCTTGGCACGACCGAGAGCATGAACCGGCGCCAACGGGAATCCTCGTCGGAAGGGGCCACGCGCAGGGAGTCGAGGAGGATACGAGAGGACCGACCGCCGGGCGGTTCTTTCCCATCCGAAGGCAGGCGTAGACCATCGAGGATCGCGACGAAGGCGGAAGGGCGCTGGGACCGAAGGTAGTAGACGAGTGCCCAGGCACGCGCGTACCCCTCCTCCTGATAACCGCGCCCAAGCCCGACATCGCGAGTTGTGGAGATCACGCTCGGGGCGGTCTTGAGACGGCGATAGTCGCGAAGACGGAGCGGCGACGGGGAACTGAGCCCAGCCCATCGCCCGGCTCGTATCGTCTCGAACTGCATGGCGAGCCCTTCGTGCAACCAGTTCGGGAAGGCGTCGTGGCGGGGCGCTAGGTGGGAGGCGGCGACGAGTTGGTGGACCGTCTCGTGAGCGGCGACCCCGAGGTCGATCTCGCGACGGCCAAGCGCGAGGACAAGTTCCTGGCGACTGACCTGGCGGCGGAGTTTCTCGTGAAGGTCGCGGGCCTCCTCAGCCCGAATTTCCTGAGGGGGTTTGCCCTCCAGGGAAACTCGGACGCGGCTACCGGGCCGGAGTTTGCCGACCTGGGCCGCGAAGCGATCGAGTTCCGAGCGACGCGCATCGACGTCGATTCGCGCCTTCTTTCGAGGTGGATCATCGCGGCAGTCATACGCGACGACCAGACCGCGCGTGGGGTGGTGATATCCGCGTGTCGTCAAGAAGGCCTCCGCGCCCTCCCCGCGAAGGAAGGACACATAGTCGGCCTTCTTCGCGAACCAGATTGAAGGGAAGCGATGTTGTGGGACGGCGAGTTCGATGCCGAGCGAGCTAAAATGGAGATAGTAGGCCGTGATGACCTGCTCCAGGATGGCAACTCGCTCCGCCGCCTCGGAGTCGGAATGCTCGTGGATGAGGAGGATATGCGGACCTCGCGCGAGCCGATGACCGGGGGGCGCGCTGCGGAGAATTGGGGCAAGTTCTGGGTCGGGAAGGACGGCCTTCAGGCGGTTGACAACATCGCACATCCTCGCGGTGGGCTGATGCTCCGGATCGACGGCCCCGGCCCTGCCGATCATCGCAACCGCCTCGGGGACAAGTCCGAAATCGAGCGCCCAGAGCGCTGCCGCAAGTCGCTCACTGGCCCCGCCCTTCATGGCCTTGTCACGGCGAGCGGGCCAGTCCCGCCGAGGATCGAATCCGACCTCAATACGCGTGAAGTCGGTCCTCGGAAATCGAAGCGACTCCCCAGGCGCATCGAGAACGACGACCGAGCCCTCAATGACGACGGGCACGTCAGCTTCCCCACCCTCGGCGAAGTGGAGGACGTCGGCCCGGGATCTCCCGGAAGAGATGATCGTGAGAACAAGTAGAATCGATCCGAGCGTCCGGCCCGACATCGGTGGCCTCCCTGTCCTGCTGCCTGGTGTTGCGCCTGGTTGGTTGGGAATCGATATGGGCCCACGATCGATCAGATCGAAACGCTCGACGAGTCCGATTGCGACACAGCGTCCTTCGCCCAGGATATCACCCGTTCGACGAGCCGATCCGCGAGGTCTCCGCCCGGTCCGAGTGTCTCGTCGGGATGTCCAGGACGCACGAGTTGGAGGGTGTGGCGACCCTCGCGCATCTGACGTAAATCGTTTCCTACAGTCAGATTAGCGCGATTTTCGATGCCGGATTCGCGCGTCCGGGAAACGAGCTCGTGAGAGGACGCTCCCGAGAGCAATTTGAATCCGACGAGGTAGACCTCGGGCGACCAGTCCCGGACCTTCCGGATGACTTTCGGCGTCGGCCGGAGGAGCAGCGTCAGAGATCCCTGATCGGATCGGATCTTGCCCGATTCGGACTGAGGTTCGTAATCCGACACGGCCATCGCGAGGAACGCGATGTCGATGGGTGCGTCGCGAAAGACATGCTGCAGCGTCGTGGAATAGTCGGCGACGGTCCCCTCGCGAAGTGGACGCATGTGGAGGCGATCGCGACACGCGAGGTAATCGCGCCGAAGGGTCAAGATGCGGTTGATCTCAAGATCCGGCTCGGCCCGATCGAGGTCGAAGCCGGCGAGGCGGCGGAACGGAAGGAGGGCGTATGGGGCATGGACGTGCCAGACGTGACTTCCGCGACGAAGACACGACTCGGTGATCTCGGCGGAAAATCGTCCTGTGGAGACGTTGGCGAGCTGCCGCACATCGTCGATCGGCGCGAGCGTCCCGCCTCCAGTCACGACCACATTCATCGTCGCTCCCCGCGATTGGGACCCTTGCCAGAGTCTTGCCATCCCGCTAGCCTTGGTCGTGCTGACCGACGAAACTCTATCGTCGTGGGGGACCATGATCACGAACCGTAAGCTGAGCGATCCAAGGGCCCGCGAGCTCTTCGACGAGATGGCTAACTGGCCGATTTTCGATCCGCACTCCCACATTGATCCCCACCGCCCGGCTGCGCGGGGGATCGACGAGATTCTGGGATACCACTACTATACCGAACTGGCCCATTCGGCGGGTATGCCTGCGGAACTTGTGGGCGCCTCGGTCGATCCGGACGTCCGTGTTCATCATCTGTCCAGGTATCTGGCCAGACTGGACAACACGGAGCAATATGCCTGGCTTGTCGAGCTTGCCCAGACGTTCCACGGGTTCTCGCATGACCAGATCACCCCCGCGACGATCGACGAGCTGATTCTTGCCGCCGATCATGGCCACGACGGGTCCGCCTGGGATCAGAGCGTCTGGGATCGTTCCAAGCTCGAAGCCGTCTTCCTCACCAACGATTTTGACGATCCTCTTACCGGCTGGGACACCTCGCGTTACATTCCGTGCCTCAGAACTGATGACCTGGTGCTGAAGCTGCACGAGCCGACGACCGTTGAACGGCTCAAGAAGGCAACGAACGTGGATGTCTGCGACCTCGCATCGTTGCGGATCGCCCTGGGGTCGATTGTTGAGTACTTCGTTTCCCATGGCGCCCGGGCCTGTGCGGTCAGTCTGCCCCCCGACTTTGTTCCCAGGGCTGCCGCCACCAAGCGTGCCGTTACCCCGATTCGTCGGGTCCTCCACGGGCTCGACCTCCGGCCCGACGAACTCGTGGAGGTTCGCCAGACGGTTTTCTGGATGCTGGCGGAGCTTTGCGATGATCATGGATTGCCCTTCGACCTCATGATCGGTCCGATTCGCAATGTCTATCCGGCCGGGGTTGCCGGTGGGCGCGACCTGTTCGATCGGCGAGTGAGTCTGTACGACTACCGCGAACTGTTCAACCATTTCTCCAACGTCGTGTTTCCGGTCTCGACATTGAGTCCGGACGCGTCGGCCGAGCTGGTCGCCTACTCGTGGATTTTCCCGAATGTGATCCCGATGGGCCATTGGTGGTATTCCAATGTGCCGTCCTATATTGCGGCGGATCTGACGGCTCGCTTGCAGGCCGTGCCGAAGACGAAACTTCTGGGTTACTATTCCGACGCATATAAGCTGGAATTCATCCTGCCAAAATTCAATATGTATCGCCGAATCCTGGCGCGAACTTTGGCAACCGCGATGGAGGAGCGAGGTTGGACCATGGATCGTGCGATGGATGTCGCGAAACGGGTCCTGCGCGAGAACGCCGTTTCCTGTTTTTCGAGGCAATCGAGGGGTTCTAGGACTTCTCGGTACGAGGGAAATGAAAAAGACGCAGCGTTTTCCGGAATTTGAGGTTACAATGTATACGAATGCCCGCTTGGCGGCTGGTCCGGCCCGGGGATGCAACGACCTAGTTTGCCTCCAGGCCCTCGACCGAGACTAGATGAGGTGCATCCATGCCTGAGACCGTGGTTCATTTCCAGATTCGCATGCCACCTGCATTACACGAACAACTCGCCAGTTGGGCCAAGGAAGACAAGGCCTCGCTCAACGCGCTCATCGTCGGCCTTCTGGAGAAGGCGATCGAGCAGCACGAAGCCAAGGCCGCTTCGAAAGAGTAGAGGTTCGGCACGTTCCAGTCTGACCTGCACCGGGCAACTTGGTGCCTTCTCCCCGGTTTGCGTCGAACTGCCCTTGAGTCCGATGTTGATGAAGGGTATGCTCGACGGGCCGATTCCCCGATAGCTCAATCGGTAGAGCGAGCGGCTGTTAACCGCTAGGTTCTAGGTTCGAGTCCTAGTCGGGGAGTTCTTTCGAGCTTGTAACGCAAGTTCTAACGGGTCAGGGGCTCAGGGTAACCAACCCGAGAACCTGGCCCGTATTTCGTTTTCATAGGTCTCCGGCTTCGGGGACGGTGTAGGCTCACCCGGTCAGGGTGGCTGCCGTCACCGGTACGGCATGGTCACGCCACGCTGACGGGATGGTCCCGAAACCTCTTGGTGGCGAGTGTGCCGAGGACGATGAATGTCACAAACGCGACAAGCTGTGCCAATGCGAAGGGTAATTCGGTCTGCGTCGGCGCCAGGGCCTTGAGACTCGGCACCTTCTGGAAGGATTGAACGATCAGGACGAAAACGTTGAAGTAGAGGGCAGCCGTGGCGCTGACGACGTAGACGAGACGCCAGACTCCGGCGAGCTGACGGACGTATCGGGCGTAGATCGCAACCGCCAAAACCAGCAGCGACAGGATGCCAAGCCCAATACCCGGCGTAAACCCGTGAATCGGGAAGCCGAATCCGGTCACGCTCGTCGCCACCGTGGTTCCCAAGAAGAGGGTGTTCCAACGATCGAGCCGCTTTCCCTTGAGCATCCCAAGCAAGACGACGATTCCCGAGCCGATCGCCGCCAAGCTGATCGCGACGTGGACACCCGTGAAAATTGCCAGACCAGACATCGTGATATGGCACCTTGAATTGAAATCGTTGGACGGACTGGATATGTCCCGATTGTACAGGATTCCGTCCGGTTTTTCTCACTATCAGGGCGTGCTGAACTGGGCCGTGCCGTCGGTGCGATAAGAACCTCGCCGGTGCCGGCACTTCTCGAACAGGCCGGCAGGCTCTCCGAGGTTGGTGACAATCACATCAGCGACAGGTCGGCGATCCATTCGGCGAGAGATCGCCTTGTAGATGCCGGTGTTCAGCCCGATCAAGAGCCGGCCCGACGCGCCTTCAAAGTTCTCGATCAAGTGCCCGCAACCCTGCGGAATATGGCCGACATCTCCCTGTTCAAGGGGGTCGGTGCGATCACGGCGTTGTGCGCCGAGCATTGCCGCTCGTATCGCGGCCTGCAGCGGGACGCAGGGTAGCCGGACGACGCAAAACGTTGATGTCGGTGCGACTTTCGTCGACAAGCATGAACACAGAAGCGGAGGAGGTGGGATTCGAACCCACGGTGAGCTTGCACCCACACCGGTTTTCGAGACC
>JAQGHR010000145.1 GCA_028291545.1 Planctomycetota bacterium | reverse complement strand
CTGAGTCGCAAACTCCCGGCGCTCACGCGACCGGGCTCGCCGACCAGCCGCGCTATCTCAAAATTTTCGAGCAAATCTGCGAGACGATGGCCTATGCCCACTCCAAGGGCGTGATCCACCGCGACCTCAAGCCCCTGAACGTGATGGTCGGCGCGTTCGGCGAGGTCCAGGTCATGGACTGGGGCCTGGCCAAGGTGCTCGACCGCAAGGACGACCCCGAAGCCCTCAAGAGCCATCCGCAAGCCAGCGTGATCCGCACGGAGCGGAGCGAGACCGGCAGCAACCCGACCACATACGGCGACTTCATGGGCACGGCCGCCTACATGCCCCCCGAACAAGCGCGGGGCGAGATCGACCGACTCGACGAGCGGACCGACGTCTTCGCGCTCGGCTCGATCCTCTGCGAAGTCCTCACGGGGCATCCGGCCTACAAGGGCCGGACTCATCAGGAAATCATCGACCGGGCCAAGATCGGCGACCTGGCTGATGTACATACCCGCCTCCGCGCCTGCGGATGCGAGACGGAATTGATCGCGATCGCGACCGCCTGCCTTGCGCCAATCGCCGAGGACCGCCCTGCCAATGCGTCCGAGGTCGCGCGGCTGACGACGGCCTACCTCTCGGGGGTCCAGGAGCGGCTGCGCGCGTCGGAGATCGCGCGGGCCGAGGCCGACGCACGGGCCGAAGCGGAGGCGGCCCGTGCCCAGGCGGAGACGCGCCGCGCCAAGAGCGAACGGGCACATCGGCGCACGACGCTGGCCCTGGCGGCGGCCATGATGCTGGCAGTGCTGACCGGCGGCGGATCGTGGATGGCGTTCCGGCTCGACCGGGACGCCCGGCGCAACGAATCGGACCGCCTTGTAGGCCGCGAGTTGGCAAGGGCGCAAACGCTCCAAGGCGTGGCCGAGAGGTCTGGGCCTGAAGCGGTCGAGGCTTGGGGCCGCGCCCTCGACGCCGCCGAAAGTGCCAAGGGCCTGCTCTCGGCGCGGCCCCCTCGCCCCGCGCTGGTGGCGGACGTGGCGAAGACCTACGAGGCGATCACGAAGTCGACGGTCGACGCACGGGAGCGAGTCCAGCAGAATGAGGCCGTCCGGCAACTCATTGTCGAACTGGACGACGTGCGGCTCCAAGAGGCCACAGTCTACGGGCACAGGGACCATGATTCAAAATCGAAGCAAGCTGCTTACGCGGCGGCCTTCCACAAGGTGGGGATCGACTTCGAGACGCAGTCGACCAAGGAAATCGCCGCTTGGCTCAAGCCGAAGCGAGACATTCAACGGATTGCCGCTGCACTCGACGATTGGAATCCGAAGGGTTGGGCCTCAATCGCCCAAGCGATCGACCCCGAGGGCAACCCACTCCGGGTCGCGTTTCGAAAAGGGGATCTCGCGGTGCTGCTGGCGATGGCCCACAACCCGGCGGCCCGCTGGATGTCTGCGACCACGGCATGCACACTTGCAAAAAATCTGGAGTATCTCGATGGCCCGGACGAAGCGATCTCACTTCTGGCGGCCGCGCGTTCGGGATCACCTGCGGACTTCTGGATCAATCACGACTTGGGCCTACTCCTTTACCATCGAAAGGGATCCGACGAACTGGGCGAGGCCGTCCGCTTCCTCACGGTTGCAACGGTATTGAGGCCCGATAGCGCAGGCGCTCTTTTCGATCTCGGGGTCGCCCTAGACGATTTGGGCCGGCACGGCGAAGCAATCCCCGCCCTCCGCGAGGCCGTTCGTCTCAAACCCGATTATGCCGTAGCCTACTGCCGCCTCGGAAGCTCGCTCAGGATTCAGGGGCAATTCGCTGAGGCAATCACCGCCCTAGTGCAGGATCATGCGACCTCTTGTTTAAGGCGGTCGAGTTGCTCACAGCCATAATAGCTGCAGACTCGCTGCATGACCTCCTCACCGGTCAACTTCCGGTCGGGCTCGACGATCGCGCGCTTGCCGTGGACCCACTTCGGCTCGATCGCGTTGAGCCACGGCGCCTTGACCGGCAGCCAGCAGGCCACGATCCGCACGCCACCCTCGGCCTTCGCCCGCCGGTTGTGCGCCTTGATCCAGGCCCGCACCCGCCGGCTGACGTGCCACGAGCCGTTGTCCCACACCAGGAGCAGCGCCGTCTTCCCCTCGGCCGCCAGGCGGGTGCAGGCCCAGGCCAGGAAGTCCTCGGTCACCTGGCCGACCGGGCGGCCCTCGACGAACCGCACCAGCATCCCGCCGGTGTCGGCCCGCAGCAGGCCGTAGCACGCCAGCGCCTTCGGGTCGGGGTCATCCTTGCCGGCCTCCAGCTCCCGCAGGCGCGCCGTCGGACCAGGCGTGCAGCGCCGGCCGCGCCAGCCGGCTCCACCACACCTCGTCCTGATACCCCAGGACCCAATCGGGGTGCCGCTCGGCCAGGCGGATCAGCCGGTCGCGCGCCCCTTTTTTCGGACGTACGCCGGGTCGGGGCTGGTGATCCAGGTCTTGGCCCGCTTCCACCCCACGCCCAGTCGCTTCAGCGCCTGGCGGATCGTCTCGCCGCTGACGGTCCGGTCGGTCAGGCCCTCGGCGTGCGCCACCTCGGCGGCCAGGTCGAGCGTCCAGAGCGAGGTCGGCTTGCCGAAGTCGCGCGGGCTGCGGTGGAGCAGGTCGCGGAGCCGCCGCCGGCCCGCGTCGTCGAGCGTGTCGCGCGTGGCCTTCGGCCGCGAGGACTTCTCGCCCAGGCAGGCGAGGCCCTCGGCCTCGAAGGCGCGGACGGCGTTGCGGACCGACTGGACGCAGCAGCCGACGGCGGCGGCGATCGCCTTGGGCTTGAGGCCGTCGGCGCTCTTGAGGAGGACCTGGCAGCGCCGGAGGGTGAACGCCTCGGGGGAGCGGAGGCCGGCCTTGAGGGCCAGCCGCTCGTCGTCTGTGAGCGGGCGGACGAAGGTGGGCGGCTTCATGGCCCCGATCTTCGCCCGCCGAGATCCTCTTGCACAAGACCCTTATTGAACCTGCACTAGGCGAGGCTATTCGTATCAAGCCTGACATCTCTACGGCCCATTACAACTTGGGAGTCGTGTTCCAGACCCAAGGCAAGCACCGCGAAGCGATCAACGCTTACCGTGAAGCCATCCGCATCAAGCTCAACGGGGAAGACGGAGGACCCATAAATTATGGATTGAGCGGCCCGGATTTCAATCGAGTGATTTCCACGATACAGAATATCACAATCAATCCCAGCTACGAGAGTTCTACCCCAGGGCTCGTGCGCATCCACCGGGGCAAAGCCGGCGCGGCGATCGAGGCCTTCCACAAGTCCGTCCGCTACAGGTCGGGGCTCGCCGAGGCCTACTACGACCTCGGGATCTCGCTCTACCGAGCAGGTAAGACTGCAGAGGCGATCGCCGCCTTCCGCGAGGCCCTTCGCAACAGATTGGGCCTCGCTGAGGCCCACTACAACCTCGGGGTCTCGCTCTACCGACAGCGCAAGTTCGGCGAAGCGATCGCCGCCTTCCGCGAAGCCATCCGCATCAAGCCCTATCACGCCGAAGCCCATTGCAACCTTGGGCTCGCCTTGCAATCGCAAGCACAATTCGCGGAGGCCCTGGCCGAACTGCGGATGGGACACAACCTGGGGTGGAAGCGCCCGGGATGGTCGCATCCCTCGGAGAGATGGGTGGAGGATTGTGAGATGTCGGTCGCTCTTGAACCCCGACTCCCGGCACTCCTCCGCGGCGACGATTCCCCGAAGGACAATGCCGAGCGCCTGAGCCTCGGCCAGCTTTGTCAGGATATGAAGCGATTCGCCGCCTCCGCCCGGTTCCGGGGCGATGCCCTGACCGATGACCCCAAGCTCGCCGACGATCGCAAGGCCCAGCATAGCTATGACGCCGCCTGCTCCGCCGCGCTGGCGGGCACCGGACAGGGCAAGGACGATCCGAAGCCCGACGACGCAGCGAGGGCGAAGCTCCGTCAGCAGGCGAGGGATTGGCTCCGCGACGAGCTCTCGGCCTGGGAGAAGGTCGCCATGACCGACGGGCCGGGCAACAAGCCGCTCGTGGTAAAGGCGCTCGAGCACTGGAAGACCGACGCCGACCTCGCCGGGGTCCGAGACGCCCAGGCGCTCGCCAAGCTCCCTGAGGACGAGCGCAAGGCGTGGCGGGTGCTCTGGGCCAGTGTCGATTCGCTTCTGGCCAAGGTCGTCAAGCCGTGAGCCCTCACCGAGCCCGCGCTGCGGGAATGGGGTCGGTTTGCGTAGAATAGCTGCCGGGCGATGAACCTTGCGGAGGCTTGCCGGATGTCCACGGCCATACACACACGTGCCACCCTCGATGACCTCATGAACGTCGAGGGAAAGGCGGAACTCATCGGCGGGAGGGTCGTTGACTTCATGCCCACCGGATTTCTTCGTGGCTTGGTCGCGATCAACATCGCCTTCAGCCTCAAGGAACGGGCTCGCGCGCTGGGCGTCGGGGTCGCGCTCGGCGATAACGTCGGATTCGCCGTGCCGGAGTTGACCTCTGGCCGCGAATCGTTTTCCCCGGATGCCTCCTATTACGCTGGCCCTCTTCCCAAGAACTCGATGAAGTTCATCCAGGGTCCGCCGACCCTCGCCGTCGAGGTCCGCAGCGAATGCGACTATAGCCCCGCCGCCGAGGGGATCTTGGCCGAGAAGCGGGCCGATTATTTCGCCGCCGGAACCTTGGTCGTCTGGGACGTTGACCCGGTCGCCGAATGCATCCACGTCTACCGCTCCGATTCTCCAGAAATGCCAACAACTTACAGCCGGGGTCAGGTGGCCGAGGCCGATCCCGCCGTCCCCGGATGGCGTCCGCTCATCGACGAATTCTTCCCCGCGCGATGAGTCTACGCCTGAGTGGCTGAGCCTTTGGGCCGATGTCGAGGGGCTTCTCGCGAAAGCCAAGGCGGGGCGATGAGGGGAACAGGAGTGGGAATCAGGCGGCGGCTTGCCCCTTTTCTCGTTTGCCGTCCGGTGCCAGGGGAATCACCTGGCAATCCGCACTCCTCCGTTCATTTTCTCATCGCTCAACGGGCGAGAGTCGATATCATGGGAAGGCCAGGTCCTTGAGGGAACAAGGGAGAGATGGCCAGGCCGGTAGGATGGGGAAAGGAGTCGCGACGTGCCCGCCACGATGACGCCGGTGGGGACCGATTGGCTGAAGAGCGTCCTGTTCGAGCGGGGATATCTCGCGAGGATCAAGGGCGAGGCGATCAAGGTCTACCTCGTCATGGTCGAGGCCTGCGGCGGGACGCCCGATTCGAGCGTCACGCTCAGCCTGAGGCAGCTCATGGCCCGGACGAGGCTGTCGTGCCCGACCATTATTGACAGCCTGTCGCGGCTGGAGGGGTTGGGTCTGGTCGTCTCGACCACCCACCAGAAGGGCAAGATCAAGACGTATTACGTCTCCGACCCGCCCAAGGCGCCGCGATCGGCGACGGGGTAAGAGAAACGTAAAGAAACGGACAGGGAATGTCTACGTCCTGACGAGAAGGCCGCCGCCGCTCATGGATAGCCTCTTCTTCCGCGTCGAGCACGATCTGCTGCGATCGGAGTCGTTCAAGGATCTGGGCGGCTCGGCGATCAAGGTCTATCTCGTGATCGGCCTGTACGCGGACTTCGGGTCGGACTGGGCCTATCCCAGCATCCGCACCATCGCCAAGCAGGCCGGTTTAAGCAGGCAGACCGTGCTGGCGGCGATCGCCGAACTCTCCCGAGCCGGTTTGCTGGCGATGAACAAGTCGCCCGGTCGATCGACGGCGTATCAAATCATGCGGCAGGCCCCGAATCGGCCGACCAAGGGGAAGAAGGGGTCCGGGAAACTGCCGGGGAGCGTCCTAGATTCTTTCGAGGATGGGGCGGAAACTGTCCCAATTTCTTTAGAGGTCACCCCTCAGACCGGTCCAGAATCTTTAGCAGTCTTGGCCCAGTTCTTCGGCCCGGCAGGCCAAACGGGTAGGCCCAAACAAGAACAAGGAACGAGAGAAGACAGCCCGAGCATTCCCATCCCCGGCACTCCGTTCCGGATCTCGACCGAGGGCCGTCTGATTGTTGCTGTGGATTTGCAGGAATTGCTCACAGACCAGGGAATCCCGAAACGCCTCGCCGAGAAGCTCGCGGCGCAGAAGAACCCCGAATCCGTGGCGAAGGTCCTGCTCAACGCCCTTTACCTCCAGAGTCAGGGCAAACTTCAGAACGGGCCGGGCTATATTCGCGCGGGGATCGAGGCGGAATACGACCTCCTGCCCCAGGTGGCCACCCGGCTCGAATCGCGACGGAAGGAGCTGGAGAATTCGCTCCGCACCGTTGCCTCCCGCCGCGACCAGATGCGCCGGGAAGCGGCCCTCGCCGCCGAGGAAGCGGCCATCGAATCGGTGCTCAACAGCCTGGAGCCATTCGAGTTGCAAGATCTGGTTGCCAAGGCGGTCGCGGCGCTTCCCGGTCCCATGGTCCGGCGAAATCCCACGCTTTCCAACCCGTTCGTCCGCGGCAAGGTTTACGAGCTGGCGGCAGGCGAGTCACTGGAATCATCGTGATGCGACGGCTTCCTCATCACGAGAAGATCCCGCACCTGCCCGAGCATCCGGCCTTCCGTCCTCGCGCGCTTCACATGCTGCGGCAGATATGCCCCGTCCATCGGGCAACTGATCCGCCGCTCAGGCACGAATCCGGCCGCGATCAGGGCCGAATATCCTAAAAAGGCGTGATCGATATAGCCGTTTCCCGCCGGCAGATCGCGCTCGGTCTGGTTGGCCAGGAGGACGGCGATGTAGCCCCCGGGCTTCAGGGTCGCGAACGAATCGACGGCCAGCCGATTCAGGAAGGCGATCCAATCGGCGAGCGGCTGCTCGCCAATCCCGGCTCCGGGATAACGTCTGGCGAGCATCGTGTGATAGGGAGGATCAACGAATATCAGGTCGCACCCGTTGGAATCCGGCGTAAATCCAATTTTTACGTCGCGATCAACGATGTCCGGGCGGACCGGATGGAGGTCATACGCGAGGCAGCGGCGACCCATCGAGGCGCAGACGTCGAGCGTCGTGCCGCCCCCGGCCATGGGATCGACGACCAGATCGCCGGCCCTGGTGAAGTAGTGGAGGGCGTGGGCGACGATCGCCGGGGGGATCGAACCGGGGTGGGGGACGCCGAAGGCGCGGTCGTGGCGGAAGGCCCAGACGTCGTAGGGCGTGGGCCGGAACCCGGCCGAGAAGCGATCCCGGCGGCGAAGGTCCTTGTAGGCCGCGTGGATCGTCTTGGTGCCGGCGTCGATCGCGTCCACGCCGCTCTGCGCCCGGATGTCGCCCGTCCTGGCCGCCTTCCAGATGGCACGGGCCTGGCGATAGGCGTCCTTGCCACCCAGACCGATCGCCTCGGCCACGGCCGTGTCGGTCCGTCCTCGCCGAGCGTCGGAATTCGGACGCTCGGGCCCGGCATTCTGCGCGAGGTTGGCCCATTGCCGCCGGCGGGCCTCGCCTTTCACGATCTCTTCCAGGGCGTCGGCCTCGCGCATCATCTGCGAGAACGTCTTGCGTCGCTGCCGGTTGTAGTCGAGCACCGCGCGGCGGCGATCCTCGCCCGGGGCGATCTTCACGACCTGGCCGGGAACCTCGTCCATGCCCAGGATGAGCGCGCAGGCCATCCGCCGGTGGCCCGAGACGATTTCGTAGGCGTCGTCCCCGTCTCGCACGACGACCAGCGGGACCAGGACACCCCGGTTGCGCACGCTCTCCAGCAGGCCGTCGGTCTCCGCGGCCGGGTCGCCATAAAGCGAGACGCTGAACCGATTCGGCCTCAGCGCACGGATCGGTAGCGGACGAACCGGGGACGTGAGTGTGGCGAGGGCGGCGGTCATGGCGGCGACATCCGTGTCGTAGGGGAGATGGCGGACGTTATCCGAGGTTGGCGTGGCCGTCCAGAGACGATTTCCTGATCCTGCCTTGCCCGATGTCCGATGAATGCGATCTGGACTAGGCGCGAACTCCGTTCCGTGGAAA
This sequence comes from Planctomycetota bacterium, assembly GCA_028291545.1. Classification (GTDB taxonomy): domain Bacteria; phylum Planctomycetota; class Planctomycetia; order Isosphaerales; family Isosphaeraceae; genus JAQGHR01. Next base: position 19,323 of record JAQGHR010000145.1, on the reverse strand, counting down.
ATGCGGGGCGGGACCAGGGAAGGTCCCTCGCGCGGAGATGTGGATCGATCGGGCAAGGAGGCCTTGGTCATGTCGTCGATGAGGCACGATCCGTCCCACCGACGGCCGATTCTGGGGTCGGTCACCCGGCTGGTCGGAGACGGGTCGGACGTCCGGGGCCGCAGGCCGTCGCTCTCGATCATTGTGCCCGCGAAGAATGAGGCCGACAGCCTGCCGCAGCTCGTCGCCGAGATCACGGCCGCGTTCCGGCCCAAGGTTCTCGGCCAGACCGAAGGATCCCGGCTCGATGCGTTCGAGATCGTGGTCGTGGACGACGGCTCGACCGACGCCTCGCCCAACGTCCTGCGCGACCTGATGATCGAGACGCCCGAGCTGCGACCGGTCACGCTTGCCAGGAATGTCGGCCAGTCGGGCGCGACGGCCGCCGGGTTCCGCGCCGCGCGGTTCGACTACGTGGCGATCCTGGACGCCGATCTCCAGAACAACCCCGCCGATCTCGCGAGCTTGTGGGACGCCCTTCCCGGCCACGACGCGGCCCTGGGCTGGCGGGTCAAGCGCGAGGATGTGTGGTCGAAGCGGGTCATCAGCCGGTGGGCCAACGGCGTCCGCAACTGGGTCCTCGGCCAGACGATCCGGGACACCGGCTGCTCCGTCCGCATCTTCCCCCGCGAGGCGGCCCTGCGGCTGCCCATGTTCCACGGCGTCCACCGCTTCTTCGGCCCGCTCCTGCTGCGAGACGGCTGCAAGATCGTCCAGGTGCCCGTCACGCACCGGCCCCGGCCGCACGGGATCTCGCACTACAACCTCTGGAACCGCTCGCTCAAGGTGATCGTCGACCTGTTCGGCGTGGCCTGGCTGATGCGACGCGCCATCCGCTACGAGCTGGCCCCGTCACCTAACGAGGCCGCCATCCCCCCGGCGAACCGGTCGTCGACGGCCCTTGCCACGTCACGCCCGAATGCCGCCAAGGAGTCCTGAAGCGATGGGCATGCGACTGGTCCTCCCCCTGATCCTGTTCGGCGAGACCGCGCACGTCGCCGAGGTCTGCCCCACCTGCGGGCACGTCCAGTCCACCGCGTTGTGGCTGATGATCGGCTTCCTCGGCCAGGCGATCTTCACCGCGCGATTCCTGGCGCAGTGGCTGGTCTCGGAGAAGCGCCGCGACTCCGTAATCCCCGTCGCCTTCTGGTGGCTGAGCCTGTTCGGCGGGATGACCCTGTTGTGCTACGCCGTCCACCGCGAGGACCCCGTCATCATCGTCGGCCAGGCCCTCGGCGTGTTCATCTATGTCCGCAACCTGATGCTGGTTTCCAAGGGCAAGAAGCGCGCCGTGAAGAGTTCCCACCGCTCGTCGCTGAAGGGGCCTCATCGGGTTGAGTTGATCGAGGTGGTCCGGGCGCCGGAGCGCCGGGAACGTCCTGATGACGAATAAAAATCCCCTGTGAGGGATCGAAATTCCCTTTCCCCATGATTTCGGCCGACCCACCGCGCATCGAGTCATCGCCCCACGAGGAGTAGAATCGCGACGAGCGGGAGTCGTGAGCACGAAATCCGTTCGACCAGGCGCGAGATAGGCCCTCGTCGGGCGGGCCTCGGCCCGCCGAGTTCTCAGCCTCACGTCTCCGGCTCGATCTTGAGCAAGTCGCGACAGGTGGCTTTTCGGACCCGGTCCTCTCGCGTCACGACCCGCTTCGAGCCGTCGAGACCCGCTTCGAGCCGTCGAGACGGATGATGCAGTCCAGGTCGCACACCCGCGACGCACAATGGGGTCACAGCACACAATGGATCATTCTGGTTTTCCTGAAAACCAGACCGACCCCTTTTGCTTCTGACACCGGATTTCCCCCTGCGCCGCTCGCTGGACGCTCGGCCCCGGGTCTAGCTACGCCACGGCTACGACGGCTCACGCGCCATATCGAACGCATGCTCCCGCATCTGCCCCGATACCGATTCAGACCTCCGCCTCCTCAAGGTCCTGCTCGGCGTCCTCGAAATCTTCTTCGTCGAATTTGAAGGTCGCCTGCTCCTCCATCCACTTCTTTCTCAGATCGGCGTTCGAGCGCATCGCCTCTTCGAGAGCAATCGTTTCCCGGTACTGACTCGCCTCACATGCCATCGTCCAAGTGCAGTCGATGCCGAGTTCGCCGACGACCTTCTTTAGTTCCTCCAGGTTCAATCTGAAGAATTCCTTCCGCTTATTGACCTTGTTGAGTTGCTTCTCGACAAACTTCCGATGGAGCATCGTCTCGAGGGCGGGTGCATCGTCGGATTTGAGCATGGCATGCACATCGAAAGGGAACGGGACGCTGGCGTCACCAAGTTCGCGGACCCGCTCGTTCGGGTCGAGCCTCCGTGTGAGGCCAACCTTGTAAACGTTTTCGCCGAAAGAACCGAGATTGGAAATAATGTAGACGTGCCCCTGCTTCGTCTGTTGCGCCATCGACAACGCCTTCTTGCCCTTTTCTTCGGCCTCGGCGAGCTTGACCTGCATATCCTGCAATTGGGTCTCGAGCCGGGCCTTCTCCGCGCCGCTAGCCTCCTCGAATTGCTTCCTGAGCTTGGCAATGGCCTTGTTGACGATCTCCTCTTCTCGTTCGGCCTGCTTAATCGCCCTTTCGATTTCCTTCTTGGCCCGCTGCTCTTCGCGGATTTGCTCCTTGATCGCACGCTGCTCCTCGCGAGCCCTCTCCTTCACCTTCAGGACAGCTACGCCCCATTTGACCTCCTCGAGTCGCGAGTCGAGGTACTCCTCCTGGATACGGGCGTCCTTGTAAACCTCACCGTCCGCGTTCACTGTTGCGTAGGCGTCCTTGATTTCCTGGATGAGCTTACCCTGATTGTTGGTCTTTAGCCGCGAGAGGATCGTATCGACCTTACCATCGTATGTACTCAGGACGAATTTCAGCGCGTGGTCCTTCTTCCAGCCGTCAGGATAGCCGCAGGTCGCAGCCGTCCCGTTTGCCTGCATGAGTTTTGTCCGCTCTCGGGCGAGCTTGAGCCTCGCACCGGCGTTGTTGAACCCGAATTCCTCGGCGAGTTCATCGAGGACGTGTGTCGCAGGGACAACAAACACCGCCTGGTATTTCTCGATCCGATTCTTGTAGGCCTGCGCCGTGGCTTCGTAGTCCCGGAGTTTCCCCTTCGCTGCATACGCCTCTCCCGCAATCTCATCGGCCCGCCTCTCGGCTCTCTGCCTGATCTCCAGGGCGTAGTTCGTCGCTTGAACGAGGGCCGTTTCCGATCGCTCCCGCTTTTCCTTTGCGTCCTTCCTGGCTTTCGATGCCAGATCCTTGGACTCCTTTTGGGCCTCTTCGAGGGCGTTCTGAGCCTGCCACTTCGCGACCCGGAGCGATTCCTTCGCCTCGCTCGCCATGGCTTCGGCCTCGGCCCTGAACTTCTTGCTGGATGCCTGCGCCTCCAGCGCGGCACGCTGGAGGATTTCGTCCGCCCGCTTCTCCCCCTCGGCCAGCCTGGCTTCGACATCCGCTTTCGACTTCCTGGCTCGCTCGATGAGGTCCGGTATGTGCCTGATCTTCTCCAGCTTGGCCAGTTCGGAGGTATAGCCCTCCTCCTTGTGCTTCCAGGCTTCCTCCGCCGAGCGGAACTGTGCGGCCAGTTCACCGGACTTGAGGAAATAGAAAAGGGCCGCCGCAATTAACCCCAGACAGGCCACAGTCAGCAGAACGTAGAGCATGAGCTGATTCCCGAGGGCGATCCCGGATACGATACGAGCGCCTTCGCTCGACAGGCCGATCCCGGCCGCCGGTCGCGTCCTCGCCGATCCCGGCGGGAGGATGGGAGCATGCCATTATGATAGGCCGAGAACCGGTGGACAACGGGTCTCTCGGGGCCGAATCCGGCGGGGTCTGAGCAAAGGGGTCCTTCGGGTTTATCCTGAAAAGCCAAAACGGCTCCGTTACCTGCGAGACCCCGCTACCTGCGATTCGGGCCAGACAACGGGCAGCCGGTTACAGGCCGGCTCCCTCGCGGGTAAGATCCATGCGCAACGACCGACCCCATTGATCGGGAGCAGGATTGATGACGAGCGAAGCCATCGGCGGACCCAAGCTCTTCGGCCCGGAGATGCTGGCGGACCCCTACCCGGTCTACCACACGTTGCGAGCGGCCGATCCGGTCCTCTGGGTCCCGACGCTCGACGCCTGGGTCGTGACGAGTTACGAGGCCGTGTCGGCGGGTCTGCGAGACGCGCGGCTGTCCTCGCAGCGGTTCGATCGGATCCGGGGACGGGCCGAGAGTAAGCTTCCGGGGACCACGGTCGATCCATCGATGCGATCGATGATCCACATGGACCCGCCCGATCATTCGCGGCTTCGATCGCTGGTCGTCAAGGCCTTCACGCCCAGGGTTGTCGATGCGATGGAAGGCCGCATCCAGGGCATGATCGACGGCTTCCTGAGCGGGATCACGTGCCCCGGGCGCATGGACGTGATGGACGTCCTGGCCTATCCGCTGCCGGTCACGGTCATTGCCGAGATGCTGGGCGTCTCGCCCGAGGACCGTCATCGGTTCAAGACCTGGTCCGACGAGATCTCGGTGATCCTCAGCGGTGACGTCGCCGGGCTCCCGGAAGCCGAGGTGAAGCGGGCGTTCGACGCACGCCATGAGCTGGTCGACTACTTCCGATCGGTCGTCGCCAGGAACCGCGGCGGACCGGGAACGGACCTCTTAACGGCCCTGGCGCGAGCCGAGGACGAGGGCGGACGCCTGTCCGAGGACGAACTCTACAGCACGGCCGTCTTGCTCCTGATCGCCGGCAACGAGACGACGACGAACCTGATCGGCAATGGCCTGCTTGCCCTGCTGAGTCACCCCGACCAGTTGGAGAGGCTCAAGGGCGATCCGACGCTGGTCACCTCGGCGGTCGAAGAGATGTTGCGCTACGACAGCCCGGTCCAGATGACGACCCGCATGGCCAAGGTCGACCTGGAGATCCACGGCACAGCTATCAAGCAAGGCCAGTGGGTCTTCCTGATGATCGCCGCCGCCAACCGCGACCCGGCCAGGTTCCCCGATCCCGATCGCTTCGACATCACTCGCGCTGACAACGAGCAAATCGCCTTCGGGGCCGGGCCGCACTTCTGCCTCGGAGCGTCGCTTGCTCGTCTTGAAGGTCAGCTCGCGATCCGCAGTCTCTTGAGCCGCTTTCCCGACCTCAAGCTGGGAACCGGGGCGATCGAGCACCGCAATAATTTCAACCTTCGCGGCCTGAAGTCACTCGACGTTGTCGTCTGAGCGGATCGACGATGCGAATCGCCCGGGTGATCACATCTGGCTGGCGCGGGCTGTGGCTTCTCCGGTCGGGTGGCCGAGGATCACGACCCGGGCCTTGCCGTAGACCGTAGGCCTCTTGAGCGTCGGGGTACCGGCCCCGGCCACCCATCAACGTGATCCATCCTCCCGAATCGAAAGCGACACCCTCCCGACACCCCGGCACGGGAATGGCCGTGTCCATGGCCTTGATCCGGACGAGCGGTTACCCGACCATGAGGGTGATCCCCGTCGCGTCGACAACCGGGGATGTCTTGCACACGTCTTAACGAGCCGAGGAGGCCGCCATGCCCGACCGCATCTCGCGAAGGTCGTTCACCATGCTGGGCGCGGGCCTGGCGATCGGTGCCGCGGCGAGTGAGGCCTCGGCGGACGATACGAAGGCGGAGGCGGTCGCGAAGCCGGTGGAGGGGGCGTTCGAGAGGGACTATCCGGCGCCGGGTTTCAAGCCGTCGTGGAAGAAGCCGCAGATCAACAGGGTGCTCGTGCAGGACTTCGTCGTCTATGCGCATTCCGAGCTGGACATGGCGAGGAAGCTGCTCGACAAGGAGCCCGCGCTGCTGAATGCCACGATCGACTGGGGCGGAGGCGACTGGGAGAGCGGCCTGGGGGGCGCATCGCACATGGGACGACGCGACATCGTCGCATTCTTGCTCGATCGAGGGGCACGGATCGACATGTTTTGCGCAGCGATGATGGGCCAGATCGACGCGGTGAGATCGTTCCTCACGCTCCAGCCGCACCTGATCGACGCCAAGGGTCCGCACGGATTTTCACTCCACTTCCACGCGCAGGTCGGAGGCAAGGAGGCGGAGAACGTGCTGGACTACCTGCAATCGATCAAGAAGGTCGAACTCAAGCCCAACCCCTTCCTCAAAAAACCGTCCGACCCGTCCAGGCCCGCGAAGTGACGAAGGGATCGAGGCGTGAGTCGCGGGCGTGGTCTCATCTGGATCGAAAACCTGATTCCCTGTGAGGAACCGAGAGCCATTTCTCCGATGGGTCTTGCCCACGCGCAACAAACCCGTCTTTTCCGGCTCCAGGAGAATCATCGCGACGGGATGGGGTTTCGAACAGGGAATCCGGCCCCAGTCACACGGGACGCGACAACATTTCGTGACGGCACGCCGGGTGGATCGACTCCGAATTTTACGGTGCCCCGGCGAGACGGTGCTGGTATCCTCATGGGAAAGGGAGGGCGCCATGAGACGATTCTCGATCGCCGGATTGATGGTGGTGGTCCTGGTCAGCGGAGTGGCGGTGGCGGCGCTCAAGAACGCGTCGGACGCGTGGGCGGGCGTGCTGCTGCTGCTGACCTTGCTGCTGCTGGGGATCTCCTTGCTGGGCATCCTGCACCGGCGGGGCGGGGCGAGGGCGTTCTGGCAGGGGTTCGCGATCTTCGGGTGGGGCTACCTGGTCCTGTCGCAGGCCCCGTGGATCGCCGATCAGGTCGGGCCGAGGCTGCCCACGACGCAGTTGCTGGCGTATGCGCATGAGAAGGCGCATCCGTCGCCGGAAACCCGGGGAACGTTTCAGTTCGTGGCCCAGTTGACCGGGAATTCCCAGGTCCAGACGCCACAGGCGACCGTGACGCTCGGGACTCCGCCATCCGGCAACCTCATCGTCTCGGGCGTGAACCGACCCGCGCCGGCGGTACCCGTCCAGACGTTATCCTTCCTTTCGATCACCCAGACCAACCTGGAACAGTTCAAGCACGTGGGCCATTGCCTCTTCACGCTCCTGGCCGCCCTGATCGGCGGGGGGATCGCCCGCGGGTTTCAGCGGACGAATCGAGAAGTTGCGATCTCCTGATGGCCACGCGATCCATTGCATGCCGCCCGAAACCGAACGGACACCCCCAAGGAGCCGTGAACGATGCCGGAAGAACCGTCGCAGTCTGGGGAGCCCGACCGGCCGAGTGCGGAGGAGATCGAGGAACTTGCCCGCCGTCTTCGCGACGCCGAGCACCTGACCCCGGAAGTGCGGGAGGAGATGGCCGGCCTCCTGCGTGAACTGGCCGTCGCGCTCGAGACGCCCGATGCCTCGGCCCACGCCGACCAACTCGCCCGCAGCGCCGCGCAGCTGGTGCGCGCCCTTCACGACCAGCACGAGCCCGGCCTGATCGACGCCGCCCGCGAGCGCCTTGAGGCCGCCGTCGCGCGGGCGGAGTCCAGGGCTCCCGTGGCGACCGACATCGTGCTCCGCCTGATCGACACGCTGTCCAGCCTGGGGATCTGAGGCGAGGACGTCGAGAAAATGGGGCCGATCGACCTCGATAAAAACCAGGGCGTTTCCTTTGTGGAATCGGACTGATCTACCCCATGAGTCCCATGATTGAGTGGGTTTTCAAATAGGCGATTGCAAGGAAGTCCGCAAGGACGGCGTGCCGATCAGCCGCATCTTCAAGAACGAGGAATTCGGCTACCACACGATCACCGTCGAACGCCCGCTGCGCGATGAGAAGCAGAGAATCGTCCTCGGCACCAAGGGCAAGCTGAAAGGCAAACCCCAGCCGGATTCCAGCCTGCGCGACACCGAAAACGTGCCGCTGAGCGAGAAGATCGAAACCTACTTCAAGCGCGAAGTGCTGCCGCATGCCCCGGATGCGTGGACCGACCACGAGAAGACGAAAGTCGGCTACGAAATCCCGTTCAACCGCCATTTCTACGTCTTCAAGCCGCCCCGCGACCTGGCCGAGATCGACGCCGAATTGAAAGGCGTCACCGACCGGATTTGACGATGATCGGGGAACTGTCGAAATGAGCGATATCCGCCCGATCCTTTTCGCTGAACAGTTTCTTACGCTGAAATGTTCGCATCGCCGAATTGGGCAGCAATCCGCTGCCCAAGCGCCCTGGCACCCCATCAATGCCGACAAAGTTGCGTCCCTTGCCGATCGCGTGAAGTTGGGAATTTCGTCGTGAAGAAGACCAAGCCAACCTCAAAAACCACGGCGATCAGCCAACGGAAATCTGCCAAGCGGGGAAGGCTCGCGCCTGCCGCATCGCCAGAATCCCTCGCCGTCGTTGATGAAGCGAGGCTCCTTGCCGATCTCCGCGACCTCGTCATGGCCGCCCGCCAGCGTATCGCCACCGTGGCCAATTCCACACACACGATGGTCTACTGGCATGTCGGGCGACGTCTGTTGAGAGAAAATCTCCAGGAGGGCCGAGCGACTTACGGGAAACGAATCCTTGCGACCGTGTCGCAAGAATTGACGGCGGAATATGGCGACACGGCCGACACCGTTTTCCGCGATCCCTACTTCCTCGATTTGCTTGGGCTGAAGGGTGCCTTCAGCGAGCGGGATCTCGAAAGTGCCATCCTCCGCGAAATCGAAGGCGTTCTCCTTGAGTTTGGATCGGGCTTCGCCTTCGTCGCGCGCCAAAGCGCATGAGCGTGGGCAATGACGATTTTCATCTCGATCGTGCCATCGGCGGAGAGGTTTCGGAACACCTGACTGTGGCTGATCGAACAGGAAATTGTGAGAGAAGCGTCCCTCGTGGAGTCGCTGAGACCAATCAACTCGCCCAGACTGCCGCCGCCGCAAGAACCATACTCAGCGTATAGCAGAACGCCCCCTTTTCTCCCTAGCAGAATGCCCCCTTTTCTCCCAAGAACCATACTCAGCGTATAGCAGAACGCCCCCTTTTCCACCCTTTTCCCCAGCGTATAGCAGAATGACCCCTTTTCCCCCTTTCTTCCCCCGATCACCCCACCTTCATCGCCTTGACATGCGCCTCGGCGATAGCGACGTTTTGGACGGCCGTAGCTATGGCCTTGACCCGTTCAGCCTCGCGGGCCTGGTGCGTCGCCGCGATCACGTCGAGTTCGTTGATCGCCCCCTGGATCGACTGGCCCAGAGGCAGGAGGACTGGTGCGTAGCGGCTGGCTATGCGGTTCTTCTCCGATTCCGGCAGCGTCTGCTTCGGCACGAATGACATCAAGAGCCCCATCCGCCACTGGAGGAGTCGGGAGCTCAGGACCGGCCCGATCCCCGGCACCTTCTGTGTTCTCAGCATCGTGACATCCTTGGCTGTCTCGATCCCGAAGGATTCCAGCGCGAGGATGCGGTCGCCAGTGATGCCCTTGAGCTTCGCATGCCGGATAAGGGACTTGTCGAGATGCTCCTCCATCTGGATTTTCTTGGAGTCCACCTCGGCTTGGCGAAGCTCTTTCTCGTAATCGAACTTGGCCCGACTGTGGCTCGCTACGATCCCATTCGCCACGTCTTTCCGCTGCTGGAACCGGACCGTAGTCGCCGTGCGTTGTGCGTTGACTTCGGCCTCCAGCATCCTGACCTCGGCCTCGGCGCTGATAACGCGGTCACGCCACCGCTTCTCCTCGGCCACCCAGGGCGCGTTAGCGGCCTCCCAGTCGACGACCAGGCGGCGGTTCTTGGCGTCGATGTCGCGGCAGGTGCGTTCATGCTCCGCATGGCGGGTCCCCGTCAGCGATTCCCAGGCTGAGGTCAGCCGCTGGTTTTCCTGCTCGATTTCCCTACGGGCCATGTCGTAGGCCGACTGGCGGGAGGCGTTTTCAGCTTCCCAGGCCGAAAGGACACGGCGATTCGCCTGATCGATTTCATCGCGCGCCCGCTCATGCACCGCCATAGTCGCAGAATTCTTGGCATCCCATTCCGCGAGCACCTGGCGGTTTATGGCGTCGACAGTCGCGCAGACACGGTCATGGTCAGCCCTTCGAACGGAGTCGACCACCTCCCATTTCGTCATCAGGCGTTGGTTGATCGCGTTGACTTCCATACAAGCCCGGTCATGCTCAGCCTTCCGCACCGCGTCCGCAGCCTCCCATGCGGCGAGTTGGCGGTAATTCTCGTCGTCGATGCCCTTGCATAGCCGCTGGTATTTCGCGGTTATGGCCGCTTTGCTGGCCTGCCATGCGTCGGTCAGTTCCTTATTCACCTCCTCGATCGGCTGGATTTGCTCAGCATATTCCTCGTCCATGCGTTCGCATTCGTACTCGTGGGCCGAATTCAGCGACTTGCGGGCCATCTCACGCCGCTGATTCTGGGTGCCCATCAAGACTACCCACCAAGCCCCGAACGCGATCGCCACGATGACACCCACCGGCTTGGCGACGAAGCAAAGCAGCAATCCGGCGAGGATCCCGACGATGCACAGCCTTGGGAGGAACGGATCGGGCGGCCCAGGCAGTTCCGGCGGCGGTATCGGATAGACCGGGGGCCGAGGGACAGGATGGAGCGTGGGGAGAGGCGGCATAATCGGGGGCAGAGGGTGGGGCTTGAGAGGAGGTTCGGGGAGAGGCCGGGCGGCCAGCGAACGCGTCAGAGACGGTTTCTGTGCCGGTGGAGGCGCCGCAGGATGGGGCGTAAGCGGCGGCTTGGGGGCGAGCGACGGCACGCCCGGTAGCGGCTTGAGGATCGGCCTGGGCAACAAGACCGGCGGTGGGGGGGATGATGCCAAGGTCGGCTTCTGCACGGGAGCGGGCGGGGTCGGATGGCTCAGGAGCGGCGGCTTCCTAACGGACTGCAGGCCCGGCGGGAGCGACACCTGGACAGGCCGCGTCGCCCTCGGCCGCATGTAGGCGGCGAAGGTGATCTGCATCCCGGCGAGCTTGCGGATGAGCTGGTCGATATCCTCGGGCCGGAACGTCGCGCCGGTCGCCCCCTGGCCCGGTGTGAAGATCATCAGCTGCGCGACCGCGATCAACTGGCACCAGGGACATTTGCCCGCCACAGCCGGGTAAGAATGCTTGGGATCGTTCTTGCAGCGTGTGAGCTGCATCATCGACGCGTCGAGCGCGTTGCGCCATTCGGTGGCCGTAGGGCGGCGCGGCGAGCCGAAGGCGCGCTCGAACAAGTCGAGCGTGACGGTGTCGAGCATCGCTACCGGAGGGACGTTCGGCGGTGGTTTGAGCTTGGTCGGGTTGCGTGTGTAGGCGTAGAGGCCGTCTTGGATGGCCTTCTCGATCGGGATGTCAGCCGCCACCAACGGCACGCCGGAGAAGGGATGGCGGCCGACCATCAAGAGTTGGAAGACCAGAACCGCGAGGCCGAACAAGTCGTGGTTCGCCGCCCGGTCGAGGTTCGCGAAGGTCTTCCCGAGCAGTTCGGGCGGAGTGTAATCCGAGACGCCCACCCCGCAGCGGAAGACGCGCGAGCCCTCCACGATCTGAAACGAGTCGCAATCGACCAGTGCGACGACCCCCTTCTTCGACACCATCACGTTCTTCTGGTTGACGTCGCCCACCACATGGCCGTGCTTATGGACCTCCTCGAAGGCGATAGCACAATTCCTCGCCGTGTTGAGCAGAAATTTCCAGTCGGCCTCGGGGAAATCCTTCTTGCGCTGGGCGACGCTGTAGAGGTGGTGGATCTCCTTGTGGTCAATGATCCTGGGCATAAGGATGCCCTCGACCGCCGCAGGGTTGCCGTTGCTCAGCGTGGCGGTGGGCCAGGCCGCGATCTTGAGCAGGTTGGGGCTGCACAGCTTGGCCATCGCCCGGAGCTTGTCGCAGCGCTCCTTGCTCTGCGGCTTGCTGTAGAGCTTGGCGATCTGGTCGGGCTTGCCAAGGACATCGAAGACCGCACCCTCGCCGCCGACCGCGAAGGGCTTGGGTGGGAGATGGACGTCGTTCCCCAGGTGGTCACGGAGTTGGGTCGGGTAGGCTTGGCGCGACATCGGGAGCGTTTCGTGTGGCGAGTAGGAGTGTCTTGTCGTCGTCGGTACGATCGTTGACCCGCTTCGAGTCCATGAATTCCAAAAGCGAGGCGCGGAGCACCTCCGTGTCCGGGCCGTTACGCACCGTCCTGAACAGCGGCGTGAAGAAACGGTCGTGGACCTTGGCCTGGCCGAAATCGAGCGCGAGCATCTGGAGGCCGTCGGTGAGGACGGCCAGTTCGGTAACCCGACGCTCGACGATCTCAATCCGCAGATTCTGGCGGTAATCGTCTTCGGTCAGGAACCGCGTTGTATTGGCGTACTCGCCGTTGTCCGGCCAGAAGGCGAGCTCGTAGCCCTGCGACCCATCGAAGACGATCACGCCGTCGCCGATCTGGGCGAAGGCGGCCCAGGTCTCGCCGACGATTGCTGCGAGGAACGTGCAGGCGAGCTCGCGGGGCGTCGTCGCATTGGCCGCCGCTTCCTCAAGGACGCGGGCTCGCGCGGCATCGACCCAGGATTCGATTACCTCCCGCGTCGGGGCGGTTTCGAGCGTAGCCACTTCCATGAAGCATTCGACGGCCGCCTTCGAGCCCAGGTGCGACAGCTCGGCGCTACCCGCCCCGTCGGCGCATGCGGCCACGGCGGTCGTGCCGATGACGCTTCCCGCGCAATAATCCTGGCAGGGCTTCCCGGATTGGACGTGGGACGTGCCCTGCACACTACCGACGACGATCTTCCACAAGGCAGCCCCCAGTCAGATTACGCCCCAACCACCCATAGGCGGTAAAGTGACCGTCGGGTCACCGGTCGAAGACTGGGAGACCGCCTGCATCGACTGCGAGAGCCAGAGGAACATGTCGCGGAAGTTCAGCCCCTGGAGCTTCACCGGAGCCCGCGTGGCGATCTGGGCCAAGATGTCAAGGTTCGCACCCTCGACGCCAACCGTGAAGAAGGCGAAGGACTTCGCCGCCTCGCCCTGCTTGACCTGGACGGCAGCGGCCTGCCAGGGGTCGCCGGGATCGGGGCCGCCGTCGGTGATGAGGAACACCCACGGGCGGTAATAGGAGATGCCGTTGGTGCGGTAGGTGGCCTTGCGCTGGGCGATCATCTCAAGGCCTTGGATGATCGCCTGGCCCATCGGCGTGCTGCCCGTGGCGTGAAGTTGCGGCGGCTGGAAGTGCTCGGCGGTGACGAAGTCCTGGATGGTGGTGACCATTCCGCCGAAGGTCACGATGGCGATCTCGGCCCGCTTGCTCGCGAGAGTATCGGCGGCAAGCGTATCTTTAAGTGTCACCAAGCCTTCGTTCAGGAGGTCGATTCGGCTAGTTCCACCGGACACAACCCGGTATGTCTGCCCATCCTGCTGCACCGTTTGGCCGGTCTCGTGGCCCGAATTGGCGACGACCTCAGCCATCGAGCCGGAGGTGTCAAGCAGCAGGACGCAAGGGACCCGGGGCTCCGGGTTCTCGGCGAATTCACTCGCAGCGAAGCCGGCGTATTCGATCTGATCGCTCATGGGGACGGCACCTTTCCTGGGGCTTCCTCGCCGTCGAGGATAAGTAGCACACAAGCATACACTGGCAGACGTCCCGCCCCAAGGACGTTCTCGACAATCTGGCGGGCGATTCCGAGAGTAATTCGGTGTCAGGTCGTCATTTCGCTGACGAAAAGACGTCTTAACCCCGGTCCCTTCCCTCGTCTCCCTCGGCGCGCAGGGACTCGCGGCGAGATCGGCCCCGGGCCATGCGCAACGAGTCGCATCGGCGCATTTCCGGCACGTTTTGCCGCTTTGACCGGGCCGATCGAGGATGTCAGATCGGCGATGTGGTGTAAAGCGGGGTCATCGTCTCTCCCGAGCAGAGCCGCAGGGGGCGGCCGAGGCGGTCGCGGAGTTCGGTGGCGGGATCGACGCCAAGGGCGTTGTAGATCGTCGCGGCGAGGTCGGGGGGGCCGAAGCTGCGGGAGAGGGGGTAGGCGCCCAGGCGGTCGGATTTGCCGATGACCTGGCCACCCACCACGCCTCCGCCGGCAAACACGGCGGGGAACACCGAGGGCCAGTGGTCGCGGCCAGGCACGTCGCCGGGCTTCAAGGGTGCGATCCTCGGCGTGCGGCCGAACTCGCCGAGCATCACGACCAGCGTTTGGTCGAGAAGCCCGCGCGTCTGGAGGTCGTCCAGCAAGGCCGAGACCGCGCGGTCCAGGGGCGGCATGAGATCGTTCTTCAGAAGCGGGAAGTTGCCGACGTGCGTGTCCCAGGTCTGAACGATCCCCATCGTGGCCTGGACGATCGGCACGCCCACCTCTACCAGTCGCCTCGCCATCAGCAACGATCGGCCAAACATGTGACGGCCGTAACGGTCGGCCAGCCGAGGATCTTCCCGTTCCAGGTCCAGCGCGCGGCCCACCTGACCGTTGCTCAGGAGGGCGATGGCCGCGTCCTGATGATCGACGAACTCATCAACGGCCGCCGGCGCGGCCAGTTGGCCCAGAAGGTGCCGACGGCGGTGCAGCCGATCGGAATCGAGCCCGGCCGGCAAGACCAGGCTGTCGTCGCGCGAGTCCGGGCGGTTCAGGTCGAGCTTCAATTGCCAGGGATCGTGCCTCGCTCCCAGGAACCCGGCATCCTGACCCGGCCAGGTGAGCGGTCCCTCGACCAGACGCGTGGGCAAGGCCACACCGTTGGGGATACCGTCGCGACGCCGATGGAGGCTGTCCATGACCGCCGCATAGCACGGGAAATCGTCGCGAGAGGCCACCCGGTCCAGGTCGCTCGCTCCCCTCGGGGCGGAGGCCTGGCCCGTGAGCACGCGGTGGACCGCGCAGAGGTGGTTTCCCTCGGGATGCGACATCGAACGAACGATCGCCAGCCGATCGGCCCTGGCCGCCAATCCCGGCAGGTGCTCGCAGATGTGAATGCCGGGCACGGACGTGTCGATCGGCCTGAACTCGCCCCGAATTCCGTCCGGAGCCTCGGGCTTCATGTCGAACGAATCGTGCTGCCCCAGCCCTCCGCTGAGCAGAATCACGATCACCGACCTGGCCCGCCCCACCTTCGCGCCGGTCTCCGCCGAGGCCCGTCCCGCCAGCAACCCCGGCAGGCCCAGTCCCAGCAACCCCGAATAGCCCACCTGGATGAACGTCCGCCGAGTGGTCCTGAAATCTATGTGTTGAAACGCCGAATCGGGCGTGCCCATCTTGAGCGTCTCCTGACGTGAGGCGTGCCCTTGGGTTGGGCAAAATCCGGCCCGGATGACCGTGCTACTCCTCTAATGTTAAACAATTGATGGCCGAAGATCCACAGCAATCTCGGTTCGTGCCAGGGCATGAGTCCGTTCGAGGCGGAGGCAAGCACCTTGCCAGCCGCGGCCGAGACCGGCACGATGGACACCCCGAACGAGGACCCGCCATGCCCCTGATCTTGCGATGGAAAGAATCGACCGCGCTGCCCGTCGCGGGCGAGGGCCTCGGCCCCGATGCGTTTGCGACGCTCTCGATCGGCGAGGTTGCGAGGTTGTCTCTGCCCGTCGGCAACGGCTCTGCCGAGGTCGGCGATCTCTTCGCGATCGAGGGGGAAACGGGCGATGGCCGGCTCGCGCTCGAAGGCGATCTGCGTTCGGTCCGCCGGATTGGCCGAGAGATGGCTTCGGGCGAGCTCACGATTTTCGGCGATGTTGGACCGGGGCTCGGTCAGGGGATGTCCGGCGGGATCATGCGCGTTCACGGTTTGGTCGGCGATTCCGCCGGCGCGGGGATGCGAGGCGGGATGATCCGCATCCACGGCTCCGCAGGCAACAACCTCGGCGGCTCGCTGCCCGGCGCACGATCCGGGATGCGCGAGGGCGTGATCCTGGTCGACGGCAACATCGGCCACGACGCGGGCCTTGCGATGCGGCGAGGCGTGATCGCCGTGATCGGAAACGCGGGCGACGGCCTCGGCCGCGCGATGATCGCCGGGTCGATCTTCAGCTTCGGATCGGTCGGGATCGGCCTCGGCTCGGGCATGAAGCGCGGGACGCTCGCCCTGTTCGGTGATGCGATGCCCCGGATCGGCCCCACCTTCGCCGCAAGTGGCCGCGATCGTCCGCCGTTCCTCACGATCTATCTCCGCAAACTCGCCGAGTGGGGCGTCCCCGTCCCCGAGGTCGCTTTCTCCGGAACGATGCGGCGATACAATGGAGATCGGGCCGAGCGAGGACAGGGGGAGATCCTCGTCAGAGCTGGACACTGAGGAGGACCCCACCATGAAACGAATCACGCTCTATCGCCATAAGGACTGCGCCCGTTGCGCGAAGATCGCCCGCGTGCATCACGTTTTCGACTGGCTTAACCGGGTGGAAACCTCCACGGAGACGCCTCCGACCGGGCCGTTGCGAATGGGCGAGATCGCCGTCCACGATCACCGGACCGGCACGATCCTGAAGGGGGTCGGGGCCGTCCGCAAGATCGCGATGCAGATCCCCGCCTACTGGCCGCTTCTGCCGCTTTTGTGGATTCCCCCGCTCGCCCGCAGGATCGACCACGAGGTCCGAGGCTGCGACGACGGAAGCTGTGGCGTGCCGCAAACGTCTCCTGAGAAAGAGACCGCCGGCCGGTCCTGAGACCCAATCGGAGAGATGATGCTGCTCAATTCCCGGACACTCACGCTCGTCGAATCCCTCCTGCCACGCGCCGACGTGCTGCGGATCTCCGTCCTCCCCATCGAAGGCGGCGGCCGAGTGCTGGATTGCGGCATTTCGGCCCCCGGAGGCATCGGGGCGGGCCTGGCGATGGCCCGGGTCTGCCTGGCCGATCTGGCGGACGTGACGATCGTTCCCGGCGAGGTGGACGGCCGACCGATCCCGGTTGTGCAAGTCTATACGGACCATCCCGTATCTGCATGTCTGGCCAGCCAGTATGCCGGGTGGCAGCTTGCCGAGGGCAAGTTCTTCGCCATGGGCTCCGGCCCGATGCGCGCGGCGTATGGCAAGGAAGCCATCTTCGAGAAGATCGGCCTTCGCGAGGACGCCACCGAGGGCGTGGTGGGCGTGCTTGAAGGCCGGAAACTGCCCCCGCCGGCCATCGTGGCCAGGATCGCCGAGAGTTGCCGCGTGACGCCCGAACAGGTCACGCTCTTGATCGCGCCGACCGCGAGTCTGGCCGGCGGATTGCAGGTCGTGGCCCGGTCGATTGAAACGGCCCTTCATAAGCTCTCGGAACACGATTTCGACCTCTCCCGTATCGTCTCGGCCCACGGGACGGCCCCGCTCCCTCCCGTGGCCAAGGACGACCTCGCCGCCATCGGCCGCACAAACGACGCCATCCTGTACGGGGCCCGCGTCGTCCTCTACGTGACGGGCGACGACGACTCTTTGAACGCGGTTGGCCCCAAGGTTCCCGCGCGTAGCTCTCGCGATTTCGGCGAGCCGTTCGCCTCGATCTTCGCCCGCTACAACCACGATTTCTACGCCGTCGATCCCCACCTCTTCAGCCCGGCGGAGATCGTGTTTCAGAACCTCTCCACGGGCCGCGTCCACGCCTTCGGAGGGACCGAGCCGGGCGTGCTGGCGCGGTCGTTCTGGTCGTGACCCATCTGGCCGCCCTCGTCTCCGGCTTCGGCTGGCATGTTCAAGACCTCCGCCGCGCCGCCGACGGATTGGGGATACGTTTTTCTCCTATCCCGTTCTCGCAATTGATCGGCCGGGTGGGAGCGGGACGCGTTGCGATCGAGGCCCGTGGAATCCCGTTAACGGAAGTGGACGGCGTGCTCGTGCGGATGATGCCGCCGGGGTCGCTGGAACAGGTCGTCTTCCGCATGGACGCCCTCCACCGCCTGGCGGCCCAGGGCGTCCCGGTGATGAATCCCCCGGGTGCGATCGAGGCGTCGGTGGACAAGTACCTGACCCTGGCCAGGATCGAGGCCGACGGCCTGCCCGTGCCCGCAACCTGGGTGGGGGAATCCGCCTCCGGGGCGATGGACGCGTTCGAATCGCTCGGCCGCGACGTGGTCGTGAAGCCCCTGTTCGGCTCCGAAGGGCGCGGCCTCGTCCGCGTGACCGAGTTCGAGGTCGCCCGCCGCGTTTTCCATGCCCTTGAACGCGTCGGTGCCGTGCTCTATGTGCAGCAGTTCATCCCGCATATGGGACACGATTTCCGCGTTTTCGTACTCGGGAATCGCGTCCTCGGCGCGATCCGCCGCCACGCCCCGGCCGGCGACTGGCGGACCAATGTCGCCGTCGGCGGGCGCGCCGAGGCGATCCGGTCGAACCCCGGCATGGAGCGCCTCGCGCTTCGCGCCGCGAAGGCCGTGGGCGCGACGATGGCCGGCGTGGACCTCCTGCCGGGCGACGATGGCCACCTCGTCGTCCTGGAGGTCAACGCCGTCCCCGGATGGAAGGCGCTTTCCGCCGCCACGGGCGTCGACGTCGCCTCCGAGATCCTTGCCGAGTTGCGAGGTGCGCGACGATGAATCCTCCTTCCAGCGGCCTGCTGGCGCAGATCGCCTGCGTGATGGAAGTCACGGCGCGGAAGCCGGGCAACGTCCACCGATTTCGTGACTTCGACGACGCCACCTATCTCGATTTCCTCCTCAGTGCCGCCGCCATCGCAGCGCCGATGGATGAGGCCCGTTCCCTGGGTGTCGGCCGGACCGTGCTGGCGAGCGTGGAGGCCACCCGCCGGGTGATCTCCACGAACACCAATCTCGGCATGATCCTGCTCCTTGCTCCCCTGGCCGTCGCTTATGAGTCCGGCGGCGATCTCGCCTCGTCCGTGGCGAACGTCCTCGACGTCCTGACCGTCGACGACGCCCGATTCGCCTACCAGGCCATCCGCCTCGCCCGCCCCGGCAGCCTGGGTAGATCCGACGAGGAAGACGTCGCCGACGAGCCGACCATCTCCTTGCGTGATGCCATGCGATTGGCCGCCGACCGCGACCTCGTCGCCCGACAATACGCCAATGGATATGCCGACGTGTTCGGCCTTGCCCTGCCCGCGCTTCGCTCCGTTCTCATCGACGGCCGCTCTCTTGAAGACGCGATCATCCACGCGTATCTCACCGTCCTGGCCCGCCATCCCGACACCCTCATCCTCCGCAAGCGCGGCCCCCTGCTCGCGGCCGAGGCCTCCCGCCTCGCGGCCGACGCCCTGACCACCGGCTCCGTCGACACGCTCGACGCCTTCCTCCGCTCCGACCGCCACGCGCTGAACCCCGGCGCCACCGCCGATCTGATCTGCGCCGCCTTGTTCGCCGCCCTCGCCGACGGGACAATGGCCTTACCCCGACCTTCCGGACCCGAGGGCTGGTCGTTTATCTCCGTGTAGCACTCGCCTTTTTTCCTCAAATTTTTCCCAGTGGGGCGGGCGTCCCTGCCCGCCTACAAATGGATTTATGGATTTGTAGGCGGGCAGGGAC
>JAQGHR010000137.1 GCA_028291545.1 Planctomycetota bacterium | reverse complement strand
GCCCGGTCGCGTCAGCGCCGGGAGTCCCCTTCGAGTTCACAGACTCCCGGCGCAGACGCGACCGGGCTCGCCCAAGGCCGTGCGGCCATGCCGCGCTTGAAGGGAACTCAGGCGTCCGGCTCCACGCCCATCGCCCGCAACTGAGCGACCAGGCGTTCGGCCCGTTGGCGTTCGGCCTCGGCCCGTTGGCGTTCGGCCTCGGCCCGGCGGTGTTCGACCTCGGCCCGCTGGCGTTCCTGGTCGGCGATCTCGTGGCCGCTCGGTAGGAGCCGGCCGTCGGCGTCGAACCAGCGCATCCAGGGGAATTCCAGGTTCTCGACCCGGCCGTGCCAGACGCCCAGCTCGACGCCGAGCTCGGGGACCGGGTAGTGGCCACGTTCGTTGGGCACCATGCGACGGAAGGCGGCACCCACGTGCTCGTGCATCTCCAGCGTCCCATCCCGGACGATGAAGATCCCATAATACGCCGGGCGGATCGCGCGCTCGTAGACCCAGAACTTTCCTTTCGGCGGCGTTCGGTCTCGCTCCTCGGAGCCATCGCCGGAGGCGAACTCCAGGACGATCAGCGGCGCGACCAGTTCTCTCCAGAGCACGTATGAGCGGCGATACTCGCCCTCCAGGGTCGGCGGGACGTCGGGGACGTAGTACCAATCCGGGGAGATCGCGCCCGATAAGGGCGGCTCGTCTGGTTGCCACCGGTAATAAATGCCCGAGTCCCGCCCCAGGGCGAACCGCCCGTCCGGATGCTTCCGGTTCAGCACGGGCAGGAGCGAGTCGCTGAGGATCATCCCCTGCGGGTGTTCATTGAAATTCTCCACGATGCGTCCGTCCGATTCGGGGAGTTCGAGGTGGCCGGGCGGCCCGACGATCAACTCGGGCTCGATCGTGGATCTGCGGCGCGATTCGATCTCGGCGGTGCTCATGGTGTTCGGCGCTCCGTCGGGTTCAGGGTAGCAGATCGGCCACGGGAATCCGCCCGACCTCGCGGCCGTCGAGGATGACGGGGACCTCGTCGCCGGGACCGTACGGCCTGGTGCGGGTGTAGGCGCCTTCGGCCGGCTCGGTGAAGACCTCGACGCGACGGCCGGGGATGTTCACGATCCAGTAGACCGGGATGCCCTCGGCGGCGTAGGTGAAGGCGAGCTTGCGATCATAGGCGAGCGAGGAATCGGAGACTTCGACGACCAGGGGCACGTCGGCCGTCGTCGGGAAGTCGCGCGGATAGTCCTGGTTCCGGCCGCGGACGAGCTTCACGTCGGGCTGGGGGACGCTCGGCTCGAACCTCAGGGCCATGGGCTTTTCGGATTCGACGAACACGCCGGCAAGGCGAAGCTCGTAGAGCGCGTTGTACGTGTTCGTGGTCGCGGCGGCGTGGGGTCGATTGATCGTCATGGAAGGGGCGAGCCGTCCTTTCCAGAGATATACTCGCTCCTTTTCCGGGATCAGGCCGGCGTAGATCATGTCGGTAAACAGTGCGACGCTGATCGGCCAGAGGGGCGGGCCGTCGTCGTGACTGGTCGGGGTGTCGAACGGGGCGGTCGTCAGGCTCATGGACACCCTCCCGTCGGAAATCCGGTCAAGGCAGAAGGTCGGCCACGGGAATCCGCCCGACCTCGCGACCGTCGAGGACGACGGGGACCTCATCACCGGGACCGAGGATCTGGATACTGGTGTAGACGCCGTCCACCGGGGCCGAGTAGACCTCCAGATGATTCGTCGTGAGATTCATCAGCCAGTAGACGGGGATCTCCTCGATCGCGTAGTTCGAGGCCAGGGCGCGGTCCTTGGAGAGGCTCGACTCCGCGACCTCGACGACCAGGGGCACATCGGCGGTGGTGGGCATGCGCGGATTGTAGTCTTTCGACCGACCACGAATGACCTTCACATCGGGCTGGGGGGCGCTATCGGCCTTGCGGAAGGCCATCGGCAGCTCGGTTTCGGCGTCGTAGCCGACGATTCCGAGAGCCTTCATCGCGTCGTATATATTCTTGACCCCCAGGCCGTGCGGGCGGTAGATGGTCATGCGATCGCACAACGTCCCTTCCCAGAGATAGACATGGCGGACGCCGTCGTCCCGATTCAGGATGCCGGATTCGGTAATCTTCTCGTAGACCGCCAGCGGCATGTGCCACGGTCGATGATCGGGAGGAGACGTCGGCCGGGCTTGAGGAGCCGGCGCGGATGCGGAGACGTCCGGGGCCTGGGGCGGGGCGGCGGTCGCGACGCTCATCGGTTCGTTCCTCGGGACGAAGGGGATCGACCGTCACACCTCAGCTCTTGATGATCTCCTTGACCGTCTGCCCGGCCGGGATCATCGGCAGGACGTGCTCCTGGTACGGGATCATGATGTCCAGCACGTAGGCGCCGGGATGGGCGATCATCTCCTGGAGGGCGGGGATCACGTCGGCCTTCTTGCGGACCTGCCTGGCGGCGATGCCGAAGCCCTTGGCGATCGTGACGAAGTCGGGATAGGTGACCTCGGGCAGGTCGCCTTCGCCGTGCCCGGTGTACTCGGGATGGTCGATCGGGCCGAGGTAGGTGTGGCCGCGGTTGCCGCCGTGGAACCGGTCCTCCCACTGGACCACCATGCCGAGGTGCTGGTTGTTCAGCACGATCATCTTGACGGGCAGGCTCTCGCAGGTGAGCGTCGCCAGCTCCTGGATGTTCATCACGAACGAGCCGTCGCCGTCGATGTCCACCACGAGCTTGTCCGGGAACGCGGCCTGGACGCCCATCGCGGCGGGCAGGCCGAAGCCCATCGAGCCGAGGCCGCCGGACGTGACCCACGTTCGGGGCTTGAGGAACTTCGTCCACTGCGCCGCCCACATCTGGTGCTGGCCCACGCCGGTCGTCATCAGGAAGTCGCCGCCGGTCAACTGGGAGAACATGTCGATGACGTACTGGGGCATGATCGCGTCGTCGCGCTGATCGTAGGTCATCGGGTCGGCCTCGCGCAAAGCGTCCACGTGGGCATGCCAGTCGCGGTAGTCGCCGGGCTCGACCCGGGGATTCACGGCGTTCAGGAACTGCTTCACGTCGGTGTTGATCGGGATATGCGCGGTCTTGTTCTTGTTGATCTCCGAGGAGTCGATATCGACGTGGATGATCCGTCCGTGCTTGGCGAACTCGGAGAGCTTGCCCGTCACCCGGTCGTCGAACCGGACGCCGAGGGCGAGCAAGAGGTCGGCCTCGCTGATCGCGACGTTGGAATACACCGTCCCGTGCATCCCCAGCATGCCGAGCGACAGGTAATGGTCGCTGGGAAGCGAGCCGAGGCCCTGCAAGGTCATGGCCACGGGGATCTTCGTCTTCTGGACGAATTCGAGCAGTTCCTGGGCCGCGTTGGAGGCGACCACGCCGCCCCCGCAATAGATGATGGGCTTCTTGCTCGCCTTGATCGCGGCCAGGGCCGCCCGGATCTGGTCCTCGCTCGGAGGCGGCGGCAGACGATAGCCCGGCAGATCCATCGCCACGTCGTAATCGGGGTTCGGCACCAGGGTGTTCTGGATATCCTTCGGCATGTCGATCAGGACCGGGCCGGGCCGTCCGGTTCCGGCGAGGTGGAACGCTTCCTTGACGATCCGGGCGATATCCTTGGCGTTCTGGACGAGATAATGGTGCTTGGTGATGGCTCGGCAGACCTCGACCATCGGCGTTTCCTGGAACGCGTCGGTGCCGATCACCTTGGTCGGCACCTGGCCCGTGATGGCGACGATCGGCAGGCTATCGAGCTTGGCATCGGCCAGTCCGGTCACGAGATTCAGCGCTCCGGGGCCGCTGGTGGCCATGACCACGCCGGGCTTGCCCGTGACGCGGGCGTAGCCCTCGGCCGCGAAGATGCCGCCCTGTTCGTGGCGGGGCAAAATCGTGCGGATCTTATCCCGCACGCGGGTCAGTGCCTGATGCATCGGCATGCTCGCGCCGCCGGGGTAGGCGAAGAGGACCTCGACGCCATGCCGGACCAGCGACTCCACAAGGACGTCGGCCCCGGTTCTGGGCTGTTGCGAGGTGCTCGTCGCCGTCGGCTTCATGTCGATGGTGGCCACTTCAGAAACCCCTCCGGATCGTCCGACCCGGGCAAGACGGATCACTCTGGAACTGCGGATACAAGTTCGCCATTGTATGCGATCGGCCACCCGGCCGACAACCTCACCCCCCGGGAGGC
>JAQGHR010000133.1 GCA_028291545.1 Planctomycetota bacterium | reverse complement strand
CAGGGAGAGGATGTCTCCGAGGGGTCCCGCCGCGCTACTGAGGATTCGCGAAGTCCGAGGCGAACGCGCTCGTCTCAGAGCCCCGAGCCGAACCCCGAGGCCGACTCGCCGCGATCGGAGCCGATCCCTTCGACGGTGGAGACGTCCTTGCGAGGGGAGACGTGCGGGCCACGCATCCCGGCGCGGGCGTGCTGGGTGTGGCCGCGGAGGGGCCCGCGACGCACGGGAGGCTCGTGGCTACCGGACAGGGCCGGGGCCGGTGTCTCGTACGGGTTGGCGGCATCGAACTCGCCGCCGTCGATGTCGTCGTAACGCGACACGTAGCCCGGCTGCTTGGCGCGTTCGAGTTCATCGGAGTAGGAGGCGAGCACGGCACCCTGGATCTTCTCGCGGCACATCGAGTTGATCGGGTGGGCGATATCGGCGTGGAGCTTGGCCCGGCCG
Source organism: Planctomycetota bacterium (assembly GCA_028291545.1). Classification (GTDB taxonomy): domain Bacteria; phylum Planctomycetota; class Planctomycetia; order Isosphaerales; family Isosphaeraceae; genus JAQGHR01. The sequence continues at coordinate 7,385 of JAQGHR010000133.1, read as the reverse complement.
TCGGCATCGCGGAGGGCACGGTTCTCGTCCAGGCGGCTGCCGCACTGGTTGCAGAACCGGCTGCGGAGGTGGTTCTTGGTGCCGCAGTGGTTGCAGCGATCGGTCAGCTTCCGCGACGGCATGGCGACGAAGAAGCCCTTCGCGCCCTCGATGATCTTCAAATCACGGATGACGAACATGTCGTCGAACGTGATCGAGCAGAACGCCTGGAGACGCTCGTTGCTGCCCGAGTTGTCTTCCATGAGCTTGATGCGAACTTCGGTGATTTCCACGGCCGGTACTCCTTTACACGAAGCGGGGAGGTCTCAAGGTCCGCTGGTCACGACTCGGACACGTCCTAGTCCGAGCCTCTCGAGGTGTCGCGCGGCGTGACCGGCCGCGCCCTCGTCGCGGCACAGCCCGAAATGGGCCGAGCCGCTGCCGCTCATCAAATGGCCGTCAATCGCCGGCCCCAGACTTTCTAGCGCCTCACGGATCCGGATCAGCCCCGGCTCGAGGGCTTCGGCGACCGGTTGGAGCCGGTTGAAGAGCACCCGGCCCAAGGCGTTCGCATCTCCCGACTCCAGGGCCTCCAGGGCGGCACCGATCGGCCTCGGCCTCTCGGGCGGGATCAGACTCCGATACACGTCCGCCGTACTCACACCCACCGGCGGACAGATCAACACGAAGTGAAGCGGTTTCGCCAACCCGACCGGCTCGACCCGTTCCCCGCGTCCCCGACAAACCGCCGCCGGGGGCGAGAGGAAGAACGCCACATCGCTACCGATCGCTCCAGCCAGGTTTTCCAGACATTCCTTGGACGAGTGACACTTCCAGAGCCGATCCAGACCCACAAGAGCCGCCGCCGCGTCGCTCGATCCGCCCGCCAGGCCGGCCTGGGCCGGGATCAACTTACGGAGAGAGATCGTCGCCCCTCGCGAGGTCCCGGACTCGGCCTTCAGTCGTTCGGCGGCCTTCATCACCAGATTGGAAGAATCGGTGGGAAGGCTCGGATCGTCGCAAACCAGGGTCATCCGGCCCGAGGGATCGTCGGCGAACTCCAGCGTGTCGGTCAGCCCGATGGTCACCATGAGCGTTTCCAGCTCGTGATAGCCATCCGGCCGCTTGCCCAGGACCTCAAGGAACAGGTTCAGCTTTGCCGGGGCGAGGACCTCAACGCCACCAGCTTCCAGGTCGCGGACGATCATCGGGAGGGTATCCCAAGATCGTCATCCGCGATCGGTTTGCGCCTGGTGCTCATCGTCTTCATCCTGCTCGATGCCGGAGGGAGCGAAGGCCTTCTGGCGATTCCATTCGCGGGAGGTCCCGTCAACGACGAGCGTTCTATCCCGTTCCCCGGATCGTCGCAATAGGAAAAGATTTCAATCCGCGCCCGACCGAAAATTGCCCGTCAACCGCCGAGTTTCCTGGCCAGGGCGCGAATCTCCTGGGCCGCCTGGGAGTCCCCCAGGGCCTCGTGGCAGACGATCAGCCCGTCGATGGCGTCGTAGAACGGCCGGTTGGCTTTCCGGCTGGGTGGCAGCTTGCCGGTGAAATCGGCGGGGATCGCCTTGCGGGCCAATTCGAAGGCGTAGCCGAAATGCCCCCTGGCGAGCGTGGGGTCTTTCCCCGCGTCCAGGGCGATCCGGCCGAGCGCGACGTGAACCCAGAGGTTGTCGCCGCAACCTTGAAGGGCATACCGGAGCGCGTCGCGGGCCTCATCGGGCTCGCCGGCCTTCCAGATCTCCAGCCCTTCCTCGTAGTCGGGCCACAGCTCCTCGACGCACTTGGGATGGATCAGCTCGAAGTTGTCGCCGTCGAGCCTCCGCAGATTGAGCCCGCCGGTTCGCCTTGGCGGCGTTGCCGCTCCACCGCCCGGGCCGCGCCCGCGAACCCCCGGACGGCCGCCCCGCCCGCGAGGCGACGGACCACGAGAGCCCCGGTTCCCACCTCCCGCGCGATCGACCATAGCCCCGCCCCCGAACGATCTCGAATTCACCAAGAGCCCCCAAAAAAAACATCATAACGTGTAACCGGGCCTACCGCGAGACCCCTGGACCGGCCGATTCCAATCGCCCGGAGAATCCCGCCCGGCCTCCGACTTTCGCGTCCTTCCGGCCGGCGAGACGCCCAATCTCAAGGACGTCGTGACCCGCATGCGACTCCGTCGTACAATCAGGGCGGGAGATAACGCCGGCTCGCGAGCGAGACCCGATCCGATGAGTCTGACCGTCAAGACCCCCGCGTTCACCGAGGGCCACCCGATCCCCGTCGCCCACACCGAGGACGGGGACGATCGCTCGCCAGGACTCACCTGGACCGCCCCGCCCAAGGGGACTGCCGGTTTCTGCCTGATCGTCGACGACCCCGACGCGCCGGGCGAGGAACCCTGGGTCCACTGGATCCTGGCGAATATCCCCGTCTCGCTCCTGGCCCTGCCGGCCGGGTTCCACGAGGGCCTGCTCCCGGCCGACGCCCCCCCCGGCCTGATCCAGGGCAAGAACTCCTGGGGGACCAACGGATATCGCGGCCCCGCCCCGCCGTCGGGCCACGGTACGCACCACTATCATTTCAAGCTCTACGCGCTGGATGCCAGGCTCAACATCGCCGAGGGGATCGGCAAGCACGACCTGCTCGAGATGCTCTCGGGACACGTGCTGGCCCGCGGCGAGCTGGTCGGGACCTATCGGCGGGATTGATAGCGGGTCCTCTCGGCGCGATGGCCACACGCCCCGAGAGGTCCGTCCGTCACGTCGCCTGTTTGTGGCGTTCGATCGCCAGTTCGGCGATCTGGTTGACCAGGGACTCGTACGGGATGCCCGCGGCCTCGGCGGCGACGGCGAACTCGCCGGTTCTCTCCAGGTAGCAGTTGGCGTTGACCTCGATCACGTAGATGTCTCCGGTCTCGGTGAGCCGCAAGTCCACGCGGCCGTAGTCTCGGACGCGAAGGGCGCGGTAGGCCGAGAGGGAGACTTCCTGAAGCCGCGCACGAACCTCGTCGGACACGCTGGCCATGACCGATTTTGTGCCCTTGAACTCCGCGGAATTCTCGGCCCACTTGGCTTTCGAATCCAGCACGTGGGGCGCACCCTCCGGCAGACCCGAGAAGTCCATCTCGATCGGTGGAAACGCCTTCGCGGTGCCATTGCCGAGGACGCCGACGTAGAATTCGCGACCCTCGATGTATTCCTCGGCAAGGGCCGAATCCTTGAGATTTTCGTGGATCGAGAGGACTTGCTTCATCATCGCCGCCCCATTGCGAACCAGCGACTTCGCGCCCGAGATGCCGATCGACGCATCGGTTCGCAACGGCTTCACGAACAAGGGCATCCGAAGATTCCCGCCCGTCTCCATATCGTCCTGTGAGAAGACCGCGAAATCGGGATAGAGGATCTTCTCGAAGGCCAGCACCTTTTTCGCGAGCCCCTTGTCCTGCCGAAGATACAGCTCGCCCGGCCCGCCGCCCGTGAAACTCACGCCGAGCAACTCCAGCAACCCCGCCACCGCCACGTCGCCGCGGATGTTCTTGCCGAACATCTCCATCAGGTTGAACACCAGGTCCGGCTTGCGACGGCGCAGCCCACTCACGAGCTTGTTCACGTCGCCATGGACGCCCAGGATCGATGGCTTGTGCCCCGCGCCCTTCAGCGCCTCGGCCACCTGATCGACCACGACGTCATATTCATCCGCATCTTCTTTCTCCAGATATGTCAGGAGCGTGATCTTCATCGCAAATCGCCCGTTCACGATTCGAGGATGCGGAGGGAGGACGAAGCGTCCGTCGTATGAACGTCTGAGACAAGCAACCGCGATGCCAAGGGCCGCCTCGGTACGACGGTTGCAACGAGATCATGGCGAGGAGAGGCCGATCATGCCGGAAGCCGACATCCCGCCGGAATGGCACTCACGGCCGATACGCGACCTCGGCCTGACGATCCCCGGTTCTCGGCTGGAGCCGATTGTCGATGAGTTTCTCCGCGAAGTCCGGGCCTCGGGCCTTGGGCGAATCGCGCCGACGCTGTATCTATCGAGCGAATGGGGGGTGCCCGACGGCACGACCGCCATCGCCATCCCCTTTTATCTGGCGACCGAAGAACTCGCGTCCTTCCACGCCAGGAAGACAGGGCACCTGGAAGGCCGCGGCCCGGCCGACATCCTGCGCTACTTGCGGCACGAGATGGGCCACGTCGTTAACTATGCCTATCGACTGTACGCCAGCCCGGAATGGGAGGGTCTCTTCGGGCCGATCTCCCTGCCCTACCGGGAGGATTATCGTCCCGAGCCGTTCAGTCTCGCGTTCGTCCGCCATCTGCCGGGCTGGTATGCCCAGAAGCATCCGGATGAGGATTGGTCCGAAACGTTCGCCGTCTGGATGACCCCCGGGCTCGACTGGCGGGCCGAATATGCAGGATGGCCCGCAGCGATGGCGAAGCTGGAATATTGCGATCGGATCGTGCGGTCGCTCGCGGATTGCGAACCTCTGGTGATTTCGGATGAGCTGGATGAGGATGTCACCGAGATCGGATATTCCCTGGACGCCTATTACGCCTCGCTCGCCGACCTGGGGGAACCCTTGCCCGCAGGCCTGGACACCGCTTTACGCGCGATCTTCGAGGATCACAATCTAGCGGCGGACGGATCGCTGCCATCGGTCCCGAGAAAGCACGCTTCGGCCTTGATCGCGAGCATCGCCCGCGACGTCGCGGGCGAGGTCTTCCGCTGGACGGGCCATTTCCCCGAGCGCACCTTGCCCCTGCTTCACCATCTGGCCGAACGGGCCGACGCGATCGATCAAGTTTACCCGGAAACGCAGGAGTCCTCGGCCATCGTCGGGTTGACGGCGCTCGTGACGACTCTGGCCCTGAACTTCGTGCGGACCGGAAAGTACTTCGCCTGAGGCGGCCTGTCGGGGCCGCGCCTCCCTTTCTGAATGGGCGTCCTGCGCGTACAATTCGAGTAGATTCCACCGGCCTGATCCTGGCGTTCCGTCTCGCTCTCCCGGCCCGGAGGCTGTCGCATGTCTGTCTCGGCACCGTCGCGGTCCAGTGCGTCCCCGATGAACGATCCGGAGCGGGCCAAGCAGGTGGCTCAGGCCGAGGAGCTTCTGTTCTCCGGGCCGCAGAAGTCCGGCTTTGCGAAAGCTCTTTTCCAGGGCGAATATCGCGGACACGTCGTTCATCCCTATCCCACCCTCACGGGCGAAGCGAAAGTCGTGGCCGACGCCGCCGTGGCCGAGGTCCGCGCCTTCGCCGAGGCGAACATCGACGCAGCCGCGATCGACCGTGACGCGGACATCCCGGCCAGCGTGATTCAGGGACTGGGCCGGGTCGGCGTCCTGGGCATGACCGCGCCTCGCGAGTTCGGCGGGCGCGGGTTCACGCAGTCGCAGTATTGCAAGATCATGGAAGTGATCGGCGGGCATTGCTCGTCGACGGCCGTCTTCGTCAACGCCCACCACTCGATCGGCATCCGCGCGCTGCTGCTCTTCGGAACCCGCGAGCAGCAGGAACGCTGGCTGCCCCCGCTCGCGACGGGGGAGAAGCTCGCCGCCTTCGCGCTCACGGAGACCGATGCGGGCTCGGATGCGTCCAACGTTCAGACCACGGCGACCCCTTCGGCCGACGGATCGACCTACATCTTGAACGGCACGAAGCGCTACATCACCAACGGCGGGATCGCCGACGTCCTGACCGTGATGGCCAAGACGCCTGATCCCAGGGGCGGCGACCCGAAAGTCTCCGCGTTCCTCGTCACGCCCGACCTGCCGGGTTTCGAGGTCGTGACCGCCCGGATGCCCAAGTGCGGGATTCGCGGGACCGCGACGGCGAAGCTCGCGTTCCACGACATGCCCGTTCCGGCGACGAACCTGCTCGGCCCGCTGGGCAAGGGGCTTCGCGTCGCGCTGACGGTGCTCGACTTCGGCCGGACGACCTTCGGGGCAAGCTGCACCGGCGCGGCCAAGACGTGTTTGTCGGCGTCGGTCCGCCATGCCAACCGCCGCCGCCAGTTCGGACGGCCGCTGGCCGACCTGGAGCTGGTCAAGAAGAAGATCGCGCGGATGGCCGCGTTCGCCTACGCGATGGAGGCAACCACCGCCGAGACCGCCGCGCTGATCGACTCCGGCGCCGAGGACTACATGCTCGAGACCGCCATCCTCAAGGTCTTCTCCACCGAGGCCCTGTGGGAGTGCGTTTACGAGACCCTCCAGATCCACGGCGGCCAGGGATACTTCAGCGACGAGCCCTACGAGCGGATGATGCGCGACGCCCGGATCAACCAGATCGGCGAGGGGGCGAACGAGGTCCTGAAATCATTCATCGCGATGGTCGGGATGCGCGATATCGGCATGGGGCTGGCCGGGACCCTGGCGGGGATGAAATCCCCCGCGACGTTCTTCCCGACGCTTTGGGGATTTGGCAAGACGCATGCGGCGAGGTTCGTGGGCCGACCGGACGTGCCCATCGGCAGTACCGTCTACCAGCCCGCGGCGAAGGCCCTGGCGCGTCGGGTCAAACGGTTCGGCTGGGCCGTCGAGAAGACGCTGATCAAGTATCAGGAAGCGATCCTGGAAGCCGGCTACGTCCACGAGCGAATCGCCGACGCGGCGATCGCCTTGCTAACCTCGGCCTGCACACTTGCGCGGCTCGATCGCGAGGACCGGGACGGCACCTCGACCGACCTCGATCGCGCCGCGGGCGACCTCTATCTGAAGATGGCCGGTCATACTTTCGATCTCGCCCTGCACAACCTCGCCCATAACGACGACCGTGCGCTGACCCGCACCGCAGACTTTGCCTTGCGATCCGGTCCTCTCGGCCTGAACGGTCGATGAGCCGGTGGACGCGGTTGTCCTGTAGGGTGGGCCCGCGGCCATGTGCTCAGCCGAGGCGAGGGATGATCCAGCAGGAATCATGCGGGGTCATCCCCACATGCGGGTAATACGTCCGGGCCAGGGGGGCCGCGAGCAGGATCATGGTCGTCTTCAGCCCGGCCGCCTCGTGCGTGCGGCGGATCAATTCGCGACCGATGCCCCGGCGTTGATACGACCGGTCCACCGCGAGATCCGAGAGATACGTGCAAAAACTGTAGTCCGTGATCGCCCGGGAAACTCCCACCAGGAGGCCGTCGATCCTCGCCGTGACCAGAATGTCGGCGTGCCGGAGCATGCCCTCGATCGTCCCCGGCTCATCGACGGGTCGGCGTTCGGCGAGCGTGGAACGGGACAGGACGTCGCGAAACTCGCCCGGGTCCAGCCCGGGCTCGATCGCATAACCGAGTTTCGCGTGACTCATGGTCCGGTCCCGCTTCAATGGAATTTTGTATAGATTTGTTGATAAATATTAAATCACCATATGCCCTGATCCTTCGACCGTTTTCCAGTGGGGCGGGCGTCCCTGCCCGCCTAC
>JAQGHR010000117.1 GCA_028291545.1 Planctomycetota bacterium | reverse complement strand
AGCCTCGCCAACGAGACCGGGGTTGAGCCAGGATTTTCAGTGGGGCGGGCGTCCCTGCCCGCCTGCCAAGTCTTCAAGGCATTTGTATGCGGGCAGGGACGCCCGCCCCACTGAAAAACCTCGCATCGTCTCGTTGGCAAGGCTGCTGTCAATAGACGGTTTCCCCGATCGAATCGCCGCGTCGTCGCGATGGTTTTCCTGGCGGAAGGGAGTTCGGTTCGCCGGGATCGGCCGTTCGAACGTGTCGGAGGGGGAGTTTCGATTCCTCTCGCGGGATTTTAATTCGGCGCGACCGGCGCCGGGCCTCATCCCCTCGATGCGCGGAGACGCGACCAGGCATCGTCCGTCCTCGGGTCGCGCGCCGCGAGGAACGGGTAGGATAACGCGAGCGAGACGGCAAACAGGCCGGCCCCGAGGAAAACGGGGGCGAGGTGCTTCAGGTCGTGATAGCCCACGACCATGTGGACGGCGATGGTGGCCGCGAACCCCGGGAAGCTCGCCAGCGCGATCGTCCACCACAGCCATCTCGCGCCGCGGCGATACCCCCACAGCGCCGATAGCAGGAAGCCCAGGCCCGAGCAGACGAGCATCCCGCCCAGGGTGGCCCGGTCGTGGGCGACCAAAGGGACCAGACGGGGGCTGGCGACGCGGAGGGATTCGGCCGTAGTCTGCATGAAATGCAGGTCTTCGGGGACGAAAACCTCGGTGATCCCGACCACCGCGATCACCACGCCGGCCATCAGGAACAGGGTCGCCTGGACGATCAGGAGCAGTTGCCCCCAGAGGCTCATCCGCCAGGCCCGGTCGTTGAACAGGGACGGCCGGTCCGGAACCTCGGCGACCGCCAGGTTGGAGTGGAGGGCCAGGACGAGGAACTGGAACAGGACGCCCGTGACGAAGGCGTGCATCGGGTCCAGATAGCCGAATCCCAGGAACAGGAAAAAGCTGCCGAATCCGACCGTCGCCGACGCCAGCACCGTGACCATTGCCCAGTGCTGGCCTCGGCGGATGCCGAAGACGGAGAGCCCGCAATAGAGGACGCCCAGCGTACACATCACGCCGGCCAGAGTGACCCGGTCGTGCGTCATGAAGCCGAGCAGATGCGGGTTGATCCCGGCCAGCTCGCTCCTCGTCATGCCGACGAACCACTCATCGTACGGGAGCACCACACGCGTGGCCGCGATCACCAGCGCCATCAGGCTCCCGAAGAGCATCCCCAGGCCCATCAACATCGCCCAGAACCACGTCATTTTCGGCGGCCGTTCCGCGTCCGACCCGGCGTTGGGAACATCCGTCCCATGATCCAGGAAGAGCACGGCCTCGTTGATCCGCTTGGGCAGGCCGGGACCGCCGTAGACCAGCCCGCTGTCGATCTGCACCAGATCCGCCCCCGCCTGGAGGAGGCGCAGCGCGTCAATCGGCTCATGCACGCCGCCCGACGCGATCAGGGTCGCGTCGGACCAATGGTTCCGCAATCGCCTCACCAGAAGTCGCGCCGGCTCTCGCGACGCCGGACCCATCCGCCGAATTCCGTCGCTTCGGAGTCCCCCATCCACGATCAACCCACCGAGGCCCTCGTCCCTGACGACGTCCGCCCAGGCGATGGCCGTTTCCGCGGAGAGATCCCCGGGCAGGCAGAGCAAGATCGGGAGGCCCGGGGCGGCGTCCCGGACCGATCGCAGCAGCTCGCGCAAATGCGAGGGCGGAGCCGGAGCGTCGAGAGCGTGGGGGCGAATTGAAAGCGAGAAGGCATCGACCAACGGCGCCAGCCGTCCCGCAGTCGCGCGGCACTCTTCGACGGCCTCGGCCGCAGACGCCCATGGCCGGGGGGCCAGCCTCACCACCAGCGGGATGCGACGGGGCCCGTCCCGGCCGAGCCGGTTGGCCAGGGCGGCCGATCCTGGATTGTCCGGAGGGTCCGGAAGCTCGATCTCCTCGCGATCGACCCGGCGGAGCACCGGCCCGGAGGCACGAAACGCCTCGCTCGTGATCGGGCCAAGCTCCAGGAAACCGAAGCCGAACCGCTCGAACGCCGGCGCGGCCTGCGCGTCGGCGTCGATGCCGACCCCCAGCCCGACCGCGCCGGGGAACAGGATGCCAAGCCGGCGTCGCTGGAGGCGTCGATCCGGGTTCATGTGACCCATGAAGTCGATCACCCTCGACCCCAGCGGCAGCCTCGCGAGCGTCCCCATGGCCCGCAGCGCCAGGTCCCGCGCCGTCGTCGGGGCGAGTCGGAACAGGAGCGGGCGAAAAAACGTCGGATAGGACCAGTCGGGCATCGGACGGCACTCGTCGGGACGGCCGGGTCACGTCTCCTGATCCTCGGCAACCGGATGACCTGTGGGATCAGATGCTAACAGGATGGAAACGTGGAAACACCGTCCCCCGCACCGGGACAGGTGTATGGCCATCGCTGGGCAGGAGAAATCGCCGCTTTGGAAGGCGCGACAATTTGCCTATCCACAACCGATGGTATATTAGGCTAGGCCAAGTTAAGAAACCTGGCCCGGCGGTAAGAGCCGAAGAATTCCTTCGGAGCGAATCGTATCCCTGACACGCGAGGTCGCCATGAGACGAGGATGTCCCGCTTTCCGATCGCTCGGATGCAGCCTTCTGGCCGGGATCTTCGGTGTTGTCTCGGGTGTCCCCGCCCTGGCGGGCGGGCCTCATCATGGGCGAATCCGGACGACCGGGGTGATCTATTACGTACCCGCGTCGTCGGGGCAAACGCTCATCCAGGGCGCGACACCGGCGGTCGCCGTGGCTCCGGCGGTTTATTATGTCCCGATGTCCGTGAATGCGGTCCAGCCCGTCAGGGTCGCGACTCCGGCGACGGGCGGCTATTACCTGGTGCAGGGGCCGGGCGGGGCGATGATGATCGCCCAGATGCCGGGTCCGGCTGCCAATCCCGTAGCGGCCGATCCGGAGCTTCAGTCCATCCTGTCCGACCCGGACAGCAGCGCCCTGGCGGCCCATTGGGGGGGCGACGCGAGCAAGGTCAAGCTCCTGCGTGCCCGGATCAGGGAGAGGCTGGACGAGTTCATCAAGAGGAATGCCGGGCTTCTCCCCGATTCCCAACTGCTCCTGCCCGCGTTGATGAACGTCGCCGAGGAAGTCGCCGCCTCGTTCGGGTACGGCTGGGCGTTTGATCTGGCCCGGCCCCTGATCGAGAGGGTGGTCAAGAAGCTGATCCACGAACGAGCCGCCCAATCGCCCGACAAGCCCGCGGATGTCAGGCCGAACGGCGACACTCCCGGCGATGGCGGGACCGCGCCGAGCCGCCTGCGGATCACCGGCGGGTACATCGAGGTCGTGCCCGATTCTGGGGTGAAGCCGAATGTCGCCCCCAACCTTCAACCCGATAAACCCATGCCGGACGACCTTCCATCCGACGATCCGGCAGGCGTCAGAAAGCCGTAGCATCCGGGGTGATTTTCTGATTCGTCGCGGCCTTTCCCCACCGGCCGGTCACGATTTTGGCCTGGGAGACTCCGCGATCAACTTCACGCGGAAGAGCGTCCCGCGTTTCGTGGGCATCTCGTCCCGTTTCAGGAGTGGACCCGGCGTGACCTTGACCCCGTTCTCGACCGGTTTGCCGAGCTTGCAGTACATCCATTCCACGGCCTTTCCCGAGGGGGCGGCCTCGACCCGGTAATGAATCTCCTGCACTTTGAACCGCCCCAGCGCCTTGGGCTGGGCATCCTTGACTTCCTTGACGAACGTGGGGTCGCCCACCTGCCGAAGGCCGGGCAAGTCGCCGAGGGCGGCCCACCAGAGCGGCATCTGCGCAGGCAGTTGCAGGACCAGCTCGTCGCCGGCACGGACCATCACATCCTGATTGTTCCCCTCGGGCGTCAGGACGATGATCCGCCGCGCGGGGGGCTCACCGCCAATCATGGGTTGCGCATCCGTCGCCAGCCAGAACCCCAGCACGATGGCCGGGGCCACCAGGACGTTTCGACGACTCATGGTGTGCCTCACAGGAATTCTCATCCACAAGCCTGAAGCGCAAGCGAAGGTACTTGATCAGGATGACCTTGGCTTGCGCGTCGGGCCTGTCCCGAGGCGTTGCGGGACGAGACGACAAAGATTACCGCGATTTCGGTGCCGCCGTCTCGGGCGCTTTCTCCCCCGGGCCTGCCGGTGCCTTCGGCTGGGGTACGGCGTCCACTCGGGGAGGTGGAGGAGCGGCGTCCAGCGGCAGGGGCTTCGGGTCCTTGGGGGCGAACGGCGGCTCGGCATTGAGGGCGGGCGGGGGCGACGAGGCGACGCCGCCGATCCGGGTGTCCTTCACCGAGACCCAGGCGGCGGCGAAGCCGACGTTGTTGGAGTCGTAGTCCACATAGCCGTAGCCTTGATCGCCCCAGTCGGTGCCCCAGGAATTCTTGATGATCCAGGCGTTCTTGTCGTCGTCCCACCCGACGATCACGATCGCGTGGTCGATCGGCGTTCGGCTGCCGTTGGCCTCCAGGCCGGTCTGGCCGGGACCGCTGGGGAAGCTGCTGATCGGCCGGCTGCCGTCGTGGCTCCCGAACACGAAATCTCCGGCGAACACGGCGGCCACGACCGGCCCATGCTCGCAGAGTGCGGCCTTCAGCTCGTCGTGCGAGGGGATCTCGCCGGTGGAGCTGACGTAGCCCCAGTTCAGCGCGCGGTAGAACGGATTGGCAATGTCCTTGCACGCCCCCTGAACGCCGGTGTAAGGGTACTCCCGGTCGCGCCCGACCCCGTAGTTGATCAGCAGGTCGAAGGCCCAGAACCCGCCCGAGCAGTCGTAGGGGATGCCGTTGGTGGGATGCGTCTTGGCGGCGAAGCAGTCCAGGACATTCTGGACCGAGGCGCTGGAGCGGACGAGATTGGTCCGCGCCTGGGCCGCCTCGTACGCGGCGATCGTGGCGAACGCCCAGCAGCAGCCGCAGCTCTCGGGCAGGGATTGGTTGCGAACCGGGGTGAGGACGCCCGAATTCCGGGCGACCCAGCCCTTATCTCGCCAGTCCATCCTGCTCAGCTTCGGGCTCAGCACGGCGTTCGTCCACGCGTTCATCAGGGGCTTGTTCGCCGCGAAGGCGAGGCCATGCTTGGTGCGGATCTCGGCGGCCTTGAGGTTGCGCTCGGCGGCATGCGCCTGGAGGCCGTTCGGGACGCGCAGGCCGGATAGCTCCGTGGCCGTCAGCGCGACGGCCTTCTCGACATCGACCGGTTTGAGCTGCCCGAGGAGATCCTGAGGCGCGGCGGCCAGGGCGTTGGGGAGATTCGCCTTGGCCGTGAACTGGGGCGACAGGAGCTGCGTGTAGATCGCCCGCTGGACGAACCCGGTGTAGCCGACCCCGCCCTTGTTCTGAAACTTCTTGAGCGCCCCGGAAATGGCGGCGACGGGCGGCTTGGTGTCGATCGCCACCTTCAGGGCGATGGATTTCGGACCGTTCTGGGCGGGTTCTCCCCGACCCTGCTGGGCCCGCGACGGCCGCGACGGGGCCGAAAGGAGCGCGGTGCCGAGCAGCATGAGCATGGTCCCGCCAACCATGAAGGGACGCTGACGATGGCACATCGGTTTCTCCCTGAGTCTGGCGTTCGTTCCGTGCCGGACCGAGCCCCGTGCTCGTTCTCGGGCCTGATTCGCCGATTTTGGCCAGGCGGTCGAACAGGATGGGGAGGACGCGGTTGGTCTGGCCGGATCGGGCACAAATCTTTCTTCGGCGTCATTCTGGACGGAAGTAGGCTATATTGTTCTCAGATAAGCAAAGTATTCGAGGTCCGACCCCGTCAGGACGGCCTTCGGCCGCTTCGTTCAGGGAGATTCGGTTTAAAAGGAGTGTCCGCCATGGATCTCTTGCGCCGCCCGGTACGACTTCGGGCCTGCCTCGGCCTTCTTGGTCTCTCGATCGGGGTGCCGGCAACGGCGCTGGCCGGTCACCATCACGGCCAAACTTATGTAAGCGTTCAGGGCTATCTCCTTCAGCCCACAAGCGTTCCGGCAGTTTCTTATCAGGCTCAAGCGTATTCGCCGTCGGCCCAATCCGTCGGGGCCGTTCCGGCGGTTTCGATGGCTCAGGCCGCGCCGATGATGCAGGCAGTGCCTGTCCAGATGATGCAAGTGGCACCCGTCCCGATGATGCAATTGCAGGTGCTCCCCGTCCAGCTGATGCAGGCCGCACCGGTTCAGATGGTTCAGGCCGTCCCGATGATCGCCGTTCAACCGATGCTGATGGCGACGCCCGTGCAGGTCCTCGTACCGCAACACAGAGGCTTCTCTTTGTTCCATCATAAGTGATGGAATTCAGCAGACATAACGACGATTTCACCGGCCAGCCAGTCGGGCGGGCCTGGGCCCGCCCGAAGGATCAATGCCTCTTGAAGAAATGTCCGCGCGAGGAACCCTCTTGCGGCGAGGGTCGGGGCGCCTCGTATTCCGGCTGGGACGGGGGAGGGGCGGCCACCGGAATGGCCAGGATCTGGGTCTGATTCTGGGGCACAGCCACGGGCATTGCACTGGACGTCGAGAACGTCGCGATCCCACTTCCGCCCTGGACTTGCGACGGGTGCAGCACAGTTTCATTCACCGTCTCGACCCGCGTGCGGCCGAGTTGCACCAGCCGTTCTCCCACGCGAGAAAGGCCGTAGCGAACCGGCCCGGGTCCTCGAACCCGGGTGCGGGTGGTCGTTCCTCCGGTGGGGAGGCCCACCGTCTGGTTCGTGATCGCGAATCCGGGTGGTGCGGCGGCCACCACCGGCGCGGCGGGCGCGGCCACCGGGGCGGGAGCGGGGACAGCGGCAACGCCCATCAGCGGTGCCGCCGCGGCGGCGGCCGGCAGGAAGAGATTTCCTGCCATGGGTGCCGCCGGCTGGGGAACGAAACCCATGGTCGGAGCAGGGGTCTGCGCGACATAACCCATGGCTGGCGGTGCCAGGAAGACGCGCGGCTGCGCTTGTTGCACCACGATATCCTGCCCCGGCACCTGAACGAAGGCAGAAGGTGCCACCTGCGGGATCATCATCGCGGGCTGGGCATTCTGAGGCTGATAGACAGGTTGGAGAGCTTGAACCGGAAGCGGGGACGGAGTGAAAGGTGGCGGCTGTACAACCGGCGGTGCTTGCGGGGTGGATTGCTGGGCGGACGGATAGCCTCCATCGAACCGCGCCTGCACCACGCCGGACTCCTGCGTCGGGGTCGTCGGCATACTGACGAGGCGGAGCGATTCGAGCCACGTGACCGCCTCGCCCGACATGCCGCCCACCCGCCGACCCCGGCACGACACGCCTTCGGGTCCAGCAACATACGCAACCACCGTAGGGGTTGCCTTGATCTGGAAACTCTGGGCCAGACTCGGGTTGGATTCGGTCGGCAACTCGACCACCTGGACCAGGCCGCGATAGGATCGCGCCCACGCGCTCTCGCAGATCTCTCGATACAGCGCCTTCGATTGGGGATTGGCCGACGCGGTCGCGATCACGACGGTGGGAATCCCCTGGCCGCGCGTTCGCTCCAGGGCCGAGGCCAGATCCCCGGCGGCCGTCGAGGGGGCGAGGGGAGACGGCGGTGCCTGGGCACGGGCGGCCTGGCCACTCAGACCCAGGGCCAGAGTCAGTGCAACAGCGCCTTGAATCAGGCGGTTGCGGATCAATCCATCCATGGACGTGCTCCTCGAATCGTCGAGTCCGACCCGGCCCCGGGTCACGGTTTTCCCGACCTCGGCCGACACGCGTCGGCCAGGCCACGATAGACGGTCTGAAGGCGAGCTTTCTGCGTCTCGTCCAGCGAGCGTTCGGCGGGCGACGGGACGCGGGTGTCGATGCCCGTGGCGAGCAGTTCGGCCGCGGTGACCTGCGAGAGCGGCAGGAACACCCGCTGCGCCCAGGCGTTACGAATGGTCGGGTCGGACGGGACCACCACATCCAGCCGTCGGGTCAATTCGGTCTGGAGTTGCGAATACGACGTGTACAGCGGCACGCGTTGCGCGATGGCCTCGAAGACGTCGGCGACCTGGCCGGCCGTCTCCGCGCCCCGAGGAATCGGCGACACGGCCCCGGAGAACCACTGCGCCAGGGGTGTTGGACCGGCCGGGGGGATCTTGGGGTCGTTGCTAACCTCGACCGTGACAAAGTCCGGTTCAGAGACCCGGCTCTCCAGGCCGACCAGGAGCGCGAATCGATAGGTTCCTGAGGTCGTCGGAACGAAGGACAGGGACGAGCCTTCGGACACGTTCTCGGATGGAGTTGGGCCGGAGATCTGCAACCAGCGATATCCCACCCGGCCCTCGGGCAGGCTGCGGCCGCCATCCAGATTCAGCCTCCGACCGACGACGCCGGTCCGATCGCCTCCGGCCCTGGCCACGGGGACAGCCGGAGCCGGCCCCGACCGAGCTTTCGGAAGGGCATCGCCCGCATGCACGAGCGGGACGGCCGAGCCGATGAGTCCCATCGCCAGCACCAGGAGTGCGGATTTTCGGGCGTCGGGCATGTCGAACATTCCCCCAGGCGGGAGAGGCGGAAATTTCGGTCTAGTCAGACCAATCCATTCCCTTGGTTCGGCTCCCCTAATGCTTAACTTGAGGAAAGTGCCAAGAAAGCCAATTCGTCGAGTGCCCGGGTTTTCTCGCTTTCTTTGGTCGGATGGGTGCAAGCCACGACCCCAGCCCGGCCGCAAACGGTTGGAGGATGGGGCGCGAGTTGACAACCTCGGGCGACGTGGAGAGAGTTCTTTATCGAGGATTGCGCGGGATCGCCGCCGTGAGCGCCGGTTGCCGAGGACCAGGACCCGGGGAAAACCATGGCCTTCGCCACGATCAATTATTACAGCCATTCGCTGGAGAAGGCGTCGTCGTTCAACGTCGTCTTCCCCGACTCGCCCGACGCCAAGCGTCCCTGGTGCGTCTATTATTTGTTGCATGGGCTCTCCGACGATCATACGACCTGGTCGCGGCGTTCAGCCATCGAGCGTTACACGATCGGTTATCCCTTGATGGTTGTGATGCCCGACGGGGGACGCGGCTGGTACACGAACGCACTTGACGGCGACCCGTACGAGGACGACCTGATCAAGGACGTGATTGGCCTGGTCGACAAGAACTTCCCGGTGCGTGCCGAGCGGTCGGGCCGATGCATCGGAGGCATCTCGATGGGAGGATTCGGCGCGGTGAAACTGGCGCTGCAGTATCCGGACCTCTTCGCGAGCGCCGACAGCCAATCCGGGTTGCTCGCGCTGCTGCGCCGCCCGGAGGAATCCAGGCTGTTGAGTCGGGAATTTCCGCGTATCTTCGGCGATTCTCCGACGGATGGCCCCGAAGATCCGTTCGCCCTGGCGCGGGAGGTGAAGCCGCGAAAGCGTCCGTCGCTGCTCCTGACGTGCGGCACCGAGGACCCGTTCCTGGCGCAGACCCGCGAGTTTGGCCAGCATCTTCAGACGCTGGATTTCACCCACGAGTACGCGGAACCGCCCGGCTCGCACACGTGGAGCTTCTGGGACCTCCACGTGCGGGAGGCGATCGACTTCCACCGCCGAAACCTGGGAATCCCCGACTCCCCGGAGCATGCGATCCTGCGTTGAGCCGATCGGGAAGGGATGGCAGGGACCACTCATGCGCGTCTTGATCGTCGATGACGAGCCCAACATCCGGCGCACCTTGCAGCTTGCGCTGGAGGCTGCGTCGCATACCGTCGAGGAGGCGGACTCGGGGCGAACGGCCCTGGCGCTTGCCGCAAGACAGCCGTTCGACGTCGCGCTCGTCGACCTGCGGCTCGGCCAGGAATCGGGGCTCGATCTCGTGGCCCCGCTCCTGGCCGACCTGCCGAGGCTGGCGATCGTGATCATCACGGCGCACGGGTCGATCGATTCGGCCGTCGAGGCGATGCGGCGCGGGGCATTCGACTACTTGCAGAAGCCGTTCACGCCGGCGCAGGTGCGGGCCGTCCTGGAGCGGGTCGCGCAGATGCGCGGCCTGCGCGCCCAGGTGGCCGACCTGGCGGAACGGGTCCGCAACGAAGTGCCCGAGGCCGACCTGGAAAGCCCCGATCCCTTGATGCAACGCACGTTCGAACTCGCCCGACGCGTGGCAGCCTCCGACGCCGCGGTCCTGATCCGAGGGGAGAACGGCACCGGCAAGGGCGTGCTCGCCCGCGCGCTGCACGCCTGGAGCGGCCGGGCCGACGGGCCGTTCGTGACGGTGAGTTGTCCGAGCTTGAGTGCCGAGTTGCTTGAGAGCGACCTGTTCGGCCACGTCCGGGGCGCATTCACCGGGGCGGTCCGCGACGCCTCGGGCAAGGTTGCGGCGGCCGAGAGAGGCACCCTGTTCCTCGACGAGATCGGGGACTTGCCCGCCCCGCTCCAGCCCAAGCTGCTGCGGTTCCTGCAAGAGCGGAAATACGAGCGGGTGGGCGAGACTCGCACCCGCTCGGCCGACGTCCGACTGATCGCGGCGACCAATCGCGACCTGGACGCGGCGGTCGCCGTCGGCGCCTTTCGCCAGGATCTTCTGTATCGTCTCAACGTCGTGGAGTTGACCTTGCCTCCGCTCCGAGAGCGGACCGATCTGGATCGTCTGGCCGACCATCTCCTCGCCTTCTTCTCGGGCCAGACCGGCCGTCGACTGACGGGGTTCTCGGCCGAGGCCCGCGCCGCGATGAAGCGGCATCCCTGGCCGGGGAACCTCCGCGAGCTTCGCAACGCCGTCGAGCGCGCGGCCATCCTCTGCCTTGGCCCCGACGTCGGCCTGGCCGACCTGCCGGATCGGATCGCGCGGGGGGAGACCTCGTCGACGGGTCCGCTCGAAGCCGGTGCGCCGTTGACCCTGGAGCAGCTCGAAGTCGAGCACCTGCGCCGCGTCCTGGCCTCGTCCTCCAGCCTGGAAGCGGCCGCGCGGACACTGGGGATCGATCCCAGCACGCTGTACCGCAAGCGAAGACAGTACGGGCTCTGAGGGCGTCCGGCGAGACCGGGCTCGCCAGGTCTTCGCTGGAAGGCCCCGAGCGCCTCGTCGTGCAGGACGCACGACGAACCGTGCATCTTGCGCCGGGCGCCCGGCCCTCATGGACATCGCGATTTCAAGAATTGAAAACGTAAGTCATGCCGCTGTTGGCCGATACGTCTTCGGGTTCGAGGACGGTACACGACATGCATTGAGACCCGGAAGGAACGAGGGACCATGATCAAGTCGTTGCGAACCAAGCTGCTGATCGGGATCCTCCCGCTGCTGGCCATCATGGTCGGGCTTGGCCTGTGGGCGGTCGTGATGTTCCTCCGGCTGGGCGGGAATATCGACGTGATCTTGCGCGAGAATTATCAGAGCGTCCTGGCGGCTCAAAATATGAAAGAGGCCCTTGAGCGCATGGATTCGGCCCTGCTGTTCGCCACCAGCGGGCAGCAGGCCAGGGCACGCAAGCAGTTCGACGAGAACCTGCCGCTGTTCGACAGGAGCTTCGCCGCCGAGAAGAACAATATCACGATCCACCCCCGTGAGGACGAGCTGGTCGCGGACCTGGATCCCCTCCGCGAGAAATATCTCAAGCTGACCAGGCGGTTCTTCGCCGCGGCGGGGGAGGAGCGGACGCGGATGTATTTCGCCGAAGTCCTGCCGACGTTCAACCGCATCAAGGACCGGGCCAACGACATCCTGAAACTGAATCAGAGGCACATGGAGGAGATGGACCGCCAGGCGCGGTCGGCGTCGTCGTCGTCGATCCGGTGGATGATCCTGGCGCTGATCGGTTCGGCCGCCGTGGCGACCCTGATCGCGATCGGGCTGAGCCGGTCGCTCCTGATCCCGATCCGGGCCGTGACCCAGGCCACCCGATCGATGGCCCGGGGGAACCTGGAGCAGGTCGTCCCGGTCGTCTCCCACGACGAGCTGGGCGAGCTTGCCGCCGCCTTCAACTCGATGGCCCGCACGATCCGCGAGTTCAACGAGGCCGGGACCGCCAAGCTCGTCCGGGCGCAGAAGACGGCGCAGGCGACCATCGACTCGTTCCCCGATCCGGTCGTCGTGGTCGATCCCGCCGGCTCGGTCGAGCGTGCGAACCCGGCGGCGCGGCGGCTCCTCGGGACCGCCCCCATCAACGGGGCGATCGTCGCCTGGGTCCCGCCGCCGTCGCTCAAGCTGCCCCTGGCCGCCGTGCTCGGCGGGGACCACGACTTCCTGCCGATCAGCTTCGAGCACGCCATCTGCCTGCGGGACGATGGCCAGGAGCGGTTCCTGCTGCCGCGTGTGCTGGCGATCCGCGACGAGACGCACCAGCTCCTCGGCGCCGCGGTGGTGATGTCGGACGTGACCCGGTTCCGCATGCTCGACCAGCTCAAGAGCGACATGGTCTCGACCGTCAGCCACGAGCTGAAGACGCCGTTGACAAGCATTCAAATGGCCGTGCATCTGTTGCTGGAAGAAGCCGTCGGCCCGCTCAGCCCGAAGCAGATCGAGCTGTTGCTGGCCGCCAGGCAGGACTCGGATCGTCTGCTGGCGATGGTCAACGACTTGCTGGACCTGACCCGGATCGAACAGGGCCGGGTGCGGCTGGATCTGAAGTCCATCGCGCCGGCCGACCTCGTCGGAGAGGCCGTCGAGCGGTTCGCGACCACGGCGAAGGACTCCGGGGTCGAGCTCTCCGCCTCCGTGGAGTTCGGGCTCACGCCGGTCCGCGCGGATCGCGATCGGGTCGCACATATCTTCGACAACCTGATCGGCAATGCGCTGGCCCATACCGAGCGGGGAGGCACGATCCGCGTCGAGGCGAAGGCCGCGCCGGGCCTGGTCCGGTTCGCGGTCCGAGACAACGGCGAGGGGATCGCGGCGGAATTCCTCCCCCGTCTGTTCGAGCGGTTCTTCCGCGTCCCCGGCTCGCGGGCGAGGCAAGGTGCCGGGCTGGGGCTGGCGATCACACGCGAGATCGTGGACGCCCACGGCGGGACGATCGACGTCCGGAGCCAACCGGGGCAGGGGAGCACGTTCACCTTCACGCTCCCGAGCGATCCAGCGATGATGGAGGAACGAGGAACGCAATCATGAATACGCCATTACGCATCTTGATTGTCGATGACGAGCCGAACGTCCGCCTCATGTTCCGCACCTCGCTGGAGCAGGCCGGTTACGCCCTGGAGGAGGCCATCGACGGGGAGGACGCCCTGGAGCGGCACCGGGAGGCCCCGGCCGATCTCATCCTGCTGGACCTCCAGATGCCGCGCCTGGACGGCATGGCAACCCTGCGACGGCTCCGGGACGAGGGCCAAAATGTGCCCGTCGTGATCGTCACGGCGCACGGGAGCATCCCCGACGCGGTGGCCGCCATGAGGCTCGGCGCGATCGACTTCCTCTCGAAGCCGCTGACGCCGGAGACCTTGCGCAAGGTCGTCTCCGAAGTTGTGCGGCGCCATACTCCGCCCGTCCCACGGTTGGCCCCGATCGCCAGCCCCGCGGAGGTGATCACGCCCGCCGTCCAGTTCGCCGAGAACATGATCAAGGCCAAGCGGTCGCTCAACCTCCGAGCCTTCGACGAGGCCGAGGTCTACCTCAAACAGGCCATCGGCCTCGATCCCCGGTCCGCCGAGGCCCACAACCTCAAGGGCGTCCTGCACGAGCTTCGCAACGAGCACGACGCCTCCTACCGCGAATACAAGGCCGCCCTGAAGGCCGACCGGCATTACGAGCCGGCCAAGCACAACATGACCCGATATTACGAACGCTTCACCTTCGGCCGGAGCGAGATCCCCGTGGATATCGGTGAGGAGTGAGATCGCGGCCTTGCCCGGGAGAGTGCCTCATGTCCCCGTCAAAACGCATCCTGATCGTCGAGGATGAGCCGAACGTCCGGCTCGTCTTCCGGGCCGCGCTGTCGTTGGACGCCTACATCCTCGTCACGGCCGAGGACGGAGAGACCGCCCAGCGCTTTCAAAAGCAGGCGCCGGCCGACCTCATTCTTCTGGACCTCAACATGCCCTGCATGGGCGGGATGGAATTTCTGAGGCGGCTTCGCGAGTCGGGCGACGACGTACCCGTGGTGATCGTGAGCGCGCACGACAGCACGCCGAACGTCGTGCAGGCCATGAGGCTGGGTGCGATCGATTTCCTCTCCAAGCCGCCGACGCCCGAATCGCTCCGCAAGGTCGTCGCCGAGGTGCTCGCCCGCGCCGCCGTCAAGCCCGCGAAGGTCGAGCCGGTCCCGTCCGCAACGCCCGAGGATGACTTGATGGTCCAGGCGAAGCAAGCCCTGAATCATCGCGAATTCTCCCGCGCCGAGACGCTCCTCGGGTCGGCCCGCAGGCGTCCGGACCTGGCCGCCGAGGCGTGTTACTTGATCGGCATCCTGCACGAGCTGCGCGATGAGAAGGACGCCGCCTTCCGGGCGTACCAGGCCTCGCTCCAGGCCAACCCGAAGTTCGAGCCCGCGCGATTGCATCTGATGAAGTACTTCAATGATCGACTCATGTGAACTGCCAGGTCACGCCGCGACCACGCCCGACGGAGCCTCAAGATGACCCCGATCACGTTCATTCTCGGCCTGGCCCTTTTCGGCCTGTTCTTCGGCCTGGTCGCCGCGTGCGACCGGCTCTAAATCGCCCCGAGGGAGACATCCATGTTCGTGCTTTTCGCCGAGACCGCAACCCCCGCCGCCGGGGGCAGTCTCTTCATCCTCTACCTGACCGCCGTGTTGACCGTCGCCGCGCTGGTGTATCTGACGTACGCCATGATCCGGCCGGAACGGTTCTGACGCGGCGGCATGGGGAGCCCCCGAGCGGAGGGGGCGGCCTGTGATGAAATGCCTGGTCTTGAAGTGGCCGGGCAGCATCTTCGATGACCCAGGAGATGTGGCACACGGCCGCCCCCATCCGCACGGGGGCTCTCAGACTCGCGACCCTGCTCCTTCCACTTCCTCGGAGACCGATCGTGCCATCCTCGCTGTCCTGGCTGCATCCGTTCTGGGCGTTCGCGCTGCCGATCGCGGCGTCGTTCCCGCTCGGCTGGCTCATGTGGCGCTCTCTCGACGTGCCCGAGGGCCGCGCGGGTCGCGGCCTCGACGCCTTGCCCATGCTCCTCTGTCGACTGATCGGCCGCAAGACGCCGCTCAAGATGGACTGGAAGCGGTACGCGATCGCCATGCTCGCGTTCAACGCGGCCCTGTTCGTGCTGTCATTCGCGATCCTCTACGCGCAGGACAAGATCCCGCTCCTGAACCCCGACGGCAAGGGCCCGCTCACCGCCCTGGGGTACAAGGACACCGCGGGCGTCCAGCACGACGGCGCCGACACCGCCGTGATCTTCAATACCGTCTGCTCGTTCGTCACGAACACGAACTTGCAGCACTACTCGGGCGAGCAGCACCTCTCGTATTTCAGCCAGCTCGCCGGGATCGTCTGGCTGATGTTCGTGACCCCGGCCGCCGGCCTGTGCGTGATGTTGGCCACGATCCGGGGCCTGCGGGGCGACACGCATCTCGGCGACTTCTACGTCGACCTGATGCGCGGGGTGCTTTTCGTCCTGATTCCCTACGCCCTGATCCTGGCCGTCGCGCTGGTCGGACTGGGCGTGCCGATGACCTTCGAGAAGGCGGCGGCGGCGACCACCGTCGATGGCGCCGCGACGAAGATGGAGACGCAGACGATTGCCCGAGGTCCCGTGGCGGCGCTGGTGGCGATCAAGCAGGCCGGGACCAACGGCGGCGGCTTCTTCGGCCCGAACTCGGCCCACCCGTTCGAGAATCCTTCGCCCTGGACGAACCTGCTCTCCATCGCGTCGATCGTGATGCTGCCGATGGCCTCGATCGTGATGGCCGGGCTGATGCTGCGGAACATGAAGCACGCGATGGTCATCTATGGCGTGATGCTCACGTTCCTGATCGTCGCGGCCGTCGTCGCCATCCTGGCGGAGGTCCGGCCCAGCGTGGCGACCGCGGGCATGCCGGTCGTCCAGGGTCCGAACATGGAGGGTAAGGAGGTGCGTGTCGGCCCGATCGCCGGCGCGACCTGGGCGGCGATGACCACGGCCACCTCCAACGGCTCGGTCAACAGCATGCATGACAGCCTGAACCCGATCGCCGGGGCCGTGCCGATGACGATGATGATGCTCAACGTCGTCTTCAGCGGCATCGGGGCCGGGTTCGAGAACATGCTGATGTACATCATCGTCGCCGTGTTCATCGCCGGGCTGATGGTCGGCCGCACGCCCGAGTATCTCGGCAAGAAGGTCGAGGCGAGGGAGGTGAAGCTGGCCATGCTCGCGATCCTGATCCACCCGCTCCTGATCTGCTGCGGCGCCGGCCTGTTCGCGGCGACGGCCTGGGGCACGACCACCGTGGCCAATCCGGGCTCGCACGGGTTCAGCGAGATCCTCTACGAATTCACCTCGGCCTCCGCCAACAACGGCTCGGGCTTCGAGGGTCTGGCCGACAACAATCCGGCCTGGAACATCGCCACCGGGATCGTCCTCTTGCTCGGCCGCTTCCCCGCGCTGATCTTGCCGCTGGCCGTGGCGGGGTTCCTCTCGGTGAAGAAGCGAGTCCCGCAGACGACCGGCACGTTGAGGACCGACGACCTGACCTTCGCCGGGATGCTCCTGGGGACGGTTCTCCTGGTCGGCGCGCTCTCGTTCATGCCGGCGGTGGTGCTGGGGCCGATCGCCGACCACCTCTCGTCATTCGTGCCCTAGCCAGACCTCGGCACGCGGGATTCCGGCCGGGCCTGAGGTGGGTCGGAATGCTCGCCGGACCTGGGAGAGAGGTCCGATGAGAACGCCCGATCCCATCCGGTCACCCGGCCGGAATCCCGCGTGCCCCTCCGTTGCTTTGGTGGGGCGGGCGTCCCACCAAGAGACGCGGTCCGAAATTCTTGGTGAAAGTCTGTGTACCATGAACTTCCCGAGGGGTGAATCTCGATGAGCCTCGTTACCGACGACGTTGGAGCGCCCACGAGGGACGCGACCGACGTCCAGACCTTCAAGCTCCAGCGCCGCCAGACGAGGAAGCTCCGCCTCTTCGAGCCGGCCCTCGTCCGCATGGCGACCGTGCAGTCGTTCAAGATGCTCGACCCCAGGCACATGGCCCGCAATCCGGTCATGTTCCTGGTCGAGGTCGGGACCGTGCTCTCGGCCATCGTCACGGTCGAGTCGATCATCAATCACCTGGCCTTCGGCCTGATCGTCTATCAGGCCGCGCTCACGGCCCTGCTCCTGTTGACCGTGCTCTTCGCCAACTTCGCTGAGGCGCTGGCCGAGGCCCGAGGCAAGGCCCAGGCCGACAGCCTCCGCGCCACTCGCGCCGACACGCCCGCATACCGATTGCGCGACCTGAGCAGCCGCTCGGGCGAGTTCGTTTCCTCGACCACGCTCCGCGCCGGCGACTGCGTGCTCGTCGAGGCGGGGCAGGTGATCCCGACCGATGGCGAGGTCGTCGAGGGCGTGGCGTCCGTGGACGAGAGCGCGATCACCGGCGAGAGCGCCCCGGTGATTCGCGAGGCCGGCGGCGATCACTCGGGCGTCACGGGCGGCACCCGCGTCCTGTCCGACCGGATCGTCATCCAGGTCACGGCCGGGCCGGGCGAGAGCTTCCTGGACAAGATGATCGCCCTGGTCGAAGGCGCCAGCCGGCAGAAGACGCCCAACGAGATCGCGCTGACGATCGTGCTGGCCGCATTCTCGCTGATCTTCCTGATCGTCACGGCCACACTCTATCCGATGGCGCAGTACTTCGGCATCACACTCGATATCCCGACGCTCATCGCCCTGCTCGTCTGCCTGATCCCCACGACGATCGGGGCGTTGCTCTCGGCCATCGGCATCGCGGGCATGGATCGGGCGCTGGCCGCGAACCTGATCGCCAAGAGCGGCAAGGCGGTCGAGGTGGCCGGCGACATCGACACGCTGCTGCTGGACAAGACCGGGACGATCACCATCGGCAACCGCCGCGCCACCCAGTTCGTCCCTCTCGGCGGCGTCCAACCCCGCGACCTGGCGCGGATCGCCGGGCTGGCGTCGATGGCCGATGCCACGCCCGAAGGCAAGAGCATCCTGGAACTCGCCCGGGAGCAGAACTCCGTCGAAGCCGAGGCCCCCTCCGGCTCGTCGCCCGTGGAGTTCACGGCGCAGAACCGGATGAGCGGCCTGGACCTCTCCGACGGGAGCAAGCTCCGCAAGGGCGCGCCGGACACCATGGCCAGGTACATCCTGGCCCAGGGCGGCCTGATCCCCGACGGTTACCAGGCGACGGTCGACGCCATCGCGATCGGCGGCGCCACCCCGCTGGGCGTGGCCGAGAATGACCGCATCGTCGGCGTGATCAAGCTGGAGGACATCCTCAAGCAGAACATCGCCGATCGATTCCGCCGCCTCCGCCAGATGGGCCTCCGCGTCGTGATGGTCACCGGCGACAACCCGCTCACCGCCAGGGCGATCGCCGATCAGGCCGGCGTCGACGACTTCATCGCGCAGGCCACGCCCGAGGCGAAGCTCGCCTACATCCGCAAGGAGCAGGAGGGCGGCAAGCTCGTGGCCATGATGGGCGACGGCACCAACGACGCGCCGGCGCTGGCCCAGGCCGACATCGGCGTGGCCATGAACTCCGGCACCCAGGCCGCCAAGGAGGCCGGCAACATGGTCGACCTCGACAGCGACCCGACCAAGCTCATCGAGGTCGTCGAGATCGGCAAGCAACTGCTGATGACCCGCGGCGCCCTGACGACCTTCTCGATCGCCAACGACCTGGCCAAGTACTTCGCGGTGATCCCGGCCATGTTCGTCAATTTCAAGGCCCTCGAAAGCCTGAAAGCCCTCGACCTGATGGGCCTGGCGACGACCGGGGGCGCGTACTCGGCCATCCTCTCGGCGGTGATCTTCAACGCGATCATCATCCCGATGTTGATCCCGATCGCCCTGAAGGGCGTGACCTATCGGCCCGTCGGCGCGGGGGCGCTCCTGAGGCGTAACCTGCTGTTCTACGGCCTCGGCGGCGTGATCGCCCCCTTCCTTGGGATCAAGTTCATCGACATGGCAATCGACCCGCTGCTCGGCATGGTCGGGATCAAGTAATCCCAACAAGACTGGCTCTGGCATTTTCGAATAAGGACCCGATGCGATGATCCGCGAGACCGTGAATGCCTTCCTGGCGTGCGTGGTGACCTTTCTCCTGTGCGTCGTCGCCTACCCGGCGGCGGTGTACGCGGTGGGCCACACGTTGTTCCCCAGGCAGGCCGAGGGCAGCCTGATCGAGCGTGACGGCAAGGTGATCGGCTCCGCGCTGATCGCGCAGCCGTTCGCCTCGGAGAAATATTTCGCCCCCCGCCCGTCCGCCGCAGATTACAACGCGAGCGCCGCGAGCGGATCGAACCTGGGCACGACCAATCCCGACCTCCGCACGAAGGTCGCCGAGCGAGCCGAGGCCCTGAAAGCCACCTCGGCACGCCCCGCGCCGACCGACCTGGTGACCGCCTCCGGAAGCGGCCTCGACCCACATATCAGCCCCGAAGCCGCACTCTTCCAGGCCGATCGCGTGGCGGCCGCCCGAGGGATGAGGCCCGATCAGGTCCACGCGCTCGTCGAGACGCACGTCGACCGAACCGGCGAGTTGATCGGCGCTCCTCCGCGCGTCAATGTGCTTCTCTTGAATCTGGATCTGGACCGACAGAACGTCCGGAAATAGTGGCCCAGGGGGCCGTGCCATGCCCGTCGAAACGAACCGCCCATCGCCCGAGCAGTTCTTGAACCTGATCCGCCGCCAGGAGCGGGGACGGCTCAAGGTCTATCTCGGGTCGTCCGCCGGAGTCGGCAAGACGTATGCCATGCTTCGCGAGGCGAACCGGCTCAAGAAGCAGGGCGTCGATGTGGCGATCGGGATCGTCGAGACGCACGGGCGCGCCGAGACTGCCGAGCAGATCGATGAGGTGGAGGTGATCCCCCCGCGCGCGCTCGAGTATCGCGGCGTGACCCTCCGGGAGATGGACCTGGACGCGATCCTCGCCCGCCGCCCGACGGTTTGCCTGGTGGACGAGCTCGCCCACACCAACGCGCCGGGCAGCAAGTTCGGCAAACGGTATCAGGACGTGGAGGAGCTGCTCCGCGCCGGCATTCACGTGATCGGCACGGTCAATATCCAGCACCTGGAGAGCCTGTACGACCGCGTGGAGAAGGCCACCGGGGTCAAGGTCAAGGAACGCCTGCCCGACTCGGTCCTGGCCGAGGCCGACCAGATCGTCAACATCGACCTCCCCGCCGAAGACCTTCTGGAGCGGCTCAAGACGGGCAAGGTCTACCCGCCCGAGCGGGCGGAACGGGCGATGGAAAATTTCTTCACCGTTCCCAATCTCACCCGACTACGTGAATTAACGATGACCGAGGTCGCCCACCTCATCGACCGCCGGGGTCGCCGGGCCGAGGCCGAGCGAGATTCGGCCTCGGCCACCGAACGGGTGATGGTCGGCCTCTCCAGCCGCAGCCCGAACGCACCGGCGCTCCTGCGCAAGGCCGCCCGGATGGCCGACCGGCTCAGTGCGCCCTGGTACGCCGTGTATATCCAGACCCCGGCCGAGGATCTCACGCGGATCGACGCGGCCACCCAGCGCGTCGTGAGCAAGAACCTGGAGCTGGCCCAGCAGCTTGGCGGCATCCCCATGACCTTCAAGGGCCAGAGCGTCGCCAGCACCATCGCGGCGTTTGCCAAGGAATATCAGATCAAGGTCATCGTGGTCGGCAAGAGCCGCGCCTCCTGGTTGGCTCGCCTGCGGGGGGGGGCGGTCCTGGAGAGGATCTTGCAAGAGGTCGAGGACGTCGATGTCCTGGTCGTGGCCGTCTGAGCGGCACTTCGGAACGCGATTTTCAAGCCCGGATCTGCCGGACGTCTTCCGCCCGGTCGGGGCGCGATCGTGTCGACCCGGGCGTTGTCGTTTTCCGCCCCTTGGGGCTGGAACGCGGCATTGCGGATCGCCTCATGAGCGGCGAATTCGCCTCAGGGCGTTTCTCGCCAGCATCGGGGCCTGACCGCCGATGCGTTTACTTTCGTAGAGGTCGTGCCCGAACAAGTTGCCGCGATTGATCTTCGGGTGGGACCGTCCGCGCCGATCGATTTTCCCGTTGTCCCGGCCTGCCATGCAGGATTGAAATAACGCATATACTTGGAGTGGTTACCGATTCGGGTCGACCCCCCGCCCCGCGATCTCAGGCGAAAATGATCGTCGCCTCTGCCCGCCCGCGTCCCGCCATCGTCCCTGTCCCCGAATAAATTCGTTAAATATTCGACGGAGCGAACCGAATCGCTGGGTGAGTGTCCGATTTCGTGAAGACGCCGGGGGTTTTCCTCTAAGATTTCGAGATTGACGGCGTCTCTGGAGTAGCGGTTTACGGAGATGATTCTGGCCGCCGAAACGTTTCGGCCCACCCGTACGCCAGCCGGTCATTGGACCCGGAGAGGAGCGATGAAACTTCATTCGAGCCGAGGCATGGACCTGGCCACGACGTCCCGATCCGTGACCTCCCTCGCGCACGACGCCCGCCGGGTGCTGACCGGCCCGGTTAACGAGAGCGAGACCGAGGAGCTGATCCTTCGGATCGAGCGATTGCAGGAGGAGTGGCGAGAGATCCCTTCCGCCCCGATTCATGCCTGGTTGGAAAATCTGCGCAGGCAGGTCGAGCGCGACTGAGTGCGGGAGGATCCGGGGTACGGCGCCCCCGATTTCGCACCAAGTGCGCTTCACGAAGGAATGTCGAATCGCACCCCCTGGGCCAGCGGCAGGTCGGAACCTCCGTTGACCACACAGGTCTGCCGCCGCATGTATTGCTTCCAGGCGTCCGAGCCGGACTCGCGTCCGCCCCCGGTGGCCTTCTCGCCCCCGAACGCGCCGCCGATCTCCGCGCCCGAGGTGCCCAGGTTCACGTTCGCCAGCCCGCAGTCGGACCCCGTGACCGAGAGGAACCGCTCGGCCTCGGAGAGCCGATCGGTGAAAATCGCCGACGACAGCCCCTGCGTCACGCCGTTCTGGATGGCGATGGCGTCGTCGAGCGTCCGATACGTGATCACGTACAGGATCGGCGCGAACGTCTCCTCCCGCGCGATCGCCATTCCGGGATGCGCCCGGACGATCGCGGGCGAGACGAAGTGGCCGGGACGCGGAAGACGCGTGCCGCCGCAAACGACGGTCCCGCCTTGCGCGCGGGCCTGATCCAGAGCCTCCATCATCCCGACGACGGCGGCCTCGCTGATCAGAGGACCGACGAGCGTCGATTCGTCCCACGGGTCGCCAATCGACAGGCTGGCATAGACCTGCGTGAGGCGGCCGATCAGCTCCTCGGCGATGGATTCGTGGACGATCAATCGCCTGAGCGTCGTGCAGCGCTGACCGGCCGTGCCGACGGCGGCGAACACAATGCCGCGCAGGGCGAGGTCCAGATTCGCGTCCGGCGTCACGATCGCCGCGTTATTGCCGCCGAGTTCCAGGAGCGCCCGGCCCAGTCGGCGCCCCACGACCTCGCCCACACGCCAGCCCATGCGGCAACTGCCGGTGGCCGAGATCAGGGGCAAGCGGGGATCGTGGATCATCGCCTCGCCCACGTCCGCGGCCTCGCCCGCGCAGAGCGTGAACACGCCCGGGTAGCCTTCGGATTCGCACACGCGATTCACGAGATTCTGCACCGCGATGGCCGTCAGCGGCGTCTCGGGCGAGGGCTTCCAGATCGTCGTATCACCGCACACCGCCGCGAGCATCGCGTTCCACGCCCACACGGCCACGGGGAAATTGAACGCCGTGATCACGCCCACCGGGCCGAGCGGATGCCACTGCTCGAACATGCGATGATCCGGCCGTTCGCTCGCGATGGTCAATCCATGGAGTTGCCTCGACAGCCCGACCGCGAAGTCGGCCATGTCGATCATCTCCTGGACCTCGCCCCGGCCCTCGTCGAGGATCTTACCGGTCTCCAGCGTGACGAGCATGCCGAGGTCGTCTTTGTTCTCGCGCAGAGCCAGACCAATCTTGCGGACGACCTCGCCACGCCTTGGCGCGGGGACGGTCCGCCAGGAGGCGAAGACTTCGACCGCGTCGTTCGTGACACGGTCGTAATCCTCCGGTCCCCCCATCAAGACCCGAGCGATCGGCTCGCCCGTGGCCGGGTTGAAGGAGGGTCGCATCTCCCCCGAGGGCCATGAGATCCAGCCCCGGCCGCATGCGCCGGAGTTGACGTCGGAGAGGCCGAGACGATGGAGGACGTCATCGAACATGGGGCTGCCCGGGATGGACGATCCGGGTGAAGCGGGGGGATTCACCACGGGGAGCACGGGGGAAAGTCGAGAGGGAGAAGGATCGAGGTGGATTCACCCGCCGTTCCTTCTCCCGTCTCCATTCTATCCCTCTGCGTGTCCCCTGTGGTCTCCGTGGTGAATCCTCCCTCTTCCTCCGATCACGGTTTCGCCGCAGCCACCGGCTTGTCCTTCAGCGTTTCCAGATACGAGATCAGGTCCGCGAAATCCCCCTTCGTCAGTCCCTCCGCCAGGCCCGTGGGCATGAGCGAGACGTTGCTGACCTTCTTCTCGTCGATGTCGGCCCTGGCGATCTTGATCGTCTTGGCTTCCGCGTCCAGGATCTCCAGCCCTTCGGCCGTGTCTCCCTTGACGATACCCGTCAGGATGCGACCGTCGTTGAGCGCCACGGACACCGGCTCATAGCCCGAGAAAATCTTGGCCGAGGGGTACAGGATCGACTGGATGATCTCGTCCTTCGGATACTTCACGCCGATATCCGCCAGGTCCGGTCCGACCGTGCCGCCTTGCCCCTTGATGGCGTGGCACTTGATGCAGGCCAGCCCCTTCAGGTCGGCGAACAGCACCTTGCCCTTCTCGGCGGAACCCTTCTGGTTGAGCGCGAACTGACGGTAGGCGTCGGGGTCGAACGCGGCCGAGGACGGGGCCTTGAGGAAGGCGTATTCGCTCGGCGACGACGCGGCCACGGAGAACGACCACGGGCCGCCCCGGTTGCCGCAGTTGACGAGAATCCGGTTCACCCCGGCGACGAGATCCGCCTCGAAGCGTGCGGCTTCAGGGTCGAAGCCGCGACGGTCCTGGAAGTCGTAAACCTTATTGCCATTCACCCAGACGGTCAGCGTGTCGTCCGACCCGCCAACGAACTGGGCCTTGCGAGCGACCGACGATTTCAACTCGGCATAAGCGTATGCCGCCGCTTCGGGAGGGTTGTTGAAGACCTTGTTGAGATCAACCTGCCCCTTGCCGTCGATCGCCTTCTCCGCCTTCCACTTCAGGGCCTTTCCGTCCGCGCCGTGGAGGCTTGCCGAGAGATCGATCGGCGCCTCGACCGAGAACGATGGCTTCTCATCGAGCTTGACCGGCCCGACGATCTGCCAGCTCATGATCGGCTGGACGCCCGTGAAGACCTTCGTCAGCTCGGGCAGCGCCGCGGGCGAAAGCTCGTGCCGTTCGGCCAGCGATTCCAGCACCGGCGCGGCCTTGTCGCGGATCGACGCGAGGGCCGCGGCGGATTCCTTGCGGAGGTCCGCGTTCTTGTCCGTGAGGCCGTGCAGGTAGACCTGCAACGATCGCAGGTCCGGCATCGCGGCGAGGGCGCGGGTGGATTCGAATCGCGTGTCGTCCTTCTCGGCCGCGATCAGCAGGGCGGGGATCGCCACGCGGTCCTGCAAGATCCCCAGCGCGGCGATGGCGGCCTTGCGGACCTCGACGTTGGCGTCCGTGACGAGCGGCCGGAGCTTGGGGCTGACCGGACCGATCCTGTTGAACTTCGCCGCCGACTCCGCCGCCGCGACGCGGACCCCGGAGTTGGGGCTGTCGAGCTTGGCGACGACTGCCTCCAGGCTGCTCATCACCTTGAACTTGCCCAGCGCGGCCAGGACCCGCGGCTGCCGATCCACGGTCAGCCCGTCCGATTTCAACAAGTCCACCAGGGCCGCCGCCGCTACATCCGTGCCGATCAACTCGACGGCGGTGAGCGCCGCTTCTCGCAAGGGTTCGGGGGCTTTCGCGTCGCGCAACGTGGCGGTGAGGATCGGCAGGGACGCCTTGTCCTTCAAGGCCCCCAACGTCAAAGCGATCTGCTTACGAGCTTCGGTTTCCGGTTCCTTTCCGAGCCGTTCCCGCAAGATGGGGAGCGCCTCACTATCCTTGGTCTCCTTCACGGCCGCGATTCCGGCGAGCCGAACGGAGAGTTCACCATCGGACACGGACTGATGGATGGCCGCGACGATGGCCGGCGTCGCCTCCCAGGCAATTTCTTTCGCCGGGGGCTCGCCCGCCGCCGGTCGTGTGCCCCACCATGAGCCGTCCCACGGCTTGCTCTTGCGGTGGACCGAGGACAGATATTGCAGCGCCTTGATCCGTTCCTCGGCCGGATGATCGGAGTTCATCTGGTACTCGATCAGCACACCCACGGCGGCCGGGTCGTACTGCTCGTCCATCGCCGAAAGGACGCCGAGGCGGGCCTTGGCGTCTCCGGACTTCCCGGCGATCTCGGCCGTCTTCTTCCAGTCGCCGATGCGACGCAGGGCGACCCTCGCGGCGAACGCCACATAGGGGTCGGCATCGGTCACGACGGGGACGATTGCCGGGAGCGCGGAGGGATCGCCGAGACGTCCCAGGGCGATCAGGGCCTGGAGCTTCACGGAGGGATCGAAGTCCAGGACGAGGAGTTTCAGGGGCTCGACCGCAATTCCCGCCGCTCGCAGGCCGACGGCCCGCGCCGCCTGCGCGCGGAGGTCGGGGACGGACGACTTGAACTGATCCAGGATCGGCATCGTCGCCTCGGGCGTGCCTCCGGCGATTCCATCGAGCGCCCAGATCAGATGCCGTCTGGCCACGGGATCGAGCTTCGTGTCGGCCAGGGCCGTGGTGACGGGTCCGAGCGCCTCGCGGCCCTTCTTGATCAGCGCCTCCTGCGCCCGGATCCGCTCATTGAAGGAGGCGTGGTCGAGCTGCTTGATCTGATCGGCGACCGAGTCGGAGTCCTTGCCGCGAGGCCGCGTCTTGACCTCTTCCTTGGGCGAGATCGCCCACACCCGGCCGACCTTCTCCGTCTTCGATCCCCAGCCGCCCATGCCCCAGTCGGCCACGTACATGGTCTTGCCGTCGTAGGAGACGGCCATGTCGATCGGCCGGAAATTCTCGACGCCATCGGGCACGGCGAAATTGATCTCCTCCGCGATCTCGAACGACGCACCCTTGGGCTTGAACTTGAAGGCGTGGACCTTGCCCTTGCCCCACTCGGCCCAGTAGCCGACGTTGCGGTATTTCTCGGGCCAGGCATCTTCCTTGTAGAAGATTGCGCCACACGGAGAGCCGCCGCCGAATTCGGCCATGCGGTTCAGGAAGCGATCGGGACGGGTGTGATAATCGTAGGCATAGCCATAGTAGCCGCCGTCGATATGGTGCGTGACGCGGGTCCACCAGCCGAGGCCGTCGTCGGTGTTGTCGTAGGAAAAAATATTGTCCTGAGCATCCAGGTTGATTTCCAGATGATTGCGCGTCCCCGTCGCGATGACCTCGATGCCCGTGCCGTCCGGCCGACAGCGGACGGAGCCGCCGCCCTTGATCTGGATGGACTTGCCGTCCGGCCCCGTCGCCCTGGGGATGCCCTTGTCGCCGACCGAGATGTACAGCCAGCCGTCCATGCCGAATTGCAGACCGCTGACGATGTGGTCGTTCAGCCCCTGGTTGTTCGTCGGGCCGAGGTCCTTGAACAGGTCCGTCTTGCTGTCGGATTTGCCGTCGCCGTCGGTGTCCTTGACGATCGTGAGGAACGGCATGTGGCTCACGTACAGCGAATTGTTGTGCCACGCCATGCCCTGGACCGCGCGGAAGCCCTCGGCGAAGACGACCGGGTCCTTGCCGTCGCGAAAGAGCAAGATCCGGCCGTTCTTGGACTCATACGGCCCGACCTGGTCCATCGGGTCCTCGGCGACGAACAGCATGCCCCCGGGCGCCGTGGCGACCTGGCAGGGATACTGCACCGCCGGGACGGTGGCGACGAGCCGGATCTCGAACCCCTCCGGCACCTTCGGCTTGTTGGCGGCGAGTGCGGAGGTTGCCATCATGGCAACGACGAACAGGGCGGATAGGATCCGCCGGGGCGCGATCACGGGCATGAAGATTCCCCGTTGGGTGTAACGATGGCTTCGCGAGGCGGGCAGGAATGCGGAGGGTGGCCGGATGCTACCTGGAATTCTACATCGGGGCCGGTGGTGGTTTCAACGCGGAGCCGCCGGCGAGCACGTTTATTCGCGGGGCGTGCGCTCCCCGCGGCCCTCGGGGGAACGCGGTCCCGGTTTCGCCTGCCAGTCCCTTCGACCCTCGGCCAGGTGATAAGCCTACGGGAGAAGCCGTCTTTTCACGCTTTCGCCCGCGTCGTGGACGGAGACGCGCTGAGGGGGGATCATGGCGATGATCTCGCGCAGGTCGAAATGCGTCAGGAGGCCGAAGCAGAATTGCTCGGGGCTTGAGGAGAATTCCTGGCCGGAATCCAGGATCTCCTTGAGGCTGCCGAGCGGCCTGTGCAGGACGATCGAGCCGATCGCTTTCGGCTCCATCGCGGCCGCGACGATCGCAATTGTGCTGGTCCTCGGCCCGGCCGATTCGATGGTCGGGGCGGCGCCATCAACGTCGGCTCGCCATCGGGCCACGGCCGCGACTTGGCCGCAATCCACGCCGAGCGCACGCTCGCCGATGGTGGCGATCATCAGGGAGAACAGATAGCCGTGAGACGGCGTGACCGCTTCCCCGAAGGCGTACGGGTCGATCGCGATCACGCGGCGACCCTCGCCGAGCAGACGACTCGTGTGCGCCGCGAGCTTGGCCCGGCCCTCGTCACCGAAAAGAATGGTCGTCCCCTTCTCCGGCTTGCCCCGGGCCAGCTCCACGGCCGGAATCGTCCACGATTGACCGATCTTCACCTTCCAGAACGTACGCGTGATGCCGTCGGATTCCTCCTCGCCGCCCTTCTCCGCGGAGACATCCCCGCCGACCGGCCGGACGATGGAGCGAAGGAGGGTGGAGCGTTCGCCGGGGATGGTCCCATTGCCGGACGTCTCGCCGGTCTTCGGCAGTTTCTCGGCCAGGGACTGCGCCAGAGTCTGAATCGTCAGATTGTCCTTCGGCAGTTCCACCTTCAGCGCCTCCGCCGTCTTCACCTCCGCGTCCGACGGGATCTCCCTAGGATTGAAGATTTGATCCGGCCGCGACCAATGATCCGAGATCATCTGGTAGAACGCTTGACGGTTGTCGAGGCCGTAATTGTGCGTGCCGGGATCGAAGTTCACATGGGCACGCAGATTCCCCTCCACCCCGAACAGCCGGAAGATCGGACCCGCCGCCTCGATCAACGGCGGCAAGGCATGGGGCGCGGCGAAGCAGCAGTTGTCCTTGCCGTTGAAGGTCAAGAGCGTGGGATGGGGCGCCATCATCGCGGTGAGATGGGCGTAGTCCACAACCGTGCCGAGGTCGCACGGGGTCTGTTCGGAGTCGCCGAGGTCGGAGAAGAATCGCATGCGCGTCCGGTAGCTGGAATAGCCGGCGACGGGGTCGGTGAGCGTGACGCGAGAGTCGAGCGAACTGACGAAAATGGTCTGCCAGCCGCCGCCGGAAAGGCCGGTGACGCCCACGCGAGACGGGTCGGCGTTCTCGTGCGAGAGCAGGATGTCAATCCCGCGCGACATGGCGAGATAATGGAGCGCGATGCCGCTGGTGCCGCACAGGTCGACCGCGTTGATCAGCCCGTGGCCGAACCCCTTGCCCCCGAGCTGCCCCATGCCGAACCATTCCAGGTTCAGCGCGAGAATGCCGCGCTTGGCCTGATTGATGCAGCGAATCTGCTTGTAGTCGGCCGCCTTCCCCTTGGCGTCGTGACCATTCACGTTGAGCACGACCGGCACCTTGCCCCGCAGGACGGTCGGCTCGTACAGGAGCGCGGGAATCCAGAGGCCGGGGACGACCTCAAAGCGCAATTTCTTGATGCGATAGCCCGGTCCGCCCTCGATCTCGCCGAGCCATTCGGGCCTGGTCGAGATCGCTCGCCAGCGCTCGGCCTCGCCGCGAAAGAGGACCTTCTTGTGGACATCCTCGCGATATTGCTTCGCCCTGGCGGTCCATTCGGCGGCCGTCTTGACCTGGGGCATGGCCGGGATGCGGGGCTCGACGAATTCCTGGACCTCGGCCAGCGTCTGACCCGGCCCGAGGATCGGTCTGGCCAGCGCCTTCTCGATCGGGCCATCGTCGGCCATCGCGAGGTGGGAGATCAGGACGAGGACGAGGCAAAGCGGTAGGGCGCGTCGCATGGAGAGGGCCTCGCGAGGCGTGAGGGTAGGCGGGGTAGGATTCGTCGCGGGCGCCAATAGACTCGACCGGCCCTCGCGAGGCAAGCGGCTGGTTCGGGCAGGAACCCATCGAGGGAAATCTTGGATTTCGACTTTGCAATCGCCCTGCAGCTTCGTTCCAAGGGCTTTCGTCTTTCCCGGGGGTCGTCTAGACTATCGCTTCCACCCTTTCCAAGACACACTCTCGCGGGCGAGATCCTCCGATGGCTGAAGCCTTCCCGGACGTGAAGAAGATCGTTTACGGCGGCCCGAAGTCCAGGAATCCGCTGGAGTTCAAGCACTATAACGCCACCGAGATGGTCGGCGGCAAGACGATGAAGGACCACCTGCGGTTCTCGGTCGTCTACTGGCACACGTTCTCCAACCCCCTGGGCGACCCGTTCGGCATGGGCACGGCCCTGCGTCCCTGGGACGATAATTCGGGCTCGCTCGCGAATGCCATCAAGAAGGTCAAGGTCGCGTTCGAGTTTATCGAGAAGCTCGGCGCCCCCTATTACGCGTTCCACGACCGCGACGTCTCCCCCGAGGGCGCGACGATCCAGGAGAGCCACAAGAACCTCGACGCCGTCGCCCGCGCGCTCAAGGAGGAGCAGGATCGCACCGGCGTGAAGCTGCTCTGGGGCACGGCCAATCTCTTCAGCAACAAGCGATTCATGCACGGGGCGGCCACCAGCCCGAACCTCGACGTCTTCGCCTTCGCCGGCGCCCAGGTCAAGAAGGCGATGGAAGTCACGCATGAGCTTGGCGGCGAAGGTTACACCTTCTGGGGGGGCCGCGAGGGCTATTCGACCCTCTGGAACACCGACATGAAGCGCGAGCTCGACCACCTCGCCGCCTTCCTCCACATGGCCGTCGATTACAAGAAGCAGATCGGATTCGCCGGCCCGTTCTACATCGAGCCCAAGCCGATGGAGCCGACGAAGCACCAGTACGACTCCGACGCCGAGAGCTGCCTGAACTTCCTGCGCACCTACGGCCTGCTGCCCTATTTCAAGCTCAACATCGAGACCAATCACGCGAGCCTGGCCGGTCACGAGATGGAGCACGAGCTGCGGATCTCGATGGCCTCCGACGCCCTCGGCTCGATCGACGCCAACACCGGCGACCCCCTCGTCGGGTGGGACACCGACCAGTTCCCGACCGACATCTACCTGACGACCAAGTGCATGCTCTGCATCCTCGACATGGGTGGCCTCACCACCGGCGGCGTCAACTTCGACGCCAAGGTCCGCCGCGAGAGCTTCGAGCCCATCGACCTGTTCCACGCCCACATCGGCGGCATGGACGCCTTCGCCCGCGGCCTCAAGATCGCCCACGCCATCCGCGAAGACGGCCGCCTTGCCTCGTTCGTCAAGGACCGCTACGCGAGCTGGAATTCCGACCTCGGCAAGACGGTCGAATCCGGCAAGGCCTCCTTCGCCGACCTGGAAGCCCACGCCTTCAAGGCCGGGGACGTGACCTCGAATGTGAGCGGGAGGCAGGAGATGCTGGAGAACCTGGTGAATGAGTTTGTGTGAGTAGGGCGCGTTGCGCGACGTTGCTATAATGGCATGATCGGGGACTACCTGATGGTGGCCGCGAATGCTTCGGGGACAATGACATGAGGATCAGCGATCAGGAGTTCGCGGGCTTCGAGCGATCAACTCGCGCGGTGGGGGAGTCATTGCGCTCGGAGGGTTGGAAAGATGACCACGACGAAGCGATGGCATTTCGTCGTGCCGAGGAGTTGCTGGCGCGAAATCTCCAGGATCTCCTGGCATGGCGTGAGTCCACCAGGACCATCGCCCAGGCGATCTCAACCGGGAAGACCTGCACTATCGAGCAACTCTACTCGTTGAGAATGGCCGCCAAACTTCTCCTCGCATTTCGCGGGCATTGCTACCGAATGCTTTCGGCTATTGAGGACGCCGGCTACTCGACCGATCTAGGCCCGGATGTCTGCGCCCACCTCGACGAACTATGGTGGATCTTCGGGCCGCTCTCGGCAGTACTCGATCAGTGGCAATTCAAAATCTGTATCCCACAGCTCGGAACCGGTTTTGTCGAACTTCCGGAACTCCCCAAGACACCCCTCGTCGTCAACGTCGATTGCGACTCGTTCACGCTCGATCTTGTAGAAGGTGGAATCAACGCTTCGACGACCGATCCCGTCGCTGAGGCTCTCGCCAGGCTTTCGCAGTCGCAGAGGGGAACACCGGTCAAGGCACGCTGGGTCGCCGAATTCCCGATCGGCCCTGCGCCCGAGCCGATGGAAGACTCGCCCCCATTTCTGCCCTTGCCCGGTCCCGGGGTGAGAGTCCAGGCAAAGCGAGTCCATACCTGGCCGTTCAATCCACCCATTACCTGGCGATCGCGGGAGTGATTCATGTACCTAGCGGTTCCGCCGCAGGACGGATTGTCGCAAGGGGATATCATTGACGGTTGCTCGATCCTCGATATGGATCCGGCGGAGCCTCAGTCAGGCGGACGATCTCCGATAATCTATATAGCCCGCGCCATAATACTGACGCAGGAGTGCGACCTTCACGACACCAGGACCCCGCGAGTCGTGATCGCCGTCGTCCGGCCTTGCCAAGAAATCGTTGAGACGGGAATGCTTAAAGGAAGCACGATCCGGGATCAACTCCGACGCCACCTGATGCCCGGATGGTATTTCCTGCCGAAGGCGCCCGAGCCGATCGACTTGCCGGAATCGATCGTCGACCTACGCGAATTACACACGGTCTCCAAGGCCGACCTCGAAATGCTGGCGACGGAGGGGCGGCGAGTTTGCCGCATTCGGACTCCCTGGCGCGAACACCTCAACCAGCACTTTGGCATTAGTTGGACTGTCACCGATTCCACTATTGCTTACGCGTGCCGGGAGTTAGGATGAGGGCCGGAGGCCACCGACGGGAGGCACCGCCATGTCGCTCCTCGATCACCCCGACGCCCGCGCCATCCTGGCCG
>JAQGHR010000110.1 GCA_028291545.1 Planctomycetota bacterium | reverse complement strand
ATACGTCAGCCGGGCCTTGGCGACCATCGCCCCGGTGGGGAGCTGGCCGTCCCGATCGAAGGCCTCCTTCTGGGCCTCGAGCTGCTTGAGGCCGGGCAGGTCGGATTTGTCGGCGGCGGCCTTGATCGTGGCCTCGATATCCTGGCTCAGTTTGACTTTGGCCGCGTCGCGTCTCCGACCATGATCGCTCCTCGCCTGATCGAGCGCCCGCTTGATCGGGTCCGGTTCCTGAGCCGCCGCGATCCTCGGGCAGACGAGCCACGCCACCATCAGGCAGGGCAAAATCATACGCCTCATCGCGAATTCTCCACGAGGTTCTCGGTTCAAATCCACAGATCGGGCCGCCGCGCCCTTGTTGATCCGCGAGCCGCACATTCTACACTACCGAATCGGCCGGTGAAATGCGCGATTCTCGGTGTACCAGGGCCGATCGGTTCTTGAATCCGGCCCAAGGCAAACCCTCGAATTGGGTGCCTCTGGCAGCTCGCCTGCCAGTGGCACCCGGCGATTCGATCCGTCGGGGATCAAGGCGACCCCGACGGATTTTGCGATCGGGCCGTCACATCGACGCGATGATTCTGATGAGGACCGCGGATTTCCACACGCACGGGCCGGCCAGGATGCGGAGGAAGGAGTTTCGATTCCTCTCGGGGAGTTTTTATTCGCCGGCTCGCGACGAAGACGGAAGGCTCACGCCGGCTCGACGCGAGGCCCTTTGCGCTCGGCGCGCTCGAACCACTCGCGAATGGCCAGGTGAAAGCCGGGCAGGACGTCGCCGCCGTCGAGCGTGTCATCAAGGCCCAGGTCGGTCCAGACCTCGGGCAAGGTGAAGACGCGGACGGTGCGGGAGGACGGATCGGCGTACCAGACCAGGCGGACGCCGGCCGAGAAGTACTCGCGGAGCTTCTCGTCCATCTCGCGCGCGGTGTTGCCCTCGCTCAGGATCTCGACGGCCAGGTCGGGCACGAGGTCGGGGATCGGCTCGTCGAGCACCTTCGGGTCGGGGATGTGCGCCCAGGCGATGAACGAGA
Organism: Planctomycetota bacterium; assembly: GCA_028291545.1. Taxonomy (GTDB): domain Bacteria; phylum Planctomycetota; class Planctomycetia; order Isosphaerales; family Isosphaeraceae; genus JAQGHR01. Next base: position 11,323 of record JAQGHR010000110.1, on the reverse strand, counting down.
CGTCGGGGATGCGGACCCGGCGGAACTTCAGGCGGAGCATGCCGTCGGCACCGGCGATGAGGCCGATGTCGTTCGTGCGGAGATAGAGGCCCAGGTCCATGATGAGCTCGGCGGCGCATCGCGATTCGGAAAAGCCCATCACCTTCTCCACCAGGGTGCCGTCAATCAGCTCGAACAGGCGTTTTTCCCTGGCCTCGATGGCGATGACGTCCTGCTCGGTGGCCGTGCCGGGATACGGAAAGAGCCGGACGCGACTGGCGGGGACGTCTCCGAGACGTGCGAGCAGGTCGGCGATCGTCTCGCCGACGAGGAACGTCGGAGGCGGAGGGCCTGGAGCAAGGGTGAGTGTCGCGTCGCTCATGGGCGGATCTCCGGGACCATTCTCGCGGGCCGAAGCGTGTGTCTCGGCTCGGAAGGGAACTTCCTTTGAGGTGCAAGGAGCCGAGCGTCTCGTCTCACGGGCGAGTCTTCGTCGGGAGTTCGCCGCGCCCTTTCAGGAGTTCGGCGAAATCGGGCCGCTTGCGGAGGGAATCGAGCTCGTTGTCGTTCTCGAAGGTTTTCGTCTCGCTGAAACCGGCGTCGAATGCCTCCTTGAGGGACGTCATGGCGGCGTCGGGCTTGCCGTCGATGGCGAACGAGCAGGCTTCGTTGTAGAGCGCCTTGGCGATCAGGTTGGATTCGGTGCGGCTGAAATCTTTGTTGCCGTCGCGGAGCTTTCGCGCGGCGGCGGCCGACTTGAGGAACACGGGGATGCTGGCCTTGCGATCCTGGGCCGAGGCCATGCTCGTGGCCTTGACCTGCGTGCTCATGGCGAGTTGGAACTGGGCGGCGCGGTCGTCCGGCTTGGTCTTGAGATCGGCCTCGCTCCTGGCGATCACCTCATCGAGCTTGTGGACCTGGAGATCGGCCTGCGCGGGGACGCGGGGGGCGATCGGTTCCCCGATCGGCTCGCCCGGAACCTTGGCGACTTCGGGCAGGGGCGCGCCAGCGTCCGCGATCGGGGCCGGCTCGGCGCCTCCGACCGGGGCGACCGGGGCAGCCACGGGCGGGCTCGTGGCCGGAGCCGCGACGGGGGGCACGGCGGGCGCGGGCGCCGAGGGCACGCAGCCAGCCAGGATCGCGGACACGGCCAGGCCGGCGGCGATCAAGCGAGGACGAGGGGGCATGCGAGGGCTCCTTCCAGAGCGCGAAGCACGGGGTCAGGCCCCGGCCTCGCCACCCGTCGGGAACTCCGCGGGTCGAGGGAGCGAAGGCAGGTGTGCCCCGATCATCGCCCTCATGGTAATCCCCGAGGGGCGAGCGCAACAACACCCGGCCACGAGATGCGAGGCGGGAGCGGAGTTACGCCATCGGGACGTTGGCGTTCCAGTGGGGCGGGCGTCCCTGCCCGCCTACAAATGCTTTGATCCCTTGTAGGCGGGCAGGGATGCCCGCCCCACTGGAAAAACCGCCGAAATGCACGAACTCACCTCAATTAGCCCTTGGGATCTTCCTTCTTCGGCTCATCGGCCGGCTTGGGCGTGTCCTTGGGCTCCTCTTTCTTCGGCTCGTCCTTGGGAGCATCCGGCTTGGGCTCATCCTTGGGGGCGTCCTTCTTCACCTCGTCCTTCTTGGGCTCGTCCTTCGGCGCATCCTTCTTCGGCTCGTCTTTGGGGGCATCCTTCTTGGCGTCGTCGGGCTTGGCCGCGTCCTTCTTGGGCTCGTCCTTGGGGGCGTCCTTCTTGGGCTCGTCCTTCGGGGCGTCCTTCTTGGGCTCATCCTTCGGGGCGTCCTTCTTGGGCTCGTCCTTCGGCGCATCCTTGGGGGCCTCCTTCTTGGCCTCCTCGGGCTTGGGGGCGGCCTTCGGGGGATTGGCCTTGCGGGCCTCGGCGAGGAGGGGAGCCATCACGGCGGCGCGGGAGCGGTACCAGTCGGACAGGCCGCGAGAGGGCGTGATGATCCGCACGTTCAGCTCGGGCTTGATCCCTTCCATCTTGCCGAAGCCGGTGAACCAGGCGCCAAAGACCTCGGGGCTGACCCCGGCCTCGGGATTATCCTTGGTCACGCCCTTCAGCGCGGCCACATCGTTGGCCTGGCCGGTGATCAGGATGTCCAGGATCGGCGGCGGCTCGATCGACGTCTCGACGAGACCGGCGGCCTCGGCGGCGGCGATGGCCTCGGCCACGGCCTTCCGGGCGATATTGATCTTGGCCTGGACCTCGGGCGGAACCGGCTTCAAGACCGGCTTGGCCGGCTCGACCGGGGTGTCCTTCGGAGCATCTTTGGGCGCATCCTTCGGAGCATCTTTGGGCGCAACCTTGGCGGTGTCCTTCGGTGCATCCTTGGGGGCGTCTTTCGGCACGTCCTTCGGGGCGTCTTTGGGGGCATCCTTCGGGGCGTCTTTCGGCGCAACCTTAGGATCGGCCTTCTTCTCGTCTTTGGGGGCGTCCTGCGCGAACAAGCGACCGGCAGCGACCGGGCCGAGCGTCAGCGAGAGCGACAGCACAAGCGTGGCAAAACGGCGCACCAGGGGGTCTCCTTACGATTGTTGGGACTGGGGAGGATCATCGTTGGGTTTGCGCCCAAAGGAAGGGCGGATCGTGCCGAGTGTAGCGACGATCGGCGTGCGCTGGAAGGGGTTGTCGCGGCGTGTACGATTCCAAAAAGACCGGGTCGGATCGTCGCCGGGCGGAACCGGGGGTTCCGGCCAGATCCAAAAATCCGAACGATCGGGTCATGCCAGGTCGCCAGACCATCCGATCTAATCGCCATCGACCGATCGTGCGGGCCGCGACGGATGCGCGGGACCGACGCGAATCGTGGGGTAGGAGGCAGTGGTCATGACCGGCCGGAATTCGCAGGGGAAACGTCGAGCCAAGCCGGTCCTGGAAGCCCTGGAGGGGCGTCAACTGCTCAATGCCAGGATGATCGGGCCGCACGGCAAACCGATCAACGACAAGGATTTCCAGCATTTCGTGACCCAGAAGCAGAACAACGTCGCTGTCTCCAATCGTCGCATCGCGTACACGACGCCCGACGGGGCGCAGGTCCAGATCACGCTGTTCGGCATCGGCACCCTGGCCGGCACCACGGTCCGGCCCGACGGGGCGCTGAACCTGGTCTACAACAACACGACGAACACCAGCAAGATCGTCGGCCATGTCCTGGGTGGCACCGGGCATGCGCCCCTGGCCTCGGTCCGCGATGCCGATACAACCGTGGGCAGCCCCAGCGCCACGGGGACCTCGCCGATCAATGTCGTGAACCTGAAGAAGTTCGACCTGATCGACGGCGGCATCGTCAACCTGCTGGGCGGGGTGTCGACCCTGGCCCTGGCCTCGGCGGGGTCCAATACCCAGATCCTCGTCAATGCGGTCGCGGCGCCGACCTCCAGCTCGGCGTCGAACGCCTCGGCCGCGGGCACGACGTTGAACACCGTCACGACCGGCGGCGTCACCACGATCGTTCCGAGCGGGTCGGTGACACCGAGCACTACGCAGGCGGCCAAGCCGACGGGCGGGACCATCTCGATCCCGATCGTCAACGGCACGTCGCGCTCCATCCCCGTGGGCGATCCCCAGGTCTTCGGCTTCGATCCGACGGCCGGGACGCTCGTGCGGTTCAACGCCAACACCGGCGCGGCCTTGCAGGCGATCCCCGTGCCCGGCGGCGGCACGGCGATCGCGGGCGTGGGCCTGGGCCGGAACAACGGGCGGGAAGTCGCGCTGGTGGGCACGGGAACGACCATCTTCGCCTACGACGTGGTGAGCGGCTCGCCCGTGGGCCAGTTCAGCACGGCCAGCCTCGGGGCCAGCGGCCTGCGCGCGGTCGATGGCATCGGGTCGAGCGACACCCGTACGTTCGTCTCCGACGCGATGGCCGGGACGAACGGGCTGATCCAGGGCATTGACGTGACGGCCAGCCTACGGACCGGTCAGGCCGTGCCGCTCGGCCTGCCGTTCGCCCCGGCTCGCGAGTTCGAGCTCTCGGGCGGCGTGACGGGATTGGCCGGCTCGGACGTGGTTTACTCCACCGGCGCCGCCCACTTCGATTCCTTCGTGCCCGATCAGGTTCAGGTCGGCATCCTCGCCTTCTCGCCCACGGTTCTGGGCGTTCGCGAGACCGCCCGGACGGCCGTCCTCAACCCGCTGACCGGCACCGACATCAATGTCGGCCCGCCGGGCTCGGCCAGGGCCCGTCCCACGATGGCGCTGGGCAGTATCGGCGGGAGCCTGGCCCTGGTCACGGCGGTCGTCAACGGCCAGAACGTCGTGACGCTCCTGAACCCCACGAACAACACGCCCACCGGCGCCGTCAGCCTGAACGACCCGAACCGCCTGGCCGGGTTGAGCGAGAGCTTCCACCCCGAGCTGGCCGGCGGGGCGCTGGTGAACGTCACGGGCACGTTGCTCCGATTCACCGGCCACAACGCCACCGGCCTGGTGCTGAACGCCTCCTCCCCGGTCAATCTGGTCGCGATCGACTCGGCCACCGACACCGCGATCATCGGCCGTCCGCTCAACCACGTCGCGATCCCCGTCCGCAACAACGTCGCGATCCTCTCCACCGCCCGAGGCCCCCGCGGCACCAGCACCAAGGGCGGCATCACCGTCCTCTCGGCGCTCAAGCCCTTCAGCATCTTGACGCTGCCGTAACAGTTCGCGGTTCGCAGTTGGAAGCGGGGAAGGAGAGGGTTGTCCACTCCCCGGATTTACTGAGAACTACGAACTGCGTTCAAGACGATCCGGCGCCGAGTCTCGCCGGTGACGCGCACCCGGTGGGCAATCCGGTGGCCGACGACCCAGACGATGCCGGCGTTGTCGCAGACGAGCGGGACGTCGCGACGCCGCTCGCGAGCGACCGCACGGCCGCGAAAGAAGTCGTTCAGCGCCTGCGTGTGGCCGTCCAGCCCGAGAGGATCGAAGCGGTCGCCGTCTCGGGGGGCGCGGATCGTGAGGGCGGGCCGGCCGTCGGCCGCGAGGGCGGGGTCGAGGCGATCGAGGTCGATAATCTCGCCCTCCGGCGCAGGGGACTCCAGGCTCGCGACGAGGCGGATCCCGCCCCAATCGGCCGCGCCGGGGATCGTCAGGGCCAGGTCGGCGCGGGGCTCGGGATGACCGGAAACCGAGGGCGACAGCCGCAGGAGGCCGCCGCTCATGCGAACCTCGATCCGGCCGCCCAGGGAGAACCGCGCCGAGGGGCGATCGACGGTCGCCGCCAGGCGGAGCCAGCGCCCGGCGGTCATGCTCCGTTCGGGCCACCCCGCGCGTCGCCAGGCGCGGCGGAGGACTTCGGCCCTCGCGGCCGGGGGAAGGCTCCGGAGAGGCTCGCAGCGGAGCACCACCGCGAGTTCGCCGACGGTCACCACGGCGGCTTCGACCTGATGCTCGATGTGCCGCTCCCAGGCCCGGATCTCCCCGCCGAGGCGGCCCAGGCGGACCAGGGCCTCGGCCACGTTCGGGTTGTACTCGGCCGCGAGCCTGGGCAGCAGGTCGTGCCGGATCCGGTTGCGAGTTCGCCGCACGTCGGCGTTCGTGGCATCGTCGCGAAACGACTGCCCGACCCCGGCGAGATAGCCGCGAATTTCCTCGCGAGACACGTCCAGCAAGGGCCGGATCAGCGTAACGCCCTCGGCCAGCGATCGCCTGGCGGGGATGCCGGCCAGGCCCCGCAGCCCGGTCCCTCGAAGGATACGATGCAGGATGGTCTCGGCCTGATCGTCTTGTGTATGCCCGACCGCGACGAGCGCCGCCTCGCGCTTCTTCGCGATCGCGACCAGCCAGTCGTACCGCGCCTTCCTCGCGTCGGCCTCGAAGTGTCCTTCCCGGGTCGGTGCCCACCGGCCCAGGTCGAACGCCAGGCCCATCGATCCCGCCAGATCCGCCACGAACGCCGCATCCTCCCGGCCGACCTCGCCCCGCGTCCCATGATCGAGGTGCGCGACCGAGAGCCGCAGATCCAGATCCTCTTGAACGTCCCCCATCATCCGCAGCAACCCGACGCTATCGCCGCCTCCCGAAACGGCGACGATCACGCCTCGCCCGCGCTCGCCTGTCAGGGCGGATCGGACGCGGGCCATCAGGGGTTCGTGCGCGGTGGTCACAGGAGCGTTTTCCTCTGGTCCCCTCTCCCCGCCGGGGGAGAGGGGACCAGATTCTATCCTAGACCCCTCACCCGACGCTCGGCCATGATCGTCACGTCCCATTCTCGGTATACTTTCGGCATGAATCCCGAGCTGTCTCGATTGCTGCAATGCCCGGCGTGTCGCGCCCCGCTTGTCCAGGCTGGCGAAGCCCTGGCCTGCGCGGGGTGCGGCGCATCCATCCCGATCGTCAACGGCGTGCCGCGGCTGGCGGGCGAAACGTATGTGGCCAGCTTCGGGAGGCAGTGGAATCGCTACGACGTGGCGAGGCCCGAGGAGGATGACGCGGTCTTCCGCGTCAAGACGGGGATCAACCCGGAGGACCTGAGAGGCAAGCTCGTCCTCGACGCCGGATGCGGAGGGGGGCGGTACGCGAGGCTGCTGGGCGAGCATGGGGCGAACCTCGTCGGGGTGGACCTGAGCACGGCGGTGGAGAAGGCCGCGACGCTCTGCGCCCCGTTCCCGAACGTCGCCATCGTCCAGGCCGATCTGCTCGACTTGCGGCTGGCGGACGAGTCGTTCGATGCGGCGTTTTCCATCGGCGTGATGCATCATAGCCCCGACCCGCGCAGGGCGTTCGCGCAGGTCGCCCGCAAGGTCAAACCGGGCGGCCGACTCGCCGTCTGGCTCTATCGCAAGAACATCGCGCCCCAGGAATGGCTGAATTCGGGGCTTCGCGCGGTGGCGACGCGGATGCCCCCGCGATGGCTGGAGCGCCTCTGCGCCGCCGCGGGCGTCCTGGGCAGCGTGCCGGTCCTGAACAGGACGCTCAACAAGGTCGCCAACTTCTCGAACCACCCGGACTGGACCCTGCGCGTCTGCGACAATTTCGATTGGTATGCCCCCCGCTACCAGTCGCATCATACCGTGGACGAGCTATCCCGATGGTTCCGCGAGGAAGGCTTCGACGACCTGACCGAGCTTCGCCCCGCCCGCGCCGGCCGGCTTTACGACTGGGCCTATCATCACGACCTGATCATCGGCAGCGGCGTGAACATGGCCGGGACGAAGCGGGGCTGAACCGTTGTGTCGATGACATGTCACGTGCAACCGCGTCCCGAGGCTCAGATCGCTTCGAGAGTCGGCACCGCGGCCTTCGTGGGATCGGCAACCCGCTCGGCCACACCGAAGGCCGCCGTGATCTTGGCCAGCATGGGCAGGAGGGCCAGGATCATCAGTGCGGCGAGGGGGGCCGCCCCGTAGGGAAGGGTCGGCCCGAGGGCGATGCAGAAGGCCTTGAGCGTGGGCGGGATCAGAAACAGCGCGGGGATCGCGCCAAGATAACTCGCGACCCGGACGGCCGGCGATCCGGGCCGGGGCGAGATCACGACGACGGCCATCGCGATCAGCCCGAAGACCAGCGGCCAGAGGAACAGATAGCTGGCCCCGGGCAGGAACATCGAGGTCGCGACCGTCCCCACCAGCCACCAGAACAGGCCGCCCAGGGCGAGGTCGGTGAGGCGCACCCGCGTGAAGGCGGGGAGATAGACGCACAGGGTCGCCATGATCCCCAGGCACGCCAGCGCGGCGGCAATCTCCGGGCTCCCCTGGTAGAGCTTGCGCCCCACCGGGACGCGGAATCGCTGGATCTGGGTCCACGCGCTCCAGGCGCCTCCGGCGGCGAGCACCACCGCCAGCAGGCCCAGCGCGATCCCGATCATCAGGCCGTTATCCGTCACGCGTCCCCGTCGCCGGCCGATCTCCACCACGCCCACGAACGCGGCCAGCGCCGCGACCATCAGGGGTGAGACCCACCAGCCCGGATACACCAGGAGCCAGGGGCCGATCACGTTGAAGTAAATTGCGTTCGGCTCGCTCGCCGCGAGCGCGAGATTCTTGTTTCCGAAGTGCCTTGCCAGGGCCAGCGCGTACGATCCGTGATGCTGCACGCTCCTCTCATCGAGGTTCGCGACGGTATCGGTCGGCTGGTGATAGTTCTCCACGCCCTCGACGAACGCGAAGTTCAGCCCCTTGAGGCCGACGCCCTTGAACATGGTGAAGTCGGTCTTGTTCGGCATGATCGCGTACACCGCCCCGGCCAGCGAGGTGGCCATCGGATGAGGCGCGGCCCGGGCGAACTCGCGGATCATCCAGCCGTTGCCCTCGCTCGTCTCGAACAGGAACGACGGCCCGCGGGAACCTCGGGCCTCGAAGTTCATCACCAGGCCGACGAGGTCGCGCTTCGCGGGATCGGATGCAAAGGTGTAGGCACCGCAGAAACCGACTTCCTCGGCGTCGGTGATCAGGACGAGCACGTCGTTTTCGAGCTGCGGGCCGTCGTTCCATTTCAGGGCGCGAACGGTCTCCAGGATCGCCCCCACGGCCGCCGCGTCATCCCCCGCGCCGGGGCCTTCGGGCGCGGAATCGTAGTGCGCCGAGAGCATGACGGCTTTCCCCTTCCCCTTCCCCGGAATCCGCGCGAACACCGACTCGCCCGGCATCTCCGGACTCTTCAAGATCCGGGGCTCAACCCCCAGGTTCTTCAGCTCGGCCATCAGGTACTCGCGCACCTTCGCCGCGGCGGGCGACCCCGTCACATGCGGCTCTCTCGCGATCCTCTCGACGTGCTTCATCGCTCGCTTTGCCGAGAACTGATCGAGCGGAGGGGCCTCCGGCACGTCCGGCGGGTTCTGCCCCATCACGGCCAGGGTTGCGATCACGGCGACGAACACGACGGCGAGCAGGGCGTCGATGCGATTCATCAAGACATCGCGATACATGAGGGCCTCGTTGAGCTGGTGAAGATCGCCGACGCAGCGGCATGCAGCGCGCTCACGGCCCCGTCATGTTCGTCTCGACGCGGTAGAGGCTCTTCCCAGCGGTGATATACAGCGTCGATCGCTTCGGCCCGCCGAACTCCACGTTGGAGGGGGCTTCCGGGGTCGCGACGAATCCGAGCGGAATCCCGTCGGGCGCGTAAACATACACACCGGAGAGAATCCCCGCACCGGCCGCGACGACGATCGAGCCGTCGGCCGCCACCGTCATCCCGTCAATCCCCCGTCCGTTTCCGAAGTCCTTCAGGACGCGCGGCTTGCTCACGGAGCCGTCGGGCGTCAATTCCAGGGCGAGCAGGACGCTCCGATTCGGGCCGCTGTCGGCGACGTAGAGCGTCTTGCCGTCGGGGCTGACGGCCAGGCCGTTGGGCTTCTTCGCCGAGGTCGCCAGGCGGGTGACCGTGCCGTCGGGATCGATCCGATAGACCGACTCGTCCTCCAGCTCCCGGGGCTCCTCGCCCACATAGCGCGGGTCGGAGAAGTAGACGCGGCCGTTCGCGTCGATCGTCAGGTCGTTCGGGCTGTTGAAGCGCTTCCCCTTGTACCGATCGGCCAGGGTGCGGACCGTGCCGTCGGGCTCGGTGATCGAGACGCGGCGACCGCCCCCGGTGTTCGCCCCTTCGGCGGCGATCAGACGGCCCCGGGGATCGAAGACCAGACCGTTGGCCCGCCCGCTCGGCTCGCGGAACACGGTCACGCGGTTCCTGGCCGGGTCGAACCGCAGGAGCCGGTCGCCGATATCCGAGAACACGATGGCCCCGTCGGGGGCGAGCGCCGGGCCCTCGGTGAATTCCCCCTCGCCCCAGAGCTTCTCCACGGCCGCGCCCGGCGGGAAGACGGGAGGCGGCGCATCGATCGCCAGGCACGCGAGCAGCGTCATCGCGAGGACGGTCATCGGCACAATTCCGGTCGGGGACGACGGGGCAAGCGATTCGCACGCCCGTCGCTTCTACCCGGGCGGGCCCTCAGTGGCAAGGAGGCGGTGATTCCCGCGACCCCGTGCCGACCGGTCGGTTGCGATTGACCGAACGGCCGGTTCGTCGTACATTCCGACGCCCCTCGCGAGCCCGCTCCCGGGTGTTTTCCCGCGCCCTCATCTCATGTCTCCGCGACGGGAGCACGTCCTGAAACCGATGCCCGCGCCCCCACCTCGCCACCGGACGGTGTTGCTCGCCTTGACCGCCGGCGCCCTGGCCGTGCGGATCGTGGCGGCGTTCGCCGTCGAGTGGGCGTCGCGGCGCAAGGGGACGCTCTGCCTGTTCGATGATACGGACATCTACTGGCAACTGGCCAAGGCGATGCGACGTTGGGGCCCGTACGAGGTCAATCAATTCGGCGTCTTCCACCGGGCCTTGCGGATGCCGGGTTATCCGCTGTTCCTGGCGGCCTGCCAATCCCTCTTCGGCGCGCAAGCCACGATGGGCGCCCGACTCGTCCAGGCCCTCCTCGGGGCCGCCTGCGTGCCTCTGGTTTATGGGCTGGTCCGGCAGGTCGGGCGGGACGAGTGGCCGCGATCGGCGGCGTTGATCGCGGCGGGGCTGGCCGCGTTCGAGCCGTACTGGGCGGCGAGCGCGGCCCTCTTGCTCTCGGAAGCGGTGTTCGTGCCCCTGATGCTCGCGATGCTCTGGGGCTTCGCGGCCCTCTGGTCGCGCGACGGGGAGACCGGGCCAGGACATGCCCGATGGATCGCCCTCGGGACCGGGCTGGCGGCGGGGGCGGCCGTGATGGTCAAGCCGTCGTGGGCGCTGGCGGTGCCGGCGATGATGGCCGCGTGGATCCTCACGGAGAGGAAGGCCCGCACCCTCGTGCTGGCGATGACGGTCTTCCTCGGTGTTTTGATCGTGATGGCGCCCTGGTGGGTCCGCAACGAACGGCTGTTCGGCTCGTTCGTGCCGACGGCCTTGTGGGCGGGCGCAAGCCTCTACGACGGCCTGAACCCTTCCGCCGACGGATCCAGCAACATGCTGTTCCTGGCCGAACCCGAGTTCAAGGCGCTGGGCGAGATGGACCAGGACCGCGTCCTTCGCGAGCGTGCCCTCGACTTCGCCCTGAAGCATCCCGGCCGCGTCGCCCGCCTGGCCGTGGTCAAGGCGGGCCGATACTGGAGCCCCTGGCCGAACGCGGCGACGTTCCGATCCACCTGGATCAACCTCGCCAGCGCGATCGTGACCCTGCCGATCTTCGCGCTGCTTGGGCTGGGGATCTGGACTTCTCGGCACGACGGTCGCGCGCTGGTGCTGCTGGCCGGTCCGCTCGTTTATTTCTTCTTGCTCCACCTGATTTTTGTCAGCTCGATCCGCTACCGCATCCCGGCCGAAGTCCCGGCGTTCGGGCTGGTGGGACTGGGATGGGTGAGATGGAAAGCCGATTCGTGATTCGAGTCGGAGATTTCTCCAGTGGGGCGGGCGTCCCTGCCCGCCTACAA
>JAQGHR010000105.1 GCA_028291545.1 Planctomycetota bacterium | reverse complement strand
TCTGCTGGGCGAGGAGATTCTCGCGGTTCTGCGGCCCGGGGCCACCGAGGCGGAAATTCAGGCCGTCGCCGACAGGCTGCTCAGCCTGGCCGCATGACCGTAATCATCTCCCGGAAAGTACAGTAATTAACTATCCAAGAACCGGTCAGTTGTTCATGCGGCGTTGGCATTTATGTCATTGACGCCCATGCGGTGCAGCCGCCGGTACCGGTACGATCCGCCCGCCAACCGGATCAGGCCGAGGTAGTTGACGCCCTTCCTGTTGTACCGCACCAGGATGCCACGGCACTTCGACGGCCAACCCAGCGTCCGCTGCACCACCCATCGCCGGGGCTTCCGGCGGCCGGGGCGCTTCTTTTCACGCTTGCCGGGGCGGGACGGGCGGATGTGCCCGATGTACCCGCCTTTCTCCGCCGCCGCCCGCCCGCTCGGGTTGTCGAACCCGGCGTCCAGGCACAGGTGCTGTTCGACCTCCTCGGGGTCGGGCCGCTCGACCGCGATGGCCTCGATCGTCGCGTCCAGCAGCTTGCAGTCCGGCACGTTCGCCCCGGCGATCCGGCCCCCAGCGGCCCGCCGTCGCCGTCGGTCACCAGGTGCTTCTTGGTGCCTGGTTTCCCGCGGTCGGTGGGGTCCTTGGCCACCTTTTCCCCCCGAAACGGGCCTTGCCCGGCATCCCGTCGGCCGCCTGCCATTTCCACTCGACCCCGCCGAGTTCGTCACACTCGGCGACCAGCACCGCCCAGATCTTCTCGAAGACCCCCCGACGGCCCACCGCTGGAACCAGCCGTGGACGGTGCGCTTGGGGCCGTACCGCTCGGGGAGTTGGCCCCACCGGCAGCCGCTGCGCATCCGGAAGATGATCCCTTTGAGCGCCCGTCGCCGGTGGGCCGGCGGCCGGCCGGTGGCCTTCCTGGGCCAGAACTCCTTGAGGACCGGTCCGATCCGTCGCCACGGTGCGTCCGGAACTTCCCCGATCGTGCCCAGCGGCTTGCATCGCGTCTTTCGGCGTCTCATGGTGGCGGCCCCCGTCGCGGCTCAGTCAGCCACAACTTCTTTCATGCAACGGGCATTCCGCCGGTTATCGGATAGTTTCGTAGCTGCGTCCTAGAATCCTGAAGCATGTGCGATTCTCAATCAAGTATTACTCTGCACAACGTGTGGCCAGGCGACGGCCTCTCAATTTGACACCGGCCTCCGCCAACCCTCCTCAACGGCAACGGCCTTACCACCTGCCCAGACGGTTAGGGAAAGGAGATGCCCCTGGCTCAGCGACCCGCTCCGTCCGTCCCACATTTTCAAAAAAACTGTACGCCCGTTGACTTCCGGCCGATAAATGGTTCCAATCCCCGAACCTGGCCCGACACCTGTTCATTCGACCAGGAGGAGCCGGGATCTCTATCCGCCCGGAGTCCAGCCCCATGGGTCACCCGATCCCGCCCGGCCACCACGTCCTCACGCCGCACCTGGTCATCAAGGGTGCCGCCGACGCCATCGACTTCTACAAGCAGGCTTTCGGCGCGCAGGAGGTCTCCCGCATGTCGATGCCCGGCTCGGACAGGATCGGCCACGCGGAGCTCCAGTTCGGCGACTCCAAGCTGTTCCTGGCCGAAGAGTTCCCCGACTACGGGGCGATCGCACCCGGCGCCAGCTCGCCGGTGACCATCCACCTGTACTCGACCGACGCCGACGACACCTTCGCCACCGCCGTGCGGGCGGGCGCGACGGTCTCGATGCCGCTCATGGACGCGCCTTGGGGCGACCGTTTCGGCAAGCTGATCGACCCGTACGGTCACCACTGGTCGATCTCCGAGCACATCGAGGACCTGACGCGCGAGCAGATCGAGGAGCGGATGGCCGCGGCGTTCGGCGGCCCGCCGTGCGAGTGACCGTCCGCCAATCCGAGAGAAGACGACCGGCCCGAATACCCCGCGACAGGAGCGAAGCGATGAACGAGAAGCCGCAACAAGAACACCGGTGGCTCGACAAGCTCGTCGGCGAGTGGACGAGCGAGATGGAATGCGTCATGGGGCCGGACCAGCCGCCTACGAAGTCCAGCGGCACCGAGTCGGTCCGCTCCCTCGGCGGCCTCTGGACCATCGGCGAGGGCGCAGGCGAGATGCCCGAGGGAGGCACGGCGATGTCCGTCATGACGCTCGGCTACGACCCGAAGGCCAGCCGCTTCGTCGGGACGTTCATCGTCTCGGTGATGACGCACATGTGGACCTACAGCGGCTCGCTGGACGAGTCCGGCAAGGTGCTGGCGCTGGACGCCGAGGGGCCGAGCTTCACCGGCGAAGGGACGGCGAAATACCAGGACCGCATCGAGTTCGTCGACGACGATCACCGGATTCTGACCTCGCAGATGCTGGGCGACGACGGCGAGTGGCACCGGTTCATGATCGCCCACTACCGCCGGAAGAAGTGACGCGCTCGGGGCCGCCGGGCGTTCGGCGGCTCCCGTTCTCCCCCAACCCTCGACGAAGGAAACCGACATGGCAACCGGCATTCGCAAAGTGGGCGAGTTCTGCTGGGTCAATATCCTGACGTCCCAGCCTTCCGAGGCGATGGAGTTCTTCGCCACGGTCCTCGGCTGGACGTTCTACGAGATGCCGCCCTTCGGCCACGGCGTGCAGGTGGGCGGGCGCGACATCGGCGGCCTCTTCGACCTCAACGGCCCGGGCTGCCCTCCCGGCCTGCCGCCGGTGATCGGGGTGACGGTCAAGGTCGACAACGCCGACGCCGCCTGTGAGAAGATCCGCTCGCTCGGGGGCAAGGCGGAGCCTGCCTTCGACATCGCGGACCACGGGCGGATGGCGGTCTGCCACGACCCCAACGGCGGTGCGTTTGACATCTGGCAGCCCATCACGAAGCCGGGCACCGACGCCGACAGTTCGCTCCCCGGCGCGCCGAGCTGGTCTGAGTCGCTTACCACGGACGTGGCCCGGGCGACCGAGTTCTACAACAAAATGTTCGGCTGGACGGCCGAGGTGAAGCAGATGCCTGGCATGGAGTACACGGTCTTCAGGCACGGCGGGATCGACATCGCCGGGCTGATGGCCATCCCTCATCCCGACATCCCGCCGCATTGGGGGACGTATTTCACCGTGAAGGATGCTGACGAGGCGGCGCGGGTGGCCCAGGAACTCGGCGGGAAGCTCTTCGTCCCTCCGATGGACATCCCGGAGATCGGCCGCTTCTGCGGCATCATGTCGCCCCAAGGCGTCAGGTTCTGCGCCATCCAGTACCTGCCGCGGCAGGCTGCGGCGAGCTGACCCGGTCCGCTAAAGTGGATAGAAGGGAAACCCAGCCACATTCGGGGCCGTCTGTTCGGGGAAGTGTGAGATCTTCCTGTGCCAGGGCGGCCAGGGCGGCCGGGGAGAAGCAACCGCCCGACGACCAAGAACTCGGGGGAAGAAGCCGATAGGGGCGTCTGGATGTCGGTGTGGGTGGACGACGTCGACGAGGTCCACAGACATTGCGTGGCGCAGGGAATCGAGATCACTTTCCCGCCGACGAACGAGCCGTGGGGCGTGCGGGAGATGCATATTCGCCACGCAGACGGCCACGTCTTCAGGACCAGCACGGGGATCGGGGAGTAGGCTAGCCGATCGCGTTCAGGTGCTGGATCTCAACGGTGAAGCCGCCGGGAGCCTTGAAGTACAAGGTCCACGAGCCGTGGAATTCGCGCGGCGGCTTGGACGCCAACCCGTCGGCCTTCAGCCACTCGTAGAACGCGTCCACCTGCTGCCGACTGTCCAGGATGAAGCCGATGTGGGACCCGCCGGGATATGCACCTCGGCCGCCTCGTCGAAGTTGTTGAGGGTCAGCACGAACTTCGATTCGTCGACCAGGGCGGCAAAGGCGCCGGGGCCTTTGTCCGCGATGCGTCGGAAGCCGAAGTAGGTCACGAAGAACTCCCGGGATTTCGCGACGTCGGTCACCGTCATGTTCAGGTGATTCAGGGCCACGATCGGGCCTCCTTCGAGGTTTCGGGACTCGAACATTCGGGGTTGGGTCCCGTCGGCTGCTCGTCCATCTTGCCGAGGCCGGTACCGGCTGGGACAATGCCGTGGAGGTGGATCGTTACATCTAATAACGGTTTTTCGAGATAACAAGTGGCCCGGCCTCGCGCAATGCCCAGCTCCCCCGACCCGGCCGCCGGCCTGGCTTTCCTCCTGTCGCAGGTCGGTGCCCATTCGTCGGCCCGTTTCGCCGAACGGTTGGAGCCTCTCGGCTTCAAGCCGGCGCATGCGGGAATCCTGCGCGTCGTCCGCGATGCCGACGGGCTCAGCCAGCAGGCGCTCGGCGAGGCGCTGGGCGTGTTCCCGAGCCGACTCGTCGGCCTCATCGATGAGATCGAGGGGAAGGGCTTGATCGAGCGTCGGAATAGCCCGGCCGACCGCCGGGCGTATGCGCTCTATCTGACCGCGGCCGGTCGGGACGCCCTGCAGGCGGTCGGCGAGACCTCCCGCGAGCATCAGGCATCGATCTGCGCCGCGATGAGCGATGAGGAGCGGGCGCAGCTGGCGGACATGCTCCGGCGAATCGTGGCCGAACAGGGGCTGGCGGCGGGCGTCCACCCGGGTTTCGGGAGGATGGGCGGCGAGCCGATGTAAGTGCTGGGTCGCCCCTTCCAGCGCCGGAGACGTGACACGACCCCGATGCGTCAAGGCGGTCGGTGGGTATGATCCAACCGGGCAAACTCTCCTCACCGGACTTCGGAGCGGATCATGGCGGGGCGCGAATCGCTCGACGGCAAGCTGGCGACGATCCGTGCGCTCCGCGGTCAGGAACCAACGCCGGAGCAGATAGCCGAGCTCCGCAAAAGGATCGGCGACCGGTCGAATCTGGTCGCCGCCGCCGCCGCGGCGATCGTCGGAGAGAGCTTGCTCGTCGAGCTGTCCAAGGATTTGGAGTCGGCCTTCGACCGGTTCCTGGTCAACCCGCCCAAGGACGACAAGCTCTGCCGCGCCAAGCTCGCGATCATCCAAGCCCTCGACAAGATGGAGCACCAGGATTCGGACGTCTTCCTGAAAGCGGCGAAACACGTCCAGTTCGAGCCGGTCTGGGGCGGGACGGAGGATTCGGCCCCGCCGCTTCGAGCGGCGGCCCTCGTCGCCTTGGCGCGGGCCGAAGGCTCGAGCTCCTTGCCCATCCTTGTCGACGCGCTGGCCGATCCCGCGAAGGACGTGCGGGTCGCGGCGGCGGTGGCGCTCGGGGCCGTCGGGGGCGAGGGGGCGGGACTGGTCCTCCGCCTCAAAGTCCGCGTCGGTGACAAAGACCCCGACGTGCTCTCCGAATGCCTCGGCGGCCTGCTCGCGGTCGACCCCAAGCTCAATCTCCCGCTCGTCTCGGAATTCCTGGAACCCGGCAACGCGGCTACATGCGAGGCTGCGGCCATGGCGTTGGGAAGGTCCCGCCTGGCCGAATCACTCCAGTTGCTTAAGGACTGCCTGCAGCGCTGCCACTCCGAGGAGCTGCGGCAGTACGTCCTACTGGCTATCGCGATCCTCCGTCGGCCAGCTGCGATCGACTATCTGATCGAACTCGTCGTGTCCGAGGAGGAGTCGATCGCGGTCGCCGCCCTGTCGGCCCTGCGAATCCACAAGGACGACCCGCATTTCCGCGAACGGGTCGCCAAGGCCGTGCAGGAACGGGCGATCCCGAAGCTGCAGGCCGCGTTCGATCGCGACTTTCGGTAGGCCGACGCCACCACTGTACGATGGCGTCGACCCGGCGGGATCAGATGAACGGCACCCTGCCGGCCGCGCGGCGGACGTCGGCAACCTGGCCGAGGTGGAACATCTGGTGCATGGCGATCGTCAGGTACGTCTGCCCGATCGTACTCATTTCCTTCTCGAAACCCGCCGGCACCGCCTGCGGCGCCCGGTGGAGGCCGGCCTCCCCGATCTCTTCGAGCCGAGCGAGGTTCTTGGCCCGGAGGTCGCGATAAGTCGCTAGAACCTCCTCGTACGGCGGGTACGCGGCCGCGTCGTCGGAGGGTATCGATCCGATGCCGAACAGCGACCCCCAGTGCTCCACCGGGTTTGGCTCGCCGAAGGCGATCTGCGGCATCGCCCCCTCGACCACTGCGAGGTGGCCGACGATCCAGAGGGGGTGGTTCCCCGCGGGCGAGGACGTCCGCTCCAAGGGCGCGTCCCGCATGTCGTCCGCGAGCCGTCCCGTGAACGCGTCGGCCATGTGCATGGCCCCGCGGATCAGGTCGATCGTTTTCATCGTCCATTGCCTCCCTTGCGCTCGGCCATCAATCGATCAGCGATCTCAGCAATCCGGGCGAGGCCGTAGTCCCAGCCTGTGCCGACGTTCTCGCGGATCTCGTCGGAGATCGGCCCCATCGCCCGGTGCGTGAACTTGAGGCGAGTGCCGTCTCCGTCGGCCGTCAGCCGGTACTGGATGTGGTTGATGCCCGGGAAGGACATGAACATCGGCCCGTACAGCTCCAGGAGCGTCGGCGGCTTGATGACCTGGACGTGCCCCCAGAGGTGGCCGGCATTATCGCCGAGGTCGCGGTACCAGCGGCCGCCCGGCCATTGCTCGATCACCATGGGAAATGGCCTGCCGCCCGGCATCTCCCCGCCGGGCCCGATCTCTTCCAACATCGCCTCGAAGGCGATCTCGATCGGCGCGGCGATCTCGATCTCCCGGGTGATGCTGATGGTCTGGATTTCCTGCTCGACACCGCTCATCGACATGCTCAATCCCCCTTGTCGTATTGGTCCGGCTTTGCGGCCTGCTCGCCCGCCAGTCGCTCGGCGCGAACTTTGATGCGGTCGAGCTGGTGATCCCAGAACGGCTCGAAAGCCCGGACCCAGTCGTAAATCGCCTTGAGGCGTTCGGCGTTTAATGTGTAGAGCCTTTGCTGGCCCACGCCACGCACTGTGACAAGACCGACTTCCCTCAGGACGCGCAGGTGCTTGGAGGCCTGCGGCTGGCCCATGCCCAGTGAAGCGACCATGTCGTTCACCGGCCTCTCGCCCAGCGCGAGCAGATCGAGGATCTGACGCCGACGCGGCTCGGCGACGGCGTTGAAAGCGTCCGAGGTCGTGGGCGATCGTGCCATGCCGAGATAATATACCCTAATGGGAATATTTCAAGGGCAGGCCGAAAAATTTGGGATCGGCAGGGCAGAAGCCGTCTCGAAACGGAATATGGCGATTGCTCCTCAACGCCTCCGGGATCGTGTGGAGAAGTCCTGCCACTTCTCGTACGAGTAGCGGTGACCTCCGCAAGTTGAGCATCGGGAGGAGGGCCGGAAGTTCCAGTTGAACGGCATCCACATCGCGGGGTCGGACAGGGCCGCGAGGAAATCGTAGACCTTGCCGGTTCCTCGGCAGGTTGTGCAGATGCGTCGCTTCATGATCCACCAGAGAGAAAAGGGCTTCCTTGCCCCAATCAGACTCAATTCCTGCTGAACGTCTCCGCCGGCACTCAGAGCCGGCGATTGATGCGAACAGGGGCTACGGTGCGGACGTTGTCACGGATCATGATCGTGGTCATCGGAGAATCCCTCTGGAAGTTGAAGCTGGCCGTGAGTGCGGCACGCGTGCGCCGTGATTCACAGGCTTGGAGGCGGACTTCCAGCGGGGGTGAAGGCGGAGGCGAGCGAGCGAAAGCCGGCTGCACACGGAGCGCAGCGACACGGATGCTGGCGCGCGATCCAGTCGCAGACCGAGGGGGCCGCAGGCCGCCCTTCTTCGAATTTTGAGATGTCCTTTTCGGCCTGCTTACTCATCCAAGCCACGCCATCTTGCTCCCGCCGATTCGTTCTTCTACAGTTGTCGGACTTTGTGCTCTGGACTCCGCATCGGCCCGTCGAACGGAACCGCCGAGATGCTCCTCGTCGCCCTTTGCCTTTTCGCCCTCGACCCACCCGCCACTGACCTCGACGCCACGATCGATACCTACCTCACGGCGGAAGCCGATCAAAAAGCGGTTCTCGGGTGTCGTCCTGATCGCCAAGGAGGGCAAGCCGCTGGTCCGGCGGGCCTACGGCTACTCCGACCGGACGACAAAGTCTCCAAACACGCCTGAGACGGCGTTCATGATCTATTCGAACACCAAGCAATTCACGCCGCGGCCATCCTGATGCTCGCGGATCGCGGCAAGCTGGCCCTGCGCGACCCGATCTCCAAGCACCTGCCCGACTGCCCTCCGGAGTGGCAGAGCCGGTCACGCTCCAGATCTCCTGTCGCACAGCTCGGGCATCGAGATCGACAACCTCTGGTCGTGGATATACCGCCACTATCCGTCGTGGCGCGACGGGCGGGATCGCGGCGACTATCAGCGCAAGCCGCTGGTGACGATGCCGGGTGAGGCGTTCCAGTAAAGCAACGGCGGCTATATGCTCCGGGCCCAGGTTGTGTCGAAGACCAGCGGCAAGGAGTTCCCGCGGTTCCTCGAAGAGGACATCTTCGCTCCCCTGGGCATGTCGCATACCGGCTGCGACCGCGGCAAGCTGACGCCGGGCCGGGCGTGAGGCCACGACCTGTCGGGTAAGGAGCCGGTCATCTCAGAGCAGACGACGCACGGCATCGTCGGCGCGGGCGACGTTTACTCGACCGTTGACGATCTGCTGAAGTGGGACGAGGAGCTCTACGGCGACAAGCTGCTCTCGGCCAAATCGCGCGAGGCGATGTGCAGCATCCAGTTCAAGACGGCGCGCGGCGGCCTGCGCAAAGGCTGGTTCGTCAGCAAGGGAGCGGACGGGGCGGTCTCGCATTTCCAGCATGGCGGCGGGGTCGCCGGGTTCACCAGCGTGCTCATCCATCGTCCGATGGACCAGTCTACATCGCCGTGCTCGCCAATCAGGGTTCGGTGGGCGAGTTCAAGATCGGCGATGGAATCCGTAAGCGGCTCGACGCGTGCCCGGCGGCTGACGGTCGTTGAAATCAGGGAGTCTGCTACGTCCCGGCATAGCTGGCCCGGGGTTCACCCGTGAAGCGGCGGGAGAAAAGCACGGCGTAGCCAGCGAATCCGAATACCGACGAGGCTCGACCTCTCGTCCCCCAGCTGGTTATTATCGCTACGAATGAAGCTCGGCGATGCCGCCAAACTCCCCCGAAATCCAAGCTCGATCGGAAGACGTATCATGCCACACCGCCTCGTGTTCGCGATGATCCTCTGCCTTGGGATCGGGACGGTGCTGGGTCAGGAAGCCCCGACGGCCCAGCGAGAAGCCATGAAGAAGCTGGATTTCCTCACGGGGACCTGGGAGGGCGGGGGGTCGATCGAGTTCGTCCCCGGACAGAAGCGTGAGTTCAAAGGCCTGGAGACCGTCCGGAGCAAGGCCGATGGACTCGTGCAGACCATCGAGGGCATCCACCGCGGCCAGTTCGGAGGCAAAGGAGCCGAGGTGGTGATCCACAACGCATTCGCCGTCGTCACCTACGACGTAAAGTCGAAGGAGTACCGCTTCGAGGCGTTCACTTCGCGCGGTAACCGCGAGGACGCGGTGGCGAAGGTCACGGACAGGAAATTGGAGTGGGCAATGAGCATCCCGCAGTTCGGGGAAGTGCGTTACACCATCAGCCTGGATGAGAATGGTCAGTGGTCGGAGATCGGCGAAGTCTCGAAGGATGGCAAGGAGTGGCGGAAGTTCTTCGACATGAAACTGCACCGGGTTGAGGCGAAGTAACCGCACGCTCGATCGTTCGACCAATGTTGTGAGGTCGCGCTCGGGGAGGCTCCCCCTGGGGAGAGCGTTTGAAAGCCGAACCGTCCCGCCAGGGCGCCACGCGTAGAGACGAGTTCCGCAGAGGAACGGACAATATTGTTAATCGTGCATATCATAATTAGTACGCTGTCGATGATTGCGAGCGGCGTTGAGGGGAACGCACAGCGTAGGGTCTGGCGGAAGCGGGATCACCCGCCACTGCACGCGGCGGCAAGAGAGCGGCAGAGCCGGTATCAAGCCCGGCCTCACAACCAAGCTTCTCCTCCGGTAGAATTCCTGTACGGAGGCGCCCCATGCTCTATGCCGACACGCAAGGCCTCGCCTTCGACATGGCCCGCTCTTGACCTGCCCCCCTTAACCGAGTCCGGCGGCGATGCGACAATCGCCGTCGGTTTCACGAGGGGAGCGGCAGCATGGACTTCCTCACGGATGGCGGGCGCCGGGTTAATGTGGCCCTCCGTCCGCCAGTCGCTCCGACCCGACTTCATCCCCTGGCGCACCGCCGGCTCGCCACAGGACAACAGGCGGGCGAACGAGCGGAACTCGGCGGCGGTCCAGCGCTCGGCCAGGCCCAACCGCTCGGATAACGCCCGTGAACGGCGGGCGCGCATCATCGTGGCGAAGCGCTCGGCCCTCGCGACCAGCTCGCGCAGCGCGGCCGCACCCGTGCCGAGTGCCGCAAGGATTCGTGCCTCTTGGGCGTACGGGTCGCCCGGCCGGCGCACAATGCCGAGGGCCGGTTGCCCGGACGACAAGAGAGCCGGATGGGCCCGATCGACGGCGAATTCGGGGCGTGGGCTCGATGGCCGGGCGCACCCCGGCAGGATACGGCGGACGAGGCCCTTCACTACGGCCTTCCCAAAAAGACATCCCACCCCCTGCAACCTGCGACCGATCTGTGACGCGTTGCGGCATCCTTCCCCGAGCCGTCGGCGGAGCGAGGCTACGTGGCGACCCAGGAGGCCCGCGCGCGGCCGGGCGGCCGCCCGCGCGCGGGCCTCCAGACC
>JAQGHR010000098.1 GCA_028291545.1 Planctomycetota bacterium | reverse complement strand
GCGGCCAACACCCGAGCGCCGGGGGCGTCGCCGCGGCGCGGCTCGACCCCAGCCACCCAACCAAAAATGACCTCGGAAATGACCCGCTCCAGCGGTCTACCGGAACAGGCTCCCGTACCGGAGCGGCCCCCGCGTCTCCCACGGGTGGTATTCGTTGCAGAATTCGATCCGTTCGCCGAGGGGGGGATGGGTGGAGCGCCAGAGCTTGGAGAGGAGGCCGGGGCGGGGGTTGCTGAGGTTCTCGCGCTGGAGGGCGGCGAAGCCGGAGGCGCCGGCGAAGTTGTCGTGGGTGAGTTCGAGGGCGAAGCGGTCGGCTTCGTGTTCCTGGTAGCGGCTGTAGGCCATGCCGATGGGGCTGGTGGCGACCAGGAACAGGTTGCCGAGGAGGAGCAACAAGGGAAGGGCGGCCGGGTCGCTCAGGCGATCGAAGCCCCAGCGGTGGCGATAACGGCCGATCAGCGCGTTGCCGGCCGTCTGGAGGAACAGGCACAGAAGGAGGACGCCGAGCGTGGAGATCAGGAGCGTACGGACCACGTGGCCGAGCACGTAATGGCCCATCTCGTGCCCCATCACGAACAGGACCTGGCGGTCGTCGAGCTTCTTCAGGAGGGTGTCCCATAAGACGATGCGCTTGCTGCCGAGGAAGCCCTTCACGTAGGCGTTCACGGTGTTCGTTTGCTTGCTCTTGTCGATCTCGAAAATCTGCCCGCCGTCGATCCCCGCCCGATCGGCCAGGGCGACGATCCTGGCTTCCAGGGCCTTGTCCTTCATCGGGCCGAACGAGTTGAACAAGGGATCGACGATCAACGGGGCGAGGAACATGAGCGTGAAGGCGATCGGCACGTAGCCGAGGGCCACCGCGAACGGCCAGAGCCGGGGCAGGCGCTCGATGGCCAGCGCGGGGAGCCAGAGCAGCACGAACGCCAACGAGGCGGTCACGCCCAGGCTCTTGAACTCGTCGGCCAGCCATTGCCAGAGGTCGTACTCCGCCGAGGCGAGCCCGTACTCATGAGGCCGCACGTAGCCGGCGTAATACGCGAGCGGCATCGTGAGGAGTCCGTCCAGCGCCACGTAGAGGACGCCGAAAATCCCCACGGTGAAGAACCACGATCGGCCGATTTTCCTCGCGAGCGTGCGCATCCTGGCCGACAGGCCGGTGCCGAGGACGACCGCCGGGACGAACACGAGCCAGGCCTGACCCACGAACCAGAGGACCACGCCCGAGCGATAGTACCGCATGGCGGCTTCGCTCGGGATCGGCACCGGCACGCGGGCCTGGGCGGGCGGAGGAACGGGCGGTGTCTGCGTGGGAGCCGGTTCGGAGGCGGTTGACAGGGCGAGCAAGATGAGAAGCGTTCGCATGGATCGAGGTCCGGCCCCGGAAAGTAACCAGTGAATGCGAGTGGCACGGGTCCTACGTGATGGAAATGGTGGTATGAGGTGGCTCGGAGTTGCTGGGCCGGTCGTGATCGTCGGATTCGCCCCGGGCGAGGGCGGCGGCCAGACCGATGCCGCTGGCGGCGAATCCGCACCAGCCGGCGAGTGCGAGGTACCAGGCCCACTGGTACTTCTTGCGGAGGTCGCTCAGGCCGTTGTCCTTGGCCATCCGCTTGTACTCCTCGGCCACGTCCTGCAGTTCGTCGTTTTGCTTGGTCAGGTCGGCGTTTTTCTGGCGTAATTCCTCTTCATTCTTCTTGGCTTTTTCTCGCTCCGCGTCGGTGTTGATCTTGATGGCGAGGACCTCGTGGTCGAGCGCAACCGTCTTGTCGGCCAGAGCGTCCTTCTCGACCTTGAGGCGCCCCATCGCCCTCTGGGCCTCGTCGCGCTGGGCCAGCACCTCGGAGAGCCTGGCCGAAAGTTTGGGCGACGCCGGATCGACCTTGACGTCATGGAGGATCGCATCGAGGGCGGCCTCCTTGGCGGAGACCCGCTCGGCGGTTATCTGGTCTCGCGAGGAGACGGTGGATTTCTCCTGGGCGACCTTGAGGCTCTTGATGGCCTCGGATTGATCCACCAGGGTTCGGCCCAGGGTCTGGAGCCAGATGAATCCGGCCACGGCCAGGGCGCCGACGAACATGCCCAGCAGGGAGAACACGGCGGCGGACTGGCCCCGGTCGGTGGCCACCGCGACGGTCTGCGGTCGGGAGAGCATGGCGAAAAGCTCGGCCTCCAAACGGGGGGAAAGTCCGCCACCCCCACCGCCCCCGTCGGCGGTGGGAATGCCTTCCAGTTCATTCACGAATCGCGCCAGCGCCATCCGGTCGCCGCGTTCGTCGCAGAGCCAGAATCCGCCCACCTGGACCATCCGGCCGTCCTTCCACTGGAAGAACCCCCGGTCCTGGCGAATCGGGTCCACCACATAGGCGACCTGCAACGGCTGGTCGAAGAAGTTGTGATGGATGAACAGGTCGTGGCTCGACAGAAAGATGCCGAAATCCGGATGGGTGTGATACCAGCCGACGATGTCCAGCTCGGGATGCTTCGCGTCTCTCTCTCGGGTGATTTCTTCCCACGAGTCGTGCGTATACGTGAAGCTTGCCTGCGTGTTCTCGTAATGCTTGGCTTCGAGGGCTTCCGTCACCCACACGAACGGCAGGCCGGTGACCTCGTCGACGCATTCCTTGCCCAGCAGGATGCCGCCCAACTCGACCGAGGTATCCCGCAGCGCATGCCTCTCGATCGCGTCGGCCGTCTTGCGGTCGAGGAAGATCGGCAGATCCTCGTGCTGCGGCACCCGATAGGCGATGCACGCCACGCGCGGATCGAGGTCAGGCCGGCGTGCCTTGAGCGGCTCGCGATAGGCAACGTCCTCAAATTGAATCTCTTCGTCGCTCAAGGTCGCGGTGCCTCCGGATTGGGCGCTGCGGCAGCGGCGAGCCTGACGGCGTTGTCCTGGAGCCGGGCGACGAAGGCCGCGTGCTCGGGGGAGGCGAGGCCCTGCTGCAAGACCTGGAGCACGGTGGCCAGATCACCCCGGATCGCGGCGGCGGGATCGAGCCAGAGGCCGGGGAAGACGTCACTTTTCAAGAGGCCCTCGGCCGTTGGCTTCATCCGCACATACCTGCCTTCGCGGAGGACGAACCAGTCGATCCGCTGGTTCTCGACCCGCCAGACGAGGTATTCCCGGACCTGGTTGCGTCGATAGGTGCGCTTCTTGGTATGGAGGTCATTGCTCGCCGTGCTGATCGCGATTTCGATGACCATCTCCGGCGCGCCGACGACGTACTTCCCGTCCTCGGTCAATCCGGTCCGGCCGCCGTAATTAGGCAGGATCTTGACATGAACATCGGGCTGCGGGCGATTGTCGGGATCGAGGTAGACCGACCCGTCGGATGAGACGCCGACCCCCGGGGTCAAGGCCCGATACGTCCCCGCCCAGGTGGTCAGGTCGGCGTGAGACTCGCCATGATCGAGCGACACGGGCGAGGCCATGAAGACGACTCCTTCGATCAACTCGGCCCGGATGCCGGGCATGGCCTCGTAGCGTTTGTCGAACTCCTCGCCGGTCAGGTGATCGCCGTTGTCGAGGCGCGGGGTGCGCAACGACGCGTCCTGGCTCGGGCCGGGTTGCGATCGATTCTTCCGGGTCACGGACGACATGGTTGCTCTCCTCGCCGATGGGTCAGGTCGCCATCGCCGTCGCGCGGTCGCCGGCCAGGAGGAAGAATCCCGAGCCCGCCGGGCCGTCGACCCGTACGATATCGTAAGCCGGAATGCCCAGATCCGCCAGCGAGCGGTCGGCCAGGGGGGAATCTTCGTCGATCTCGCTCACCATCGCGGGACGGGCGGATTCCCGGCAGGTCGGGCACACCGCGTCGGCCATCGCGACCTTGGTGCGAGGGCGGAACACGTCCTTGCGCCAGCCGCAACGGGGGCATTCCAGTTCGGTCACGAGATCGCGATCCAGGGCGAGGCGGAACGGCCCGTCCAGGGTTGATCGCGCGGCCTCGAACAGGCTGCGGGCGGTGGCCGCGTGGCCGATCGGCAAGGCCACGGGATCGGGGTAGGTCTCGTGGCTGAGGCAGTCGTCGCGGAAGGGTAATTTGGTCGAATAAAACTGGTTCGTCACGCCGTTGAAGACCAGCGCCGAGCCGGCCGCGACGGGCATGCCGTGGAGCAGCTTGAGCGCCTCTTGCACCTCCAGCGCGGCCATCATCGAGGCGATCGTCGGCGCGGTGGGGACCTTGCCCGCGAGGATGTCCTCTCGCCGGAGCAACGGGCAGCTATAGCGCAGATTCATCAACTGATAATCGCGCTCCGTCATCGTGCATTCGTAGCACGACGAATGCGGCGGGACGAAGACCTTGACGACGCCCTGGATCTCCTGGATTCCCGAGTCCACCCACGGCGTGCTGACTTTCCAGCACTGGCGGTTGACCCAGAGACGCGCCTCGCGGTTGTCGAGGCATCCGATCACCACATCGACCTCGGCGAAGAGCCCCAGCCCCAGATCCGTGATCACGTCGCCCCGGATGCCCTTGATCGTGACCTCCGGATTGATCTCCGTCGCGCGTCTTGCCGCGACTTCGGCCTTGGGTTGGCCTCCATCCTCCGCGCGGAAGAGGACGGAGCGCGAGAGGTTCGATGGCTCGACGTTATCGAGGTCGATGACATACGTCGTCCCCACCCCCAGCAGCGCCAGGTTCTTGATGACCTCATTGCCCAGCGCCCCCGCCCCCACGACCAGCACCTTCGCCGCCGCGAGTTTCTCCTGCCGCCACCAGGAGATCAGCCGGAGGCGGGAGTAGCGGTCGGCGTCGTCGATGATGAGGTCGGGGGAGCTATCGACGGCGGAAGCGAGTTCGGAGGAATCCTCATCGTCAAGGAACGTGAGAGAATCGGACATAACGGCCCCATCTGTTGTGGATTCGCCTGGTTCTCTTTCTGGTGGCACTGGCAGCTTGCCTGCCAGTGTGCTCGATCTCAGGATGGAAAGCGACTCCTGCTGACTCAAGCGTCGGTCGGGCTGCGCCTCGGAAATCCGCGTCCCTCAATCCCGCGTCCCGCATGATCGCCTTCAAGGTCCCGATCGGGGTCACGCTTGCCGTGAACCGGGACAGCGATCGTCAGCGTCGAACCCGGGTCGTTGAACATCCGGTGCGAGCCGTCGGTCCTGGCATGCGTCCAGCCCTTGCGCGTCAGGACGTCGCAAAGCTTCTTCCCAGAAACGGGCCTCACGGCAGCGGATCGACGATCTTCGCCGTCGCTTCGTCACGGTTGCGGTGATGCTCGACGGCGATCCACCCCCGAGCGGCCTCCGCCGCGTTGGCCTCGACCTCCTCGATGGAGTCGGCGGCCGAGTAGCAGCCCGGAAGCTCGGGAATCACGACGGAGTAGCGGCCATCCGCCGCGCGGAATGCGAGGGCGGTGACGTCGACCTTGACAACGATGGCGACCGGCGGGCCATAGACGTGCTGCTCGGCAACATTGGGGGCCGTGACTCTCTTCCCGGCCTTGCTCACCGTGCCGGCCATGGATGGAACCTCAAAGGATTCGGGCCTGAACTTTGCCGCGTCGTTCGTCAACTCGCGACATACCTCTCAGTCGATGAACATCACCTCATCCTGCGGCGGTCGGGGCGGGCGCATCGGCGAGGTCGGACGGCGGAGGTCCACTTCCATGTCGAGGATCAGGAAGTCTTGAGTCTCATTCGCGCGAGGCCCGGCCTTGGCGGCCTCCACGGGCACCGGCTCGGGCTTCGGAGTTTCGACGGATTTGACGATCGCCACATCGCCTTCGATTCGCCCCAGGGCCACGCGCTTATCGCGCAAAGGGCGGGGATCGACGGGGAAGGCGAAGGTCGTCTGGTTGGCGGCCCAGAGGGCGGCCTCGCGGTTGTAGGGGCTGCGGATGTCGTAGTTGTGGTAGCGGGCCATGTCCCAGAGCATGTTGCAGAGGTCGTCCAGGTGGAGGCTGGGGACCCAGTGGGTGCCGTAGCCGCCCAGGCAGACCAGGCCGATCTCGGAGATATTCGGGTGGTAGATCGGCGTGATCCAGCGCAGCTCGGGCATCGTCCTCGGGTACGACACGCCGAGCTTGATCTCGACCTCGTGCGTGCCGCGGATGACGACCTTGCCCTTGTCGCGCGCCAGGCTAAGGCCCCGAAACTCGATCAGATACCGCTGGGCGGGCTGGCCGAAGCTGCGGAAATGGAAAATCGTGCTCTCGTCGCGGAGCGTTTCCAGCGCCGCGAAGTCATGCTTCAGCCGGCGCATCTGCGGCGATTCGTACGGGCTACGGCCGGTGCTCATGGGAGATCATCGCAGGTTCTGGAGTTTCCAATCTGGGATCTCGAATTCTTCCTCTCGAATCGATTCGAGATTCAGAATTCAAGATTCAAAAACACCGGGACCAGCACCCCCGCCACAACTTCCGGATAAACGATCAGGTGATCACCGTTCTGCACGCCGGCTTCCAGCAAGGTCTGGCTTTCCAACAGCCTGCGCCCGCCTTCCTTGTGGTCCAGCGAGTAGCTCATCGGCTGGCCGTCGGGGCTGGTCGTCGGCAAGTTCATCTTGGTGATGATGTTGGGTAAGATCCGGCTGACCGGCACGCTGAACGCGATGACGGCTTTGACTGATTTGGCCCCGGTCTGGTCCAGGAACGAAACCTGAATCCCGGTGGCATCCGCGCTTCCGCCGTATGACATGATCGGAGATCCTCCTCTGCTCGGCATTCGCCGGCCGACCGGGATTATTAGGATCGGCGACTCGAAAAGGACAATAGGTTCCCGAGTCATCGCCCCCGAGGCCAGGATAACCGGTCCGACGCGGCGCGGGGAAGGGGCCAGTGAACAGCAGAACGGCCGAGTCGGCGACCTGAACAAGGAGGATACCGGAGTTTCACGTCGAGGCGGGGAGGCGCGGAGAACATGGGAAAGACACGACGGCGAGAAGTCGTTCCCCTCATCCATGCGTTCGCCGCGCCTCCCCGCCTCGGCGTGAACCTCCTGTGTGATCCGGGCAGATGCTGGATCGAATCTCATGGTTCGCCTAGAATCGCGGCCATGAAACGACAATTTCTCGCGATCGCCATCGCCGCCTTGCTGCCTGGCTGCGGTAGTGGCGCAGGAACGAAAGTCGCCCTCGAACCCGTGCGGATCGCCGCCGCGAGCGACCTGCAAGCGGTCATGCCCAAGATCCTCGAACGCTTCAAGGCCGAGACGGGCGTTGAGGTTGTTGCCACATTCGGGGCCTCGGGGCAGCTCTCGCAGCAGATCAAGCAGGGCGCGCCGTTCGACGTGTTCTTGGCCGCGAACCGGAAGTTCGTGACCGACCTCGCGGAGGCGAAGGTCCTCGATCCGGCGACCGTTCAGGACTATGCGGTCGGCTCGCTTGCGCTGATCGTTCGCGAGGAGGTTCCCGCCACGGTCAAGACGCTCGCGGACCTGAAAAACCCGGCGATCAAGAAGATCGCGCTGGCCAACCCGGACACGGCGCCCTATGGCGCGGCCGCGAAGCAATCGCTGGAGAGATCCGGATTGTGGGACGACCTCGAACCCAAGCGAGTCCAGGCGGAAACCGTTCGCCAGGCACTCCAGTTCGTCGATAGCGGCAACGCCGAGGCGGGATTGGTGGGCGCGGCCATCGCAAAAATCCGGGGCGTCCGGATCATCCCCGTCGACGACTCTCTTCATGATCCGTTAACGCAATCCCTCGGTGTAATTGCGCAATCAAAGCGTAAGATCGATGCGATGGCGTTCGCCCGCTTTGTCCTGAGTGGGGGCGGACGCGACCTCCTCCGAGATGCCGGATTTCGCGTCGACTTCGCCAAATAGCCTCCGATTCACCATGTCAACAGGAGATGCCTCGATGCTGCCTCGCATGTTTTTCCAAGGGCTTCTCGCGTTCCTCCCGCTTTCCTTCGTCGCCATCTCGCTGGGCGACGACCCCAAGTCGGCGTCGAAGATCGTGCCCGCCGCCGAGGCGAAGGATCATCTCGACAAGGAATGCACCGTCGAGATGACGGTCCTCTCCAGCAAGAACGCCGAGAAATCGAAGGTGTTCTACCTCGATTCGGAGAAGGATTTCCGCGACCCGAAGAATGCGGTCGTCGTCATCAGTTACGACCATCTCGACGCCTTCAAGAAGGCCGGCATCGACGACCCGTCCACGCATTATCTGAACAAGACGATCCGGGTTCTCGGCACGCCGAAGAAGGTGAGTGATCAGGTTCGCATCCGCGTCGAGGATCCGAAAAAGATCGAGGTTCTCAAGAACAAGAAAGGCTCCTGAGAGTCAGCCCCGGCGATCCTCGTCGCCGTCAGAGGGCGGGATGAAGCTGGCCCGCTTCGGAAGGATCGTAGCCCGGAAGATCGCTCAGGATTCGGCGGTAGTTCGTCGTGCGTACGGCCTGGACCATGGCCACGATCCGCCGATCCTCTCGCAAGGCGTCCGGGAAGCAAAGGTCGTACGTTTCGTGGCGGATTCCGAAGAAGGCCAGGCCCGCTTCCTCGCAGACCAGGCGAAGGCAGACGCCGGCGTCCGCCCACCCGTTCCTGACGGCTTCGGCGACGCCTCGGTGATCGGACGCGAGGCGTCGAGGCGGGCGGCGATGGCCGAGGAGTTCGTCGAGGCACTGGCGCGCACCCGACCCGACTTCCCGGCCGACCCATCGCAGTCGCGCATTGTTCGCCGCCCGGACGGACTCGATCCGACGGGTCGGCGCGGACGCGATCCCCGCCTCCCAGCTCGCCACCCGCAAGAGCGTGTAGCCCTCGCCCAGCTCGGACCGGACCGCCGCCGCGTTCCCGGCGCGGTCGCCGTCGTGGGTCAGGTGGACCCCGGCGACATGGACCACGCGCTGACCCAGCATGGAGAGCGCCGTCTTGCTGGCGCGCGGGAGCGCGACGAGACGGATATTCGCCGACCGGGCCAATTCCGCCGCCAGCAGACCCACAGCCGGATCGCAGCAGGCGATGACCAGGGTGTCGCGAGGGTCCGAGTCGTTGAGGTTCTCAAGCTGCCCGTCCCGACTGATCCCGTCGTGGGCGAGCATCGCCAGGGGAGAAGTCTCGGCCGGAATTAGCAGGGTCCGTGCCCCGACCTCGGCTCGCCAGTAACGGCAGGGGTTCCCTCGCGGCGACCAGGCCCAGGCGCTGGGATTCGCGGGCGAACGGGGCAACCGGAACAGATCCTCGACCCGGCATTGGAACGCTTCCGCCAGCGAGAGCGCCGCCGAGGTTGAGGGTACGAGCCGCCCGGTCTCGATGCCGCTGATCCCGGCCCGAGACAGGCCGGAGCGTTCCGCAAGCTCGTCCTGCGACCACCCTCGGCGGCCCCGATGCTGGCGGACCTGATTTTCGAGCCCGTGCGTGTCCGACATGATCGTGTCAGGTTACGACGTGATTGTGTCGGAGTCAAGGATCGCGTATACAGGAGACCCTCGACATGAT
The DNA here is from genome assembly GCA_028291545.1 of Planctomycetota bacterium. GTDB lineage: Bacteria > Planctomycetota > Planctomycetia > Isosphaerales > Isosphaeraceae > JAQGHR01. The sequence continues at coordinate 1,401 of JAQGHR010000098.1, read as the reverse complement.
CCTGACGTGGATTGCCAGGATCCTACCAAATATCGTCGTCGCCCACGGAGCGGAGATGCCATGAGGACACCACGATCTCGAAGGAATTCCGGATTCACCCTGATCGAGCTGCTCGTTGTGATCGCGATCATTGGCGTCCTGATCGCGCTCTTGCTCCCGGCCGTCCAGGCGGCACGCGAGGCGGCCAGGCGGATTCAATGCACGAACAACCTCAAGCAACTTGGCCTGGCGCTGCATAACTACGAATCGGCCAATCGCGTGTTCCCCCCGGGCCGGCTGAATACCTACATCGCGGGCAACGGCCACTGCTGGGGCGCGTATTCGCAGATGATGCCGTACCTGGAACTACAGCCCCTGTTCAACGCGATGAACTTCAGCATGAACCCCGATCCCGATTACACCACGACCAGCGCCGCGGTGAATTCGACCGCCGCCGTCACCGTGGTCAACTCGCTCCTGTGCCCGTCGGACGGCGGGACCCCGACGGTCGTGGTGGGCGGCGGACTGTATGCCGGACACAACTACCTGCTGAGCGTGGGGTCGGGCTACTCGGTGGTGCAGCGCCCTCCGGCGTCACAGCCCGAGCCCAACGGTCTGCTTTACGAGAATTCGGCGGTGCGGATGGCGGATATCGTCGACGGGACGATGCACACGGCCGCGATCAGCGAGACGGTGCGGTCCGCGTCCGGTGCGCCGACCGGGTTCAGCGGTGCGGCGGCGTTCGCGCAAGATCCCCTGGGCGGTTTCGTGATCACGGGAAACAATACGGCGGGGAATGGTCCGCCGATCCTCTCGGACGACGATTACAAGGCGCGATGTCTGAGCGGTTCCCCTCCGGGATTCCAGCCGACGCGGGGCATCAAGTGGCTCTACGGCGCGCCCGGTCACAGCATGTACAATCACCGTCGCCCGCCCAACGACAGCCACTACGATTGCCGGGGCGGTCTCCCCCATTCGGACAAGTCGCCGGCGGATTGGCAGAACCTCTCCCTGAACATCGCAGCACGCAGCCGCCACCCTGGCGGGGTGAACGTGCTGTGTTGCGATGGCCATGTCCAGTTCGTCAAGAACGCCGTCAATGTGAGCGTCTGGCAGTCGCTGGGGAGCCGCAACGGCGGTGAGATCATCTCGGACAGCGACCTCTGAGCCAACGAAGAAGCCGCTTCAGAGCGTCTACGTTTACCGCTCGCTCGCAGGTTGATGGGTGGCATGCTTACGTCCTCGTAAGCATGGGATCGGGCTGCGGGCCCGTCCCGAAGACATGCTTACGAGGATGTCACGCGACGTCATGTTATACCCCCGACGCGACGTCATGTTATACCCCTAACCGCGACACGAAGTTATACCCCCGAGGTAACGGTATGGATAAAATTTTTGGATATTCTCTTTCGAGATACCTGG
>JAQGHR010000089.1 GCA_028291545.1 Planctomycetota bacterium | reverse complement strand
CCTTCATGTTGACGGCGTCCCACTCGATCTTGCTGCCCGCCTTGAGCGCCACGACGCCCAGGACGACCGTCTCGGTCAGCCGACCCGCGTAGTTGAAATTCGAGAACGCCTTCTTGGGGTCGTTCGTCTGGATCGCGTCGACCCACTCCTTGAAGTGGCCGGGCGACTTCGGCATCGTGGCTTCCGGCTCCTTGACGTCCTTGAACTTCTCCTTCGGCAAGAGCGTGTGCTCCGCGCCGTAGTCGTTCTTCGAGTAGAACGAACCCTTCTCGCCGATCAGCAGGAGGCCGCTGCCGGAGGGCTCCTCGCCGTCGAGCATCTCCTTGGTGACGCGCTTGTCCTTCGGCAGTTTCTCGCCGCCATCGGACCAGGTCAGGGTCACCGGAGGGCGGCCGTTGCGGGCGGCGAATTGGTACTTGAGGATCGACCACGTCGGGTACGTCTCATGGTCGACGATCCCCGAGGTCTCGACCACCTCGACCGACTCGGGGTCGAACAGCTCAAGGGCCATCGCCGCGACGTTGATCGTGTGGCAGGCCATGTCGCCGAGGGCACCTGTGCCGAAATCGAGCCAGCCCCGCCATGCGAACGGGTGATAGGCCTTGTTGTAGGGGCGCTCCGGGGCGCAGCCGAGGAACTGGTCCCAGTGGACATGCTTCGGGACGGGCTCGGTGTCCTTGGGACGACCGATCCCCTGCGGCCAGATCGGCCGGTTGGTCCAGACGTGGATTTCCTTGATCGAGCCGAGGAGCCCCGATCGGATCGTCGCGACGCCCTGACGGAAGCCGTTCTCGGCCGTGCCCTGATTGCCCATCTGGGTACAGAGCTTCTTGTCGGCGGCGAGCTCCCGCATGACGCGAGCTTCTTCCACCGACCAGGCCATCGGCTTCTGGGTGAAGCAGTGCTTGCCCATCTTCATGGCCATCACGCTGGCCGGGGCATGGGTGTGGTCGGGCGTGCTCACGGTCACGGCGTCGATCTTGTCGCCCATCTCATCGAGCATCTTGCGGTAATCGACGTACTTCTTCGCGGATGGGTACTTCGAGGCCATCTTCTCCAGCGTGTTTTCATCGATATCGCAGAGCGCGACGATCTCGCCGTTGTTGCCGGCGTCATTCGTGTCGCTGTCACCCTTGCCACCGACGCCGATGCAGGCAAATCGGATCTTCTCGTTCTGGGGGCTGCGGAGGGCGCTCGCCAAGGACGGAGCACCGCCCAGCCAGAGCGGCGAAGACAGGCCGGCCAGCGACGTCTTCCTGAGGAACTCGCGGCGGTTGTCGCGACTGCTCATGATCTTGATTCTCCCCTAACGGGCTGATGAGAGGTCTTCCCCGGGCGTAATTCCTTGCGAAGTCCGCCTGGCGAGACTGGTCAAAGCTCGGCCGAATCTCGCGAGGCGCCGCCGACCGCCGGGGTGGACCTCAAAGATGCCACGACCGGCCGGCCAGTGCAACGTAGTAGAGTTCCGGCCCTCCCGGCTGCCGGGTCACGACAGCTCGGTCCCCAAACTCCATCCCGGACGATACTCGCGGTGAATGAGCGGAACCGCCTCGGGCGCATTCGTCGCGACAAGATTCGCCGGATCCCATTGAAGCTTCTTCCCGACGCGATAGGCCACGTTTCCGAGATGGTTCGCCTCGGTCAACCAGCCCGCGTATTCAAAGTTGCAGGTCGTGGGTGCGCCGGTCTTGCAGGCGTGAAGCCACTCCTCGTAATGCCCGAGGGACTTGGGGATCGAGGGCTCGGGGCGCTTGTAGTCGCGAAATTTGTCTTCCGGCAAGAGAACGTTGCGCCCGTAATCCGACAGCAGCATCCCCTTCGAACCGACGAATAGGACGCCGCTCTCCCACTTCGGGATGGCGCCCGACTTCCAGGCCTCGGGCTTGTCTTCGCCCTGGTACCATGAGACGCGGACCGGCGGCATCTCCCCACGTGCGCCGTATTCGTAATCGACGTGCATGGATGCCGGAGCGATCTCGGCATGCGCGGGAGACCCGCCCGCCTCGACGGTCAAGGGCGCCCGGAGATTGAGCGCCCAGAACGGCAAATCGATCCAGTGGCTACCGAGGTCGCTCATGGTGCCGTTGCCGAAATCCCACCATCGATACCATTTCGGGCCGGGCAGATAGACCTCATGGTAAGGCCGGACCGGCGCGGGCCCGAGCCATAGCTCCCAATCCAGTCCCTTCGGGATCGGTGACGAGCCCGCAGGACGTTCCCGGACGCTCACGATATCGCCATACTTTTTGGCGGCCTCTTCGGACTGTCTGCCCCAGGCGCGGCCCACCCAGACGTGAACCTCGCTGATCGGGCCGACGGCACCGGCCTGGACCAGTTCCACGACCCGGCGATAGTTCTCGCCCGCATGAATCTGCGTCCCCATCTGGGTCGCGACCTTCGCCTTCGCGGCCGCCTTACGAATGACCCGCGCCTCCCAAACGCTGTGGGTGAGCGGCTTCTCACAATAGACGTGCTTGCCCAGTTGAAGGGCCGGCAGCGTCGCGAAGGCGTGCGTGTGTTCCGTGGTGCTGACCACGACGGCGTCGAACTCACCCGACTTGTCGTAAACCTTGCGAAAGTCCTGGAATTTCCGCGCCTTCGGGTACGAGGCCGCCACCCGATCCACCGTGGGACCGAACACGTCGCACACGGCGACGATGTTCTCGGACGACACCCCTTGCAGATTCGAGCCTCCCCGTCCCCCGACTCCGATGCACGCGACGTTCAGCTTCTCGTTCAGGTTGCGAGCCCGCAGAAACGCAGGAGCGGCGAACGTTGCGATCGCGGTTCCGGCCAGGTGGCGACCAAACTGACGACGCGAGGAGCGACCGGAAATCGGTTGATCCGATTGAGCTGGCGAATCGTTCATCGTGGAGGCTCCAGGTGACGAGATCGTGATCGTTCCGCGCGAGGCTTGTCCGTCTCGCACCAGGATGGACCGAGGATTCCTCGATCGCAAGACCCTGGACCGGAGAAACAGGAGGAAACCCGAACGAGGGACACCGCGCCTCATTTTCTCGGGGTCTTCCATCAATCCGTTGCGGCACACCCGCTTTCCTGTCAAAGTACGATCCGAGGCTCTCATGAGGTTGAGGCGACCCTGCAGTGGGACGCTCTCAATCGTCCGATTCATCCTCGCAAATTGGTATCACCGTTTGCGAGGAGGCCCTATCTCCCGGAACCGATCTGATGCGCTGGCCTGCACTCTCCTCGTCCGTCGCAATCCTGCTTTCGGGACTCTCCTTCTCCTCTCAAGCCCAGGAACCGGGATCGTACCGTGTGCTGGGCTCCGATCGAGGAAAGGTCGCCATCGTTGATAACAAGGGGCACGTCGAGTGGGACGTCGCGAATCCGTCCGAGGTCCACGACCTCTCGCTCTTGTCCAACGGGAATCTTCTCTTCACAACCAAGGGTCCGGCCGTCGTGGAGATGACACCCGAAAAGAAGGTGGTCTGGAAGTATGAATCGAAGCCCACGTCGCACAACAAAGAGCGTGTCGAGATTCACGCCTGCCAGCGCCTGGAAAACGGCGTGACGATGATTGCCGAGAGTGGAAATCGACGGATCATCGAGGTGGACAGCCAGGGCAAGATCGTCAAGCAAGTCCCCCTGACCATCGAGCATCCCGATCCCCACCGCGATACCCGGATGGTCCGCAAGCTGTCGAACGGACACTACCTCGTCTGCCACGAGGGGGATGGAAAAGTCCGCGAATACGACGGCTCGGGGAAAGTGGTCTGGAGTTACACCGTGGAGCTGGGCGGGCGACCACGCGCTCCCGGTCATGGTACGGAAGGACATGGGACGGAAGTCTATGGCGCGGTCCGATTGCCGAGCGGAAATACCATGATTGCCACGGGAAATGGCAACCGGGTTATTGAGGTGAACCCGGACGGAAAAATCGTCTGGACGCTCGGCCACGACGAGCTTCCGAACATCCATCTGGCCTGGGTCACGACGCTCCAGGTCCGGCCCAACGGGAACGTGATCGTGGGGAATTGCCACGCCGGTCCCGAGAATCCTCAGCTCTTCGAGGTAACGCGAGACAAGAAGGTCGTCTGGACCTTCAAGGATCTCACGACGTTCGGCAACAGCCTGGCGGCCACGCAGGTGCTCGGGCTTGAGGCGGGCGTGATTCGTTGAGAATCCCATCGTCGACCCATCGGTTTCCTCTGCTCCCGGAGTCGAAATCATGACAGATTCCATGGATCGACGGCACTTCCTCGGGGCCGCCGCCACGGGCCTTACCGCGACCCTCTCGCCGCGCATTGTCCATGCCGGGAGCCACAGAGCGAACGATACGATTGTCGTCGCCGTCATGGGCACCGGCGGCCGAGGGATGGACCACACACGCGAGTTCTCGGCGCTGCCGGGAGTCGAGGTCGCCTATGTCTGCGACGTGGACGCTAATCGTGTCGGTAAGGCGGCGGACGTTCTGAAGAGTGCGGGGAAGGGCGCGCCGAAGGCGGTGGGGGATTTTCGCCGCATCCTCGATGACAAGTCCGTGGATGCGATTGTGGTGGCGACCTGCAACCACTGGCACGCGCCTGCGGCGATCCTCGCATGCGAGGCGGGAAAGCATGTGTACGTCGAAAAGCCGTGCAGTCATAACCCGCGCGAGGGGGAATTGCTCGTCTCGGCCGCTCGCAAGAATTCCCGAGTCGTCCAGATGGGCAACCAGCGCCGGAGTTGGCCGAAGCTGATCGAGGGCATTGAGGCCGTGCGAGCCGGGGTGATCGGTCGCGCGTACCTCGGGCAGTCGTTTTACATCGCGACCCGGCCCACAATCGGACACGGCCGGGAGCTGCCAGTCCCCGAAGGTCTCGATTTCGAGCTCTGGCAGGGGCCGGCCCCGCGACGCCCCTATCGCGAGAATATCCTCCACTACAACTGGCACTGGTTCTGGCACTGGGGCAACGGCGAACTCGGGAACAACGGCATTCACATGATCGACCTGTGCCGCTGGGGTCTCGGCGTTGATTTCCCGACGCGAGTCACGTCATCCGGCGGCCGCTACCACTTCCAGGACGATCAGGAGACGCCGGACACTCACTGCGTCGCGTTCGATTTCGAGGGCCGGAAGACGATCACCTGGGAGGGCCTGAGCTGCAACGAATTCCGACCGGGAGGACCGGGCAGCGAGGTCGTTTTCTACGGGGACGGCGGATCGCTCTCGATCTCGGGTGGCGGGTATACGATTCGAGACCTCAAAGGGACGACGATCAAGACGGTTGCCGGTGCCGGAGGGGACTCCGAGCATCAGTCGAATTTCCTCGCGGCGATTCGAGACGGGACGAAGGCCAATAGCGAGATCGGCGAGGGGCATAAAAGCACCTTGCTTTGCCACCTGGGCAACATCGCCCATCGAACCGGCCGGACTCTCCGGTGCGACCCGAAGGATGGCCATATCCTTGACGATGTCGCGGCCTCCGCGTACTGGAGTCGAGAGTATGCAAAGGGGTGGGAACCGAAGGGGTGAGGATTGAGAGATCAATAGAAGAGTGAGGATCGGAACGCTTGACACTCCTTTCCTCGCCACGCTAAGTTCAACAGGCGCCGGGGCGGATCTCCTCGCCTGCGTCGGTACTCACACCTCTGGATGCGGAAGCGCCTCGCCGTCTCCGAATTCCCACTTTTTCCTTCTCGTGAGATCTGGCATGCCTTCGTCATGGCGCGGCGTTTTCCCCGCGGTCGTCACCTTGTTCCGCGATGATCAGTCCATCGACATTCCCGCGACCCTCGCTCATGTCGACCGTTTGATCGCCGCCGGCTCTCACGGGCTGATCATGCTCGGGACCGTCGGGGAGAATTGCTCGATTGAAGCACACGAGAAGCGAGAGATTCTCAAGGCCGCCGTCGACCATGTCGCGGGCCGGGTACCCGTGTTGACCGGGGTGGCCGAATATACCACCTCGCTCGCCTGTCGCCTGGCCGCCGAGGCCCAGCGGATCGGACTCGACGGGCTGATGGTCTTGCCGGCGATGGTCTACAGTTCCGATGCCCGCGAGACCATGGCCCATTTCCGCGGCGTGGCCCGCGCGAGCGGCCTGCCAATCATGTGCTACAACAATCCGCCCTCCTACCGGGTGGACATCACGCCGGCCATGTTCGCCGAATTGGCCGACGAACCCACCCTGGTCGCGATCAAGGAGTCATCCGAGAACGTCCGCAGGATCACCGATCTGACTAATCTTCTTGGCGACCGCTACGCACTCTGGTGCGGTGTGGATGACCTCGCGCTCGAGAGCTTGATGCTCGGTGCGGTCGGCTGGGTCTCGGGATTGGTCAATGCGTTTCCGGAGGAGAACCGGCTGCTCTGGGACCTGGCCACCGAAGGCCGCTGGGTCGAGGCGCGCGAGGTCTATCGCTGGTATACGCCGCTCCTTCATCTTGATACGCACCCGAAGCTGGTCCAGTACATCAAGCTCGCGATGGCGGAATGCGGCCTCGGCTCCGAGATGGTGCGGGCGCCCCGCCTGCCGCTCGTCGGGACAGAACGGGAAGAGATCCTCGGGATCATTCGACGGGCCATCGCCAGTCGTCCTCGACACGATTCTCTCGTGCAGTCGTGACTCGGGAGCCCGTGTCCATGCCTCGACGAATCGATCGGGTGGTCGTGATCGACACCCACACCGGCGGCGAGCCGACTCGCGTCGTCGTCTCGGGCGGCCCGAATCTTGGGCGGGGCACTCTGGCCGAACGTCTGGCACGTTTCCGAGATCAACATGATACCTTCCGCTCCGCCGTCGTGAATGAGCCGCGTGGCTCGGACGTGATGGTGGGTGCTCTGCTGTGCGAACCGTCCGACGCGTCCTGTGCAACCGGGATGATTTTCTTCAACAATGTTGGATATCTCGGGATGTGCGGTCACGGCACGATTGGCGTTGCCGTTGCTCTCGCGCACCTCGGACGAATCTCGACGGGCATGCACCGGTTCGAGACCCCGGTGGGAGTCATTGCGGTGACTCTGGAGACGGAGAACCGGGTCTCCCTCGACAACGTGCCGAGCTACCGGTCGATGAGGGATGTTGTCGTCAGTGTGCCCGGACTGGGCCGCATCTCGGGTGACGTGGCCTGGGGTGGCAACTGGTTCTTCCTGGTTCATGAGCATCAAGAGACGATTTCGCTCGCCAACGCGGAGCGGCTGACAGAGGTCTCCTGGACGATCCGGCACGCTTTGAACGAGGCCGGGATTCGTGGGGATGACGGCGGGGAAATCGACCACATCGAGCTGTACGGGCCGTCGACGGTCCCGGGGGCTCACAGTAAGAATTTCGTGCTCTGTCCCGGTAAGGCCTACGATCGCTCACCCTGCGGCACGGGTACGAGCGCGAAACTGGCGTGCCTGCTCTCGGACGGCACGATCGGCGAGGGGGAAATCTGGCGCCAGGAGAGCCTCGTGGGGAGCATTTTCGAAGGGTCGGCGCGGATCGTCGATGGGGAAATCATCCCCACAATCAAGGGAACGGCTTATGTCAACGCCGAATCAACCTTGATCCTGGATTCGGACGACCCCTTCGCGTCGGGCATTCGTGTATGAGCAAGGTCGTCATCATTGGCGGCGGTTTGATCGGCACCGCGTGCGCCTATTACCTGTCGGATTCCGGCTGGGACGTCACGATCATCGAGCGTGGGGAGCACGGAAAGGGGACCTCGGGCGGCAACTGCGGGTTGGTCTGTCCGAGCCACGTCCTGCCCCTGGCCGAGCCGGGAGTGATCGGGAAGACCGTAAAGGCCCTGTTTGCGAGGAACTCTCCGTTCTCGATCAAGCCTCGACTGGACGCTTCATTGTGGTCGTGGCTCTTTCATTTCGCGCGTCGCTGCAACGAACGGGACATGATGGAGGCGGCCCGGGGTATCCAGCCACTTCTGGAATCCTCGCTCGCCGAATACCGTCGCATCATTGAACTTGAGGCGATGGAATGTGAGTGGGAAAGGCGAGGGCTGTTGTTCGCCTATCGGTCGTCCAAACAACTGGACGCCTTTGCGGCGACCGATCGATTGTTGGGGTCCGCGTTCCATTGCCCGGCGCGGCGACTCGACGGTGCCGCATTGGAAGCACTCGAACCCGCGCTCAGGCCCGGCCTGGCGGGCGGGTGGTATTACGAGGACGATGCGCATCTGCGGCCCGATAAGCTCATGTCGTCCTGGCGACGCGTTCTCGAAGCACGCGGCGTGACGATCGTCGAACAATGTGAGCTTCGATCAATTCTCGGTAATTCAACGACGGCCCGCGCGATCGAAACGACCCAGGGCGAATTATCGGCCGACGCCTTCGTCGTTGCGACCGGTGCTCTCACGCCGCTGCTCAATACCCACCTCGGCTGCAAGATCCCCATCCAACCGGGCAAAGGCTACAGTCTCACGATGCCTCGCCCCGCGATCTGCCCCCGGATTCCCATGATTTTTCCCGAGACTCGCGTGGCCGTCACGCCGTTCCAGACCGGCTATCGTCTCGGATCAATCATGGAGTTCTCGGGTTATGACACGAGCCTCAAGCCATCGCGGCTGCAATTGCTCAAGACCGGCGCCGAGCCTTATCTCCGAGAGCCCTACCGCGACCCGATCGAGCAGGAATGGTATGGCTGGCGGCCGATGACCTACGATAGTCTTCCCATCATCGATCGAAGTCCGCGTTTCAAAAATGTTCATATCGCCGCAGGTCATAACATGCTGGGACTCTCGATGGCGCCCGCGACGGGCAAGCTGGTGGCGCAGATGCTCGATGGTCGGACGCCGTTCCTCGATCCGAGACCTTATGGAGTAGGGCGATTTTGAAGAGTGCGGCACGAGTAACGGCCCACCGCTAAGCCGTAAGACTCAGCTCGATCGAACCCTGATAATGTCGGTTAATCAAATCGTTCTGGATCCACAGCAGCTTGCCGAACGCTTGGAGCGTCCGCACTTCTCGCTCTCGCTCGAGATTGAGGCCGAGGATCGTCGCCGTCAGTGCATCCGACACGAAGCCAAGCAGGGCATTCATCTGGACGAGAGGAACGTTCAGGTCCGCGGAGCCGGACTTGGGAGTATGAATCCTTCCCACCATGTCGAGGTATGTGGCCATTTTTCCGTCGAAAGGCTTGGTCACGAGGGCCGCAAGATAGCGCCCCAGGTGCTCTTTTCGATACTTGATCTGGGCGTGATCCATGGCCAGGTCGGTGACACTCGCCACCACATCGCCATCGTAACCGGACTGCCGAGGGACAAAGTGCCGCCACGTCGCATCGTAGCGATGGAGTTGGTCGTAGACCGCATCCACGAGACCCGGAACGAGCGGTGCGAGGGCAACAGCCGCCGCATGAATCGCCTCAATATCGCCGTCCCCGAATCCCATGAAACCTGCAAGGTAGCCGAAACGGTAGGACAGGTCGATCTCGAGCCGATCCTCATCGATGTGCTGCATCATCGTATCCCTGGCCAGGCAGATGGTTGACGGAACCTGCGTCCGAGCGTCAAAATCGGATGATCGCATCCGATTTCGGTTCCACAGATAACGTCGCTCAAAATGGATGTCAAGATCCATTTTATTCTGATTGAGGAGAATGAATGTTCTCGCAAACCGTCGAGTATGCACTCCGGGCGGTCGTCCACCTCGCGGATCGGTCGCCGTCGCCGCGCACGACCGAGCAGATTGCGGCGGCAACGAAAGTGCCGAGGCCATACCTCTCCAAGGTATTACAGGGGCTGAGCCGCGCCGGGCTGGTGAAGTCGCAACGAGGGATCGGCGGGGGGATCACTCTGGCGAAGTCGCCTGAGACGTTAACAATTCTTGAAGTCGTCGAAGCGGTCGAACCGCTTGGACGTATCAAGACGTGCCCTCTGGGCCTATCTGCTCATGGCGTGAATCTTTGCCCGCTACATAAACGTCTCGATAATGCGCTGGCAATGGTCGAAGACGCATTTCGAGCCACGACGCTGGCCGAGATCCTGGCTGAGCCGACGACGAGCGTCCCTCTCTGCGCTTTTCCCGGAGGCATGCGACCGGCGAGTTAAGCTCCTGGGGACTTGTCCGATCGCGGGCCAGTGACCGTCTTCAACCAAATGTCATTCGACATCCTATCAGGGGATCGGTAGATCCTTGAAATCAAAGGGTATCTCGGTCGCGACTGCGGCGACGCCGAAATATCGCAGTCTCGCGGGATGGCCTGAAGGGCGGCTCGACATCAAGTTGACCCGGAAGGTCATGGTTCCATCGGGCGCGGGCGGCGACGTCGCATTCGAGGTCGATCCGAAGGGGACCCCGTCCGCGTCCTCGATGCGAAGGTGGTCGTCGAGACCGTAGTTGAGCCTCACGGTTGCCAGCGAGGTCTGCCTCGGTCCGGCGACGAATGCCAGGGCGTCGGGTGTGGGCTCGCCCTTGATCGTGACTTCTAGGAACTGCGCGGGCTGCGTCAGGCCGGATCGGATCACCTTCATCGTCACCCCCCCACCCGAAAGCGTCTTGCCTTCGAGATCTGCCACCGGCGATGAAAATATCTCGTCGATTCGCGCAACGGACGTGATCGGGACGTATCCCCGGAGCCGTGCGATCGAACGGCCTCGGTCCGCTGGCAGCGACAAGGGAATGCTATGCGATAGCACGCTGAGTTGTTCCTGACTCCATTGACGCAGCGAAAAGGACGGCGGAGGGGTGGAAATTGAGGACGAATGGAGGTCCCGACCACGTTCATCAATCGCCTCCTGGATCCGCACAGGTCCGTTTCGCTCGATCGTAATACCCGGCTCGGCCTCGATTTCGAGCTTCGCCGTGAAATCCTCGCGCACTTTCAGGTCCGCCGGATTCCTGGTCTGAACGACCTCGCGATGTCGATTCAAACTTATGAGAGTAAGACGATATGGACCGGCGTAGGAGGTCGGTGGAGGCGGGGCATCGAACGGGACCAGGCGGACACGTACGCCTTTCAAAGCCGGATATCGGTAGACGGGCGAGGGATCATGGCGGAATCCCCCGATCTGCCCGATCCGATCGACGGTCTCGAAGAACCCGAGCGGTCCGGAGGAGTCGAGATGAATTCTTGGATCGGCTGGCGCACCCGCTTTCGCGGGATCGATGTCGATCAGGAACCCACTCGTCGAACGGAGGGCGGCGAGGGCCTGCGTCAGGCTCGTCTCTCGCGGTTCAATCGAAACCATGGTCGGAAGCAAGAGTCGTCTCGTCCCGATGCGCTCGATCTGCTCCGAGGCGTGGCGACGGGCGTCCCCGGTGGTCGTCCTCACGGCTTCACGGAGAGCCGGGAGAGCCTTCAGACCCAGCCCGTCGAGCGCGTCGATCGCCGCGAATCGCTCATCGGGCTTCGTCGACGCGAGGCGGTCGGCCCAGGTCTTGGGTGACGGTTCTTCGGCTGCTCCGGCGACGGCGATCGCGAGCCACAGAGAGAGTGTCAGCACGCTGGGAACTCCGGGATGCCGCGTCAGGGTAGAGGAATATCGGCGAACTCGAACGGCGCGTCCCACTGAACCCATTTCGGTGCGTACACGCGAAGATGTGTTGGCATCGAGCCGGGCCGCCCTTGCTGCACGGGCGAGAACGAATAATTGAGCCGCAACTCATCCCCCATGGACGAGCCGCCCGAGCTGGCCGCTAGCACACGCCCCTCGGCGTCGACAATTTCAATCTGCCGGTGGATCGCACCCGATCGCGCCCAGACCACGCCCTTGAGCGACTTGCCGGACGGTCCTCGGTCGCCCTCAATTTTCGCGAGAACCCTGAGGCTCGTCGAGCCTCCCGGCCTCGGGACAAATTCCTCGATCGTGAGTGCGAGATCGCCCGTCCGAAAGGTCTTGCCGGCCGCATCTTTAAGGGGAATCACCAGGGTCGGTTGCTTCGGGGGAATCCCGACCTCGACGGGCATGACGCCACGAAGCCGTTTCAATCGGGTGCTCTCAGGACTGGGGCGCACGAGACGCACACGCACTTTCGGCTGGAATGAACCCAACCCGTAGCCACCGAGCGGGCCGCCAGTCTTTTCCGGATCGTTCGGCGAAGTATCGAGGAGGGAACCGCCGCGATCATCGATCGCGTCGAGATTCGTGAGAGGGCCAGTGCGGATGGCGATGACGCGAGGCTCGGTGAGGACGTCGAACTCGGCTCGATACGCACCCGAATCCTGGTCGTTAGGGGGCTTCGCCGAAGGGACGAAGACCCGATCGTAATTGGCATGAAGGGTGAAATTTCCGAACCGGAATGGGCCGGAATAAACGGCCGGCCCCGGATCCGAGCCAGGCCCATAGAGTGAGACGTTCGCCTGACGCCCCCCGAATCCGCCGCCGTCGTTGTAAACGCGTTGGAGCTTGGTGGCCTCAGCGAGGCGATCCATTGCGTCCCAGAAGGGAATTGGAGTCGGCGCGAGCAGAGTCACCTTACGCGGGTTATTCTCCACGTCATTCCAGAACTGGAGGACCACATTGTTCCCGGTCCTCGCCGAGATGGCGGCGACGACCTCGTTGATCGGCCGGTCCTTGAAATCCAGGGTGAGCGTGGCCGGCATGGTCGGATCTTGGGAAACACTGTTCTTGGGTTGGTCGGCGAGATCGAGCTTTGCGGTCGCGTTCTTCGTCGTGCCAATCGGATTCGCGGGCTTCACCACCGTTCGCGGTGGCTCATCCTGAATCGGGCGTGCGCCGACGCTTAACCACGAATGTGCGATCAGGACGGAGGCCAGTGTGACGAGGAAAATGCGTCTCATGAGCAGCTTAAGTCCCGGCCAATCGCCGTGCCGCGAGGCATCACGGCATGGGGATATTATGGAATTCGAACGGGACCAGGATCGAAGCCCACGTCGCCGCGAAGTAGCGGGCTTCTACGGGCGGCCCGACGCCTTCGGGTGGCTGAATCGTCAGTGAGGTTCGACCCGATGAGGCGTAACCCATGCCGACCAGTCCAAGGTCGATGGTCTGACAGAGCCTCCCTTTCGTGTCGAGGAAATCGATCTGACCACGCGCCGAGGGGGGCGGCCGCAGCACGGAGCGCGGGTCGGAAAGATTGTGCATCCCGGGATTCATGCCCAGCCCGCCGGGCATGTTCAGGGTCAGTTCGACGCTCGTCTCGCGACCGTCCTGGGCTTGTCGGATCTGATGGAGCTGAATGCTAATCCCTTCGGCTCCAAAGGTTTTCCCGATCGAACCGGCGAGAGGGAAGACCAGAGGATCAGGGCGTCGACCGACCACAAGGGCACGGACCGACCCTCGAAGCCGTGTGATCGTTCGTCCCGGCGACTCGGGGTATTTCAGGGATAGGATGATCGGAGTCACCCGCATCAGATTCTCATCGAACCCGCGGTTCAAATTTACGACGACGGGGGAAGGTTCCGACGAGAGTAGCGATTGCCCGAGATCATCGACTGCCTCGTCGAGACGTGGCTGATCGAGGGACGCCAAGGTCAACCTGGGCTCGGATCGCACCATAAACTGGGCCGTGAACTGGGACGTTGCCGCAGGTTGGCCGATCGTCTCCAGAGTCCGGATGAAGCTCCGGTTCCGATTCAGGCGAATTCCGACGATCGAGACCCGGAAGGCGCCCGAATCCGAGGTTGGTGCGGGAACGGCCCCATCGTCGGGTCGAAAGATCAACTCGTTGCCGCTCGAAAGACGACGACGTTGACCTTGGGCGTTGAAGAAGACCTGCCGTTGCCGCATCCAGGGATTGGCCGGCGGGTCGAGTCGAAGACCGCCGGCCTTCGCGAGACGGTCGAGAGCATCCCAGAGTGGGACGGGTTGCGGGGCCTGAATCGTGACGGATTTTGTCTTCCAGCGCGGGTCGTTCTCGGGATCGAGAACCAGGGTCATCCCCGAGCGCTGGGAAATTGAATCTACGGCCGAAGCGAGGGGGAGATCTCGAAAGTCGAGCGCAACCAGAGTCGGCCGAATCAATCGCCGTCCTTCGATGGAATCCATCAGTGCGGCGGCCTGGGCGCGAAGCATGAGGTCTCGCGAGTTCGCGGCGACCGCCAGAGCAGGGAGAGCCGCTTCGCCGAGACGTTCGATCTCCGCCAGGGCCGTCGCTCTCTCAGCCGCCTTGCTGGACGATAGGCGGGCGACCGCATTTTCCGCGTCGGCCGCCGCCCACGCGAGCGTGGCGAGGCAGATCATGAGGGCGATGGGCACGGCGCGGGGTCCTTCAAGACGGCCGGAAGGGGTCAGGTCACCCGACAATCAGCGACCTTCAAGATACCCCATCGAGGCCGCTCGGGCTATATGCGCCGTCAGTGCGAGTCGCCGTGAGCCGGTCCCGGGTCGAACCAGGCGTAAATTGCCGGGAGTACGATCAGCTTCAGGACAGTGCTGGTAAGCAGCCCACCGATGACGACCGTTGCCAGCGGCCGTTGAATCTCGGCGCCGACACGGTGAGAGAAGGCCATAGGAACGAAGCCGAGACTCGCCACCAATCCGGTCATCAAGATCGGGCGCAACCGATGCATCGAGGCGAAGTAGACGGCCTTTTTCGTCTCCAGCCCGTCCTCGATCAGGTGCCGGATCGCCGAGACGAGCACGAGTCCGTCAAGCACGGCCACGCCCGAGAGCGCAATGAAACCGACCCCGGCCGAAATGCTAAAATTCAGCCCACGCAACCAGAGCGCGAGGATGCCGCCGATCGCGCCCAGGGGTACGGAAAGGAAGATCAGGGCCCCGAGCGAGATCGATCCGAATGTCAAGAAGAGCAACAGAAAGATCATCACCAGCGCGATCGGAACGACTATCAGCAGTCTGCGAGACGCGGACTGGAGGTTCTTGAACGTGCCGCCCCATTCCAGCGTGTATCCCGGTGGGGGAGGGGCCTCGGATTGGATTCTTCGCTGGGCTTCGGCCACGAACGAGGCGAGATCGCGGCCGCGAACGTTGGCCTGGACCATGGCTCGACGCTCGCGATCCTTCCGCCAGATCTCGTAAACGCCGTCTTCCAGAACGATGTCCGCGAGATCCTCGATGGGAATCATCCGACCTTGCGGGTCCGTGATTCGCAATTTCTTGATCGACTGCACGTCATTTCGAAATCCTGGCGCGAAACGCACCTGCAGATCGAATCGTCGCTGCCCCTCGACAACCTGGCCGACCGTCTTGCCCCCGAGTGCGGACACGACGTCGAGGAGATCCTGTGCATTGATGCCGTAGCGTGAGATCCGATCGCGATCCACCGAGATACGCAGAAACGGCAGGCCGCCCAGGACTTGCGCCTTCACATCCGTTGCTCCGGGAATGGTCCGGAGGACTTTAGCCATGGCATCGACGCGTTCCTGAAGGACGCCGAGATCCTCCCCATGAAGCCCGAGTCCCACATCTGCCCGAACTCCCGCGAGTAGCTCTGTGAACCGGAGGTCGATCGGCTGGCTAAAGCTGGTGAACGTTCCGGGCACGACGCGATGAGCGAGCCGCTCTATGCCTTCGATCAGCGCGTTCTTGTCTCGAACCTCCACCCATCCCTCGGACGGCTTCAAGAAGATGAAAACGTCGGTCTGGTTCACCCCCGCGGGATCAATGCCGATCTCCGGACGCCCCGTTCGACTGACCACCGAGCGGATTTCGCTCGGAAACTCGGTGAGAAGCGCCTTTTCGAGGCGTGTCGAGTCGGCGATCCCCTCGGAGAGTGAGGCGCTCGGGGGGCGGGTGGCAACGACGACGAGGTCGCCTTCGTCGAGCTTGGGGATGAACTCTCCCCCCAGCCCGAGGGCGAACGGAATTCCCAGGAGGATCATCGCGACGCCACCCATCGCGATCTTGATCGGGTTGGCGATCGACCAGCGCAGGGTCGGCTCATAGAGCCGCTTCGCGAATCGGATCGGCCAGGTCTCGCGTTCGACCACACCCGGCTTGAGGAAGAGGGTGGCGAGCACGGGCGTGATCGAGAGTGAGAGCAGGAGCGAGCCCGTGAGCGCGAAGATCACCGTCAAGGCCATCGGTCGGAACATCTTCCCCTCGACGCCCTCGAGAACCAGAATCGGCAGATGCACGAGGGCGATGATGGCCACTCCGAACACGACCGGCTTGCGAACCTCCAGGGTCGCGCGACGGACGACCTCCTTGGCGGTCTCTCCCTGCCGGGCATGCGCCAGCCGCGAGACGCAGTTCTCCATGACAATCACCGCGCTATCCACGATCAGCCCGAAATCGAGCGCCCCCAGGCTCATGAGACTGCCCGCGATTCCGAACGTGTACATCAGATCGCCCGCGAAGAGCATGGAGAGCGGGATAGCAAGGGCGACGATCAAGCCCGCACGAAGGTTACCCAGGAAGAGCAGAAGCACGGCGACTACAAGGATGCCGCCCTCGGCCAGGTTGCTGGCGACTGTACTGAGGGTTTTCTGGATCAACACCGCACGATCGTAGAACGGCTCGATCTTGATACCCGGCGGCAGGACCTTTTCGATTTCCTGGAGTCTTGTTTTGATCCGCTTCACGACGGCCCGGGAATTCTCGCCCGAAAGCATCAGGATCGTCGCGGTCACCGCCTCGCCGCGCCCGTCGCGCGTCGCGGCGCCGTGGCGGAGCATCGGGGCAAACCGGACGGTGGCGACATCTCTCACCAGAATGGGGGTGCCGTCCCTCGACGTATCGAGGACGATTTCCTCCAGCGACTTCAAGTTACCCACGAGGGCCACCGCTCGGATAATCCGCTGCTCGCCGTTCCGCTCGATGTATCCGCCGCCGGCGTTCGAGTTGTTGCGTTCAATCGCTTCAAAGACGCGGTTGACCGAGATTCCGCGGGCCACGAGCCGGTTCGGATCGAGCTGCACCTCGTACGTCTTCAACTCGCCACCGAATGCGTTGACCTCGACGACGCCCGGCACCGTCTTCAGGCGACGCGCGATTTCCCAATCGAGAATCGTGCGCAATTCCATCAAGGATCGTTTCGTCGAGACGCCGAGAGAATTCTTGACCTCGAACTGGAACACCTCGCCCAGGCCGGTAGAAATCGGCCCCATCTCCGGCTGGCCGAATTCCCTCGGGATCTCGCCGCGAACCTGATCCAGGCGCTCGCCGACCTGCTGCCGGGCCCAATAAATATCCGTCCCATCGCGAAAGACGATCGTCACGCCCGAGATGCCCACCTGAGAGAACGAACGCACCTCCTGGATGTAGGGGATCCCGTTCATCGCGTTTTCGACCGGGATGGTGATGAATTGCTCGACTTCCTCCGGGCCGAGCGATGGCGCGTTCGTCAGCGCCATCACCTGGACATTCGTAACGTCCGGGACGGCGTCGATGGGAAGACGGATCAGCGCGAAGGTGCCCGAGGCGATCAAGGCCACCATCGCTACGATCACGAAGCCTCGGCTCCGAAGCGAGCCGATGATGAGACGATCAAACACGTTGCTGGCTCCCGGCTTTCTCAGTCATTAGGTTCCGCCGCCGGAGAGTCGCGCGTGCTCCGCCTTGAGCTTGAACGCGCCGTCGGTCACCACCTCCTCGCCGGGCTTGACCCCGGAAAGTAGCGACGCCCGATCGGAGTCGCGAGAACCGGGGACGACCGCTCGCTTTTCGAATGTCTCGGGTCCGGTTCGGACGTAGACGAAGGTCGAGTCTCCCGAGGTCAGGAGCGCGGACTCCGGGATGATCGTCGCAGGCCGACCGGCTTTCCCACGGACCTCGACGTTCACGAACATGCCCGGCTTGAGCAATCGTTCGGGATTGTCGGCCTTGGCGAGCAGCTTGAGGGTGCGGCTCTTCTCGTCCACGAGATCGCCGGTATAGAGCACTTTGCCCGGGAATGTGCGCCCTGGAAACGCCTGGGATCGGATGATGACGTCGCCGGCCCGACTGGCGCGGAGCATATCAAAATTACTCTCATGCACGTTCGCCTCGATCCACACGGTCGCCAGATCCGCGAGCAGGTAGATTCGGTGCGAGGTGTCGATCGGGACGCCCGGGACGATCGTCTCACGGTCGAGGATCGTCGCATCGAAGGGTGCTCGCAGCTCGTAAAGACTCATCGTCGGCCTCACCAACGAAGCCGATTCACCGGCGGTGCCCCCGCCGGCGGGGAGCTCGGGGATGGATTCTTTCTCGCGGGGGATGCCGAAGGCACGAAGCTTTCCTCGGGCCACCCTGACGGCGATTTCCGATTGTTTCAGGTCTTGCTGGGCGCGGGTATTGGCCAGCTTCGTCTCCGTGCCCATCCGGTCGATCAGACTCTGGTAGGTCGCCAGCGCGGACTCGTATTCCGCCAGGGCGACCTGGTACTGAGCCTGCGAGACGGCATTGGTCGTGAGCAATTCCTTGTTGCGGAGCATCGCCGCTCGGGTCACGCGGTATTGCGACTCGGCGGTCAGCAGCTTCTCTCGATTCGCACCGACGGCGCGCCCTTCGAAGCGCTTCTGGATTGCTTCGGGCGTGTCGCCGACCTTGAGGCGCTCGATCAATTCCAGCGTCGCGGAGGTGATGCCGGCCTGCCATTCGGCCTGCGTCCTGGCGATCTCGAAGTCCTGCATCCTGGTCAGAAGATCGAATCGAGCCGTGGCGACTTCCGGGCTCTCCAGGGTCGCCAGCAGATCTCCGGCCTTCACGTCCTGGCCGATCTGGGCGACGACGGAATTCACCACACCCGCCACCCGGGAGGTGATGTGCGCGTATCTCGACTCGTCGGGAGTCACACGGCCAGGTGCCTCGAGGACCTCGACATCCGTCCCCGCCTCCGCCGCCGAGGTCTTGAGACCGATCGCCTTTTGTTGTGCCTCCGTGAGGCGAAGCGTCACGGTGGAGGAGAGCGGAGACGGCACGTCGCCGGAGCGGCTCGACGCTGTCGCTCCACCTTTAATAGCATTCCAGGCGTATAGGCTCCCCACGATCCCAGCCAACCCGACGACCGCGATGGCGATCCCTCGGATAACGGGGCGCCGCGAGAGCGGCAAGCGGGTCGAAATCACCATCAGGCGGTCTCTTCGTTTGTGATGGATGCCACTTCGAGAACCGATGTGGTTTTGATCCAGATAGGCAGGGCGGGTCATTCGATCGGCATGACGTCTAACCAGTTTGGGCCGGCGGAAACCTCGACTGCAAGAGGCACGCTCAAGTCCAGTGCGGTTGTCATCGCCTCGCGGACGATCCTGGAGAGGACGGGTATCTCTCCGGCGGGGGCCTCGAAAACGAGTTCGTCGTGAATCTGGAGCAGCATGCGTGCCTGAAGACCCGCCTCGCGAATCCGGCGGTCGACGGCGAGCATTGCCATCTTGATGAGATCGGCCGCCGACCCCTGGATCACCGTGTTGATCGCCGTTCGCTCCGCGAGATTGAGGTTGCGACCGGTGACGTTCTTGATCCCACTGATGGCGCGGCGACGGCCCAGGATGGTTTCGACCTTGCCGGTCCTGAGTGCGACTTCTCGGGTCGTATTGATGAACGCATCAACCCCCGCGTATTTTGCGAAATAGGCGTCGATGAATTTCGCCGCGTCCTGCTGGCTAATCCCGAGCCTGCTGGCCAGGCCGAACGCGCTCAGGCCGTAGATCACGCCGAAGTTCACGGTCTTGGCCATGCGCCGCTGGTCTTTCGTGACTTCAGCCTCGGGCACGCCGAAGATTCCGGCGGCCACGGCCGTATGGATATCGTGGCCGGACTCGAACGCCTCGACCAGGGCCGGGTCGCGCGAGTAATGGGCGAGAATCCGAAGTTCGATCTGGGAGTAATCCGCCGTGAGCAGGGTCCAGCCCGGAAACCCCGCGACGAACGCCTGGCGGATCTGCCGGCCGTCCTCGGTGCGTGTCGGGATGTTTTGGAGGTTGGGGTCCGAGGAGCTGAGCCTCCCGGTCGCGGCCACGACCTGATTGAACGAGGTGTGAACGCGGCCGTCCTCATGAGCAAGCGTTGCAAGGGCGTCGAGGTAGGTGCTCTTGAGCTTTTCGAGTTGTCGATACTGGATGATCAGGCGGGGCAGGGGATGCGAGATCGCAAGTTCTTCCAGGACCTCGACGGCCGTGCTGGCCTCGCCGCCGGGCGTCTTCGAGAGGACCGGTAGCTTCAGGTCTTCGAACAGGATCTGCCGCAGTTGGGGACCCGACCCGATGTTGAATTCCCGTCCCGCGTGTACATAGATCTCGGCCCGGATGGCATCCATCCGGCTTGAGAACTCGGCCGACAGTTGGCGCAATCGCGCCACGTCTACTTTGATTCCCGCGACTTCCATCCTCGCAAGGACGTTGATCAACGGTCGTTCCAGTTCGACATACAGCTTCCACAGCCCTTCCTCTCGACACTTGGCGGCCAGAATCCGTTCGAGACGACCCGCGGCGTCGGCATCTTCGCCCGCGTATTCCGTCACGAGCGCGACATCAATCTCATCCATCCGCTTCTGGTTCTTGCCCTTACCGATCAACGCCGAGATCGGGATCATCGTGTGATCGAGCAATCGCCGCGATAATTCATCCAGCCCGTGATTGCGCTCGCCGCTTTCGAGAAGATAACTCAACACCATCGTGTCCGTGATCGGCCCGGCCAGCTCGACCCCGACGCGATTCATGACGAGCATATCGTACTTGATGTTCTGTCCGACCTTCTCCGTGGCCGGATTCGTCAACGCGCCCCTCAGCGCCTCCAGCGTCGTTTGCGGGTCGAGCTTGCGATCGAACATCGGTCCCCGGACGGGAAGATAATAGGCCTGCCCTTCGGCCCAGGAGAACGAATAGCCCACGACCTCGGCGCGGAGGGGGTCGACGGACGTCGTCTCCGTATCGAAGCTGAAACTGGGTTGCCGCTCCAGTTCAGACACGAAGCTCGCGAGGGCCTCGGGCGTATCGACGGTCTGATAGGCCTTTCGATCCCAGACGGTCTCGGGTGGCGCGGAGTTATCGACGATTTCGCTCTGGAATCCGTGAAATCCGCATTCGATACACAGGGCTTTCAGAGCCTTCGCGTCGTAGCCGTCCGAGCGGAGGCCCTCCCAGTCGAGCTCCAGCGGCAGGTCTTCCTTGAGTTGGACCAGGGTCCGCGCCCGGCGGGCAACGTCGGCGTGCTCGCGGAGGTTTTGCTGGCGTTTCGCGCCGGAAACCTGATCGACGCTCGACAGAAGCGTGTCCAGGTCGCCGAATTTCTGGAGTAACTCCGAGGCGGTCTTCGGGCCGATGCCGGGAATCCCCGGGACGTTATCGACCGTGTCGCCCGTCAGGGCAAGGTAATCGACGACTTGCTCGGGGGTGATGCCCCAATCGAGCTTGAGAGCGGCGGCATCGATGAACTTGTTATCGCGAAGATTGAGGATCCGGATGTGGTCGGTCAGGAGCTGGCGGGCATCCTTATCCGACGTGACGATCGTGACGTCGAGGCCGCGCTCGACGCCACGGCGAGCGAGAGTGGCGATCACGTCGTCGGCCTCGGCCCCTTCGAACATCAGCACTGGCACCCGGAACGCCTCGAAGACGCGTCGAGCCAGCGCGATCTGCGGCTGTAAATCGTCGGGCATCGGCGCACGCGTCGCCTTGTAATCCGTGAATAGATCGGACCGCGTGAGGGGGCCGGCACCGTCGAAGGCCGCAGCGACATAGTCGGGCTTGCGAACGCGGATCAGATTGAGCAGGTCCCGCACCAGCCCGAAGGCCACGTTTGTCGGTTGTCCCGACGGCCCGGTCATGAGGGGGATCGCATGAAAGACCTGGTAGATTCGCGAGAACGCGTCGAGGATATAAAACGTGGGACGGGAGTCCATGGTCGGTCGCCGCTTCCGGAAAAGATCGGTCTTCTTGGATTCGGTACGGAAATCTTCAAGGACGGGTGGAACTCGGGGTCCGGATCAAACGTCCAAGAGGGTTGTAACGCATGCGTAGGAAAGATCGGGTTGCGACCGATTGACCCGTCTCGTCGCCACCCTTACAATCTACGGGACCGTTCTGAACCCAAACCGCAAGTCTCACCTGGGTTTGTCGCGATCGGGCGATTTCTCGTCAGCCTCGTCCACTCCATGTGACATACTATCAGCAATCCGGCGTCGCGCCTCGGGATCCTGAGGCGGTGCTGGCGGCAGGAGCGTACACCGATGGCAGCGAACAACGACAACCAGGGCCTCAAGATTGCCGTGGCGTGCTTCGTCATGCTCTCGGTGGTCCTGGCCGTAACGACCTATTTCGGGTTCAAGAACTACGCGGAGACCGACGCCAAGCTGGTCACGGCCCAGGGCGAGGTCAAGTCCGAGAAGGACGAGCAAGCCAAGCTCCAGCGGATCGTCAACGATCTCAAGGACACGATCGGCGTGACCAAGACCGAGGACGCCGAGGCGTCCAAGGCGATCAAGAAGAACATCGACGAGATCACCAAGAAGGTGGCCACCGCGGCCGACGAAACACGAAAAGCGATCGACCAGTACAAGGGTGCCGGCGGGGCACTGGGCAATATCGACGCGCTGAAACAGTCGCTGGATACCATCACAAGCGGCATGAACGATCCGGCCAAGACGCTCCAATCCACGGCGGATCGGCTCCAGGAATTATTGCTCAACCAGTCCATGATCGCGACCCACCTCGGCCTGGAGTTCCACGACACCCGGAAACAACTGGAAGCCGCCAATCAGGTCAATCAGGCCAAGCTCGACGTCGAGACCAAGGCCGTCAAAGATACCAAGACCGACCTGGAAGCCGAGCATAACAAGCACGAAACCGACCGAATTTCGCTTGGCAACAAGGTGGATGCCCTGCAGACGGACACGAACAAGCAGGCGCAGGAGATCATCCGTCTCAAGAATCAGCTGACGGCAATGGAGGATGACTTCAAGAAGCGGACCGATGACCTGCTCGTGCAGCTTCGAAACTGGCGAGACATCGCGGAAAAGAAGGATACCGTCCTGGATAAAAAGGACGGCGTCGTCCAGTTCGTGGATTACGGTCGCGGCGAAGTACGAACCTCGATCGGACGATCGGTCGGCGCCCACGAGCAAATGGTCCTGTCCGTCTTCGACAAAAACGCGCCTGGGTTGCCTACCGACAAGCCCAAGGGCACGGTCGAGCTGATTCAGGTCGGTCCGAACGGCAGCCTTGCACGGATTATTGATACCAAGAATTCGATCAATCCGATCCGATCGGGAGATCAGCTCTATTCCCCCACCTGGGACCCGGGCCGCCCGCAACAGTTTGCCCTGATCGGCAAGATGGATGTGAACCGCGACGGGCGCGACGACCGCGAAGACCTGAAGCGCATGATCCAGGCCTCGGGCGGAATCGTGTCCTACGACCTGCCGCCTCCTGGCGTCGGCGTCGAGTCTGGCAAGCTCACCCCGCTGATCGCGTGGTACGTGGTCGACGACCGTGACGCCTTCCACCCGGCCGCGCTCCGCGAAGGGAAGGGCATGGGTACGGAAGAGCAAGGGTTCCTCGACAAGAGAACCACGGCAATCAAGACGGCCCGCCTCGACGGGATTCGCCCGCTCTCGATCGAAAGGCTCCTTTCTCAGCTGGGCTATAGCTACAATTCACCCATCATCGGTCGAGCTGAGGCCGCGAATCGGCCTGCGATCAACGACATCCTTCATCCCAAGGGCCGAGTCGCAACCCCGCCGCCAGCGGGGGATATGCCGGCCACTCCTCCCGCCGCCGAGGAGAAGCCAGCGACAGAGAAGCCCGATGCCGAAAAGCCCGAGACCGAAAAGCCCGAGGGTGACGCGGAAAAGCCGAAGTAATCGCGATCTGCGGAAACCATCAACCAGCCGAGGGCCGGGAGGCCAGACTTCCCGGCCCTCGGTCATTTGCCGGGCCGTCGTAGGGATCAAATTGCACAGCCCCACGTCCTCGGATCGACCGGTCTCTGGTCAAGAATTGATGCGGGTTGGATAATAAGCGTCCACCTCGGATACTGAATCCGGGACCCCCGGTTTCACCGATACACGGACTCATTTCTATGCCCGATCCTCGCTGGGATGCTCTGGCCGACATCCTCCTGAACCATTCGACGCGGCTCGCGTCCGGCGAGACCCTCCTCATCGAATGTTTTGATCTCGAAGACGATACCTTACCCCGGCTCCTCGTTCGCAAGGCGTCGAGGAAGGGGGCGCACGCGTTGATCGAGACCAAGAATACCCGGATGATCCGCGAGCAAGTGCGTCACGCCACGGAGCCGCAGATGACGCTCTGGGGGCAGACCGAGCTAACCCGTATGAAGGGGGTTCAGGCTTACATCGCCCTGCGTGGCGCGAAAAATATCAGCGAAATGTCCGACGTTCCCAACGAGAAGATGGGCCTCTACAACACGCATTTCCTCAAGCCGGTCCATTACGAGCAACGCATCAAGCACACCCGATGGTGCGTCCTCCGCCTGCCCAATGCCAGCATGGCCCAGCAGGCGGGGATGAGCACGGAAGCATTCGAGGATTTCTATTTCGATGTCTGCAACCTCGACTACCCCAGGCTCGCCAAGGCGCTCAAGCCACTCGTTCAGAGGATGGAAAAGGCGAGCGAAGTCCATATTACCGGGCCGGAAACGGACCTGAGATTCTCCATCGCGGGCATCCCCGTCGTCTCATGCGCCGGCGAAATGAACATCCCTGACGGTGAGGTCTTCACCAGCCCAGTTCGAGACTCCGTCAACGGTCGCGTCAAGTTCAACTCGCCCACGATCTATCAAGGCTCGGCGTTCGACGGTGTTCGCCTCGTCTTCGAGAACGGCCGGATCATCGAATCCGACTGCGACGGGGGCGACAAGGACAAGCTGCGTTCCATCTTCGATGCGGACGAAGGGGCTCGCTATGTCGGTGAGTGGTCCATCGGCTGCAACCCTCGCATCCTGCATCCGATGCGCGACATCCTCTTCGACGAGAAGATCGCGGGCAGTTTCCATCTCACGCCCGGGAGCGCCTATGACGAGGCCGACAACGGCAACCGCTCGAAGATCCACTGGGATCTTGTCCAGATCCAGCGCACAGAATGTGGCGGCGGCACGATTTCCTTCGACGGCCTACCCATCCGCGTCGATGGCAGGTTCGTGCCCGAAGATTTGCAGGCGCTCGACCCGGAGTGAGGAGAGGATTTCATCCCACCCACGTTTAGCTTGTCACTACCTTCGTGACCGTGATCGATCGCGGCAGGCGTAATCTCGCCCCATTCATGACGAAACGATCAATCGTCGTGCGGCGATTCGATCCCCGTCGCGGGAGCAGCAGACCGGAGACCGATCGCCCAGCACCCTCGACCCACGCCGAGACCGCTCCCCCGTCGGAATGGCGGAGTACGACCAGTTTCGAGCGCCGGCCCACGACGATCAGCGAAACGCGATCGCCATCCATGTCGATGAAGCGAATGTTTGTCCCGCGTTGAACGCTGTAGGTATCGACCAAGTCCCTACCGTTCGTCCCAAGGCCGCGAGCCGTCACCTGAAGACTGCGGAACGAGGCGAGGGAGACGGGGCGCGAGAACACGATGTGCGCCGTCTGTGTCGATGGATCGTAAGTCACCGATTGAAGGTCAACGAAGAACGTTCGCGCCGTAAAATCGGCGAGCCGTCCCGTCACTCGATAGGTTGCCAGATCGCCGGCCCGTGACGCGTCGATCGTACCGCTCAAAACCACATCGACGGCGTTAATCGCCGTCGCAGTCCCCAGAAACGCGGTCGAGCTGATCCCCGACACGGCGACCGGGCCGAGGGACTGGATTGTGACGATGCTGCTGCCGATCGGGCCGATCACGACCCCGCCCGATACCGCCGAAAGACTCAGATTAACGGTGCGAGTCCCCTCCGAGAACGACCCGCTCCGGATCGGCACGGTGAATGTCTTCACGGTTTCACCGTCCGCGAAATCGAGTACGCCCGACACCGCGAGGTAATCGGTCCCGGCGCGAGCCGTGCCGTCCGACGTGGCGTACGCGATCCGAACCGGTCCGCTCGCACCCGCGATCCGGTTCACGACAATCGTGGCGGAGCTGGCGGTCGTCGGAACCGGATAGTTGGTTGCGCTGAATTGGGCGAATCCAGCGGGGGCGATCGCGATATCGCGAACTATGGCGCCGCCGGCGATCTCTCCCAACCGTGTAAGTTTCGCCGTCGCCAGGTTAATGATATAAAGCGACGATGTCGACGCCCCGGCATCGGTCAGCGAGACGAACGCCCGGCCCGTCCCGGCGACGTCGAAACCGGCATTTTCGGTCACATCCCGACCCAGCGGGCCGACCGAATAAAGCTGGCCGGCGGCGACCGGCACGGGTGACCCGTTGATGGATCCCTGAAGAACGAGCGTGTCGCGGGCGGAATCGATGCCATAGAGAGAGGTCAGAGACCCGAATGGCTGATTGGGGCTGTAGGCCTCGGCCACGACCGACGGCGGAAACGCGGCGGCAGGGTCGCTCGACGCATACGCCAGGTTCGGCAACGGCGCCTGGATCAGACCGTTGCTCGGGTCGATCCGCAAATCCTGTCCCGCGTTCGTGACGAACGTGATGAGTTCAGCGGACGGATCGGATTCGATCGAGTAGCGCGAGCCAACGGCCGGTGGAGAAATCGGGGTCGCCGAGACCACCGTCGCCACGGCCGAGGACGGATCGATCAGATAAAGCCGCCCGCTCGATCCGAAGCCATACAGTTGACCCGTGGACGGTCGAAAGTCGATGGCTTGCAGAGTTTCCCCGATTTGAAGTCCCAGGACGACATGATCGGTGAGGAGCGTGCCAGGGGTGCTACTTCGGAAAGAGACGAGATGATTGGATGTGGTGACCGCATACGCGAGTTCGATTCTAGGTCGGGACGTGATATCCCGCATCGTTGATGTATTGGGAAAGGCGCCGATGATCGACGCCGAACCAGTATTCTGATTGATCGAGACGAGGCTTGAACCCACACCACCGGCGCCGGGAACGGACGCGAGGAACTGTCCGTCGGGAGTCACCTCGAAGCCGACCTTCCCGGTCGTCGTTAGCCCCAGAGGTCCCACAGTGTAGAGCTGTCCCGCGTTTTCCGCCGCAGGGTTGGTGAAAACGTCCGCGGAGCCCTGGGTGACGAGAACTCCTCGCTTCGAGTCGATCTCGTAGAGCCTCGTGACGCCTCCCGGAACGTTGTTCGCATACGCGGCCCCGACGATGGATGGCGTGGTCCCTGCCCCGGCATCCGTCGGCGCATAGGCGAGGTTGGGATCAACGCTCACCTCGCCGGTATCGGGATTCACGCGGAGATCCTGCCCGGCGTCGCTGACAAGCCGGACAACATCCGTGAATGGGTTGAAATCGATGTCGAATTCCGCGCCGCTGAGAGGAGTCGCGAGCGGCCCGGTGCCGACCATCGACGCCGCCCCCGTCGCCGGATCAAGGGTATAGAGCCGTCCGGTCGAGCCAAGTCCATAAATCTGGCCGGTGTAGGGACGAGAGTCGATGGCCAGGACGGATTCCGTCGGCTGCAGGCCCGTGATCGGTCTGAGGGAGAGAATCACGTCGGGTCTTGTGCTCTCGAACGCCGCAAGCTCGTTCGCCGCGGTCAAACCGAGCATGGCGGAGAGGACTTGCCGCGTTTCCAGCGTTTCAACGCTCGCACGAAACCTCGGATTCATTCGCGATGGGCGCGCCGTGATCGACCGACTCATGGGGTCGTCCTCGATGGATGAGAGTGGACCAAATCCAGGCGGGCTTCCGGTTGTGACAAACGGAACGAGGAGCGGTGCCGTCTCGCACCGCTCCTCGTTTCATGCACGGTTCGGTGGCAAGAGGCGACGCATCCTCCCGCACTCAGTGATGGACTCGCCGGGCGAAGCTTCTTGCAAACAGTCGACCCGTCGCCGGACTGCCGTTGACCGAGACGGACGAGGCGCGGACGAGGCTCGAATTGCTACCCTTGATGAAGGCAGTCACGCTGTCGACGAAGAATTTGGGCGTCGTCAGGCGCGAATCCACCTGGCCAAAGTTGGCGCCGATGATCGAGTTGAACGTCGCCACGCCGTCACTCTTGAACGAGCCTCGCTTCACGTTGCCGGAGAGGACGCTCCTCCTGGCTCCGGCGCCCAGGACTCGGAGGACCTGACCGTCTCCGCTTGCCGAGCGGTAGAGATCGAGGAGGCCACCGTTCGAGAGGTTCAGGGTAACGAGATCGCCATCATGATCGGCGTATTTCAGGGACGATCCTCGGGCGAAGGTGGCCATGTAATTCTGGCCATTCCCCTGGCTATCCGCGCCCTGGAGCGCGTTGCCGAAGATATCCGTCACGCCCGTTCCCACCGCACCATTTACGATCACGCGGTAGAAGCTGTTGAGGGCCAGCGAGCGACCCGAGGTGATCGTGACCGTATGGTTCACGGGGTTGTAAGTCGGCGGCAAGATCGCCACGGCGATCTCACCGCGGCCATTCTTACCGGGAGCCATCAGGGTGTAGTTGCCCGGATTGGTGGCACGGGATGGGTCAAGGGCTTCGTCGAAGACCAGGGTCACGCCGGTCACAAACCTGCCGCTGCCTTGAACCTGAACGTCCACGACCTTGGGACCGTTGACGTCGAAATCCGTCTCCGTCGAAATCAGCGTCGCGCTCGAGTTGGCGCCGACACTGGCCCCGCCGGTCGGCGACGTCAAGGAGAGGTGGATGCTCGTATTGCCATTCACCGAGCCATCATCGATCAGGGGCACGCTGAAGGTCTTGGACGTTTCCCCATCGTTGAAGACCAGCGTTCCCGACGTGGCCTTGTAGTTCAACCCGGCCAGGCCCGTTCCGTCACTGGTGCTGAAGTTCACCGCGACCGAGCCCCTGTTGCCGCTAGTTCGTACAACGGTGATGATCGCGGCGCCCGAGTTTTCCCCCACCGTGAAGGTGCTCGCGGCGAACTGGAGCACGCCCGGGCCGTTGATGACACTCGCGGTCACCTGGGCCGTATTGTTCGTCGTATCGGGGTCCACCTGATCCGAAACGATCGATACCGAGTTCGTGAACGCCCCTTCGATCAGGGGTTTCGCGATGATCGTGACCGTGGCCGAGCCTCCGGCGGGCAGGGAGCCGAGTCGAGCAGTTACGCCCGAGCTATCCGAGGTCACCGTGCCCTGGCTGCTGGTGGCGGAAACGAACTGGAGACCGGCAGGCAGCAAGTCTCTCAGGACCACGTTGTTCGCGGTCGATGGCCCCGACGTATTCGTGACGAACGCCGTGAACGTGAGAGGATCGCCCGCGAGGACGATATTCGGCGAGACCCCCAGAGAGACCCCGAGGTCCGCGGGGCTGACGTTGGTGGTGACAGTCTGTGTGTTGTTGCCGGGATTGATATCAATCTGGTCTGATGAGATGGTCGCAGTGTTCGTGAGCACGGCCGATACCGGTGGCGTCACCACGATCGTGACCAGGACCGTCGATCCGGCGGCCAACACCCGGTCCGTTGTGCCGGGAATGATCGCCCCGAGAGTTCCCGTCACCTTTCCGTTCAACTGCTGAACATCCCCCTGGGTCGCAATTGCCGACACGAAAACGACGCCGCTCGGGAGAAGATCCGAAAGCTGCACGTTCGTGGCGTCGGCGGGGCCATTATTGGAGATGAACAGGGTGTATGTGAGGTTGTGACCCGCTTCGACTGGATCGGGCGCCACGCTCGTCTTGACCGAAAGATCGGCGGGGCTCACCGTCGAGATGGCTGTGAACGTGTTGTTCGCGGTGTTCGGGTCGGGTTGATCGAGCGCCACAGTGGCCGTGTTCAGGATCACACCGGTCTTTGTCGGAGTGACGGTGATGGTCCCGGTCGCGACCCCGCTCGGGCCAAGGCTGCCGATCGAAACCGTGACGACACCGTTACTGAACGAGGTCACACCCTGACTCGGGGGAGGTGCGGCGACGAAAGTCATTCCCGCCGGGATGATATCCGTCAGGACGATGCCGGTGGCCGGCGAGGGGCCGTTGTTAATCACCGTATAGAAATACGTCAGGTTGGACCCGGCCAGGATCGGCTCGGGACTTCCCACGAAGCTCAGGGACACGTCGCTGGAGGGATCGACCGGGACGTCCAGAGAGACTTGATTCGGCGTGGGGTCTTGCCCGGCGGGTTCGATCTCGTTCGCGGACACGCTGGCGGTCACGCTCAAGACGCCCGAGCTCGGGACAAAGATCGGCGCGGTGACGACGATGTACACGGGGCTCGAGACGCCACTGGCAAGCGTGCCGAGATTGGCCGTGACGATCCCGTTCGCGAACGACGCGGAGCCTTGTCCCAGCGAGGCTGTCACGAAACTGACGCCGGCCGGCAGAGCCACTCTCAGCACCGTTCCGGTCGCGGCACCGGGGCCGAAGTTATTCACGATCGCGCTGAGCTGGGTATTCTGTCCGACCGTGACCCGAGCGGGATCCGAAGTGAGTATCAGGCCAAGATCCGCCGGGATGTCCACGACCGTCGTCTGACTCGCCTGATTGTCGGTCGTGTCCGGGTCGATCTCACCCGAGCTGACATTGGCCGTCGTCGTGATCGACCCGATTGCCGAGGGTGCCACGAGAACCGTGGCGACGACGCTCGTCCCCGCGTCGATCGCCCCAAGATTCCCCAGGACGAGGGTGCCCGCCGAGGTCAACGAACCTTGAGTTGCAATTCCTGACTTGAAAGTCACGCCCGGAGGAAGGGTCTGAACGAGTTGGACGTTCGTCGCCTGGTCGGGGCCGTTATTCACGACGGTGATCGTGTACGTCAGGTCCGACCCCAGCGTTGCAGGGTTTGGGCTCGCGGCGATCGCGACTGACAGGTTCGCCTGATTCGCCTTGACGACCTGGATATCCAGAGCGAATTCCGACGTGTTCCCCTGGGAATCCGTGGCCGTGGCGGAGATGAACTGGCCGATCACCGAGGGGGTTGGCAAGGTAATATTGATGTCCGCAATACCGTTGCTGTCGGTCGTGACCTGGGTCTGGCCCAGCAGCGTCTGACCCTCGCCGAAGTTGCTAGGGTCCTTCGACACGTTCGAGAAGAATTGCACCGTATAGGTCGTGTTCGGCTGACTATTCAAGCTGCCCTGGATCAAGGTCCGGCCCGCGGCGGTCGCGACTTTCGTGAGCACCGGATAGTTCTGCAGGTCGTTCGGTCCCTGGTCCGGGTCGCCGCCATCGTTGGCGACGGGCTGCCCCCCCACGTTGAATAGGATGGTCCCGAGCCCGAAGTTGCCGAAGATCGAATTGCTGAGGATCGGGATCCGGCGGCCTGAGAAGATGTTGACACCGCCGGACTGAAACGTCTTTCCGTTAAATGCAATGATGTTGCCCGCGCCGGCGAGCGTACCACCGATCTGGGAGCCATCACCACCATTGATCGAGACACCGGCGCCGAGGTTCCCCAGGCCCTTCACGCCCGTAGCGTCCGCACCCAGGATGTTGCCTCGAATGATTGTAGTGTCGCCACCGACAATCGCGACGCCGGCGCCCTTGTTACCCGAAATGATATTGGTGGATTCCGGGCCGGTACCGCCGATGAATGTCTGCGGCGCGCCGGTAATCGCAATCCCCGCCCCTCCATTGGCGACGGCGATATTCCCGCCGCTGGAACCGCCACCGGGACTACCGATCGGGTTACCGTCGACGCCGATGAAATTCGCGACAAGTGACGTATTTCGCGCCGACGCCCCCAGGATCGAGACCCCGTCTCCGGTGTTGCCCGAGATCACATTGGACTGGCCGGCCGTCTGTCCGCCGATCTGGTTGAACGCGCCGCCAACGATCGAAATCCCATTTCCCGTGTTCGGCAGGGCGCGGGCGCCCGAGACGTCCGTCCCGATGAAATTGCCGACGATCACATTGTTAGACGCCCCGGAGTTGAACAGGTTGATCCCGCCACCAGTATTGCCGGAGATCACGTTCCCCAGGGCGCCGAGCTTGGTGTCGAACCCGCCGATGATATTGTTCGCCCCGCCGTCCACGAAGATGCCGTAATTGCCGTTTGCCGCGGCCGTGTTCCCCGCTGGGGTCGTCCCGATAAAGCAGAGCTGTACGGTATCCTGACCCGACTCGATTCGGATGCCCGATGAGCGGAACCGATTGATCGCCAGAGCACGGATCATGATGTTTCCGGTATCGAGGCGCAAACCATTCGCGCCGACGCCCGCATTCGAGCCGTCGATCTCGATCACCGGCTGGCCCGCATAGCCCGGCTGGGTGGTACCGTCAATCTTGACGGTGTCGGTGAGCGGCGGCAGGGCGATATCCGGCAGGATCGTGTGGATGCCCGTGCCCGCGATGTTGAAGACGATGTTGTCCGCGCCGGCCTGGAGATTCGCCTTGTTGATCGCGTCCCTCAACGAGCCCGGCACGACGCCTCCGCCCGGGAACAAGTCCTGGTTGTTCGTCACGGTGAACGTGGCGAGGAGCTGACGGCTTTCTAACGCCTCCAAAGCCGGCAGGCTCCGTGAGGGCCTCACTCGCCCGGCTGTCCGCCGAGAGCCGAATCGCCTACCGCCCATGAGAGTCATCTCCAGCTCGCGAAACATCGCTACTCGACCCCACCGTGGGGTCAGACGCGCCTTCGTCTTGGCACTTCTCGCCGCGCTAACTTCTCGGTATATTACCGCATATCCAAACAATACGCGCCCCGCTCCTGAACTGTCAAGAAAAAAATCCACCCATGCACGCAATTTGTCGCGGCCCGTCCGGGCAATTTGGGCTGGACGTTCCTTGGCCGAGGACCGTGTCTGATCCATCATCGGCCGGTCTCTTGAGAATCCCGAGCAGGTTCGCTCCCGAATCGCCCGATTTCGAACCACGAAATCGGGTTGAAATGAACGGACGGATCGTGCGACTTGTTTGATGCTTTGCCCGCGGCTTGCTGGGGTCGGGATGGACGGCATTGCCGCGCCCTGCGGATTATCGGAGACCCAGCTCCGTCGGCTTCAGAGACCAAGCCGCCATACCGTCGATGTTCCCCTCGACAACTTTTTTCGCGAGCGCGTTCGCGCCCGAGGTCAGTGAGACCCATTGGAGCGCGTTGACGTCCTCTCGCCCCGGCCACGAGCTAAGTGCATAACCCACGGTGCCGGGTGCCGCCAGCCAGGCGCCGACGTTGTACTCGCTGCGCGCTCCGCTACCGGCGTCCAGCGCCTTCGTCCTGTCCTTCAGCAGATACCAGTAGGCGACCCGATAACCCTTGATGGTTCCGGCGTCCACAAGGACGAGCTCGTGCTGGATCGTGGCGATTTTTGGGACGCGGATTCTCTGGTAGAAACGCACCTTTCCGGGTGGTTTGAACTCGGAATCCGTCAGTGTTCGCGAGACGACAACATGGGGAATATTTCCCACGTAACTGTCGACGTTCATCACTCTCGCGATAAGCGTCTCGGGATCGAGGCCCCGGATGGCCTTGAACCCCATCGCCTCATGTGTGGGCCTGCCGTCCCATTCCCAGTCGTAAAATCGGTAACCGGTCAATTCGGCGCCGTGCTCTGGGATCTTCTCGAAGACGCGGCCGAGGAACTCCTGGACTTCCGGAGGAGCCTCGTCCAAGCTCGAT
Organism: Planctomycetota bacterium; assembly: GCA_028291545.1. GTDB lineage: Bacteria > Planctomycetota > Planctomycetia > Isosphaerales > Isosphaeraceae > JAQGHR01. Next base: position 57,977 of record JAQGHR010000089.1, on the reverse strand, counting down.
CGCCAGGCCGGTCTTCGTGCCACATGTTCGGACGGGTTCCGGCCCGATTTTGACCGGGGGCTGGCGGCGAAGAAGGCGAGGGCGCCACTCGAGATCAGAGCAAACAGGATCAGGTACGTCTTACGGGACGCGGCCACGATCGAGCCCTTGCAGATTTCCACAGATGCGCCGGCGGACAAAGAATATTCCTACAGCGTGAATCCTTCTATGTATGGTGGCGTCGCTGGACTGGATTGTCCAACGGAAATTCGATGGATTTGACGGCGAGCCCCCGAAATCGCGGACGGCTCCATGGTTATCCATGCCCGATCGGACCGGGATATGCCGCGAGTTCTCTCGTGGGCGTCTCGAGTCTATCTGGAGTCGGCGACCAGGGCCTTGTAGGCTGCGACCGCCATCCGGTCGCAGGCCTCATTCTCCGGGTGGCCATTGTGTCCCAGCACGATCGTGACCGTCACTTCGTGTCGGGAAGCGACTTCGTCGAGGCGCTGCCAGAGGTCGACATTGACCACCGGCTTGTAGCTCTTCCCCTCCTTGCGCCGCCAGCCGTTGGCCTTCCACTTGGGTGACCAGTCGCGAAGACCCTTGCCGACGTATTCGCTATCGGTGACGAGCTCGACCCGGCAGGGCTTTTTCAGGGCTGCGAGCCCCTCGATGGCGGCGGTCAGTTCCATCCGATTGTTCGTGGTCGCCGACTCGGCCCCGGAACCGTCGATCACCTTCCCGCTGGCGGGATGCTGGAGAATGTAGGCCCAGCCACCCGGGCCCGGGTTGCCGGAGCAGGCGCCGTCGGTGAAGAGGCGGACGAAATCGAGATCGGCGGATCTGGCCATCGTGGCACTCGACGAGACGAGAAAAATCTGACCATAAAGCTACAAAGAACACGGAGGCGAACACAAAAGGAAGAGGGATCTTCCTCCCGCGCTCCTCCGTGTTCACTCTCGCTTGGTCGCGATCCGTCCGGGATCCTCAATATTTCCGCACAACGCCTGCCAGCGTGCCCAGAATCGTGACGCTGTCCCGAAAGATCGGCTTCATCGACTTGTTGGCGGGTTCGAGGCGGACCCGGTTCCGCTCTCGGAAGAATCGCTTCAGGGTGGCGGCACCTTCATCGTCCTGGACCGCGACAATCTGTCCATCCCTGGCGGTTTCTTGCCGCTGGATGATCACGAAATCGCCGTCGGCGATGTGTTCCTCGATCATCGATTCGCCGGTGACCTGGAGCACGAACTTTTCATCCGGGTTGGTCCAATCCTCGAATCCGAATTCTTCGGCATCCTCGATGGCTTCCAGCGGCTGTCCGGCGGCGATCTTACCGAGGAGTCTCAGGACGGGTCGTTCCCCGGCGGGGGTATCCTGGAGGAGCTGAATGGCCCGCGACATATTGGCTTCGCGGTGGATCAGCCCTTTCTTCTGTAGCGCCTTGAGGTGGCACATGACCCCGTTGGGGCTCTTGATGCCGAACTCGTTGCCGATTTCTCGAACGGTGGGGCCGTAGCCCCGTCCCTGAATCTTCTTTCGGATGAATTCGTAAATCTCGCGTTGACGCGAGGTCAAGGCTTCCAGGTCGGCCATCGTTGGGGCTCCAGGGCGAGGGAAAGGGAGTGTTGCCCCCGTCAGGTCAACGTGCCCTACCGATCTGAGCGGGGGAGGGGCCTTCGTGCGACCTCCGTGCCCGTACCATGACACGGACGATCACCAACTGAGCCTTTGCCCGCTAATGTACACAGGTCGGCTAGCGCACGCGAGAACATTTTCCAAAAAAGCGAGCCCAACCCGCATTTCGCTCTCATCGACCGGACGATGACTTGTCGACCCATCCGCACCATCGTTCGAGGCAATCGCCGCTATTTCTTCTCGCCAGGGGCCGCCGTTTCCGGCTTTTCCGGGCCCAGCAGCTTATCCAGTTCCGGCTTCAAATCCTCAAAATAATGGCCCGACGCGAGGAAGCGGCCATCGCGATCGATGAGCATCTTGAACGGCAACCGCTGCACCCCGAATCGGTGAGTCATCACCGAATTCATCTTCTGATTGGTCACCTTCGAGAAGATCTGGGGCCAGTCAAGTTTCATCTCCTTGCTGTAGGCCAGGTAGTTCTCCATCGAGGGGTCCACGCAGACGCCAAGGATCACGAACCCCTTCGCCTCCATCGTCTTGCGATAGCCCTCCATCGCCGGGATTTCATTGGTGCAGGGAACGCAGAGGGTTCCCCAGAAGTCGACGAGGACGACCTTCCCCCGGAAATCCTTCAGCGAGGTCGTCTTGTCGTCGCGTCCAGGGCCCTCCAGACCCTCCAGGATCTGGCCCTTGAGCTTGAGCCGGGCGAGGGCCCCTTTCGCGAAGGGGACTCGGTCGTCCTCCGGAAATGCCTCGATGAGCGTCGTGTACAGTTTCTCGGCAAATTCGGGGTGCCCGTAGACCTCGGAATCCATGGCCGTCTTGTTGACCAGTTCAGGAGCGGGTTCGGGGGGTGGGTCCAAGCGGCCGAGGTGGTCCACGGCCTCGGCCAGGTTCTTCATCTTGCCGGGTCGGTCGGGCACGGGCGTCAACTGGAACTCAAGACCGTAGGCCTTGCAGCGTTCGAAGGCCGCGATTGCCGCGATGTTGGTCTTGGGATTCTCGGCCTCGATACGCTCGGAGGTCTGGATGATCGTCTCCATCACCTTGGGATCGGCTTCACGACTGCGAGACAGGGTAGCGAACAGAGCCGTGGTCGCCCTCTGCCGCAGAACCGGGTCGGCCTTCGTGTCCTTGATGATGGCCTTGGCCGTCTCGACGACGGCCGACGAATAATCCCTCAAGAGCTTTCGAACCGCCGCGGGGTCCTCAGCTTCGGACTCGCCGAATTGCAGCGACAACTGGTCGATGTGCTCCAACAGCGCTTCGGCCGACCCTTGGGTCTTGGCTGTGAAATCCGCTCGGGTGGCGGACGAGGAGCCGGACTCGGTCGAACCGCAGCCTGCGGCAAGCATCACCGTCAGGAAAGCGAGCGCGGAGGAGTGTATCCGCGGCTGGTGGGGGATCATCATCGGCGCGTCTCGGGATGAGGAACTGAATGGTTCGTGGCGCTGCGCCTTGCCTTTGTGAGCGATCGGCGGTACACCTCGGTTCTTCCTAATATACCCCGACGGCGAGCGAGTGACATGACCCCAGCGACCCGCATCCTGGCAATTCACGCCCACCCCGACGACGTCGAGATGCAATGTGCCGGAACGCTCGCACTCCTGCGGGAGAAGGGCTGCCACCTCACGATCGCCACCATGACCCCCGGCGACTGCGGTACGGCCGAGTATGACGCCGAGACCATCTCCGCCATCCGCCGTTCGGAGGCCAAGGCGGCGGCCGATCTCATCGGGGCCGATTATCACTGCCTGGAATTTCGTGACCTGTCCATCTTCAACGACGATCCCTCGCGCCGTCGGGTTGTCGAGTTCCTCCGTCGTGTCCGCCCGGATCTCGTGTTGACGGCGCCCCCCGTCGATTACATGGCCGATCACGAGAATACCAGCCTGCTCGTCCGCGATGCCCTGTTCGCCACTTCGGTGCCCAACTACGCAACCAAACAATGGGAGCCCGCCCCGCCCCTTGATAAAATCCCGCATCTCTATCTGGTCGATCCCGTCGATGGGGGCAACTCCGAGGGGAAAACGGTCCCGGCGAGCTTCTACGTGAACGTCACCTCGACCTTTGCCATCAAGCGTGCCATGCTCGCCTGCCACGCGAGCCAGAGGAACTGGCTACTTCGCCAGCACGGAATGGATGAGTACCTGGAAACCCTCGATCGCTGGTCGGCCAAGCGAGGGCAGGAAATTGGCGTCGCGCATGCCGAGGGTTTCCGGCAATACCTCGGACATCCGTATCCTCAAACAAATCGGTTGCTGGAACTGCTCGGACACTGGCAAGGGTTGATAATGTAGTCCCGGCGAGTCCGGCTCGGATGGCAGACATGCCTGGATTGAGGCTATTGGTCTCGCGGTCCGCGCGGGGTATAAAGGCCAGCGTGCGAATCCTGCCAATCGAAAGGGCCTCGACCATGACTCACGCCTCGCTTACCGCAATCCTGCGGAACCGCGTTCTCCTCTCCGTCGCATTGCTCCTTGGTCTCGCCTCGCCATCCGCGAGCCGGGCCGAGGATGATGCCGCGATCGCCTCCTTGCAGAAGGCCGGCGGCAAGATCGAGCGAGACGACAAGGCGCCTGACAAGCCGGTGACCGTCGTCAATCTGGGTGTGACTCAGGCCGACGACGCCGCGATCGCGCCTGTGAAAGGCTTCGGCAAGATCCAGAAGCTCACCCTCAATGGCACCAAGATCACCGACGCCGGCCTGGACAACGTCAAGGGCCTCGGCTCGCTCCGCAAGCTCTACCTGGTCGATACCAAGATCGGCGATGCCGGCGTCGAGAAGCTGAAGGAATTGAAAGAACTTCGCATCCTCAGTCTCGCCGGGACTGGTATCACGGATGCCGGCCTCGAGCACTTGAAAGCCCTGCCGAACCTGGAAATCGTCTTCCTCCACGGGACGAAAGTGACCGACGAGGGCGTGAAGAAGCTCAAGGAAGCCTTGCCCAAGGTGAAGGTCGAGAAATAATCGCGTGGCCAAGGCGAAGTCGTCCGAGAAACGGCTCCCGAAGGGCGTGACCGAGTTGTCGCGCCCGAGGGGCGGCCGGAAATTCCGCGCCGCGATTCGAAGCAAGGGGATCGAGGTCCATCTCGGTCTCTACGAGACGAAAGCCATAGCCGCCTTTGCGTTCAATGTCGCCTCCGTGTTGATCGGTCGCGGCGCCATCCCGCCGAACGAGATCCCGCACGGGAAAGAACCGTCCGCCGAGGACGTGCGGACGATCACGAGCCGCATTCGTCGTCGCCTGGGCCTCGATCGAGACGTGCCTGATCCGCCGATCGAGCGACCCTCGGCCGAGGCCCTGCTCACCTTTCTCGAAATCACCGTCGTGGGTTTCTGGAGACACCAGGCGGCCATCGATTCCGGCGATGCCCCCGGCCGGTCGCTCGATGCGGCGGCCGCACGGATTCTGGAGGCCGCCCGCCTGCTCTTGTGGGATCCCAGGGCCGGTACACCGCGACCGGAAGACGCTCTCACCGACCTCCTGGCTCGCCGGATTGACTCCGAATTTCGCCGTCCCGACCTGACCCGCGAAATCCTCTCCGACGATGGCGATGACCCCTGGCTCGTTGCCCGCTGGCTCGCGCATCCCGAAAGTTCGCATTCCGGCCGAGGCTTCCGCGAGGAAGTTCGCCACCTGTACTCGGAGTACTTCGAGGCGGAGACAGACTCGCCAAGGAGTTGGCCGGACGTGTTGGGGCTCACGCCGCCGTTCCATCCGGATCAGATTCGAAATGCCTACAGAACCCTCTCCAAACAGGCTCACCCGGACCGCGGTGGCAGCCCGGCTCAGTTCGTCCGCCTCAATGCGGCCTACGAACAGGCGCTCGCGTATCTTCGAGCGCGAGGCGACGATGCGTGACAAACCTGATCGCGAGGCGCTGCATAGAGCACCCCGATTCTATAGAATAGCCTCCAATCCTCCCTTGTCCGGCGATCGTGCGGAGTTTGACCATGACGGCCTTGCGCTCGATGGATGCCTACCGATCCTATCGCGGACTTCCCCCGCTGGCCGGGCTCGCGACGATCACCGAGGCCTCGCGTCAGGGGCTGGGGATCGAGGCGTGCGTGACGCGACTCAAGCGGTATCATTACGCCCTCGTACGGCTCCATGAGATCTTCACCGCGAGGATCACGGCCGAGCCGATCTACGAGCTGAAGACGGCGTTCTCGCATCAGGCCTACCTGTGTGCTGAGCATGTGGAGGCGATCCGAACCCGGGTCGGCGAGATGCGAGAACCACCGCTCGGCCTGGAGGTCGTGCCCGATCCGAATCTGGAAATCGCATTCGACGAGATCCTGGCCGCGCCAACGACCGAGGAGCTCGTCGTTGCGATTTACGACGTGGCCCTTCCCGCCCTCGACGCCGCGCTCTCCCGGCACCTGGCCGACACGAACCCATTGGCCGACGCCCCCTCCGTCCGCGTTTGCCGCTTCGCCCGGCTGGAACTGGCCGACATGATTGCCTTCGGCCGCGAGGCGGTCGCCTGTCTCGTCGGGGACGACGCGAAGTTGCGCATGAGGCCCTGGTCGGAGAGATTGACCGCCGCGTTTGCGGCCGCGGGTGGACTCGATGGGACGGGAACGGTCAGCCCGGAGCGGGTGCCACGCCTGTACTCCGCGAAGCCCTTTGTTTACGACCCGGTCCCGCAGAGAGACGAACGGTTCACGGACCTCTACAATCAAGGGGTCAATGCCGAAGCGTTCCTGTACGACCCGGCCTTTCCGGACCGGGCGAAGACGTTGATGATGCTGTACAAGCGGATTCGCGAAATCGACGTCCCCGAGATGATGGCGAGCATCATCGTCGAGACCAAGGGGAAACCCTGGCGCTATTACCGCGATATGTCCCGCCAGCTCTGGGACGAGGCGAGGCATGCCATGATGGGCGAGGTCGGGTTTATCGCCAACGGCGTGGACTGGTCCCTGGCGAGAATCACGTTCAACTGGTCGCTGCGACTCAATACCGAATGCACTCCCATCGAGCGCCACGCCGTCCTGTACTTCATCGAGCAGGGCTTGATGAGCAAGACGGGCAAGCGGTACGAGTGGGAGACCGGAGTTCGCTCGGGTGACCCGTTGATGGCCACGATTCAAGACTACGATTGGGCGGACGAGGTCCTGCACGCCGCCATCGGCCGCGAATGGTACATCCCGCAGATCGGCCGCTGGAAGGAGGCGCTCGAATATGGCGACCAGTGCTGGTCAAAAATCGTGAGCAACTGGACGTCCGTCCGCAATCAGGGACTGACCGATCACGAGAACTGGTGGCCCGAGCTTTATCGACAGGCCTGCGCGTCCTGGGGCGTCGAGCCCGAACCGGCCGCGCTGGCGTTCCATCAGACCTATGAAAACACCCGGGCCGACCTGAAGGTCGTTTCGGCGAGTGGTTGACCTACCCCTCGGAGGCGAATCATGCCCGACAAGATCGAGAAAACCGACGCCGAATGGCGCGAGGAACTTTCGCCCGAGCAATACAACATCCTCCGCCAGAAGGGGACCGAGCCAGCGTTCAGCGGCGAATATTGGAACACGAAAACGCCCGGTGTCTATCTCTGCGCGGGTTGCGGGCTGGAGTTGTTCTCCTCCGAGACCAAGTTCGATTCCGGCTGCGGCTGGCCGAGTTTCACGGCTCCCGCTCAGGATGCGAACGTCGATGAGCATACGGACCGCAGTCATTCGATGATCCGGACCGAGGTGACCTGTGCCCGTTGCGGTGGTCACCTGGGCCACGTCTTCCCGGACGGACCTCGGCCGACCGGGCTGCGCTACTGCATCAACTCCGCCTCGATCGAGCTCAAGTCTTCGTAAGTTCCCCGAGCGGTGGTTGAAGCCGCCGATGCTGCGTACCCTCCGCTACTTGTGCATCGCCGCTTTCACCGAGGTTCGCATCTTCTCCAGGCCCGTTCTCGCCACGGTTAGCGCGTCCTGCTTCCAGTAGTCTCGGTTGAAAACCTCCAGGGACAGATAGCCGCGGAACCCGATGGACTGCAGGTCTCGCAGAAGCTTCCCGAGGGGAGCCACGCCATCGCCGGGGTAAACGCGCTGGGCGTCCGTGATCTCGGCGCGGGGAGGGCTTGCGGGATAGTCGTTCATGTGGAGGACTTTGAGGGCGTTCCCGTTGAGAAGGGTCACGCCCGCGAAATCCGACCCGCCTCGATAGAGGTGGTAGACGTCGGCCAGGATGCAGGCCGAGGCAGAGCCGGATTCGATCGCGACCATCGCCACTTCGCCAAGGCGATTCAGGCTCTTGGAGAAACCCCACACCTCAACCTGGGGCACGACCCCGATCGTGTCGCCGATTTCCAGGATCTTGCGATAACGCTCGGCCACTTTGCGGAGGTCCAGATCGGTTTGATCGGTCGCCCCCGAGGGGGGCGCGGCGATCCGAGTGCCGCCGAGCGCGCGGACCTTGGCCATGTCCCGGCGCATCTGTTCGAGTCCCTTCATCCGTTTCGCCTCGTCGTCCACGGCCCACTCGGCGAATCCGATCGCACTCTCGACCGTGAGGCCGAGGTCCTTGATCTTCTTGCCGAGATCCGCCAGGGATTTCCCCGCCTTTTCGTGCGCCTCCAGCTCCCCGATCCAGGGCTCGATGGCGTGGTAACCGGCCTTGGCGGCGATCTCAACGATCTCGGCCAGAGGCAGCTTTTGCCCCATAATCGTGCTGGTATTGAGACAGTAGCCGAACGGCTCATCGGCAGGTCGGTCGATGTTGTGGGCCGAGGCGTTTGAGAGAGCCAGGGCGCTGAGCGAGAGCGCTGCGGGCGTTGCCGCAAGCCATTCACGTCGTGTCGGATTGATCATCGCGGAAGAAATCCTGGGTCATGAGAGTAATGTGGGCCACATCGTAGCGGAGTCGCGTCGAGTGCTCCAGGGGCGTCATTCCGTAGTACCCACTCGCGGATTCTCTGATCGTCACGGCGACTCGACGCGATGATCCTGGTGTGCGGCTGGAATTGCGCGCCGGCGATCGGTGATTTGCACGGGAGAAGTGGGACCCGGCAACTCACAGGGAATCAAGTTTCCGCCCGAGGCAGGGCCGGGGCGAGGCCCGACGAAAACAGGGTCGGGACGACCGGGATCTCGCATTCGCGCCCGGCGTATGATTCAATCGGACTTCGCCCGAGTGAGTCCGCGAGGGGTTCCGCACGCCGGAGCCGGATCCCGACCCGCCGTTTGATCCCGCCGAACGGAGAAAGCCCGGATGATTGCCGTCGCGCGTCGAGTTCTCTCCTCTTTCGTCCCGCTGCTATCGAGCCTGACCCTCCTCCCCGCCGCGTACTCGGCCGATCCTCCGTCGCCCGACCATGCGATCGTCGCCGGTTTCGAGCGGTTCCATTCCGGTCCCATTCCCGACCCCGTTCGAGGCGGCCTGCTCCTGCTCGGCGAGCTCAATTGCACATCCTGCCATCGGACCGAGACGGGCGCCGATCTGTTTCTCAACAAGAAGCAAGCACCGATCCTTGACGCCGTTGGCGCACGAGCCAAGCTCCCCGCGTTGCGAAAGCTCCTCGCCGATCCACAGTCCGCGAAGCCCGGCACGACGATGCCGAACGTCCTGGCGGCGTTGGACGGCGATGCGAAGAAGGACGCGATCGAGGCACTCGTCCAGTTCCTCGCCACCACCGGAAGCGTCAAGGACAAGCCGCTCGAAGCCTCCAAGCTCAATGCCGGCAGGGAGAAGTACCACCAGTTCGGCTGCGTCGCATGCCATGGTCGTCGCGACGGTAAGCCGACTCCGGCCGTCTCGATCCCGCTCGGAAACCTGTCCGCAAAGTACTCCGTGGACAGCCTCCGCACTTTCCTCGTCGATCCGCACAAGGTCCGACCCTCGGGGCGCATGCCCTCGTTGAATCTCGATAACAACGACGCCGTGGAAGTCGCCAATTACCTCCTCAAGGATCTGGCGGTCAATCTGACGCCCTCGCTGCGATTCCGCTGTTACGAGGGACAATGGGTCAAGGTCCCCGATTTCGACAAGCTCACCCCGACCAGGAGTGGCGAATCGGCGGGATTTGATCTCGGGATGGCCTCACGCCCGACCCAGTATGCCATGCGGTTCGAGGGATTTTTCCGAGTCGATCGCGATCAGGAGTATACGTTCCACCTCTCGTCGGACGACGGCTCGAAGCTGTGGATTGACGGCAAGGACATCGCCGACAGCGACGGGATTCATCCGCTCCAGACGGGCGTGGGTCGCGTGAAGCTCGCGCCCGGCGCGCATAAAATCGTGGTCGGCTATTTCGACGGAGGCGGCCAGGTCGAGCTGATCGTCGAGATCGAATCGGCGAACCTTCCTCGCCAGTCGATCGAGCCCTACCTCTCGCTGTCCGACGGGCCGCCCGCCCCGTCCACGAAGCCCGGCGAGGCCGAGTTCACCCCCAAACCGGAACTGGCCGAGACGGGGCGAGCGCTCTTTGCCACCTTGGGATGTGCCTCGTGCCACCAGCTCGCCAGGGACGGTAAGGTGATCGAACCAGGTGTCAGCTCGGTGCCCCTGGATGTCGCCCGCATCGACGCAGGCTGCCTGGCCCCGACACCTGCGGCGAAGTCGCCCAGGTTCGCGCTTAACGACTCGCAAAGGAAGGCGCTCGCCGACGCCATCCGTTTCCTCGCGACCAAGCCGGTGGCGCCCGACGCCAAGCATGTGATCGCCCACACGATGACTGCGAACAATTGCTACGCCTGCCACTCCCGAGATGGCGTTGGTGGAGTCGAAGACGAGCGAAAGGCCTCGTTCGAGACGACCTACGCGGACCTGGGCGACGAAGGGACGCTGCCCCCTCACCTGAACGGCGTGGGCGGGAAGCTCACTACCGAATGGCTGGAGCACGTGTTGGCGGACGGAGCCAAGGATCGTCCCTACATGAAGACCCGGATGCCGAAATTCGGCGCGGCCGCTGTCGGTCCGCTCGCGAAGCTCCTCGCGACCGTCGATCCGGTCGCCCCCGCATCACTCAAGCCCGAATTCGGGCTGCCGGACAAGAAGGTGAAGACCATCGGCCGCCACCTCGCCGGAACTCAGGCGTTCGGCTGCGTCCAGTGCCACAACTTCAAGGGTATTCCCTCGGCGGGCATCCCCGCGATGGACATGAGCCTGATGACGAGGCGTCTCCAGCACGATTGGTTCGTCCGCTACGTGGTCGATCCCCAATCGTATCGGCCCGGCACCCGGATGCCTTCATCGTGGCCGAAAGACGAGAGCCAACTAACCGAGATCCTCGACGGCAGTTCACGAAAGCAGATCGAAGCCCTGTGGCTCTACCTGGCTGACGGCTCGAATGCCAACCCTCCGTACGGAATCGGTCGGTCTCCGATCCCGCTGGTTGCCGAGAAAGACGCAATCATCTATCGCGCGTTCATCGAGGGTGCCGGGACGCGCGGGATCGGCGTGGGCTATCCCGAAAAAGCGAATCTCGCCTTCGACGCCAACGAGGGCCGGCTCGCCATGATCTGGCAGGGGGGGTTCATGGACGCCTCCAAACACTGGTCCGGTCGAGGTGACGGTTTCCAGCCACCTCTGGGCGACAACATCATCGCCTTCCCGCGCGGTCCCAGCCTGGCAACGCTTACCGACGACAAACAGCCCTGGCCGACCGCCGCGCCCAAGGAGAACGGCTACCGGTTCCGTGGCTATCGCCTGACGAAGAACGATCGTCCGACCTTCCTCTACGAGGCGGGTACGGTCCGCGTCGAGGACGCGCCCGACGGCATCGTCGCCGACGGATCGCCCGCGATTCGCAGGACGCTCTCCCTGTCGGCCAGCGGCGACGAGTCTCAGGTATGGTATCGCGCGGCGGTCGGATCGAAGATCGAGAAGAAGAGCGAGGGTTGGTATGCGATCGACGGCGAGTGGACGACTCGCGTCGAGGCCGGGGCCGCTTCCGTGGTTCGGGAGTCGGCCGGCAGATGGGAGTTAATCGTGCCCGTTCGATTCTCGGGCGGCAAGGCGCGGGTGACGCAGGAGTATCGCTGGTGATCGCGACACGTACTCGGAGCAGATTCATGACTTACGGCCGATTCCGCACGTCGCTGGTGACCGTGGTTGCCCTCGTCGCCCTCGCGGCTCCCGCCGCCCGCGCTGCCGATCCGAAGGAGGAGGACTACTACAAGATCCTCACCTTCGAGCCCCCCAAGGGCCTCGTCCTGGAAGTCGGCGGGCTGGAATGGTTGCCCGACGGGAAGCTCGCGGTCGCCACGAGACGCGGCGAGATTTACCTCGTCGATAATCCTTATGCAGCCGACCCGGCCAAGGACGCGAAATTCACCGTTTTCGCCAAGGGATTGCACGAAATCCTCGGCCTGGCCCATCGCGACGGCTGGCTCTACGTCAGTCAGCGCGGCGAGATGTCGCGGATCAAGGATACCGACGGCGACGGCAAGGCCGACCTGTTCGAGACCTTCTGCGACGGATGGGAGATCACGGGCGATTACCACGAATACGCGTTCGGATCGAAGTTCGATCGCGATGGTAATCTCTGGGTCGCGCTCTGCCTCACAGGCTCGTTCACGAGCGATCAGAAGTTTCGCGGCTGGGCGCTCCGCATCACCCCCGACGGCAAGATGATCCCCACGACCAGTGGCCTCCGCTCGCCCGGCGGCCTCGGCATGAACGCGGTCGGCGATATGTTCTACACTGAAAACCAGGGGCCCTGGAACGGTGCCTGCGCCCTCAAGCACCTCGAACCCGGCGCATTTGTCGGCCATCCCGACGGCCACGCCTGGTATCACCTCGCCCCTAACTTGGGTGAGAAGCCCGCGCCACCCAAGAGCGGCGGCCGGCTGAGCGAAGAGGTCAAAAGGATCCCCAAGCTCCGAGCCCCGGCCGTCTATTTCCCGTATCCCAAGATGGGCCAGTCCGCGAGCGGCATTTCCTGCGACCTGAGCGGCGGCAAGTTCGGCCCCTTCCCGGATCAACTCTTCGTCGGCGACCAGTCCGCCAGCACGATCATGCGCGTGGCTCTTGAAAAGGTGAACGGCCGTTACCAGGGCGCCTGCTTCCCGTTCCGCCAGGGGTTCGCATCGGGTTGCTTGCCCTCCCTGTTCGGCAAGGACGGTTCCCTCTTCATCGGCGAGACCAATCGCGGCTGGGGCTCGCGCGGTCCCAGGGAATTTGCGCTCGAACGCCTGGTGTGGACGGGAAAGGTCCCGTTCGAAGTCCACACCATGAAGGCCGAGCCCGATGGCTTCACGCTCAACTTCACGGAAGCCGCCGATCCCAAGACGGCCGCCGATCCGAAGTCGTATAAACTGGAAACCCACACCTATATTTACCAGTCGAGTTACGGCAGCCCCGAAGTTGATCAGACCCATCCGACCATCACCAAGGCGGAGGTCTCGGGCGATGGAAAGTCGGTCCGGCTGTTCGTGGACAAGCTGGTCGAGGGGCATGTGCATGAGTTGCACATGGATGGGGTCAAGTCCACCACCGGCGTCCCTCTGTTGCATAAGGAGGCGTATTACACGATGAATGCGATCCCTAAAGCCTCGGCCAAGCCCTGATTCCCATCCAAGTGACCGGTCCGCGATCAGCCCCCCCAGGGGCGGACGAGGCACTTCGCCGTCAGGCCCGAGTCATCATTGGCGACAATCTCGAATCGCAGTCCCGGTTCGACCGGAACGGCGCGGCTGAGACGTAACCGGACGCAGGTGCAAACACGCTCGGAGAACGTGCCGAGAGGCGCGCGGGAGAGCACCGTCGCGGACACCTCCGCGGTGCGAATCCGGGCCGTCCAGGTCGAGCCGGGCACGCAACGATCGAGGAAGGCGTCGATCTCCGGGTCCCCGCCATCGACGGTGGAGAGGGCCTCGACCCGGGCGACTTCGCGGCTATCGGGTTCGCGAATGGACATGACGCGGATCTCCATCTCCTCTCCATCATCCGATCCCCTTATGAGGCGGACAAGATCGCGGCGGCGTACTTCACTGGATCTCCCAACGCGCGGGCCGACATGGCGAGCCGGTCCAGTCGCCCCGCTCGACCGCACAACTGCGTCAGCCCCGGGACCATCAGCATCCCCTCCGGCACTCGCGCGAGATGTTCGGCCGACACGTCGATCGCCTCTTCCAAACGGCCCATCCTCACCAGGAGACGGACGAGGATCTGCGCCGGTAACGTGTCACCGTCGCCATCGGGATCGATCGGAGGGAGCTTCTGCCCGAAGTGGGAGATGGCGGTATCCTCGTCGCGCCCCAAGAGGCCCCGGAGGTAAATGCCGTGGTCTTCGTAGAGTCGATCGAACGGAGGCTCGCCGTCGTATTGATGCCGGTCGGATAGGTGTCGACCATACTCAGTCAGCTCGACCGCCTTCTCCAGCGTCTCGCGATCCTCGGCCATCGGCGCGACTCGCACCACCGCCCCCAGATGTGACACGTCGAGATGATACGCATCGTCCGCGAACAACCAGTCCCGGCCTTCAATCAACCGAGGAACGGAGGTACCCTCCGGCGGCAGAGCCTCTCCCCGACGCTCGACCTCGGCACGAAGGCTCATAATTAGGTGTTCATGCAAACGACGAACCAGCGACTCGGAACAGCCCCTTCGGATCGTCTCATCGGGCGGCAGGCCCTCGAAGGAACTGATCGCCGAACAGACGCCGAAGTGATCGAGGATCAATTCGAAGCCGCGTCGCGGATGCACACCCTGGTTGAATGCGATCTCGACGACGTGTCCGACGCTTTCCTGGCCATCTCCCGGCGAGAAGGCGTCCAGGGCCGCGATGATCGGCTCCTTTTCCCCGATGGCCCGAAAGTAGGGCCAGGCGGAAACGAGGTCGCCCTTGTTCAGGAGCCTGGTCCCGACGTAGCGGATCGCCTCGACATACCGATCCTCGAACTTCGTCCTCGCCGGTTCCTCAATCTCCGACAACGGGCCGACCTGGACAGAAGGCAGTCCCAGGTCGTGCCGGGCCTTCAGCAACAGGGCGTCGAGCAGCGCCCGAGGATCGCCCTTCTCCTCCATCGCCGCGACCAGATGGTCGATCGCTGCCTCGGGGCCCGAATGGCTCAGCGTGGAATCGAACGTATCGAAGAGTGTGCCTGCATCGGTCATGGCGAGGGATTCTCGGAGTTCGGGCGAGGGATGGCAATGTGAAGCGTATCACGCCTTCAGACTCTCGGAGCCTTCTACTCCGCGTCGGCTTTCGCTCGGTCCGGAGCGTTTGCAAGCTCGCCGGGAGGCTCGGCATCGACCTTGGCGCCTTCGGACTTCTTCCAGGTATTCCAGCACTTCGAATTGTAGCAATCGACCATGACATCGCGTATTTCATCGAGCGAGTCGGAAAGGATCAGGAGGTTGAGATCCTCGGGTGAGACCATTCCCTCCCCGAGTTGCGTGCTCTCGATCCATTCGATCAAGCCACGCCAATATTCGCTCCCGTATAGGACGATGGGAAAGCGATGGATCTTGTGAGTCTGGACTAACGTGAGAGCCTCGAACAGCTCGTCCAGGGTGCCGAACCCACCCGGGAAGATGACGAACCCTTCGGAGTATTTCACGAACATGGTCTTCCGCACGAAGAAGTAGCGGAAGTTCACCTTAAGGCTCGCGTACGGGTTGGTGGACTGCTCGAACGGAAGCTCGATCGTGCATCCGACGGAAACTCCGCCGGCCTCTTTCGCCCCACGATTGGCGGCCTCCATGATCCCGGGGCCGCCCCCGGTGATCACACCGAAACCCGCTTCCGCCAGCTTGCGGCCGAGTTCGACGGCCGCCGAATAGTAGGCGTGATCGGGGAGGACGCGCGCGGAGCCGAAGACACTGATGCACGCCCCGAGTTCCGCCATCGCATTGAACCCGGAGACGAACTCGCCCTGGATGCGCAGGACGCGCCATGGATCGGTGTGGGTGAACTGCCCCAGCTCCGGTGCGCGCGCCTTGATAAAATCCGGGGCCGGGCGATTCAGGAGCCCTTCGTCGGCAGTATGATTATCCCCGTTCGACCGAGCCACCGGCTCAGGGTTGGCGATTCGCTTCCCGGACCTCGCAGGTTTACCGTTCGCCGGGAGGTTCGGGAGATTCACGTCGGCGGGAACCTGTTCGTCAGACATTTGCGGGAATCCGAAGACCGAGGCAAGGGGTTAAGTTAGACGAGCAATCCTAGAAAACGAGGCGTCACTCCTCGCGCCAGCAATATTGTACGCAAGGCTCGGGCACGGGCCTACCCCTGCTAAGGCCGACATTTCACTCGAACCTGCGGTTCCCGTAAGATGGGGGCGATGATCCGCTCCCGTCCCGAGTCCTTCCTTGAGTCCCGTCATGTCCGCTCCCGACGTATCCCCTCCACTTAATGGCCTACGTGTGGCCGCCTTCGAGAGCCGGATGGCCGGCCCGATGTCCGACCTGATTCGCAAGCATGGAGGCGAGCCGATCGAGGCTCCCGCACTCCGAGAGATCCCGATCGGATGCAATCCCCAGGCCATCGAATTCGCGAAGACTTTGATCGCGGGAGGCTTCGACCTCGTGATTTTCCTCACGGGAGTCGGCACACGCTATCTCCTCCAGGAAATCGAGCCCGAGATCGAAGCCAGGACCGTCCTCGATGCACTGGCCCGCGTGACCGTGGTGGCCCGCGGACCCAAGCCTCTGGCCGTCCTCCGAGAATGGAAGGTCCGCGTCGATCTTCAAGTTCCGGAACCCAATACCTGGCGGGACATCCTCGCAGCGCTCGACACCTATAAATCGGTGCATGGCTTGAGGGTGGCCGTTCAGGAGTACGGAAAGCCCGCGCCCGAGCTGATTTCCGGACTGATCGATCGTGGTGCGATCGTCACGTCCGTCCCCGTCTATCGGTGGGCGCTTCCAGAGGACACGGGGCCGTTAAGGCGAGCGATCCGCGAGATCGGTCAGAACCGCATCGATGTCGCCTTGTTCACCTCCGCGCAACAAGTGGTCCACCTGCTCCAGATCGCGGACGAAGAGGGGCTTGGCACGGAGGTCCGCGGCGCCCTGCGCGATCGGGTTCTCGTCGGCTCGATCGGTCCGACCACGTCGGAAACGCTCCGCGAGCAGGGCCTCGAGCGTCATGTCGAGCCGGAACACCCAAAGATGGGGCACCTCGTCGCGGCGGTCGCCCGAGCCGTCCAAAAGGGATGGTTCGAGAGCGTCTTACCGGGACCGATCGTACCCGCAACCGTTATCGATAATAGAGTTGAATCGAATTTGGACCTCCCTCGGAACCGCATGGGTGCTTTCGCGATGACGGAACGCCTTTACAACAGTCCGTTCATGAAGGCCTGTCGTCGCGAGCCGACCGACGTGACACCGGTCTGGCTGATGCGACAGGCGGGCCGATACATGGCCGAATATCGTGCCGTGCGGTCGAAGGTCGGGTTCCTGGAACTGTGCCATCGTCCGGAACTTGCCTGCGAGGTGACCGTGACGGCGGCCGAGCGTCTGGGGGTCGATGCCGCGATCTTGTTCGCCGACATCCTCTTGATTCTCCAGCCCATCGGCTTCGACCTGGAATTTGCAAAGGGCGAGGGGCCGATCATCCACAACCCCATCCGCGAGGCGAAGGACGTCGACCGGGTTCGGCCCCTCACCGATCCCGAGCCGTTGCGCTACGTGTTTGAAGCCGTTCGCCTGATTCGCGCGGCACTGAAACCCGACCTGCCCCTGATCGGATTCGCGGGGGCCCCCTTTACGCTGGCATGCTACGCGATCGAGGGCGGGGCGTCACGACATTACGACACCGCCAAAGGATTCATGTACCGCGATCCCGGAGCGTGGGACGCGCTCATGTCGCGATTGGTCGATGCGACCGTCGTCTATCTCAACGCCCAGGCAGATGCTGGCGCACAGGTCCTCCAGCTCTTTGATAGTTGGGTCGGCAATCTCTCACCGGATGACTATCGCCGGTTTGTACAACCTCACATGGCAAGGCTGTTCAAGGCTTTGCGTCCCGGCGTGCCGACGATCCACTTCGGGACCGATACGGGATCGCTTCTCACTTTGCAGCGCGATGCCGGAGGGGACGTGATCGGCCTGGACTGGCGAGTCGAGCTGGATCGGGCATGGGAACGACTCGGCCCTGAGGTGGCTGTACAAGGCAACCTGGACCCGGTGTTGTTGCTCGCACCGATTTCCGAGCTCAAGCGCCAGGTCACCTCGGTGCTCGCCCGCGCGGCTGGACGACCCGGACATATCTTCAATCTAGGACACGGAATACTGCCACACACACCCGTGGATCATGTCCTGGCACTCGTGGATACGGTCCATTCCGCGCCGAGACACGCCTGACCGCACGAGCGCGGCGCACTCCGCGTGTGTCGGGTGACTTCTTGGGGTGAAAAATCGACTCGGCACGGCCACTGCCCCAATTTTTCCCCGATTCGGCGCGAGTCGAGGTGACTTGGTGACTAATTTTGGAAAAATGCCGCGATTAAGGGTTTAGGGGGTTGCCAAACTTAAAGCATCTGAATTATCCTTGGAAAGTCCGCTATCGGGAGAAGACAAGTCTACGAATGACCGATGTCTCTCCAGGATTATCGACGAAGCTGAGTTTTGCCCGGAACGATCAACGGACTCGCCTCCCCGCAGTCATCATCCTCTCTCGTTCTCGCCCCGGGCGGACCCGCTGCATAGCATGGCGGTATCGGTCCAGACTCCTGGGCTCCTTTCCTACTTCCTGCTCGCCGTTCTCCCCACCCCAGCCTCAGTCATCCTCCCCATCCCCTGATTCCTTTCATTGGAGATTGTGAAAATGCACAGACCGAAGAAGGCCCGCCGCGGATTCACCCTGATCGAGCTGCTGGTCGTGATTGCCATCATCGGCGTCCTGATCGCCTTGCTCCTCCCGGCCGTTCAGGCGGCCCGCGAAGCCGCGAGGCGCGCCCAGTGCGTCAACAACCTCAAGCAGATCGGACTTGGGCTGTTCAACTACGAGAGCGCCCTGGGTTGTTTTCCCCCGGGATTCAACACGAGCAGCCAGAATGATGTTGCACCCTGCAGTTATGACCAGTCGCACACGATGTTCGCCTTCGTGCTGCCGTTCATGGAGTTGACGAACCTCTACAACTCCATCAACTTCAGCGTCCCGGCTTGGGGCACGGTGGCGTCTCCATCGATGACCTCGGGCGGTATCTCGGGCCCGTTTGCCTTGTTCCAGGCGACTGCGTACACCACGAGGGTTTCGACCTACCTCTGCCCAAGCGACCAGTACATCAATCAGAGCGGCCTGAAGCTTCAGGATGTCCTGGGTGGTAGCGGCAATTCCTACTCTGCCAGCTCGTACGCCGGTGTCGTGGGCGTGAGAGAGACGATGTGGTACGGTTACTATGGAAACCCGCGCTACAACATCGCCTACTGCGAAGCGTATTCCGACCAAGCGCCGGACGGGATCTTCGGCAAGAACTGGGCCTACCCGATCGCGGCCATCAAGGACGGAACCAGCAACACGCTGATGGTTGGCGAGACCTCTCGCTTCCTCGGCGAGCCAATCTCGACTTTCAACGAGTGGACTCGCGGTGTTGCCGTGTTTGGCGACGACGTTGGCGGTCTCCGCATCCAGATCGTTGCCTATACCGTGCCGAAGATCAACGCGAAGCAGACCGGTGTTACTCCCAACTATATTTCTCCCGGAACTTGGTGGGATCTGGCCCAGTCCCCGCAGTCGGCCAACGAAGGATCTTTCGGCTTCCGCAGCCTTCACCCGGGCGGTGCAAACTTCCTGGTCGCTGACGGTACCGTGAAGTTCGTCAAGCAGAGCATTTTCTGGAAGACGTATGAGGCGCTGGGCACCAAGGCCGGCGGCGAGGTCACGCCGGGCGACGTCTTCAATTGATGTCGGACGCGTGTCTATCGTCCATCCCTCGATAGGGGACAGTCGCAGGGGGCGAGGCTCGAGTTCTCGCCCCCTCCGCGTTTTGCTCTCCGCTCTCCTTGTGATTTTTTCACATTGCCCGGTTTCCTCGACACGCAATTCTTCATCGATCAGCGGATCGTGCGTGCAGAAACGTCATGAGTGAAGTCTGACCCTGCAACCTGGAGGTTTCGATGTCCAAGCGTCTTGCCGCTCTCTGCCTCGCGGTTCCTCTCGCGCTGAGCTGTGGCGGCTGCAGTGATCCGGATTCCCCGACCTCGCCCAAGTCCGCTGGCGCCCCAGCGGCAGCTGGATCGAGTGAGCTTGCCAAGCCGTCTGCCAAGGGTGCTGAAAAGGCCGTGCTGCAGGGCAACGTGATCGAGGCTAAGTAAGACATTTGTCGTCGATTAGGATCGCCTGGTCCAGCAAGCTCGGTTAGTCGTTCAGGAGTCCCTCCGTATCATGCGGCGGGACTTCTTTTTATTACCAGACATCCACTTCCCACGGTTTTCTCAGCCATTCATCCCCCTCGCGGTGTGAAGGCCAATTAGAGTAAAATCATAGCCAGTCCTCATTGGCCGCCGTGTGTGTATCGCCATTCTAAGGACCTGAATTCGAGGAGTTCCGTGGCCGATCGAAGGCCTCCAGATCGCGTGATTGTGATCGGGGGCGGGCTTACAGGCCTGTCTGCGGCTCATCGTCTATTCACGCGTTCGGCGGCACTGCGCAGGCCGGTCGAGGTCACGCTATTGGAGGCCAAGCCTCGAATCGGCGGCGCAATCTGGACGGCCCACCGCGAGGGGTTCATGATCGAGGGAGGGGCGGATTCCTTCATCACCAACAAGCCCTGGGGCGTTGATCTCTGCCGCGAACTCGGCCTCGGCGACGCCTTGATCGGTACGGACAGCACGCGGAGGCGATCGTTCGTCGTTCGCAATGGTCGTCTTTTGCCGGTCCCCGAAGGATTCGTGATGATGTCCCCGTCGCGGATCGGTTCGATTTTGACCTCGCCGATTCTCTCTCTCAGGGGAAAGCTTCGCCTGCTGCTGGAGCGGTTCGTTCCCCGGAAGACCGACGACTCCGATGAAAGTCTCGCGTCGTTCGTCAAGCGTCGTCTTGGCCGGGAAGCCCTCGATCGCCTGGTGCAGCCTCTGGTCGGTGGTATCTATACTGCCGATCCCAACGACCTCAGTATCGCGGCCACGCTTCCCCAGTTCCTCGCCATGGAACGGGAGTACGGCTCACTCATTCGCGCCGCTCGGCACCAGAAACGGGCCGACCAGGCCGCATCCGGGGCCAGGTATGGGCTTTTTGTGTCGTTAGCGGACGGTATGGAGGCGCTACCCAAGGCCCTCTCCGAAGCCCTGCCGAGCGGTACGATTCGTACGGAGACGCCGGTCCGGCGCATTTCCCGTCCCGATCCGCTGGGTCCCTGGCGAATCGAACTCCTCGACGGTTCGTCGATCGAGGCGTCGGCTGTGCTCATCACGACCGAGGCGCACGCCGCGGCGAGATTGGTAGATGGTTTCGACCCGGAACTGGCGCTCCAATTACGATCGATTCCGTATGCCTCGTCCGCGATCGTCAGCGTCGCCTACCGTCGCAACGCAATCGCACACCCGCTCGATGGCTTTGGTGCCGTGGTGCCGATTATCGAGAAACGCTCAATCCTGGCCATATCGTTCACCAGCGTGAAGTTTCCCAATCGCGCTCCGGCCGACTCCGTTCTGCTCCGGGTGTTCGTCGGAGGGGCGACCCAGGCCGAATTATTCGACCTCGACGATTCCGCGATGGCAACCATCGTGCGGCGCGAGTTGGGCGAGCTGATCGGGGCCACCGGTGAACCCCTTTTCCTCGAAATACGCCGCCATCCTCGAGGGATGCCCCAATACAACCTCGGCCACCTTGATCGCGTGGCCGCGATTCGCCGCCTTGAGTCTCAGCACGAGGGACTCGGACTCGCCGGCAACGCCTTCGACGGCGTCGGGATTCCAGATTGCATCCGATCTGGCCGCTCCGCGGCGGATGCCATCCTCTCCGCTCTGACTGAAGCCGGCCGTCGAGCCGTCGCGTGAACAGGAGTTGGGCCGATTGAGTCACATCACATGGCAGGAGGAGGTCCTCCGCGCCGTCTGAAAGTCCGTGCCCGCGTCCTATCGAGTCCGATGGCGTTGTGATAGAGTTCGCCGACCAGATCCATCTCGACCAGGGACACTTCGATGTCGCAGCGACCGATCATCCTGAGCCTCACGAACATGGCCGAATCCGGCCTCGTCATGCTGAGTGACGCGGGCGAACTGAGAATGGCGTCTTCTCTCAAACCGGAAGTCCTGTATCGAGAGATTGCCGACGCCGACGCCCTAGTGATTCGCACGGCGGGGACGATCGACGGCGCTCTCATGGATGCCGCGCCCAGACTGCGCGTCATCGGGCGCCACGGGGTTGGATACGACCAGGTGGACGTGCCCGCGGCCACGGTTCGGGGAATCCAGGTTGTGTATACTCCCGGTGCAAACACGGAAGCCGTGGCGGCACATACGATCGCATTCATGATCGGGCTCTCGAAGCACTTCCCCCAGCAGATGGCCTCCCTGCTCGCGGGTCGCTACAACGATCGGACGAAGTATGTCGGCCGGGACCTCACCGGTCGCACTCTGGGAATTATTGGATTCGGACGCATCGGTAAGCGCGTCGGCGAGATTGCCAGAGTCGCCTTCGGCATGAACGTGCTTTACACTGATATTGTCGCGCCTCCTCCCGAGGCGGAGAAGAAGGCCGGCGCCCGCCGCGTGGAGCTCGACGAACTCTTGATGGCCAGCGAATATGTAACTCTCCACGTTCCACTCGACGAATCGACTCGCAGGTTAATCGACCGCGCCGCGCTGTCCAGGATGCGGCCGGACGCCGCTCTGATCAACACCTGCCGGGGCCCGGTCGTCGATGAGCAGGCCGTCGCGGAAGCCCTGGATGTCCATCGACTTTGGGGCTACGCCGCCGACGTTTACGATGTGGAGCCCCCACCCGCCGACCATCCGCTCATCGGGAGGCCCGATGTGATGCTCACGCCCCACTCGGCGGCGCAGACCGTCGAAAGCCTTCGAAACATGGCGGAAGGTATCGCCGAAGACGTTGTGGGCGTCCTCAATGGGAAGGCACCACGGAATCCGGTGAATGACCCTGCCGAAGTCGCCGCCATCCGGCGACGACTCGGCAAATGATCTGGTCAGATGACGGAGTAGCGCCGAAGGCTACTTATTTCACCGCGAACGGAATGGTGAAAGCCTGGCCGTCGAGACTCCCGGTGATTTCGCCGTGAATCTCGTCAAAATCGTAAGGTCCGACTTCACTCGCGAAACGCCCGTCACCCTTCGCCTTGGGACGTGAGTCGAGGGTCGCCTTGATCTGGGCCTCCTGACCCGGAGCCGCGAACGAAGCGGCGACACCCGTCGGGGTGGTCTCCAGGGGCGACTTCAGATCCGGCTTCAAGAAGTACATCGCGAGGATCACGTCGCGGTCCGCTTTCGTCGCCTTGACGGTCTCGATGACGACCTCGACATAGCCCTTATCGCTCGCCAGGGGGAACGCCGTCCCCCCATGGGTGCCCGGGGTGGACGGCAAGGATTTCCGTGCGCTCTCCGGCAAGCCGCCCCCACAGCCGCAAAGTCCAACGGTCAGGCATACGGATGCAACGGCAATTCGAATCATGGAAGATCCTGTAAGTGAGTTTTCCGCCAAAGAAGCGCCTGGACTGGGGCGGACCATTTCGGTCTGCCCCAGCCCCTCGGTTTGGAATTGGGTTCAATAATCCGTGGCACTGACGATTTCATTGCCGGCTCGTGAGCCAAGCGCTCGCCAGACCTTGACGTCCGTGCTGTCCTTCACGAATTTCACGGAACTATCGCCGAACAGGACGTTCACGCCTCCCGGGTGCATGCTGCGGGCCGAGACGATGGCATGTTCGCTCGGTGCGTCGGCCAGACTCGTCCCCAATCCGCAGTCGTAGCCTTTCCAATTCGGAGGTGCTACGTGGTTGTAGAGCGTTGAGATGTACCACGCATAGCCCCAGCCGTCGGAGAACTGGAGGCCGAATCCCGGGCTCGCCACGTACCGGCCCTGCTGGTACATGAAGTCGCCGGGTACCACGAACGTATGTGAGCCGCAGTACTGGTACAGGTTCTGTGCGTCGACCGGGCCGTTGAACGTAAGCGAGATCGCCGTCTTCGCCACGAACCCGAAGTCCGACTTCGCCGGAGAAACAAACGATCCCGAGCCCTTGGTGCGCTCCGCGAACATGGCCGTGTTGCTCAACCCGTCGAGGACTTCCGAAATAGCGACCCCAGGCCCATAGGTGAACATTCCATTGTCTGTGTTCGACCGCTGGATATTGTCGCCGCGCAAGCCGCCCCCGGCATACGGGGTGCTGCCGCCGAAGTTGGCGCGGTAATTGTTCTCACCGCCGGGTCCCTGGCCCCCGAACGGGTCGGATGGGCAGATGAAGCTGTTCGTCGTCATCGTGTAGCTGGTGTAGTTGGGTGAGATGATATTTCCACTCGCGTCCTGGAGGGCTCCCAGGTTGACACCCGTGAAATTCATCGCATTGAAGGCGGCCGACTGCTCCATGTAGCTCAGGATATGGCAATGCACGGAGTAGTAGCCCGACCAGTTGCCCGGAGCATTCGGCAGGGTTGAGGCGCCATAGCTCGTCAGCGTGAGAGCGGGGACGCCTCCCTTGATCGCGTCGGGGGACATGCGGCCCGGCGGAAAAGCCTTGTGCGTGCTCTCGTAATTGTGGAGGCCAAGGCCGATTTGCTTCAGGTTGTTGGTGCATTGCATGCGGCGGGCGGCCTCTCGAGCGGCCTGGACGGCGGGCAACAGCAGGGCGATCAGGACGCCGATGATCGCGATGACGACCAACAGCTCGATCAGTGTGAATCCGCGGCGAATGGGTCTTCTGTGGCTACTCATGGCGCACTCCTTCCTCGGTAAAAATCGGATGAAGAACATGGGATCGGATCACAGTCATCAGGGATTCGTCCGCCGGAAAGCGATTGGGCCGCTTTCGGAGACTCTCCCGATGCTTCGATTAGGAAAACGAGGCAACAGCGGACTGTCGAGGAACAGAGGGGAAAGCGTTATTCGCAGATCCGTTCAGAGAGGTCCGCCCGGAGAGGGGAGTAGGAGGCGGGACCGACATCCTCGTCGGCGGCCAATAGTGTAAACCATCTCTGTTACGAAATCCAAGAACCTTTCGCATGATTGATGAAAAACCATCTCTCGCAACAGTCATATGCGGTTACCCGTGCCGGGCGACCCGTCGCTACCTATATTACATTCACACCGTTCAGGCGAAATGAAGCTCGCGAGAAATTCCCCGTAGGATTCCCTTGCGCCTACGATCCGAAGATGATGAATATTCTTGATCCACGCCCGGGTCTTCGATTCTTGCGGTTAGGTGCTGTCGATCCAATCGGATCATGCATCCTCTACTGGATGCAACGTGCCAAGCGCGGCCGCGATAACCCGGCGTTGAACCTGGCGATTTCCGTTGGAAACGCGTTGAAGAAGCCCGTGATCGTCGTCTTCGGGCTCACGGCCAATTATCCCGGGGCGCAGCGGCGTCATTATCGGTTCCTGGTCGACGGACTTCCCGAGGTCCAAGACGCCTTGGCGGCTCGAAATGTCCATCTCGTCCTCCGGATCGGCGATCCAGCCGACGTGGTTCTTTGCGTGGCCGAGGAAGTGCGGCCGGCCCTTGTCATCGCCGACGAGAACCCGCTTCGGATCGGGATGGAATGGAGGAGACTCGTCGCCGAGGGTCTATCCGTCCCGTTTGTCCTGGTCGACGCGGATGTGGTCGTGCCGTCCGCACACTTTCCCAAGGAAGAGTTTGCGGCTCGCACGATCCGGCCCAAGATCCACAAGGTTCTCGATTTGTACATGCAGCGGACCGGTAATCCGCGAGCCCACATCGCCTTGCCGCCAGCGGAGATTCCGGTCGGAGAAGGGATCGAGCCGGATGCTCTCCTCAACTCGCTCCATGTCGGAGGGGTTGGCGAGGTCGCGGACTACCGGGGCGGTCCGGCCGAGGCGATGCGACGATTGCAGCGATTCCTGAAGGACCGTCTGCCCAGGTACGCCACCGAACGCAATGAGCCGACGCCCTACATGACCAGCGAACTCTCCGCGCACCTCCATTTCGGACACATCAGCCCCACCACCATCGCCCTCGCCGTTCGAGATTCCGGCGCGGCCCAGGAGAGCATCGACGCCTTCCTCGAAGAGTTGATCGTTCGCCGCGAACTAGCGATCAACTTCGTGGCGAGGAATCCGGACTACGATCGCCTGGAAGGATGCGCCGCCTGGGGGCTCAAAACGCTGGCGAAGCACCGCGACGATCCTCGTCCCGTCCTGTATTCCGCAGAGACGCTCGAACGGGGCGAGACATCCGACCTGCTGTGGAATGCCGCCCAGAAAGAGATGGTCCTCACGGGCCGAATGCATAACTATTTGCGGATGTATTGGGCCAAGAAGATCCTGGAGTGGTCCCCGGATCCCGAGACCGCGTTCGCGATCGCTTTGGACCTGAACGATCGCTACGAAATGGATGGCCGCGACCCGAACGGCTATGCCGGCATCGCCTGGGCGATCGGGGGAAAGCACGATCGGCCGTGGGCGGAGCGCCAGATCTTCGGCACGATTCGCTTCATGAGTGGGGCGAGTACCGGCCGAAAATTCGATTCGGCAGCTTACATTTCCCGGGTGCAAGAACTTGAGAAGGGGACTTACCTCGCGACTTGACTCCGCCACCGCATTGGTGGCCTTACCCGTCCACCTTCAGTAGGGGAACTACGTCTCCCTTGTCATTGAAGAGGCCGATCAGGAACTTCGCCGAGGTCTGATGCCCCAGAAACGTGCGTAACGCGGGCCGTGCCAGGCTGCGGTAGACAACCAATCCATCGCCATGCCCCCAGCCGACGCGTGCGGCAAACGCGATATCCGAGGGGCAATTCTTCGATTTCTCCGAAACCGTCAGCCTTCGCCATCGGGCCGGGCGTCGGTTGCGTAATTTGTCCCATGAGAGCAGGAGGGGGGCCCAGACTCGGCGCGAGTCAACTTTCTGGGTCAGGACAAGCTCGCCGTCCTGATAGACGAGCGACCCGCGATCGGTCGCGTAGGGCAGGGCGGGGAGCGCCAGGGGAAAGGCCCTCGCAGACGCACGGTTGATCTTCAGCGACAACGCCCGGCTGTCAGTCACCGGTGCCACCTCAACTCCATCGGCGACCGAAAAACGTCCCGAGATGTTGCCCCCGGCCGCACCTATCCACTCATCAGCGAGGAGGGCGAGCTTGCGGCCGCGGAGGAGCACGGCGGTTCGGACCACTCGGGCGTCTCCGACCCGGAAGGACCACTCGGCTCGGTCCGCATACATCCCGGTCGACCAGCCCGCGCCACGGCCGACACCGGCCGGAGACAACCCGGCAAGCCAGGATCGGCCAAGCAGCGTTTCACCCGACGTCTGAAGTTCGAGGAACGAACCCGCACCCGCCGTTCGATGGTCGACGGCCAGGAAGTCGCCGTCGGCTCGCCAGTCGGGCCGCAACATCGCGAGCGGATGGGACTCATGCCCCGATGTTGGGAGCGGGGGGGGCGTCGGGGATTCCGTACGTCGCCGGCCGAACCACCACCCGGCAACGGTCAGGACACCGGGCTCATCAAGGAACGTCGCCCAGGCGCGGACCAGAGTCGCTCGGTCCTTGGGGATTTGCCTCGCCTCGAACACGGCGGAACCGTCTGGACGGCTAAATCTCATCGTCCCGATTAGCAATCCCCGAAGTCGCTGCTTGATGGATTCGGACCATGACTCGCTGCGCGGGAGGACGACCTTGGCCAACTCGCTCAGTAGCTGCCACCATGCCCCGACCGCCAGGCGTCGAGGGATGCCGTCCTCGTCGAGCATTTTCAACAGCGTCCGCTCAAGACGTGCGATCTCGTTCGCCTCGGATACCCGACGGCCTGGTGACGCACTCGCAAGTAATCGGAAACGGTCCAGTTCCATAATCGCTCACAGCCTCTACATCAAAGGATCTCAAAGAATGCAGCACCAGGATTCGAGTCGTTGAGATCATTGCACGATCACCGGGCGACATTGCCTACAGAATCGTCATGACATGGTGATGTCATCGAGAAACGATGATGAGTGAAAAACGGATGCAAAACAATCCCGGCAAAGTATCATAATCGTAAGTCTAGATAAACCAAAAAGTTATGGATCGGATCGGAGAAATTTCCAGGCCGTGGCCGACAATCTTGCAAGGTTTTCGAGGCTCTGGCACTTCGGTTGCTTTCTCCTCTAACATCGGCCAAACGAGAGGCAAAAGACCAAGCGAACACAGGGATCTCTCGGAGGCCTAACGACTCACCAAAAGTTATCAGGAGCCACCCCAACGGCGACGGCTGCATCGTTCAACCGGTGTCGGCTTACCGCCAAGGGGCGAGCGGGTTGCCTCGCACGACCCCCCCGCTCGCCCCCTCTCACACAGACGATGTCCGAACAGGGACACGTCCATGAGCCCGGCCGGCCGGGAGATATTGCCAAGGGAAGACCATGGGAGAGGTGGTCTTTTTGAGGTTAATGTCTCTCGGCCGGCTTTCTTTATTTCGCTCGCGCCCAGCTCCGCAAAATCGACACGCCCTTGACGAGGGTGCCACATGCATCGGAGATTAGTGCGGTTTCCCCGCGGGATGGCATGGTTGGGCTGGCTCCGCCGGTTTCCTCCTCAGACAGGGCGTGATTAAGGACCCTGGCAAAGCCCGCACCACCCGCGTCAAGCTGATGGGAATCCTACGGGAATCTCCGGATCATAAGGTGCTTGCGAGGGGCGGTCAGTGGTCGATTCTCAGGGGCGGATGAGTCGGCGGTGGCTGTGGCGATGTCTTCTCCTGGCATGCGTCGCGGTCGGAGCGTATGTGCTCTGGGATCTCGGCCGCCTGTGGGTCGGCGTCTGGTGGACGGGTCTGCTGCCGGACACCCGTCGGTGGGCGTCCATCGGGTTCCTTCATGGAGTTCTGATCGCTTACGGTTTCGCACTGGTCACGGCGGCACTGGCGAGCGTCGTATCCGCACGAAGGTTGATCCGCGCGCGAAGGCGTCGCGAGCGGCGTCCGATCTCGGCAAGGGTGCTCGCGTTGAGCGTCGCGACCCTTCTCGGCCTCGCAATGTTGGAACTGGGAGCCTGGGGATTCGCAGTCTGGAACAGGCTGCCGCCTCCGCCCCCGCGCGTTCCGCCCAAGGTGCCTGAAGCGCGGGCTTCGGGAGAGCTGGTCCTTCTGGTTCTCGGCGAGTCGAGCGCGGAGGGGCAGCCGTTTCAGCCCTGGTTCTCAATCGGGCACGTCGTCGCTCGCCAGATTGAGCAATCGAATCCAGGGAAGAAAGTACGCATCATCATGGCCGCCTCGGGCGGTATCCCACTTGCAAGCGCCGTGGCCGAGCTCGAATATCAGAAGCAACGACCCGATCTCGTGCTCCTGTACGCCGGACACAACGAGTTTCAGGCGCGATGGGGCTGGACGCGAGTCGTGAACTATTACGCGGACGACGCCTTCCAGCGGCCGCGCAACGGGCTCAGCGATCGGGTCGGAGATTGGACGGCATTCACGCGAATGATTCGCGATGCCGTCGATATCCAGAGGATTGACCAGCCGCCGTCCCCGAAGGAGATCCGGGCGCTCGTCGAACGACCGGTCTGCGAGCCGTCGACCCGTGCCGCCCTCTGCCGGCTCTTTGCTCGCGAACTGGAATCGATCGCGGACTGGTGCGATCGGGCCGGTGCGGTGCCCATTTTCGTCATCCCCGCCGGCAACGATGTGGGGTTCGACCCCGACCGCTCGATCCTTTCGCCCAGCGCCCTCGCGGCCGACCGCGCGGCGTTCAGTAGAGATTTTCTCGACGCTCTCTCTCTGGAGCGGAAGGATCCCAAGCAAGGAATGGCCGCGTACCGTCAATTGATAGATCGCCAGCCGGGTTTTGCTGAGTCGCACTATCGACTGGCCGTGCTGCTCCAGGCCGATGGCAAGTTCGACGAGGCCAGCAAGCATTACACGCTGGCCCGGGACCTGGACGGCTTGCCGATGCGATGTCCTTCCGAGTTCCAGGACGAGTATCGAAAAGTCGCCGCAAGGCATCCCGGACTGGTCCTGGTCGATGCGCCGGCCCGGCTATCCGCGATCTCGCCGACGGGCCTCCTGGACGACTATGTCTTTCACGACGGCCAGCATCCCACCTTTCGAGCCTACCTGGCATTGGCCGAGGACGCTCTCTCTCAGCTCCGAAGTCGGGGCGTGTTTGGGCTCGATCGATCGCCGAGTAGGCCGATTGATCCCTCGGAGACGGCCTCGCACTTCCAGCTCGACGCGGCGAAGTGGGCCGAAGTCAGCCGTCGTTCGGCAAGCTTCTGGGGACGCCTCGGAGTCCCTCGTTACGACGGATCGGCACGATTCGCCCGCGGCGCACGATGGTTGCGTGCCGCCGATGCGATCGAAAAACGGACCGCGCCCGAAGAGGCCGGCATTCCGGGCCTGGGGGTTAATCCGCCGAAACTGCGTTGAAGCGGCTGCCCGGAGAGGTCGGATCAACCTTTCAACGGAAGCCTCCTCTTTTCGGGTCGATCCGACGCTATAATCCTTGCCATCTCAGCCTCAAGTCACGAACATCCGTGCGTCTTGCCGATCCTGTCTGGAGCGGCCAACGCGAGTCTATCGCTTCGCCTTCCCGGCAGGGAGCCCTGGTAATGCCCGAAGACAACGGAAATAGTTACGACGAAGTGCCCTACCAGAGTGTCGCGCTGAACGAGACCCACCCGGAGCGACTGGCCTCGGTTGCCACGCTGTTCGGTCTGGACGCCACGCCGGTCGAGTCGTGCCGAGTCCTCGAAATGGGCTGCGCGAGCGGCGGGAATCTGATCCCGCTCGCCCAGCTCCTTCCCGAATCCCATTTCGTCGGCATCGACCTCTCCAACCGTCAGATCAATACGGCCATCGCCACAGCACAGACCGTCGGCGCAACCAACGTCGAGTTTCACGCGATGAGCCTGGCCGACGTCACCCGGGAGCTCGGGACGTTCGACTACATCCTGTGCCACGGCGTTTACTCCTGGGTGCCCGACGGGGTCAAGTCGGCGATCTTGAGAATCTGCTCGGAGAACCTCTCGAAGAACGGCGTGGCCTACGTCAGTTACAACACCTTGCCCGGCTGGCACATACCGGGAATGGTCCGAGAGATGATGCTCTACCACGTCCGCAACATGAGCGATCCGAATGCCAAGGTCAAGGCCGCGAGAGCCTTCCTGGACTTCCTGGGTCAGAGCATCCCCGATCGCGAAGGGCCGTACGCCAAGACGTTAATCGAAGAGGCGGTCCAGCTTCGTCCTCACGCGGACTCGTATGTTCTTCACGAGCATCTCGAAGACCTGAACCACCCGATCTACTATCACGAGTTTGCGTCGCGCGCGGCCGATCATGGGCTGAAGGTCTTCAGCGACTCTCGCGTGTGGGCGACCGCCGTCGCCGTTCAGCCGCCGATGGCCGCGGTTCTGGACAAGGTCGCACGAGATCCTATCGATCGAGATCAGTATTTCGACTTCATATGCAACCGCCGCTTCCGCCGGTCTCTGCTCTGTCGGGCGGACGTCGAACTCCTGCCGGTCCCCGCGATCGAACGCCTCAAGAAGCTGCGTGCCTCCGCGAGCGTCTGGCCGACCACATCGCCCACGGATTTCGCATCGAGAACGACGGTCGATTTCCGAGCCGGCGATGGCATGATCCGCCTGTCGACGATTGACCCGTTGTTCAAGACCGCGCTACTGATCCTCAGCGAGTTGTATCCACGTTCGGTGGAATTCGAGGAGCTATGGTCGATGATCCGCCATCGGTTGGGACGCGCCGGGGTTGAGCCGGGCACCAACCCCGACGTGCTGGCGCAACGGCTCCTTCAAGCGTATGTCGCGAACTCGCTCGAGCTTCACGCTTTTGAGCCGCCCTTCCCGCTGGAGGCTTCGGGAACTCCCGAGGGCTTCCCCCTGGCGCGGCTCGCCGCGGAATCGGGGCCGAGTGTTCCCAGTTTGCGACACCGCCAGGTCACGATCAGTGATTTCGACCGATTGGTGATTCGCCAACTTGATGGGACGCGCTCGCATCACGAGATCATCGACCGCCTTGTCAACGCCGTGACCGAAGGCGCGTTCGCGATCAACGAGAACGGCCTTCCCGTCCGTGACCCCATCGTGGTCCGCCCGATCCTGGAGCGCTCTCTCGGGCCGTGTCTTCAGCGACTGAACCGTGCAGGGCTGCTTGTCCGATGAACGGTCCTCGACGGAGGCCCCGCCGACTACTTCCCGTCGAGCCCGGCTCTCGCTCGCCTCTTGCGAACCTCGGGCGTGGACATCTTGAGTTTGGAGTCCCTCGCCTCGACCAGCGCCGGGTTAATCTGGCCGTCCTCGGTAAACGCCCACATCAGGATTGGATCACCCATGGGCAAGGGCGTCTTGGGGTCGGGCCAGGTATGCCACGTCTTTCCCCAGGTCGTGATCAGCTTACCCATGACCGCGTCTTCCTCGGCGGCCGACATTCCGGGGATCACCAGCAGGCCCGCCGTGATCTCATAGGTGTGCGGGTGATAATAAGCCTTCTCGGCGGCGGGAAGCGTCTGGTAGATCGCATCCGTGATGATGTACTCGACGCCGATCAGCTTGGCTCCCTTCTCGCGGGAGTCGTAGATGACACACTGGTGGACGCCGTCACCCACCCCGGCGCAGAAGTGGTGCGCCTCCACCTGAAACTTTGGATTGGCCTTCGCCACGTGAAACGCACAGAGCGCGAGGTGGAACTGGCTCGGGGGTAGCTCCTCGCCCTTCGGCTTGGCCTCCGCCTCATGGTCGGCGCGAGCCTCGGACCCCGCCGTCAGACCCACGGTCGCGGCGGTCCCTAAGATTCCGAGCATCTCGCGGCGCTTCATGGCACAGCCTCGTGACCTTGTTGGGAGCCTGAGAACGGGTGTCCGATCCCCGGGTATCCTACCGTCCCAGTTCGGCCCGGCCTAGGGGCCTGTCCCCGTTGAATTTTTCTCTCTTCGGGTCATGCCGGGCATGAGGTCAAGGCCTCGGCAGGCTCGGCCTCGGACTGCGGAAATAGCGGCATGTCCGGCTGGGGCTTGGGCTTCGGGGCTTGAACGCCTCGCATGACATCAATCTTCCGTCGCAGCCGTGCGCTGACGCCCGCGTGAGCAGCCTGGCTCTGAAGGGCGTGATAGAGCTTCCGACCGGCTTCCGGACCATACTTTCGAACGTAAAATTCAAGCTTCCGCATCGCGTCCTCGTTCTCTACGGGGTTCCTCGATCTCCACACGATTATTACGATTTTGTCGGCAGCAGAGTTCGAATTTTGGGAGCGTTTTCTCAGTGAATCCTAAAGATGTAAATCGTTATCGCTTTGGAACTTAGGAATTGAGAGCGGCGTCCCACCGGCCACTCTATTCGATCCGTAATGCTGATCGGTTTGGTCGCCGGAAAAATTCGATATTCGGAGGAATGGAAGGCTTTGTCACCCCGCCGCCGCCGACGATCCCTGAAGAGCCGTTTGTCACCGTCCAGGTCCTGGAAAGCCCAGGTCCCGACCCCAGGAATCGATCTGACCCGGCCAGACCGCCTTCGGAAAATGGAAAGGCCTCTTGACGCCGCGAACCCAACCCGACTCTAGTATTGGGATTCTCAATACCACGCAGCGGCTACTATCGAGCGACAGCGCATTCGCGAGAGCTGGGTCCGTCCCGTTCGGGACCGGACGCCTTGAGCCGTGGGGAGCCAGGAAGTGCGGAAACCTAACGACGCGGGGCGCCATGCAGCTCGAGGCCTTGAAGATCTTCTGCGATGTCATTCGCTGGGCCAGCTTCTCGCGCGGGGCGGCGGAGAATGGGATCTCGCAGAGTTCCGCGAGCCAGGCAGTCCATCAGCTTGAGCTGCGACTTGGGGTGAAGCTCATCGATCGCTCCAAACGCCCGCTCGTTCCCACGGTCCACGGCAGAGTCTATTACGAAGGATGCAAGGATCTCGTGGGTCGCTATTTTGAGGTTGAGAATCGCGTGAAGGCGCTGGAGAACGACAAGAATGTCGTCGGTACGGTCGGCGTGGCATCGATCTACTCGGTCGGCCTCCACCACATGAGCCGATACGTCGGGCGTTTCCAGGCCTTATACCCGAGCGCCGACGTTCGCCTTGAGTATCTCCACCCCACCCGCGTGGTGGAGAGCGTGACGGCCGGCGCGGCGGAGCTGGGCCTGATCTCCTTTCCGAAGAAATGGCCCGATCTGACCGTGATCCCCTGGCGTGACGAGGAGATGATCGTGGCCGTTCACCCCTCGCACCATTTCGCGAGGCTGGGCACCGTCGAGATCGGTCAGCTCGACGGGGAGAGATTCGTAAACTTCGACCAAGACCTCTCGATCCGCCGCGCCATCGACAAGTTCCTCCGCAAACACGGGGTACAGGTCGAGACGGCGCTGGAATTCGACAACATCGAGAACATCAAGCGTGCCGTCGAGATACCTGCCGGCGTGGCGATCCTCCCCGAACCCACGGTGGCGCGTGAGGTCGAGAATGGGTCGCTGGTCGCCGTTCGGTTTCGCGATCATCGCCTGGTCCGACCCCTGGCGATCCTCCACCGAAGCGGAGGCGGGCTGGGGCTGACGGCGTCCCGGTTCCTTGAGCTGTTGACCGCGCCAGAGGCTGCCGCCGCTCGTGAGGCGGTCGTCCTGGGCAAATCCTGCTGAGGCCCGGCGACCGATTTCGCCGCCTCCCACTTTCCAACTCTGGAATGAATTAAGACGACCCGATTGGGCCGGTCTGATGGCCCCCGCGAAAGGGTAGCAACGATGAGCAGTGGACTCCCCCAGGCCCAGGGCCTTTACGATCCCCGGAATGAGCATGATGCCTGCGGCGTCGGATTCGTCGTCGATATCCAGGGCAGAAAGTCGCATGCGATCGTTCGCGACGGCCTGACCGCCCTGAACAATCTCAACCACCGCGGCGCCTGTGGCTGCGAGAACAACACGGGTGATGGCGCCGGGATTCTCATCCAGATCCCCCATGAGTTCCTCAAGGCCCGCTGTGCGCGAATCGGGATCGACCTCCCCGAGCCGGGCAAGTACGGAGTCGGGGCGTTTTTTACCTCGCCGATCGTGGCGCAGCAGGGTTTCGGCCAGCGGCTGTTCGAGGAGATCGTGCGCGAGGAGGGCCAGACTTTCCTCGGTTGGCGACCCCTTCACACGAACAACGCAAACCTCGGCGAAGGCGCGAAGCGCGTCGAACCCGCCATGTTCCATGCCATCGTGGGCTCCAACTATGACGAGCCCGATCAGTTCGAACGCAAGTTGTTCGTGATTCGCAAGAGATTCGAGACCGCGATCCAGGTCTCGGGATTGGAAGATCATCGGTTCTTCTACTTTCCCAGCCTGTCGTGCCGGACTCTCGTTTATAAAGGCATGCTCACGCCCGAGCAGCTTGCCGATTATTTCGAGGACGACCTGGGTGACCCGCTGCTCACCAGCGCGCTGGCGATGTTCCACTCGCGCTTCAGCACCAATACGTTCCCGTCCTGGGAGCTTGCCCACCCCTACCGGATGATCTCGCACAATGGAGAGATCAACACGCTTCGCGGCAACATCAACTGGATGCGGGCCCGCGAGGCCCTGTTTGAAAGTGACCTCTACGAGCCCGGCGACGTCAAGAAGCTCCTGCCCATCATCCGGGAGGGCCTGTCCGACACGGCCTGCCTCGATAACGCCGTGGAACTGCTCGCGAAATCCGGCTTCGGGCTCGCGAGGACGATGATGATGCTGGTGCCCGAGGCCTGGGAAAACCACGAGACGATGTCCCAGGTGAAGAAGGACTTCTACAACTTCCATTCCTGCCTGATGGAGGCGTGGGATGGTCCGGCGTCGATCGGATTCACCGATGGCAAGGCCATCGGCGCGGTCCTCGACCGCAACGGCCTGCGTCCCAGCCGGTTCTGCGTGACCCAGGACGGGCGTGTGATCATGGGCTCGGAGACCGGGATGCTGGACATCCCCGCCGATCAGATCGTCAGGAAGGGCCGCCTCGAACCCGGCAAGATGTTCCTCGTGGACATGGAACAGGGCCGGATCGTGGACGACGAAGAATTGAAGCACGCGATCGCGACCGAACACCCCTACGGCGAGTGGCTTGGCGAGCACATGGTCAAGCTCGCCGACCTGCCCGAGGCCGCGCATGTCTCCGGCCCCGACCATGACACCCTGCTTAATCGCCAGCAGGCCTTCGGCTACTCGATCGAAGACCTCAAGTACATCCTCGGTCCGATGGGCAACCTCGGCGAGGAGGCCATCGGCTCGATGGGCACCGACACGCCGCTGGCGGTCCTGTCCGATCGGCCTCAGTCTCTCTTCAACTACTTCAAGCAGCTCTTCGCGCAGGTCACGAACCCGCCCCTGGATGCGATCCGCGAGGAGCTCGTCACGTCGGTCCACACCGGTGCGGGGCGGGAGGGCAACCTCCTGATGCCCGCGCCCGAGAGTGCCCGGCAGATCGCCCTCGATTCGCCGATCCTCGACAACGACGAGATGGAACGCCTCCGCGGTCTCAGCGGCTGGCGAGGGTTCCGCTCGGCCGAGCTTCCCATGCTGTTCCCGGCCGCTGAAGGGGCCGAAGGCCTGGCGATCGCCCTTGAAGAACTCTTCAAGAGAGCGACTCTTGAGCTGGAGCGAGGCGCGAATCTCCTGATCCTCTCGCATCGCGGAATCGACGGCAAGAACGCCCCGATTCCGTCGCTCCTGGCAACCGCCGGGCTTCATCATCACATGGTGCGAGAGGGGCTTCGAACGCGCGCCGGGTTGGTCGTCGAGACCGGTGACGCTCGCGAGGTCCATCATTTCGCCCTCCTGCTCGGCTATGGTGCCGGCTCGATCAACCCCTACCTTGCGTTCGAGACCCTGGACGACATGATCGCGCAGGGCATCATCAAGGAAGGCACCGACCACGCGGAGGCCGTCGCGAAGTATCGGAAAGCGATCAAGAAGGGGGTCGTCAAGGT
Organism: Planctomycetota bacterium; assembly: GCA_028291545.1. Classification (GTDB taxonomy): domain Bacteria; phylum Planctomycetota; class Planctomycetia; order Isosphaerales; family Isosphaeraceae; genus JAQGHR01. Next base: position 21,437 of record JAQGHR010000089.1, on the reverse strand, counting down.
GATGTCGAAGATGGGCATCTCCACGATCCAGAGTTACCGAGGGGCGCAGATTTTCGAGGCGATCGGGCTCAACTCCAAGTTTGTGGAGAAGTACTTCGACAAGACCGCCACCCGGATCGGCGGCGTCGGTCTCGAAGAGATCGCCGCCGAGACGCTTTACCATCACCATCGCGCCTATGGCGCTCGCGAGGTCGGTCCGCCGATCCTGGAAGAGGGCGGGCAATATCAATGGCGGCGCGAGGGTGAGTTCCATCTCTTCAACCCCGAGACGGTGTTCCGCCTCCAGCATGCCACCCAGTCGGGCCGATTCGAGATCTTCAAGAAGTACACCAAGATGGTGGACGATCAAGCCGAGCGGCAATGTACGCTGCGGGGGTTGTTCTCGTTCAAGTTTGGCGAGCGGACTCCGGTACCGATCGACGAGGTGGAATCCGTCGAAACCATCGTCACACGGTTCGCCACTGGCGCGATGAGCTACGGCTCGATCTCGGCGGAGGCCCACGAGACGCTCGCGATCGCCATGAACCGGATGGGCGCGCGCTCGAACACGGGTGAGGGTGGCGAGGACTCCGAGCGCTACAAGCTCATGGCCAACGGCGACAGCAAGCGATCCCGAATCAAGCAAGTGGCCTCGGGCCGCTTCGGGGTGACGAGCGAATATCTTGTGAGTGCCGACGAGATCCAGATCAAGATGGCCCAGGGGGCGAAGCCCGGCGAGGGCGGCCAGTTGCCGGGCCACAAGGTTTATCCCTGGATCGCGAAGGTCCGGTTCTCGACGCCCGGTGTGGGGCTAATCTCGCCCCCCCCGCACCACGACATCTACTCGATCGAGGATCTCGCGCAGCTCATCCACGACCTCAAGAATTCCAATCCTCGCGCCCGGATCAGCGTCAAGCTCGTCGCCGAGGTCGGAGTCGGCACGGTGGCCGCGGGGGTGGCCAAAGCACACTCGGACGTCGTCCTGATTTCCGGTTACGACGGCGGCACCGGCGCAAGTCCGCTCACATCCCTGAAGCACGCAGGCATCCCCTGGGAGCTTGGTCTCGCGGAAACCCAGCAGACACTCGTCCTGAATCGTCTGCGCGATCGCATCGTGGTCCAGACCGACGGCCAGTTGAAGACGGGCCGCGACGTGGTCGTCGCTGCGCTGCTCGGTGCCGAGGAGTACGGGTTCGCGACCGCTCCGCTCGTCGTCATGGGTTGCATCATGATGCGCGTCTGTCATCTGGATACCTGCCCCGTCGGAATCGCGACTCAAAATCCCAAGCTACGCGCGAAATTCCAGGGCAAGGCCGAGCACGTCGTCAACTTCTTCCATTTCATCGCCCAGGAAGTCCGCGAGCTGATGGCCCAGCTTGGCTTCCGCACCGTGGACGAGATGATCGGACGGAGCGACCTCCTGGAAATGAACCGTGCGATCGACAACTTCAAGGCGAAGGGTCTGGACTTCTCGAAGATCTTCTATCGCCCGAATTCGGAGGGCACGTCGATCCGCCAGACCGCGCCACAGGACCACGGACTCGACGCGTCGCTGGACGTCACCACGCTCGTCCCCTGGGCCGAGCCCGCGCTCGCTCGCGCCGAGCGGATCTCGGGTCGATTCGCGATCCGCAACGTCAATCGGACGGTCGGAACCATCTTGGGGAGTGAGCTCACCCGGAAGTACGGCGCCGAAGGGCTTCCCGACGACACGATCAAGCTCGATTTCCACGGTTCCGCCGGCCAGAGCTTCGGCGCCTTCGTGCCTCGGGGGATGACGCTGTCGCTGGAAGGCGACGCGAACGATTACGTGGGCAAAGGTCTTTCTGGCGGCAAGGTGATCGTGTTTCCCGACAAGAAGGCGACCTTCACGCCCGAGGACAATGTCCTGATCGGCAACGTCGCCCTTTATGGAGCCACCAGCGGCCGAGCCTTCTTCCGAGGCCGTGCCGGCGAGCGGTTCTGCGTGCGAAACTCGGGCGCTCTCGCCGTCGTGGAGGGCGTTGGGGATCATGGTTGCGAATACATGACCGGTGGCGTCGCCGTTGTGATCGGCCCGACCGGCCGCAACTTCGCCGCCGGGATGAGCGGCGGGGCCGCGTATATCTTCGACGAGCCCGGTGACTTCGCCCAACGTTGCAATCTCGGCATGGTGGACCTGGAGCCGTTGTCGGAGCCCGAGGATCACGACCTCGTGCGCGACCTCCTCATCCAGCATGCCGGCTATACCGGCAGCACCGTCGCCGCTCGCATCCTGCGTGACTGGGACGGGGCCGTGACCAAGTTCGTCAAGATCATGCCCGTCGATTACCGCCGGGTGCTCCAGGAGCGCCGCAGAGCTGCCGAGAAGCCGGAAGCCGGCGTGCCTACCGAGGCGGCACGATGACCAGTCGATCCGACTGAGGCACGCCGTGCGTCAGAAACACGTTGTCATACAAACAAAATTGTGAACACAGGTTTCGGACAGTCCTTGTCACCGAGGTTTTCCGTGGGCAAACCGACCGGATTTCTTGAGATTCCTCGCGTCACACCGACCCGTCGCCCCGTGCCGGAGCGGCTTCATGACTACAAGGAGGTTTACAACCCCCTGGCCGTCGTGACACTTCGCGAGCAGGGCGCGCGATGCATGGACTGCGGGATCCCGTTCTGCCACCAGGGCTGCCCACTCGGGAACCTGATCCCGGACTGGAATGATCTGGTCTACCGTGATCAGTGGCGAGCGGCGATCGAGCGGCTGCACGCCACGAACAACTTTCCGGAATTTACCGGCACTCTCTGCCCGGCTCCCTGCGAAACCTCGTGCGTGTTGGGGATCAACGACGATCCGGTGACCATCAAACAAATCGAGATCTCGATTGTCGATCGCGCATGGTCCGAGGGCTGGATCGTGCCGTTGCCCCCCAAGGTCAAGACGGGCAAGACCGTCGCCGTGATCGGTTCCGGGCCGGCGGGGTTGGCGGTGGCCCAGCAACTCGCCCGGGCCGGACATGACGTGACCGTCTTCGAGCGAGCCGATCGGATCGGCGGCCTGCTCCGCTATGGCATTCCTGACTTCAAGATGGAGAAGTGGAAGCTCGACCGCCGCCTCGCCCAGATGGAGGCCGAAGGCGTCATCTTCAAGCCCGGCGTCAATGTCGGCGTGGACCTGACCGCGCAATCTCTGCTCGATGACTTCGATGCCATCTGCCTTTGTGGTGGCGCGACCCTGGCTCGCGACCTGCCGATCCCGGGCCGGGAGCTCAAGGGGATCCATTTCGCGATGGATTTCCTTCCGCTTCAGAACCAGCGTGTTGCCGGCGACACGGTGACCGACGACCCTCACTTCACGGCCAAGAACAAGCACGTCGTCATCATCGGCGGCGGGGACACCGGCGCGGACTGCCTCGGCACCTCGCATCGGCAGGGTTGTAAGAGTGTCCACCAGTTCGAGATCGTTCCACGACCTCCCGACGATCGCGCCCCGTTCAACCCCTGGCCCCAGTGGTCGAACGTGTTCCGCGTTTCCTCGGCCCACGAGGAGGGCGGGGTTCGCGAGTATTCGATCAATACGAAGCAGTTCCTCGGCGACGACGGGCGCGTCACGGCGCTCGAAACCGTTCAGGTGGAGCTCAAGACCGTGGACGGCCGGATGCAGTTCGTGGAGATCCCCGGCACCGAGAAGACCTATCCCGCCGATCTCGTGTTACTGGCGATGGGCTTCGTCGGACCCGAGCGGAAGGGACTGCTCGAAGAACTCGGCGTCGAGCTCGACCGGATGGGCAACGTCAAGGCGGACGCGAACAAGCGAACGAGCGTCGAGAAGGTCTTCACCGCCGGTGATATGACCCGTGGCCAGAGCTTGATCGTCTGGGCGATCGCCGAAGGACGGCACGCCGCCCACGCGATCGACGAGGCCCTGATGGGCGAATCGGACCTGCCCAAACCGCTGGATTTCGGCAATCACAACCGGCCGTTCGCCTGAGCCGGAAGCGCGTCATTCTCGGGTGGATCACGCCGCAAGAGGTGTGATCCACCCGACATGACGATTCTTAGACGGAGAGCATCCGGCAGGCCTCTTCATAACCTGGTGCGGTCTTGCCGTATTCGCTCGCGGTCACCCGAGCGAGCGCGACCAGCTGTCTCCAGCGGAAGCTCGGGCGAGCGGAGGCGAATTCCTCGGAAACGGTGCGGTAGTACTTCTCGGCGTGGAGCGCGCCGTCTTCGCTCGTGGCGAACTTGATCATGAGGTCGAACACCGGACGGGCGCCGTGGCCGAGCTCTCCGTAACGGTGGATCAGGGCGCAGGCGCGGGCCTGATCGTTCGCCTTAATGGCGGACTCGGCGTCGGCCAGGAGGGTCGACGGATCAGAGGACTTGATCGCCTCAAGTTGCTCGTGCAGAGGCCGGGGCTGCCAGTGGAGGAAGTCGCCACCGCGTTCGACGCGATCGCGGGCGACCTGGTAGGCCCCGAGGATCAGGCACGCATAGGCATTGCGATCATTGGCCACGCGTGCCATGTTCCGCCAGGCGTTGGCCGAGTCGCAAGCGTGGACCCCGATCGAGTCGCCATGGACGCTGCCTTCGGGCTTGCCGGGCTGGACTTCCCGCTTGGTCCGTCCCGCGTCGCGGAGAACCAGTTGATTCGCCGCCAGGGCGATGGCCTCGCCGACGGCCTCCGGAACGATCCCTTCCGCCAGCGCGGCCGCGGCGGCATCGGCCGCCGTCTCGGGTGAGCCCTCGAAGATGATCTTGGCCATCTTGTCGACCCAGCCATCTTCGGCCGCTCGCTGGCCTCGGGGCTTGCCGACGAGCTTGTACTGGTCGAGCAACTTCGGCAGTAGCGCCCGCATCCGCTTGCCGTCTGGATTCGCGCTGGCGTGTCCCTCGTTCTTCACGCAGTAGCGCACCGACTGGCGGAGCATCGTGTGCGCGTTCTCCATGCCAACCACACCGAGCAAGTCCCAGGCGCGATAGGGCATGACGACGCGGTGGACGTCTGCGTGATCCTGGACCTCGATCAGCAACTCGTTGAAGGCGTCCAGCGGCTTGCCTTCGGAGAGCAAGGCGAACGTCGCTTCCGCGAGATCAACGTCTCTCTTGTGGACCGCGTCTCGTAGCGCTTCCCCGCCCGATCGTTCGTCGGGCAAGCAGCAGAGCGGCTCAACCGTGTGCAAGACTTCCTTGGGACGGCCGCCGTATTCCTGAATCCGGCCGGTGTTGCGACGAAGGACTTTCAGGACCGGCAAGGCGGCCCGGTCTCCGGTCAATTCGCCCGACATGTGGAACGCCGGGGCCAGCGCCATCATCGTATGGAAACCGATGTAATCCTCGCCGCCGAACGTGCGTGCATTGGCCAGGGCCGCGGCAGCCACCAGGGTCTTGAGGTCGGTGCCGGAACGCATCCGCTGGATGACCTTCGCGACGATCTGGTCGCCCGGGGTCTCCTGCATCAGCGCGACGAGCGGTTCCATCGAGCCGAAGTCCAGGCTCTCCGGCTTCTTCTTGGGGTCGTCCATCGCGGACGCCGAGGTCAGCCCGAGGTCCATGGCAGTGCCCAGGCCGATTCCGGCCACGAGCATTCCGCGACCCACGTCCGCGAGGAAATCCCTGCGATTCGATTGCCGGCTCATCGTCGTTCTCCCGGGAGAGTGAACGCCGGAACGATTCCGCGGCCCGACGCTTCCTCACAGGGTATCCATCTCCTTGACGGATCGAAACCCCCAAGAACAGTCGGTTAGGTCTGCGCGCAAAATCATCGAGTCAGGCAGCCCATCGAATACGGGTCACATCGACTTGGCTTTTCCCGCTGCGCCCTTGTCGCTGGTCGTGCCACCGACCTTCACCGTCTTTCCCTTCGGGACGGTTTTCGCCTTCTCGTTGACCGGCGTGCCAACGAGCTTCAAGGCCGCGGAATTCATGCAAAATCGCAGACCGGTCGGCGGTGGACCGTCCTGGAAGACGTGGCCAAGATGAGCATCGCACGTGGCACACATGACCTCGATACGAAGCTCACTCGGGTCGCCATGGTCCTCTTGCGTCACGATCCGGTCGTTCGAGATCGCCTTGTAGAAACTCGGCCACCCGGTCCCCGACTCGAACTTCGTCCTGGCGTCGAAAAGCTCGGTTCCACAGCAGATGCACGCGAAGATCCCCTTGCCGTGATATCTCGCGTATTTCCCCGTCCCAGCCGGCTCGGTTGCCTTCATCCGGGTCACGAGAAAGGATTCCCTGGGCAAAATCTTTGCCCATTCCGCGTTGGTTTTCTCGACGCGCTTCGGTCGATTTCCATCCGACTCCTTCGCCGTTCCTCCCTTCTCATCGGCCAAGGTAGGATCGACCCTGGCCGAACACGCAAGCAAACAAGCGAACGAGATGAGTGCGATCAGACGCTTCATGGCGGAATCTCCACCGGATCCACACTACGGGAGCCCAATATCCAACCATCTTAGACGGGATTTGTACCGCGGGAACCGACCAAATCGGAAAAATATTGCCCAGAGCCGGTTGCCTTTCCGTCAAGATCGCCGCGGCTGACCACGATGCCACGAAGACCATCCTCGTCCAGTTCGCGGGCGACGGAGGCGCGGCCGGATACCGGCTGAGTCGTGTGCCCCTTCGTCTTCGAATGGGGTGTCCGGCCAAATCTCACCACCGACCAATATGATGCGGGGCCGGGATATCGTCAGATTATCCCGGCCCCGCGACTGAACTTGTGTCAATGATTTCGGGCAGACCCGAACCATTCGACAAACGCCTGCATTACTTGATGAACAGCATCTCCTGGTAGGTCGGCAGGGGCCAGAGGTCGGCCGCGACGAGGCCTTCGAGCTTGTCGCCAGCGGCGCGTACGGCGGTCATGGCGGGGATGACCTTCTCGTGCGAGTACTTGGCGTGGGCCAGGCTGTCGCCCTCGGCGTGGTGGTCGGAGACCTCGGAGAGGTTGTCGAGGGCGCCCTGAAGGGCCTCGATGGTCGAGGTCAGTTCATTCAGGAGAGCCGTCTGCGTCTTGGGGACGGTGACCCCGGCGCCCTTCAGGTTGGAGACGGATTGGGCGACCTCGGCCTGATAGCGGAGGGCAGCGGGAACAATCTGGCGCTGGCCGATCTGATAAGTGAGCAACGCTTCAATGGCGATCGTCTTCTTGTAGTTCTCCAGAAGAATCTCGTAGCGAGAGTGAACTTCACGCTCGGTGAAGACGCCGTGCTTGCCGAACAGGGCGATCGACTTGGGCGAGATCAGGTCGGGCAGGCTGTCGGTGGTGCTCTTCTTATTCGGCAGACCACGCTTGGCGGCCTCGGCGTGCCAGGCCTCGGTATAGCCGTCGCCGTTGAAGATCACCTTCTTGCTCTCGGCGATCAGCTTGGGCAGCAGCGCCTGGATCTCGGAGTTCAGGTCTTTGCCCGCCTTGACGGCCGCTTCCAGCTTGTCGGCGATGTTGCACATGCTGTCGGCGACGATCGTGTTCATGACCACGTTCGGCCCGCCGATCGACTGGCTGGAGCCGACCGCGCGGAACTCGAATTTGTTGCCGGTGAAGGCGAACGGGCTGGTTCGATTGCGGTCGCCCGCGTCCTTCGGCAGGGGGGGCAGGACGCTGACGCCGATCGTCATCGTGCCGCCCTGCTTGGTGCTCTTGGCGCCGCCCTTCTCGATCTGCTCGACGATGTCCTGGAGCATGTCGCCCAGGAACACCGAGATGATCGCCGGAGGGGCCTCGTTCGCACCGAGTCGGTGGTCGTTGGCGGCGGTAGCGACCGACACGCGAAGCAACTCGCCGTAATTGGCCACGGCGTGGAGAACCGCGGCGAGGAAGACCAGGAATTGCGCGTTGTCGTGCGGGGTCGCGCCGGGCTTCAGGAGGTTGTTGCCCAGGTCGTCGGACATCGACCAGTTCAGGTGCTTGCCCGAGCCGTTCACACCCGCGAACGGCTTCTCATGCAGGAGGAGTTGCAGGCCGTAGCGGTCGGCGATCCGCTTCATGGTCTCCATCAGGAGCATGTTGTGGTCGGTGGCGACGTTGGCGTTCTCGAAGATCGGTGCGATCTCGTACTGAGCCGGGGCGACCTCGTTGTGGCGGGTCTTGACCGGGACACCGAGCTTGCAGAGTTCCATCTCGGTCTCGAGCATGCAGGCCAGGATGCGCTCGGGGATGGAGCCGAAGTAGTGGTCCTCCATCTCCTGGCCCTTCGGCGGCTTGGCGCCGAACAGGGTCCGGCCCGCGTTGATCAGGTCGGGGCGAGCGAAGTAGAAGTTCTTGTCGATCAGGAAGTATTCCTGCTCGGGACCGCAGGTGGCATAGACATGCTCGGCCTTCGACCCGAACAGCTTCAAGATCCGGAGGGCATGCTTGCTCAGGGCCTCCATCGAGCGAAGCACCGGGGTCTTCTTGTCGAGGGCCTCGCCGGTCCAGCTACAGAACGCGGTGGGGATGCAGAGCGTCGTGCCGTTCGGGTTTTCGAGGATGAACGCCGGGCTGGTAGGGTCCCAGGCGGTGTACCCACGGGCCTCGAACGTCGCGCGGATGCCGCCGGAGGGGAAGCTCGACGCGTCGGGTTCGCCGCGGATCAACTCGCCGCCGGAGAACTCGGCAACGGCCTTGCCGTCGCCGGTGGGGGCGAGGAAGCTGTCGTGCTTCTCGGCCGTCAAGCCGGTCATCGGCTGGAACCAGTGCGTATAGTGGGTCGCGCCCTTCTCGATCGCCCAGGTCTTCATCGCCTCGGCGACGGAGTCGGCGACCGACGGGTCGAGCGGCTTGCCGAGCTTGATGGTCTCGCGAATGGCCTTGTAAATGGCCGAGGGCAACCGATCTTTCATGACGGAATCGGAGAACACGTTGACGCCGAACAGGTCGCCGACCGGTGTCTCCTGGAAATTAATGCGGGTTCCGGTACTCTTCCACGCCGTGACAGCGTCAACGGCGGCTTCGCGGGCGGTGGACATGGTGGTGATCGGCTCCGATATTCTGAGGAAGAAAGGGACGGGACAGGACTCGGCGTGATTCACTCCCAAGCGAACGGGACGTCCGTACGCGCCGGGGCCGGGAAGATCGCTTCCATGAGTAATTCCAGGAGACGGCCCGGTCGGGCGGCTGTGCGGAAGGAGACCAATCGGCACGGATCGTGCGACCGGCCCGATCAGTCTTGTTTCACCGAAGCGCAAACGCCGTTCGCATGGGGAGAGAACCAGCAACACGGCTGTCGCGTTGCACGGATTCGCCGGGATCTTGGCCGCCCGATCTGATCGGGAACCGATCGCGGTCAATCCGCGCCCAAACTCGCTCTCCGCGAGAGTATAACGTAGAACGATTCGTTCGACTAGAGCCCGATAGTGATGCCGAACCGCCGCGCTCGTCAGTGCTGCTCCCACGGATACCGGCATCGGGCGATCTCGGGATGCCTGAAATGCCTTGACGCATCCGACATCTATCCTGGAAGGCCACGCAACCCACCGCACCCGGCCTGGCCGAATCCTGGTGGGTTGCGTCGCCTCCGGCGACTGACGCCACCCTACGTGGAAACGCAGCCACCTGCTCAGCGTTTGTCATCCTGGGTCCGTTTCAGAAGAACCTCAACGTCCGCCCAGAGCGATAGCCACTCCTTGCGTTCGTCCAAGGGCAGCCTGGCCAACTCCTGCTCGCCGCGGATACCGGCGAGGTCGGTGTCTTCCTTCCAGTGGGACAGGGCCTTGGCGACGGCTTCCTTGGCGCCCGGCGCGGTCATCATCGCAACACGATCCCATGCCACCCATTCGGCCCTGAGCCAATCGAGGGCCTGCCGACGGAGCCTGGCTTTGGCCGTGTCATCGGGCGGTGGGTCATCCTTGCCTTGTCCGGCGGCCGCGAGCACTGCGGCGCACGCGGAGTTGTAGCGATGCCCGGCCCGGCGGTCGTTGGCGAGCCTGGGATCGGCGTCCAGGGCCTCGGCCCAGAGCCTTGCCGCGGTGGCGAAGCGTTTTATCTCGAAGGCCCGCAGGGCGAGTGCCAGACGCTCGGCGTCATCCTTGGGTTTCGCACCCTTCGCGATGCTGGTCAGGCGTTCGTCGAGTGCCGCCTTGCGGGGATCGGACGCGTCGATCCGGACCATTTCGGCTCGGGCCTCCTCGGCAGCCTCCTTGTCCCCGATCGCCGTGGCCGCTTGGATCAGACCGGTGAGATGGGCGTTGATGCACTGGCGGTAGCGCGGGTTTCCCGGGCTTGCGGCCAGCGCCTTGCGCTGCCAGGTTAACGCCTGGAGCAGCAGTTCACGAGCTTGAGTGAACTTTCGCAAGTCGAGTTGCATTTCCCCCAGATTGTGTAGGGTCGCGCCAAGTTCGCTTGCGAAGTCCGGCGACTCGGGATGTTCGGCCGCCAGTCGCTCGAAGATCGCTTTGGCCTTGCCGAGGCTCGACTCGGAGTCGCTCGGCCGCCCGGTCACGGCGGCGATCTGGGCCAGTGTGAGATAGCAGCTCGCGAGCCCGCTCTGGTGATCGATGGTCGAGGGGTACTCCGCGACCAGGGATTCGTAGATCTTGCGTGACTTCTGCAGGGCTGCCTCGGCCTCGGCCGGTTTACCGGTGATGCCCAGGATCTTGCCGATGTTGCCGTGGATCCTGGCCTGATCGAGCTGGTAAGCGGCCACGGTCCGATGATCGAGGACAAGGCGGTCCGCAATCCTCAGGGCCTCGCGATAGTCGGAGAGGGCGTCTGAGAACCGCCCCACGACCTCCTCCACTCCGCCGATGTTGATGTGACACATCACAAGCTCGGCACGAAGGCCGGAGGGTTCCCTGGAGAGCGGCAGGAGTTGCTTGAGCCCGTCACGGGCCTTGCCGAGCCAGTCAAGGGCCGGCGCGGGGTAGCCGGCGCGATATTCCAGCATTCCGAGCATGAGATGGCACCGGGCCAGTCCTTGCCGGGCGTCCGGGTCACCCGGGACCTGTCGCAGTAGATCGGCGTAGATCGCGCTGGCTCGCTCGATCGATTCTCGGGCGTCCCGTGCCTGGCCGATGGACGACTGGACGAACCCCATCCCGTAATGTGAGGCGGCCAGCTTGCTCTTGAACTTGGGCTCGGAGGGGTGTTCGCGGACCAGGCGTTCGAGGACGGCGAGACCGACCGTGAAGCTCTTGTGGGCATCAACACGGTCGCCGACGGCTTGCGACAGGTACGCGTGCTGATAGACCGCCGCGGAAAGGCTCGCCAGGGATTCTGGCCGGGTCCCCGTATCGGCCAGTAGCTGATCGCGGAGGTTGCGGAAAAAGGAAATTGGCTCGCCGAGAAGCCGTCGCCGCAGATCGTTGAGCGCGGGAGAGTTTTTCAGGACGGGCTCGTCGGCGATCGCGTCGCCGAAACGTCTGATCGCGTCCACGGCCTGGCGTTCTCGGATCTCGACCCTTCCACGCTCCTTTTCGAGGGCCGTATTGGAGGACTTGAGTTTGGCGTTCGCTCGCGATTGAACGGCGAAGACGGCGGTGGTTCCAGCAATGATGGCCAGCAGCACGGCCCCTGTGAGCATCGCGACCGCCGGCCGCCGCTTGCACCACAGCCACCCCCGTTCCACCGCCCCGACCCGCCGCGCGGTGATTGGCCTAGAATTGAGCCAGTGGTTCAGATCCACGGCGAGTTCATGGGCCGAGGCATACCGTCGGCGAGGGTCCTTTTCCAGGCATTTCAGGCAAATCGTGTTCAGGTCGTAGGGTGTGCTGTGATTGAGCTTTGTCGGTGGTTCGGGCGCGCGGGTCCGCACGGCATCGAGCGTCTCGATGACACTGTCACCCCCGAAGGGGGCTCTACCGGTCAATAATGCGTAGAGAATTGCGCCCAGTCCGTAAACATCCGTGGCCGTGGTGATCGAACCTCGCCGACCGGTCGCTTGCTCCGGGCTCATGTAGGATGGCGTGCCGAGGATCGCGCCGCTCTGGGTCATTTCCACGTCGCCTTCCACCCGCTTCGCCAGGCCGAAGTCGGTTACGTGGGGATGGCCTTCGGCATCGACCAGGATGTTCGCGGGCTTCAGGTCGCGGTGCAGTATCCCCCGCATGTGGGCGTGGTGGACGGCCTCGGCGGTCTCGGCGAGAAGTGTCGCCGCGGCACGAGGGTTGTCTTTCATCGCCGCGAGCTGCTCGGCGAGGTTGCCGCCCTCCACGAGCTTCATGCTGAAATAGCGCTGGCCTTCGTGCTCGCCGACCTCGTACACCGGCACGATCCCCGCGTGATCGAGCAGCGCAACGGCCTCGGCCTCATTCTGGAACCGTTGCAGCTGGGCGTCGTCGGCGAGCATCCCGGACTTGATCATCTTGAGAGCGACGGGCCGGTTGAGACTGACCTGGAGTGCTTTGTAAACCACGCCCATTCCGCCGCGGCCCAGCTCCTTCTGAAGTTCGTAGTCGCCGAAGTAGCGGATGGCGGTGCCACGAGGAAGGTCGCGCGAGCCTGCGGGCCCGTCGGCCGTTCCTGTCGCGTTGTCCGTGGTGTGCGGCCACTCGCCGGCATCCACCGGGGGGGAGACTGTATCGCCTGCTGGCCGGGATACAAAAGCTTTGGTCTCGTAAGAGTTGCCCTCCGTCGACTCGGGCGGGCGTCTGGAGCCCGGGGCCGCGGGGCCGGTCGTGGCGGAGCCGTCGACGGGGATGGAAGAACCGCCCGCCGCCGCCTGACCCAACAGGCAGCGAGGGCAGAGGCCATCGGCGGCATTCGAGGCGAGATCTGCGCCGCAGTTCGGGCAGCGATTAGCATCGGCCATGGGGGGACCTTCGGGTAATGCGTCGCAATTCCAGCCCTCCTTTATGCTGGGCCGGCGGCGAACCATAAAGGCCCGGGTGATATTTTTCTTCCGTGGCTCAGTACTCCATGGCTACGAGCCGGTCACGTATTTTATAGATGTTGATATTTGTATTTGTGATTTCCTGGCGATCGCGAATAGAGATGTTCCGCGCCGGAGCTGGCCGGCGATCGCTCGCCCGTGTTCGAATGCAAACGCTGCATTCATGATCTGGGGTAGTGGCCAGGGCGGCAGTCGCAGGTATCGGCCGTAGGTTGCCGAGGGGGACTCGCCCGGCACGGCCCGAAGTGGGCGACGTCGCTGTCGTTTCAAGGTGGGGACGAGCCAGGAACCCCACCAGAAGACGCGCTCCAGCTCCAGGCCCGTCCGTGAGAATGCGCCGCGGAGGGTATCGGGCAGATAGCGGCGGCGGTGACCCTGGATCTGATCGAATTCGCTGAACATCTCGGGCATCGCGGGAACGCTAACGATCACGATACCTCCCGGGCGCGCGAGCTGGCCGAGACGCTCGACGGCGGAACGGTCGTCATCAAGATGCTCGATGACATCCAGAGCCAGGACCGCGTCGAACGGTTCCAGGCCCTCGGGCATGGGCCGTGTCAGGTCGGCTTGTGCAAGAGATCTGCCGCCGCGCCGACGGTCGAGCATCTCCAGGGCACGCCCGGAGATATCCATTCCGACGGCCTGGTATCCTCGATTTTCCAGCGCTTCCAGCGTGACCCCCCAGCCACAGCCCGCGTCAAGGACGCGTGAAGGCGGGACGACTTCAAGCGTCTTCAGCAGCGACACGGTCAGCCGGGCTCGCGCGAGCCACCAGGGATGTCGCCGGATCACGCCGGCCTGATCGACGAGGATCGCCTCGGACATGTTCTCGTCGGCCACGCCCTCCGACCAGATCGAGATCATCGCGTGACATCTCGCGAGCTGGCCGAGGCGGCTTCTTCGGTCACGGAGGATTCGTTTCCGAGGAGCACCGCGGCGGGACGGTATCGATCCACGATGTAGTTCGGTCGCTCCTTCGTTTCCAGGAAAATCAGACGAATATATTCGCCGATGATACCCAGGCTGATGAGTTGCACGGAGCCCATGAACAGGACGACCACGATCAGGCTCGCCCATCCGCGAGGTGCGGTGCGCTGGTAGAACGCGTCCATGAAGATCCACATCGTCAAACCTACGGCGATTGTGGCGGTCGTCATGCCCAGGTACGTGACCAGTCGCAGCGGGTAGCTGCTGAAGCTGACGAGGCCATCGACCGCCAGACCGATCAGTGCCGAAAAATTGTACTTGGATCGCCCGGCCTCGCGTGCGGTGCGTTCGTAGTCCAGGCCCGTCTGGCGGAACCCGACGAACGTGCGCAATCCCCGGACGAACCGTTTCCGTTCCGGCAAATTCTTGATGACTTCCACCACGCGGCGATCCATCAGGCAGAAGTCGCCGCTGTCGAGCGGGATGTTCAGGTCGCTGATCGCGTTGAGCAACCGGTAAAACACGAAGTAACCCATCCGCTTGACCGCGCCTTCTTTGCGATGCCGGCGTATCGCATAGACCACGTCAAATCCCTGCTTCCAGCGGGCGACGAACTGGGGGATGACTTCGGGAGGGTCCTGGAGGTCGCCGTCCATCACCATCACCGATCGACCCCGAGCATGCGCGAGCCCGGCCGAAATCGCGGGCTGATGGCCGAAGTTCCGGCTCAGATGCACGATCGTCAGATGCGGATCGCATGCCGCCGCCTCATCGACCAATCTGGGTGTTTCGTCGCGACTCCCATCGTCCACGAACACGATCTCGTAGCTCGGACCCATCGGCGACAGGGCTCCGGTCAGCCTGCGGTGCAGCTCCGAGATGTTGTCCTGCTCGTCGTAGAGCGGCACGACGACGCTGATCTCGGGTAGGTGATGGTTCATGCGAGGGATATTTCGTAGAGGCCGGTCCGGAGCCATCGTCCGGCCGCGTTCTGAGCGATTGAGCCGCGACGCCCCCATCCTAAGCAGTTCACACGGGATTCGCAAAAATTCTCCTCGCCTCCGGTCGTGAACGATTCGCATGATCCGGACGGCCCCGAGCCGCGCTGTCCTCCCGACGATTCGACGTTGCCGAATCGTGGTCTCGGGGGAATAATCCCAACGACGACTCTCGCCACGGCCGATCGACCCCGACCCAGGCCAGGCCCCAGACCGGTTAACTCGCTCATGTTGCCAGTGTCCGCCGAGCCGGAGCCCCGGATCCGATCCAGGACGTTCGCGGCACTGATCGAGAATCCGGACTATCGGAAATTCTACGTCGGGCAGGGCGTGAGCCTCGTCGGCACCTGGCTTCAGGATGCCGCCGTGAGCTGGATCGTGTATGAGATGACGAGGTCCGAGTGGGATCTCGGTGTGGTCAGCGCCGCGGGCACCCTGCCGGGGCTCCTGGTCGGCCTCTATGCCGGGGCGATGGCGGATCGGGTTCCACCGAAGAAAATGATCCTGGGTATGCAAGTCGCCCAGATGCTGTTCGCCTTCGTGCTTGCCTTGATCGTTGGCCTGGGCGTCGTCCAGATCTGGCAGATGGCCCTGGTGCTGGCGATGACGAGGGTGTGCGTCGCGTTCGAGATGCCCAGCCGGCAGGTCTTCCTGTACGACCTCGTCGGCGAGGCGTCCTTGCCGAACGCGATCGCGCTGAACTCGGGCCTGTTCAACGCGTCGAAGGTCCTGGGACCCGCGCTCGCGGGCGTCTGCCTCGTTGGGTTCGGGAGGACCGCGTGCTTCACGCTCAACGGTCTCAGCTACCTCGCGGCCATCGCCGCGCTAATGATGATTCGCCGCCCTCATATCCCTGTTCTTACGCCCCATGCGACGGGAGGGGGCTTGCTCGCGGGATTGCGGCATCTTGGCCACGATCGTCATCTGGCGGCTCTCTTCGTCAGCATGACGTTCTTCGGCGTCGTGGGGATGGGATATTCGGCCCTCGTCCCGGCCTACGCCCGACGCGTGGTAGGGGTGGGGACCTACGGATATAGCGTCCTCCTGGCGAGCAGCGGACTCGGCGCGACACTCGGGGCGCTGGCCCTCGCGTCCCTCGGTGGTTTGCGAAGGAAAGATTTGCTCGTTCCGGGAGGCATGGCCCTGTTCGGACTGTCGCTCGCCGCGGCGGGCGGGCTGCCTCCGTTCTTGATCGAATATGGGGCGCGTCGCGCGGGACTTCTGGTGGCCGTCCTGGGCATGTTCGGGGCGGGATTCGGCGCCCTGATCTTCTATGCATCCACGCAAACGCAAATTCAGACTCATGTCCCCAACCACCTCCGCGGGCGAATGATGGGCGTCTGGATGATCGTCTTCTCCGGATCGGTGCCTCTCGGCTCGCTCTGGGCGGGGATGCTGGCAAACGCCCACGGCGTCGCGGCCGTGATGCTCGTTTCCGCGGCCTTGTGTCTGTGCGTCGGGGCGATCGCGGCCGCGACGGGAATCCTACGACGTCCTCCAATCCCAAGACGAACGCTGGGAACGCCTCACCAACCGCGAGCGTGACCCGGTCCTGTCACCGTTGTTCGTCGACTCACAACCGAGTAACCTGTCTCCGAGGATGAGCTCGATCGCCTTCCCACGCCCCCACCAGGGACTCGACGATGGAACCGCTCGCCTGCCTCAACGGCGAAATCCTGCCCGCCGCCGAGGCGAAAGTCTCGATCTGGGACCGTGGGTTCCTGTTCGGCGACTCGATCTACGAGGTCATGCGGCTCTATTCCGGCCGCATGTGGATCGAAGAAATCCACTTTGCACGGCTGCGACGAAGCCTCCGCGAAATGCAGTTTCCCTCGGTGGATCTCGGCCGGATGCGAGAGAGGATCGGTCGCTTGCTGGCGGCAGGAGAGGTCCGGGAAGGGACCGTCTACATCCAGGTCACGCGCGGCGTTGCTCCCCGGCTACACGCATTTCCCGATCCCCCCGTTTCGCCGACGGAGCTGATCGTGATCCGGTCCTACGAGGATGGTCCGACCGCTCTTCTGCGCGAGAGCGGGGTGGCCGCAATCAGCCAGCCGGACCTTCGCTGGAAGCGCCGCGACGTGAAGAGCACGAACCTCCTCGGCAACGTCCTGGCGAACGAGGCTGCCCATCGGAACAAAGCCTATGAGGCCATCCTGGTCGACGACGGGATCGTGACCGAGGCCACGCATTCGTCGTTGCTCTGGGTCCGGGAAGGCCGTCTCGAAGCGACGCCCGAAGGACATGAGATTCTGCCGGGAACAACCCGCGCCGGACTCTCGAAGGTGGCCTCAGGTGAGGGATTGCCCATCCAGGCTGGACGGGTCACGCTCGAGGAACTCCTAGCGGCGGACGAGGTGATCCTGACCGGCACGACCATCGAGGTGCTGCCCGTCGTCTCGATTGATGGCCACATGATCGGCGGGGGACGCCCGGGGCCGGTCGCGAGACGGTTGCAGTCGGGCTTCCGAACGGCCGTCGCGAACTGGCTCGCCACCCCCGAGATCGTGGACTGGACGGCTCCGTCATGACGGATTCCACGGGCCTCGAGGACGATCCATTCGACGCCCACTACCATCGCGATCCGGTGACATCGGCCGGCGTTCGAATCATCGCGATTGCCGGCGACGATACGGCCCGGTCCCAGGAGATCGCCGCATCGCTTGCAGCCCTCCTCACGGAACGAGGCCGCGAGGTCGAGACCGTTGTGGTGGAACCGTGGGAAGGGCGAGCAAACGCGCTCGAACGCGGTCTGACAGGTGCAACCCTGCCCTTGGTCCTGGTGACGACGGCCAACGAGGCGTGGACCGCCGCGCACCTGGACCCCTTGCTCGCCGCGATCGACAAGGCCGACCTTGTCCTCGGTCGACGTCGAGTCAACCCGTTGCGATGGCTTGCGCGCAAGATCGCGGCCCTACGCTGGCGGTTGCTGTTCGCGATCCCCGTCGTGGATGTGTTCTCGCCCTGCCGCTTGTATCGACTTGAGGCACTGAGAAAGATTGCGCCGCAGTCCACGTCCTCGTTTCTGGACGTGGAGATTCCGGCGAAGGCGACATTCCTCGGCCTCCTGATCGACGAGGTTCCCGTCCCGGAACTTGCCGGACACAGTGCGTGGGGATTATGGGACGACTTCCGCGAGGTCTTCCGTCATCCGAAATTCAAGACGCCCGAGTCAAGTCCAGCGGAAGATCCGAAGGGCGACGTAGAAGGTACCGACAGCCCAGACCGAGAGCACGGCCAGGGCGACCCAGACGACCTGATCGGCGATCCCGGCTCCTTCCAGGAGCACGGCGCGAAGGGCGTTCAGGAGTTGAGTCAGGGGCAAGGTCTGGACGAACGGCTGGATCGCGTCGGGGAACCTCTCGGACGAGAAGAACAGCCCGGAGAAGATCCACATCGGGAGCATGACGAGGTTCATCAGGCCGCTGACCGTCTCGGTGGTCTTCGCCCGGCTGGCGATCAGGAGGCCGATGCCGGCGAACGCGAGTGCCCCTATGACCTCAAGCAGCACCACCAGTCCGAGGTTGCCGCGGATCGGCATCCCGAAGCCGAAGTAACCGAGCGCCAGCAAGACGCCGACGTCGGGCACCAGAAACGTGAGCCGGGCGCCCAGGATCGCCAGCAGGAAATTCCTCCTGGGCATGGGCGTGGCCATGAACCGCTTCAATAGCTTCGCGATCCGGAAGTTGACGAGCAGGAACCCCACGCCCCACAGGCCGCCTCCCATCGTGTTCTGCCCGATCAGCCCCGGGATCAGGAAGTCGATGTAGCGCGAGCCTTTCTCGGTCACCGGGTCATCGCGGGTTCGGACCGGATTCGGTCGGCCGTTGGCGGCCTGGAGAGCATCGTCGAACGCCGCCCTCGCTGCCATGGCCTCTGGGCGAGTCGGATCATAGCGATACTCGACCTTCCCGGAATCATTTGTGAGCACGAGCAACGAAGACTTGCCGGTCTTGACGCGGCGATCGCCTTCCTGGGTCGAAACCAGACGGACCTCCAGCGCGGGCCGCGCTTCGTTTCCTGGAATCACGACCCGTTTGGTGCCGCTGCCTGAAATGGGCTTGGAATTCTTGGTTGAGAGGAGTTTCTCCACGGGACTCGACGAGTTCGTGGGCGGCACGACATCGACGAAGACTCTCGGTTGCGCAGGTGTCTTGAACGCCAGGCCCAGGCCGATCGCCAGGACCATGGGGAATCCGTAGACCCAAAAAATTCTGGCGGGCTGGCGGTAGAACTCGCGAAGGCGTGCGAGGTAAAGCTCGCGGAGGCTACTCGACATGACGGATCGCAGTCCCTGTGACTTCCCGCGCGGTGACCGGAAACCGGCCTCCTGGTGGCAGGCCAGAGGCCGGCTGCCGACCACCGCGCGGGGTGTGAAGAAGAATCAACCGCCGGGGAACGTCTTGTGGTCGGGCGTGGCTTTCGAAAGATTCGGCTTCATGTCGACGTCCACCTTGCCCGTGATGACGTTCAAGGCGCCGAGCAGGAGGCCCTGGTACTTGGGGTTCTCCCAGACGTCTTCACGATGGCCCATCGACGTGTAGAAGACGCGGCCCTTGCCGTGCTGGCGGATCCAGGTCTGCGGATAGTTGGGGCGGTCATAGCACTTGTTGCCCCCGGTCTTCTCTTTGAAGGTCGAGGTGTCATGGGCGAGGATCACGTGCATGTCGTCGGCGAAATTCTTGAGTGCATACCACTCGTCAAGAATCTCGAACGACTTCGATCCGAAGGCGCTGACGCCGGGGAAGTCGGGGTCGATGACGTCGATCGTCACTTTTTGCTGAGGATTCCCATGGGTGATGAATTCGCCCCCGATCATCCTGATGTAGGGGTCGATCTGGTCGCCCTTGCTGTGGAAGGTATCCGTGGCGGAGTGAATGCCCATGAATCCCTTGCCTGAGTGGATCGCGTCCAGGAACGCCTTCTTGCCGTCCTTGGACATCGGCGTGCCGTCCTTGTGAGGCCCCGCCTCGGTCAGATCCAGCGTCGTCTCGAACGCGAACGCGTCCCACTGGCCGATCTTGTCGGGGTCGAAATTGGTCCCGTCCTTGGAACAAACGATCTCGTATCCGTTGTCTTCGCCGATCTTCTTGAAGATCGTCTCCGCCATGCTCAACTCGTCGCCCTTGCGGGTGATGACCGAGTGCTGCCAGCCGGTACTCTTGGTGAAAAAGAGCACCTTTTTCTTGGGTGCGGACCCGTATGGCCCGGCGAGCACGCGACCGGCAACGGCCGGGCCGAGCAACGCGGCACCGGAGGCAAGAAGCATCTGGCGACGATTCAGTGACATCGATCGATTCTCCCTGGAGGTCGTTCCCGCGCCGTGCCTCCGAAGAGCGAAACACGGCGCGGCGGCAAGGGCATACTAACCGCCCGGAGCCGGGCTCGCATCCCCGCCCCGGCCAAAAAAATTGTCTCGGCCGGAAGCTAATGGCGCCGGGTCATTTGGGACCGAACCGAACAAAACGTTGCGCTAGCCCCTTGCAGACCCTGGCCCCGATCGTTAAGGTTCCTGGACGCTTCAGGACGTCTCGCGTACCGATCGCTCGCAGCCACGATCGACGGCTACACGCGACGCTTCGCAGGCTGGAACCTGCGAGGGAGGTCGACCCGCGCCGGCCCGGAGGGTCGGGGGAGATCAAGGATGTCGCAAACGCTGACCAGCCCGCCGTCCCGTCCCGAACGTCAACAACTCGAGAAGCTCTGTAGCTCGATCCGGGGCAAGCTTCAGTTCATGGACTATCTCGTCCGCGCGGCCGTCGCGGACGTCGATCGTTTCCAGGGCGAGAGCGACGCCGGGACCCGTATTTTCCTGCGTCAACTCATCGAGATGCATGCCTCGAACCTCTCGGTCGAGTGCGAAAACATGCGCCTCATGGGCGAACTCTGCAACACGCTCGAAACCACGGTGACATCAACCAGCCTGAATTCGAGCACATCCTTCCGAAACGGAGATGCAGCATGAGCGCCGAAACTCGCCCTTACGGCGGGAACGGCGCCACGCTCCTGGGGTGCGTCTCCGGCCCCGGCCGTGAGCCGTTCTCTGTCGCCGAGCCCGCTCCCTCCCGCTCGATCTCGCCGGAATTGCTGCGTTCGCTGGCCGAAGTCAAGGGTCAGGCACAATTCTTGCTCTACCTCGCCGACCAGATCGAGGACTCTCTTGGCCAGCTCGCCACGGAGCCCGATCTGGGGCACGCGGCCTTCCTCGGCAAGGTTCTTGGCATGTATTCCGCCCAGCTCGAGAGCAAGCACCAGGGGCTTGGCGACCGCATCGCAGAGACCTGCCAGGAAGTCTACGTGACGGTTCGCGAGTTCGATGTCATTTGATCAGCCCCTCGAATCGGCCACTCATCACGTGGAATTTGCGATGGACGACCGCCTCTCGGCAGACTTGGTTTTTCTGTCGGAAGATTGGACGTTTCACGACGTCGTCCCGAACAACTTCATGAATGAGCCCGCGCCTGACCAACTTGCGGTCGCCGACCGTCATGATGAAGACGCAGAAAACCCCGCGGCCAGCCTGGATCTGCCCTCCGAGGTTTGATCTCGTTCATCGGCCGATCGACCCGACAACATCTCGGTTGTCGGGTCGGTCCTCTGCGTGGAGCCTCTGATACTCAGGGTGCGCGCTCTAACGATCGCTACGTCAACTTGCTTCCCGACGTAATCCACGATCGATCTTCGTGCAGGTCGCGATGATGCTCCTATTGACGCCAGCCTCGCCAACGAGACCGGGGCCGAGCCGCGGGTTATT
>JAQGHR010000054.1 GCA_028291545.1 Planctomycetota bacterium | reverse complement strand
TCACCGTCACCGTCACCGTGAACGTCCCGGCGACCGCCACGCCCGGCGTGTAGCTGAGCTGGCCGGAGGCCGCGCCGATGCTCAGGCCCGTCGTGCCCGGCGCGGAGACCGTATAGCTCAGCGACTGCCCGCTGTCCGGGTCGCTGGCCGTCGCCTTCAGCGACAGCGCCGTGCCGGCCGTCACCGACTGGTCGGCCAGGGCGTCCAGCACCGGCTTGTGGTTGACCGGAGGGGGCGGCGCATTGACCGTCAGCGCGAAGCTCTTCGAGTCCGACAAGGCGGGCTCGCCGTTGTCGGTCACGCTCACCGTCACGGTGAATGTCCCGGAAACCGAGGCGTCCGGCGTATACGAGAACTGGCCCGAGGCACCGTCGATGCTGACGCCCGTCGTGCCGGGGGCCGAGACGGAAAAGGTCAGCGTCTGTCCGACGTCGATGTCGCTCGCGGTGGCCTGGAACGAGAGAGTTGTCCCGGCGATCACGGATCTGTCCGCGAGGGCATCGAGCGTCGGCTTGTGATTCAACGGTGGGGGAGCAACGAGTTTCACGGACACCGCCCGCTCCGTCGTCAGCGGAACCGTGGCGTTATCCGTGGCTTGAACGAACAGCGTGAGTGTAACCGCGGATTCCGTCGCCAGAGAGTGAATCGTGACCACACCCGTCTGGGCGTCGATCTCCGCGCGTGCCGTGTTTCCACCGCGGAGGCTGAACGAGACCGTCTGGCCCGGGTTCGGGTCGTTCGCGGAGGTCGTGAAGCTCGCGGGCTGGCCCAGGGTAAACGTCTGATCGGTGATCGGTCTCAGGATCGGAGGGGCGTTCGGCGCGGGCGCTCGCGAGAGCAGGACGCCGGCCCATCCGGAGGCGGGGACCGGCCCACCGACGGGCTCCATCGCGATCAAATCTCGTTGATGGTCGCCATCGACGTCGGCCGCCGCGAATCCGGAGGGGACCAGGAGGGTCGGAAGGTCCAGGCTCGGCAGGAATGTCCCGTTGCCCTGGCTCAGCAACACCGAGACGCCCCCGGGCGACGGCCTGGCGACGACGAGGTCCGCGAAACCGTCGCCGTTGAGATCGGCGAGCATCGGACGACCCGTTACGCTGCCCGTATCGAAGGTGCTGCCCGGAAAAAATGTTCCCTTCCCTGCGCCAAGTTCAAGGTCGAGACCGTTCGCCCCGAGGATGATGAGATCGGCGATACCGTCGCCCGTGACATCGTCGGCCGCGATCTCGGGGCTGATCGCGAGATCTTGGGTGACGATGGGCGAGCCGAAACCGCCGAGGCCATCACCGTTCAGGATGCGGACGGCGAAGTTGACCCCGGACGGCGACGACACGGCCACATCCAGCTTCCCGTCGCCGTTGAAATCGGCCAGGGCCAGTCGAGTGGCCTTGCCGCCCGCGCCGAAACTCTGAGCGACGGCAAATCCGCCCTTACCGTCGTTCACGGCGACGAGAATGGCGGAGTTGGTCGAACTTGCCGCGACGAGATCCGCCTTGCCATCGCCCGTGAGTTCGCCCACCGCGAGGTCGGAGAGGCCCGTCGAAGTCAGCACAGTGACCGGCGAGGCGAACGAGCCGCCACCAAGGCTCAGGAACAGGGCAATGGTCTTGCCATCGACGATCCCCGCCAGGTCAAACTTGCCGTCCGTATTGAAGTCGGCGGACACAAGAGCGGTCAGGCCAGGCGAGGAGAAGGCCACGGTCGGCGGGGAAAAGGAACCGTCGCCACGATTCAGGAAGACATTGACATTTCCGGAGCCACCTTCGATCGTCGCGAAGTCGATCTTTCCGTCGCCGTTGAAGTCGCCCGTCGCCAGGCCGGTCGGGCCGTCGCCGACCACGTAGGACATCTCGGGGCGGTACGAGACCGGTCGGACGGAGGAGTCTTTGATCAACACGGGCTCCAGCCCATGCACCTGATCATTGCCGATCGCGATCAGGGAGCCGTTCGACGTCTGGCCGATCACGGCGAATTCGTTGAGACCGAATGCCGCGGGGATGCCCGTGAGGACGCGGGTCCCGTCGATGGTGCCGTCGCTGGCGTAGAACGCGCTGTTCACTCCGTCCGTCGACGCGAAATAGGCCGTCCCGCCCAGTCCGACGATGCCCGAGAGCGGGATCGGGTCCGAGTTCAGGGCAACCGTGCCCGCGGCGGTCCCATCCGTGCCGAAAAACCTCAGCGGCGAAGAAATGTCGTCGAACCGAAAGACTAACCGTGATCCGACGGCCGTCAGGTCGCTGGGCCCGGCCGAGGCGGGCGATGTCCCCAGGAGCGCGACGAGCCCAGTTGCGCCGCTTGCCAGGTCGGTCTTCCAGACCTGCGGGCCCTGGGTACCGTCGTCATTGACGAAATACAGGTTCGACCCGACAACCGTCAATTCCGTCAGGTTGAACGAGTTCGAGAGCGTGCTCACGTTGGCGACCAGATGCGTCCCGCCGTCCTCCCCGTTCGTCTTCCAGAGCTCACTGCCGGCGTTGCCGTCATTCGCCACGAAATAGAGCATTGCCCCCGCCGCGGTCAGTTCGTGCGGGTCGGACGAATCCACGCCCGGGTTGAGGTCGGTCGTCGGGCGCGTCCCGGCCAGAGTCAGGTCGCTCCGCCAGAGTTCGGCACCGTGAGTGGCATCGCTCGCGACGAAGAACACGAGGGACGAGGTGGCCGCGATCTCTCCGGTCACCGACGCTCCTTGCGCGGCGTCGAACGTGCGGATCGACGTGGTCCCCGCGACCGTGCCATCGCTCCGCATCAAGGTCGTCGAGACCGTCCCGGGCGATAATCCGCTCGGGTCGAAGTCGGCCCGGAAGAAGACCAGTTGAGCCTGAGAGACGATCGGTCGATCGATCACTTCGGCGAAGGCCGGCGCGACCAGCTCGGTGAGCGCCCCGGTCGAGACGTTCAACTTGTAGAGTGAGACATGGCCAGTGGCCGAGGCGCCGGCGCGGAAGTAGAGCGCACCGCCGAAGGCCGTGAAGTCCGTCGGGTTCGAACCGCCGGGTCCCGCATTCACGTCGAAGGCCAGTTTCGTCCCGCTCGCGGTTCCGTCGGTCTTCCAGACCTCCATCCCGTGGTCGCCGTCGTCGGCCGCGAAATAGGTGAACACGCCGAGCGCGGCCACGCTCGGCGCCGAGGTGAGCGCCGACGGATCGATCGATCCTCGCGTGAAATGGGTGCCGAATTCCCGGACGAAATTCGTGCCCGGACCCGTTCCGTCACTGGAAAACAACGCGTTGGAATGCGGTCCGTCGTGCGCCGCGAAGTAGACCCGGTCACCGCTCGCCGTCAACGACTGCGGGTCGGACCCGGACGATCCCGGCACGAGGTCCGTGACCGCATGTGTGCCCCCCGGAAGGCCGTCGCTCGTCCACAGCTCGATCCCGCTCGCCGCGTCATAACCCGCGAAGAAGATCCGATTGGCTGTGGCGACCAGGGCGCTTCTGGTCGGAAGGCTATCCGCACTCACGCCCGCGCCGAGAGTGATATTGCCGAGGAACGTGGTTCCTCCTGGCGTACCATCGGTCTTGTAGAGACGCGTCGTCTTCAAGTCGAGAGTCGTGTTCGTAAAAAACAGCGTCCCGTTCAGATCGACGAGGTTCTGTGGATTGGAGTCGGCGGTCCCGGGAGTGAGATCAACCACCAACGACAACGAACCGGGCGAGCCGTCCGATCGAAACAGCTCGTAGCCCGTGGCCGGCGAGTAGGCGACGAACACCAGGGAATTTCCCGAGGTGACCACGGCGCTGTTCTGGTCGAAATCCGCCACCACCTTGGTCAACGACGCGGCGCCCGGATCGACCGAGTAGAGATTGTAGGCGGAGCCATCCGTCGCCACGACGTAGGCGGTTCCGTGAAAGACCGTCAACGTCTGGGGATAGGAACTGCCGTCACCGGCGACGAGGTCGGTCACGAGTCTCGTTCCGGCGACCGTCCCGTCGCTGGTCCAGAGTTCCCGGCCGGAACCGGTCGTCGCGGGGAAGAAGACCCGTTCGCCCAGGGCGATCATCTCGGGGCCGACCGCAACGTCACCCGCCGAATCGAACGTGTGGAGTGTGGACGTCGTTTGCGAACCCAGGTCGAGGGCCTCCAGGGTTCGCCCGGCATCGCTCAGGAAAAAAAGCGACGAGGGGGTCGCGACGAGATCGCGGATTGCCTCTCCGATCGGGAATTCCGACGAGGTGGCCACCGTCGTCAGGTCGAGCGTCGTCAGGTCGAGTCGTTCGAGCAGCGTCTCACTTGCCTGGTCCGCCTGTGTGAAATAGAGGGCTCCCCCGGCGACCGTAAGTTGCCTCGGCGAGGTGTTGAGGCCCGGGACGCCCGCGAACGATTTCAACAGGGTCGTGCCCTTGGAAGCCCCGTCGCTCGTCCAGAGCGAGGACCCGCCGTCCTGATCCTGGGTCACGAAATAGGCGGCCCCCCCCTGCCCGGTCATGGCAAAGGGCGACAAATCGGTCTCGTTCACGTCCTTGATCGCCGCCACCGAGAGCAGCGTTCGCCCTTCCAGACGTTCCACCACGGGCGCGCGGCCGTTCCGCCGTCGAAGCGACCGTTCTCGATAGGCCCGAAGGCGATCCGAGGAAGAAGACGGACTCATCGAGGTGGAACTCGGTGGAGGAGCCTGGACGCGACGAATCGACGGGTCTGAATCAATCAGACACTCACCGTCACTCGCCCGTCGGGAGCGCCTGGGAAATTGGGATGTCGCACCGCAGCGACCGACAGGATCGTCCTTGCGCATCCATCGACTGGACGAAATCACCGAATGAGTATGCCGGGAACCTCGCATTTTCGCAAGGATCTTGCGCCATACATATGCAGAGTTTTCCGTCGACCGACGTGGACTGGCCCGGCCACCTGATGTCCGGCTTCACGTCCGGGCGAAATGGGCGCGGGCGCAACCGGCTGCACCAATGAAGCCGGCATCTCCGCCAAGCTCGGCGAATTCGACCCGCGTCTTGGCGGCGGGCACGGGGAAGGCGATCCGGCGGATCTCGGCCCGGATGACGTCGAGGAAGGGCGTTCCCGCCGCGATCATGCCCCCCGCGAACAGGATGATGTCCGGGTCGATCGTGTGCATGAGGCAGGTGGCCCCGACGGCCAGGTAACGAGCCGTCTCATTCATCAGTCGGTTCGCGAGCGCATCGCCACGACGTGCGGCCTGGTCAACCGCTCGGGCGCTGAGCCCGCCCGAGTCGTGAATCTCCTGAAGCACGGACGGTTCGCCGGCTTCCAGGGCCTCGACGGCGCGCTTCACGAGCGCGGTTGCCGACGCGTAGGCTTCCAGCCGTCCGAAGTAGCCGGGTGGATGTTCGCGACCGCCTTCCATCTGGATGATGAGGTGTCCGCACTCCGCGCCGTGGCTGTGGCGTCCCTCGACAATCCGGCCCTGTTCGACGATCCCGCAACCGATTCCCGTTCCGAGCGTGAAAAGGACGAGACTCTGAGACCCTCGCCCGGCACCGGCCCAGTACTCACCGAACGCCGCGGCATTCGCGTCGTTCTGAAACACGACCGGGCGTTCGAGCATGGCCGCGAGGCGATCCCGGATCGGAAAGTCGTGCCATCCCGGCAGGTTGGGCGGGTCGAGGAGCATCCCCGCTTCGATGTCCATCGTGCCCGGAGATCCTAATCCGACCGCCGCGATGTCGGACCATTCGAGGCCGCTGGCTTTCAGTGCCAATCGGCCGGCCTCGGCCAGGGTCCGCACGCCCGCTTCCGGGCCGTTCTCCGCGTGGGTCTCCACGCTGACCGCGGAGATTTGCTTCCCCGCGTCGTCCACGACCCCGCTCTTGATGTTCGTGCCGCCCAGGTCGATCCCGAGAAAGAACGGCGGACGTCGTGCCTGGATGGTCATTCGATTCCTCAACCCGCCGCCCGCAGCCCGAGATCTTGTCCAAGGCCGAATACTCTAGCCCGCGCACGCGTCAATGGTCAACGCGAAGCAATCGCTCCGGCGCTGGTGACTCGCCCGCGTGCGCCCACGGTTTCCGGGCGTTGGTTGGCCGGCGCTGAGGGATTCCGGAACCCCGGTGCTCGGCGCCGATCATTCGTCCTGTCCCGTTCCGCGCACCCCCTCGTGTCCGTGTGGCTGGGTCGGAGTACCACAGACCCAGTCACACCGGCTCCGGATTGCTCGGATGATCTAGGTCCACGGCGGATTTCCCGATCGAAACGCTCGCTCATCTCGATGATCCTTCTGAGGTGGGCGGGTTCGCTTGCAACCTGTCGCCTCGGGTGCGGAAGGAAGAGTTTCGATTCCTCTCCGGGGATTTTTATTCGGTCCTCGACCGGCCCCGTCTCTGCGTGAAACTCCTGGCACCTCTCCAGGGCGGGCACAAACTCGCGGGTCCGCCCTCGATCCGATATACTTGCTCAAGGTCACGGTCGTTCCCGGCGAGGTCCCAATGACTCCTACGCCCATCTTCACGCGTCGATCGCTACTCGTTTCCGCTGCGACGATCGCGTGCATGCCGAACCTGAGCGTTGCCCGAGATGACGCCGACGATCGCGAAATCACCGCCGTGCGCGACAAGGCCAAAGCGGCCGGCCTGGGCGAGTTGGGCGTCAGCCGAAACGAACAGTACCTGGCGATCGGCGATGCGCCGGAGGGCTTCCGGGGGCGGGCGCTGGAAATCCTTGTCGGGCTGGCAAAGGACTACCTGAAGCATCTCAAAGACAAGGAGTTCCGCGTCGAAAAACCGTCTGGGCGGATGACGGTCGTCGCCCTTTCCGGACGTGCCGCGTTCGAGGCATTCGAGGGGGGAAATCCCGGCCCGATCGTCGGGGGTTATTACGACGTCGCCACCAATCGGCTCGTGATGTTCGACAACCGGGACACCACGGGCGATCCCAACGCAGAGCGCAGGAACACGGTCGTTCTCTTCCATGAGGCGACGCATCAACTCACGTTTAATACGGGTCTGCTCGATCGCGAGGGAGACATCCCGCTCGCGATCGCCGAGGGGATCGCCAACTACGGAGAAGCCCGCACGCCCAACGGGCGGACGCCGTTCGGTGCGGTGAACCGCGATCGGCTCGATGGTCTGACGCAACCCGGCGCCAAGAAGCGTCTTCGGGTCGTTCTCCGCCCCGTCGCCGATTGGATCAAGAACGACGACGCCCTCGACGACCGACTCCAGCCCGATCGCAGCCTGCAGATCGGTTATTCGGAGTGCTGGCTCCTCGTCCATTATCTGATGAAGACCCCGAGCCGCCTGCCCGGTTTCCGCGCCTATCTTGAGGCGATTCGCGCCCGAAAGGATGCCTCGAAGCGCATGGACGACTGGACCGCGCACCTCGGTGACCCGGCCAAATTCGACAAGGACCTCGCGGCCTACTTGCGAAAGCTGACCTAAGCGGGAGTGCCGCGAGCCCGCAGCTGGCGGGACGGGCGGCACCACATCCGCGTCATCATTTCGTGACGGGCCGATCCATCTTCACGACCTCCAGATCCCGTCCCTTGATCCGTTTCAGCGTCCCGATCGCCTCGTCATCCCAGCGGGGATCGGGCGCACCGCTGACGAACCAATCGCTACCGTTGTCGGCCAGGAACATACCGTACGTCTTGAGGGCGGCCAGGATCACTCGGGCCGGTTCCGGGAACTTGTCGATGGCGACCGAGGCCTTGAGACGGACGCGCATCCCCATCGGGGGGAGGTTCGGGTCTGTTGATTGGCTGGCAAAGTGCCGGGCCGGGGCGACATAGGCGCGGCGCGTGGCCCGGCACGTAAACCGCAGGGCGTGGCGGATCGCCTTCGTCTCGATCACCTCGTCGAAGCGAACTAGGCCAGGAAAGATCGGCAGGCCGGCCGCGTCGGCCGAGGTCCAGCCGGCGGGTCGCGAGCCGTTCTTCTTGAGATCGAAGACCGCCCCGGACCCGGCCCGCCAGCCCCGTCCGTCCTTGTGGGCGTTGAACAGTTCGTAGAGGATCCATCGTTGCTGATCGAGGACCAGGACGTGGCGGTCCCCGGTGCCATCCGGGCCACCCTCGATGGGCGCATCGTCGGGGATCGGGTACGGACCGGGGTCGCTCTCGTCGGCATATTCGAACCGGATCGGCACCCTGGGCTGCCGGCCGGTGACCAGGACGTAAGGGATACCCGACGGCCGCCCCTCATAGACCGTGCCGAAGTCGGGGTGCAGAGGCTTCTCCAGCCCGATGCTGCGGATCAAGTCTTCTGAGGCGGGATCGACCGGATGTTTCGAAATATCGCGATTCCAGGGATTGTCGGCCGGGAAGATCCGCCGATTTCCCAGGCTATGCGGGAAGTCGCCTCCGCGTGCCGACCCCGCCGCACAGGCCATGAGGGCAACGCCTCGAAGGAAGCCGCGACGCGGGATTGATACGCGCTCGTCGCCTGAATAAATCATGGTGTCCCCAGCGAGTTAGGCTCCGGCGTCTCGCGAGTCGTTGGCGCGGGCCTCCGTGACGATTCCCTGTCGGCGCGAGTCGGGGGTGCGGACGGGATCTGTCAATTTAGGAGCGGTGTCGTCCTGGGAGTCGAGCGTACCAGCTCCCACGGACGATCGTACGACCTGGTTCCTGCCGTTTGCGGGTCGGGTCAGTCCGGCCTAGTTCGAGGCCGAGGATTCGCACAACATCGTCAACGGTGGGCGGGGAGCATCCCGCACGCCGACCTCGTAATGCTAGCACGCGGCGTGCCAATCGACTTACCGAAGACTCCGCCCGACGTATCAACCAAGAACCGGGTTCAGCCCCATGTTTTTCCGCATCTCGGCGCGCTGCTTCTCGTACACCATCAAGAGCTTACGGTCGCGGCGGTGCTGTCGCTCTTTCCTCGCCTGGGCCGCGAAGACCATGCGGCGCATGCCGGGGCTGGTCAGTTCGCCTTTCCCTCGATATCGCTTGCGGAGACGGGCGGCGGGCTTTTCGCCGAACGCTTCGTACAATTCGTCTTCAAGGGAGACGAAGAACTGGGCATGGCCCGGGTCGCCTTGCCGGGCACAGCGGCCCGCAAGCTGGCGGTCGATACGGAGGGATTCGTGCCGCTCCGTACCGATGACGTGGAGGCCGCCCTTGGCGGTGACGTCGGGGGTGAGCTTGATGTCGGTTCCGCGACCGGCCATGTTGGTGGCGACGGTCACCTTGCCCGCCTGGCCGGCCTGGGCGACGATCTGAGCCTCGATAGCGTGATTCTTGGCATTCAGGATCTGGTGGGGGATGCCCGCGACGTTCAGAAGCGCGCTCAGTTTCTCGGATTTCTCGATCGACCTGGTCCCGATCAGGACCGGCACCTGGGAGTGATTCATCTCCACGATCCGGTCGGCGACGGCCTGGAACTTCTCGTCCTCGGTCGAAAAAACGCGGTCTGGATCCCAGACACGGCGGCCGGGGCGATTCGTGCGGACGGGGAACACGTGGACCTTGTAGATCCGGCGAAGCTCGCGGGCGTCGGAATGGGCCGTCCCGGTCATGCCGGCGAGCTTCTTGTACTTGAGAAAGTAATCCTGCACGGTCACCCGCGCCGCCGTGATCGTCTCCAGGGTCACTTCCTGGCGCTCCTTGGCCTGGATCGCCTGGTGGAGGCCGTCCTGCCACTGCCGACCGGGCATCATACGACCGGTGAACTCGTCGACGATGACGATCTCCTTGTCATGGACGACGTAATCCCGGTCGAGCAGATACGCGATCTGGGCTCGCAGGGCACGCTCGACGTATTCGTAGAGGCCATCCACGGTGAGGGTCAAGAATGACGAATGGCCGGCCTTCGCCTGGACCTTGCGTCGGCCGGACGCATTCAACTCCGCCTTGCGCTCGGCCGGGTCGTACTTGAAGTCCTTGCCTCGAATCAGGGTGGCCGCCAGCTCGTCGGCGCCGTAATACGCGGCGGCCTCTTCCTGGGTCGGCTGGTTATTGGCACCGATGATGAGCGGGGTCCTGGCCTCGTCGATCAGGATGCTGTCGGCCTCGTCGACCATCGCGAAGAAATGCCCGCGCTGAACGGGCTGTGCACCTTCCACGCCGGGCCCTCGGCCGAGGAACGCTTCCTCGAAGGTCTTGCGGTGTCGTTCGCCGCCGGCCTGATAGCGCTTCAACTCGTCTCGCAGGAAGTCGAAACCGAACTCCTTGCTGGTTCCATAGGTGATATCGCACGCGTAGGCGGCGCGGCGCTGTCCGTCCTGCTGGCCCGTCTGGATACATCCGACCGTCAAGCCGAGCAGCTTATAGACCGGCGTCATCCATTCGGCGTCGCGCGAGGCGAGGTAGTCGTTGACGGTGACGACGTGAATTCCCTTGCCGGGCAAGGCGTTGAGCACGGCCGGGAGGGTCGCCACGAGGGTCTTGCCCTCGCCCGTCTCCATCTCGGCAATCGAGCGATTGTGAATGGCCGCGCCGCCGACGAGCTGGACGTCATAATGCCGCTGCTTGATGGACCGCTTCGCCGCCTCGCGGGTCAGGGCGAACGATTCCACGAGGAGGGAGTTGAGCGAGTCGCCCTGTCGCGCCTTCAGCCGCAGTAGACGGGTCCGCTCGGCGAGCTGGGCGTCGGATTCTTTCTCGAACTCGGGCTCAAGTGCGTTCACCTTGTCCGCCCAGAGGGCGTACTTGCTGAATCGGCCTGCATGTGTCGGCGCGGCGACCTGACGGACCCGATTCAGCCACATCGCTCCAAGACGGCTCGCCATGAAGGCATCCCCCAGACGGGTCATCAACTCAGGGTGTTGTGTCGTGCGACTGCGCGTTCAGGCACGAAATTTCCGCGCGGATCGTCGCCTATCCTGAACGGGACGACGTGCGGGCCGATCTTCCCGAACGTCCGCATTCGCAGTCAGTTCGCCACCTTCTGCAGCCGAGGGCCGTCCCTAGTGAAGTCCAGGTAAACGCCCTGACGAGACGCCGGCTCCGGATTCGCATCCTCCCACTGGATAAGGCGATCGAGCTTTTCCTGAGCGGTCGGCTCGTCACCCGTCTCGTCGCCGACTCCGTGCTTCCAGAGTGCCCATAGTCCATTCGTCGTTTGCAGCATGATCTGGTCCGAACCTCGCAAAACACTGACCACGCGAATTCGCGGCTTTGCGCGAGAATCCCGTTCGTCGAGGAATCGCATCAGTCCGCGGAGGCGGTCGAATTTCTCTCGCGCTTTCGGTTCGTCGGCGGCTTCCTCGCCGGGGCCGTTCCCCCAGTAGACCAGGACACCACGATGCGTGGTCAACAGGATCACACCGGGGCCTTTGACCAGGCTGATGGCCGTGATTCGCGGCTCTTCGCTCCGGTTATTGACCGCGAGCCAGCGAGCCAGATTCACGGCGGCCGAAATCTCAGGGTCGACCTTGCCTGTCTCATCGGCCCCGAGAAACATACCCGGGCGAGATTCCAGCCGCCCCTTGTAGCCCTCGATGCGGATGAGCTTTCCGGAGAGAGCCGGAACGATGTCTTCACCGGCGAGGACTGCCCCATCCTCGGCGACGGCGAAAAATGTCTTCTGACCGAGATCCAGACGGGCCAATGGCTTGCGGTAGACCAGGGAAACCGTGATCCGGTCGGGAAACTCCCGCTGGACCCGAGTCACCCTGGAAACCCAGGGATGCTTGGCGAAGGCGAGCTTGAGCTGTTCAAGATCGGCGTCGAGAAGTCTCATCGGGCTCTCCAGCTTGCCGCGATCGCGAACGGATGCCAGGAACCCTGACGAACCCCCTCGATACTCGACCGGGGGAGCGGGCTCGAGCACGATCCTCTCGAACGGAACCGCGAATTCCGACTGATCGTGGAGCCAGGCCGCCGTCAGCCGCGAGACCTTCAAGGCAAGCCAACCGGAAAGGAGCAAGGCCACGCCCGCGGCAACTGCCGCCGAAAGTCGGCGACCGTAGCGACCGGATCCCACGAAGTGCTCCGCCGAAGGCTGTCGGCGCGGGCTGTCATCGGTCCCCCGTGACGGGGGGATTGCAGAATAACGGGGTGGATCGCCGCGATCCGTCACCGGCTCGATCCTCCCGGCAGATAAGCCGGAATGACCCGGCCCCGCTCGATCCTCGGCCGCGATTTCGGGCCTCACCAGATCTGAATCTGCAACTCCAGCTCATAGCCGAATTGGAGCCGGACCTGATTGCGAATGAGGTCGATCAACCTGAGGACGTCCGCCGCCGTCGCGCCGGCCTGGGCGATAATGTAATTGGCGTGACGGTCGGAGACCTCTGCGCCGCCCTCTCTGGCCCCCTTCAATCCCGACTGCTCGATCAGGACCCGGGCCGAAACCTCGGGTGTGGGGTCCTTGAAGATCGTGCCCGACGATTGATGACCGTACGGCTGATTCTCTTTCTTGACGATCCAGATCCGCATCATCTGCTTGACGACCGACTTCGGATCTTCGGGTTGAAGGTCGAACTCGGCGGAGAGCAGGACCGGATCGTCCAGGTTCGAGGAGCGATATCCGAAGATCAGGTCATCCCGGTCGCGTACCTGGACCTCGCCCCGCGAGTCAAGGACCGTGACCGAGTGGACGAACTGCCCGATGGCTCCGCCGCGGCCCCCGGCGTTGCAACGCAGAGCCCCACCGACCGTGCCGGGGATGCCGGTCAGGATCTCTAGCCCCGCCAGGCCCGACCTCGCGGTTTGCGAGATCAGAGGTGTGAGAGGCACCGCGGCTCCCGCATGGACTCGCCTGCCTTCCACGGCCACGTCCGAGAACGCCGGACTTTCCAGTTGGATGACGACGCCCGTTACGCCCTCGTCCCTGACAAGGAGATTCGAACCACCGCCAAGGATGCGAGTACTCAGCCCCGTACTACGGCAGCATGCCAGGAGGCCGGTCAGCTCGTCCAGATTGCGAGGCCGAGCGAGGTACTCCGCGGGCCCACCGAGGCGGAACCACGTCAAGGGGGCCAGGGACTCGGATTCCGTAACGAACTCCCGAAACGCGTCGAGTCGATGCATCGGTTCCTTTCCCCGCCTCACCGGCCCCGATCGACCGAGGAACGGTCCCACCCCGACCCGCGTCCGCGAGAGCGATAATCGAGCGCATACACGCTCGCCGCAGACATTTACCTCTTGATCCCTTCGGAGGGGTCGGCGGCCCCATCCGACCCACCTCAGGTGGGGGTCATCGTAGCCTGAGTCGAGAGTAGCGTCAAGCAAACGAGGCCCCGCCGCAGAGGGATTGCAGAGCCTTGTTTCCGACCCAAAATCTCGAAGAACGCCTGATTTCCGTGTGGCCGGGGGCTGTACCCAGCCCCCGGCCACACGGAAATCAGGGTATGAGCGCCACAATACCGACTCTGCATTCCTGCTGAGCTCCGCCACCGGCTCGATGAGATCATCGATCCAGGTGTGCGGGGGATCGAGGACGGGCTCCTCGCGGAACTCCGTTGGATGTGTCGACGGACACGGACTGGTCAGAGTCGAGGTTTCTCCCGGGCGCTGAGCCAGACGACATAGAGCGTTGAAGAGCTGTCTCCACGAGGAACACGCGCGGGGGCAGGCGGAGAAGCGGGCTTAGGCAGCGCGGGCGCTCCCGAAGCCACCACCATCGGACTCTTCACCACTCGCGGCAACGGCATCGGACTCGTCTTGCTGGCGCGCGGGTTCGTGTCAACGACCACCTGGCCCTGGAGTATCTCCCTAGGATGGCGCACGGCGATATCGTCGGCGGCATCGGGCGGTGGGTCCATCAAGGTGGCACGAGCCTGGCCTCGGAAGATCTCAACGTGACCGGCGGTGGACAAGCGCGCCAGCGTCTCGCGGGATGGAGCGGGCGACTCGTGTACGGAGTCGGGGAAACGCGCATCGAGATTGCTGCGAAAAAGACGATGCTCCGACTCATCCATCACGAGCGCGTACGCGCATCCCGGTCCCGGCCGATTGGGGTCGATGACGATGTTCTGAACGATCCGAACCCGCGCATGCAATGGCTCGCGAAAATTGGAGAAACGAATCGCCTCGTCCATGTCATCCAGGCTGGAAGGGCCGAACGTATCGACGGTTACGGAAATGAACCGAACGTCATCCCGGCCGAGCATGCGGGTGAGTGTCTCACGATCATCCCGTGCCTTGGTCTCCCGGGTCAGAAGGACCGGCGGGATCGCGACGGCCACCCGGGCCAGGGCCGGCGTCGGCCGCGGTGCCGTGACGGGGCGCGGCGGATGAGGCGGCGAAGGAAGCACCTTCGCGAGCGGTTGCGGCTGTCGAGGTGGCATTTTCAGGGCGCTCGCCTGCTTACCCAGGCCGAACATAAGAAGCAAAGCGGCGGCCGCTGCCAGGCCAGGCACGACCATTGCCGTGACGACGCCAGCGCGTCTCCAGGCGGTTCGACGCGTCTCGTGGCGTCGGGCCAGCGCGAGCAGGACCGCGCCCGAAACATCCTCCGAGAGGACCGGGGATGACAAGGTTGCGACGAGGTCGCGGACCCGGGCCAATGCTGCTAGTCGGTTCGCGACGACCGGATCGGAGCGTGTTGCCTGCTCGACGCGACGAC
The DNA here is from genome assembly GCA_028291545.1 of Planctomycetota bacterium. GTDB lineage: Bacteria > Planctomycetota > Planctomycetia > Isosphaerales > Isosphaeraceae > JAQGHR01. Next base: position 11,748 of record JAQGHR010000054.1, on the reverse strand, counting down.
GCCCGGCGGCGTCTAATTCGCCATCGAGATAGGCACTCAACAGGGGGTCAAGATCGACGTTCATAGGATCACGCGAGGCTCAGGGGATACGGATGAATAAATGCGATCCAATCGGTCGCCACGCTCGATTCCTGCGAGCGGATCGTCACTCCTCCAAAAACGATTGCATCAACGGACTTGCCGCTCGGACCGGCTCGTCGTCCACGATCGAACGAAGTCGCTCGCGGAGATCCGACCGTGCGCGATGGAGGCGGCTTCGGACCGTCCCCACGGGAATGCCCAGCGCGTCGGCGATCTCCTCGTAACGAAACCCGTCCAGATCCTTCATGATCACGACCGCCCGATGATCGGGCTGGAGTGCGAGCAGGGCCTGCTGGACCAGTGCGTCGCGCTCGGCCTGCTCCACGGGCCGCGACGGGTCCGTCATGCTCGGATCGTCCGAAGGGTCGCTCAGTTCGGCCCCGGCGAACCCTGCGCGCCCGGGCAAACGGCGACGGCGACGATCCGAGAGCGTCAAGTTCACGGCGATCCGGTAGACCCATGTGTAGAAACTGCTATCGCCATGGAAGCGTTCGAGTTTCTCGTAGGCTTTGAGGAATGCATCTTGCAATAAATCGTGAGCATCCTCCGCGCAGCCGGTCAGCCGCAGCAGAGTGGGGAAAAGCCGGTCCTGGTAGCGCCTGACCAGGATCCCGAAGGCTTCCGTATTCCCTGCGCGACTCGCCGAGACCAGGCTCACGTCGTCGTTGATCCGGCTCATGACGATCCTTGGACGCCCGGACTCGGCCGGGAGTTCCCGAAATTATCCCAGATCGCCGATTGACTCGGCTCAATTTTACTCTCGCTGGCGGGCCGCTTCGATGGGTGGATGGCTTGACTCACTCGAATTCCCCGGACCGTCTCATCGTCCCCTCTCCCGTGCAGCGAGCCGTCTTGAACGTCCTTCGCCCCGGCCCTATCATGATTTTTTGAGATGAAATTTTCTAGCGTATTCCGGGGTGGTCGAATGCCCGCGACGGTCAATTATCCGGGCGGCTCGCTCGTGTTGCCCCTGGAGGACGCGAAACTCGTCGGGGTCTGGTCCGGCCCTCCGGGACGGTCCGGAGACGACTTGGGCGATGAGATCCGTCACGCTCTCGAGCATCCTCTGGATTTCCCGGCCCTACGTCTCGCGGTGGTTCCTGGAGATCGCGTCACCATCGCCGTAGATCCGCTCGTCCCGGAACTCCCGTCCGTCCTTGCGACAGTCGTCGGCGTCCTCGAATCCTCGGGCATCGAGCGTGATGCGATCCGCGTGCTTTCCACCGGCCCCTTACGGCCGGATTGGGAAACCCAGATGCCGGCGGGAGTCGCGCTGGGCGTTCATGACATCGACGATCGCGAGGCGATGTCGTACCTGGCAACGACCAGTCGCGACCGCCGGATCTATCTGAATCGGCTGGCGGCGGACGCGGATTTCGTCCTCCCGATCGGTCGTATCAGCCGCGATGGCCTGCTCGGAGCAAGAGGTCCCTGGACGACGATCTTTCCGGGTCTCTCCGATCGTGACACGAAACGGGATCTCGCGAAGAATGCTGTAAAAAACGGAGCAGACGGGGCCAAGGCCGTCCTCGAGGAGTCCGAAGAGGTCGGCTGGCTCCTCGGGAATCAATTCCAGATCGCGGTCGTCCCGGGATCGACGGGAGTGGCCGGGGTTTTCGCGGGTGCCTCAAGCGCGGTGAAGGCGTCGAGCCTCGACGCGCTCGATGCCGCCTGGACATTTCGCGCAGACCGGCGGGCCGACCTCGTCGTTGTCGGAGTAAGTCCCCAAGCCGGGTTCGAGGGAGTGAGCGCGGCGTTCGCAACCGGAACCGCCCTGGTGCGCAGGGGAGGTAAGATTGTGGCCCTTTCGGATGCGACCGGCCCCTACGGTCCCGCGACGATGCGTCTCGCGAATGCCGAAAGCCCTGGATCGACCCAGACATCCTTACGCGGCGCCGAGGGCGAGGTCGACTTTCCCGCGGCTCAACAACTGGCGGCCGCCCTCGCCTGGGCGGACCTGTTCCTCTCGAGTGGATTCGGGCTCGACGCGGTCGAAGACCTCGGTATCATCCCCCTCTCTAAACCCGACGAAGCTCGTCGTCTCGCTGCATCGAGTCCCCAGGTCACGCTCGTAAATAATGCCGACTTGACACTCGGACAGATCGCCGAGGATGACGAATGATCGACCCGAGCCTCCTCCTCTGGTGCGACCGATCGAATCGCGATCGATGGCGTCTGCACGGTCCCGACCGCGCAAAATTCCTGCATAATTACTGTACGAACGACATCAAAAAGCTAACTCCCGGGTCGGGTTGTGAGGCGTTCGTCACGAGCCCGCAAGGCAAGACGATCGGATACATCTCCGCGCTGGCGACCGAAGACTCGCTCCTCGTCCGCACCGATGCGGGTGCGTTTTCGCGGATTTCACCGCACTTCCTCAAGTATGGCGTCTTCGATGACGTCGCGTGGACCGACGTTCGAGAATCGACCTTCGAGATTCACCTCACCGGGGCTCACACCGACAGCCTCCTCGCACGGCTGGGATTACCGATTCCCGGACCCAGGGATCTGGACAACTCCTCAACGTCAGCCGGCGATCGACCTCTCCTCGTCGTGAGGGAGGCGCCTCTCGGGACGCCGGGCTATTCCATACTCGGGTCGTTGGAAGACCGCAAACCCTTCCTCGCCTCGATGCACGAGGCTCACGGAACTTCGCTTCGAGAACTCACCGCCCAGGAGGTCGACGGGTTGCGCATCGCGGCCGGAGTACCCGTTTTCGGCCTCGACATTACCCCCGAGAACCTCCCCCAGGAGATTGGCCGCGACGCCCGTACCATCAATTTTGTGAAGGGTTGCTACCTCGGACAGGAGACCGTCGCCCGCCTGGACGCGCTCGGCCATGTCAACAAGCTCCTCATGGGACTCCGCGTCAGCTCGGGTGATACGCCTCGTCCCCACGACACGCTGCTTGCGAACGGTGTCCCCGCCGGCGCCGTCACCTCATCGGGGTACTCTCCGCGAGACGATCGCCCCGTCGCCCTTGCCTTCGTTCGAATCAAGCACGCTCCTTCGGGGACGATTGTCTCCTGGGACGAAGACGGCCGAACCGGTGTCGGCGAGGTTTATCAACTCCCCACCCCATAATTGCGCTGGCGATGGAAACCGAAACGTCGTAAGATACGACCCTGGGCCAGAGTGAGGGGACGTAGCTCAATTGGGAGAGCGCCGGTTTTGCAAGCCGGAGGTTGAGGGTTCGATCCCCTTCGTCTCCATGATCCAAATCCTGAAACTGCTGAAGGGTTAAGGATTTATACACGAATTGCTTAGTAAATTGTCGATTCCCCAATTCCGGTCGCTTACTGGATTGGAGGTTTCACCATCGCATCGCAAACACCGCCGTCTCAGGCTTCACTGATCGATCGATCAAGCTGTCGTTACCTTTCCAATTCGGGATAGGATTTCAGGGAATTTGACTCGGCCAACAGCCAAACCGAGGCGAATCCCTCCCATCGCGGCACATGGTTTTGAGCCACGGTCGGAACGAGGTCGAAGACGTCGATACCAATTCGTTCTTGTCGAGTTGTTGGCGGAAGTCCGGGCCGCCGATGACACCCAGGATATTGTGGAATACAGCGACGCGTCCGTCACGGCACCGAGAGGCCTGGCGTCAATGTCGCCTGGCAAGCATTCGGGACGCCGAGATAGTTTCAGACGAACCAGCGAGGGCCGATCAGGCCGCTTCCCCGATGCCGAGCGGGAATCGCCAACTGCGACCCCGTTGACCGGGCCGGCTCCCGATCCGAAGCCGCGGGGAAATTCACCGACCTTCGGTCACGAACCTGAACGCGTCGATCAAGGCGGAGGGCCGAGCGGTTATGCACTGACAATGTTGGATTTGCATCAGAGTACTCGTGGCCCAGGCGCAAGCGATGTAAACCAAGTCTTGAGCCGTGTTGGCTGAGTAAGCCCGGCGCGGAACGACTGAACGCTCGGGGCAACGCACGCGGAAGCGGTCGTGGATGCTAGCACCTTCACTACGCTGGCAAGTGCGGTATGCTCTGGCATGGCCTTCCGCATTGTCACGTCCCGCACGCCGTTGAAATCGTATATGCTGAAGCTGATGGTGTTCGTCCGCGATCCTCTGAATTTGTCGGATTTCACGTGACCGTCTCGTTCAGCAAGATACTCAGGCAAAATATTGAGACATCCGGCAACGTCCTCCGATCCATCGAGGATCGCCGACTATCCGGATTGACAGCGTCCCACCATTCGTTAAGATGCAACCGTTCGCAAGCGATTGACGGGGCGTAGCTCAGCTTGGCTAGAGCGCACGGTTCGGGACCGTGAGGTCGGAGGTTCAAATCCTCTCGCCCCGACTAGATACAACCTGGTAGCCGGACACAGGTTAAGTGTACCGTACGGTGGTCGGAGGCGTGGCCCGACCACCCACCTCGCCGCGAGACTCGCGGTGCTAAAATCTGTTCGCATCCCCAGCATCGCTGTGGCGAGGCGACCAACCAAGCCCGCGAAGACCGGACGCATTACCTCGGAATCTAGCGCGAAGCATGACCGCCCGATTGCGGAATGGCTCGTCAAGGGCCGACAGACCGCGTGGAAATCCGAATCGTGTCCCGCCTCACTTTCTGTCGGGGAGTTGATCCTCGCGTATTGGGGACGACACGTCGACTCCGATTGCGTGAAGGGCGAGCGGCAGACCAGTGAACAGGACAATATCCACCCGGCATTGCGGTTTGTCCGGCGTCTCTATACTCACACCCCCGCCGGGGACATCCGGCAATCGGCGCTGGGGATCGTTCGCGACGCCATGATCGAGGGCGGACGCTGCCATAAACTCATCAATAAGGATACCCACCGTGTCCGAGCCATGTTCCGTTGCGCCACGAGCCAGGAACGACAGCGCGATTGCCGATCGGCGGAACCGCGAAGGGCATACGACCCGGACCGGAGCGGCATGGCGTCAGGTCCATGTCTGAGGGCTCTTGTAGGGGGCCTAGCGAACGCGGAGAATCCAAGGAGGAATGACACAACGCCGAAGGCTACCGGTTTTTTGTGCGCCGTGGATGAACGGATTCGGGCCACCCAAGACCGAGAGACCGACCGGTGGATTGCTACCGGATCGATGCTTAGAAGTACCGCGATTTGGCGCGTCAGTAGAACGTCGGTTGCAAATAATTTCCGATCTGGTAAGATACTGACAATGAAGGGGTTACGAGGCTTTCACCCCTTCGTTTTGGGCCGCCTCCCGAACTGAGGTTTCCAGGTTCAAGTCCTGTCGGGTGTCGTTTCCGGTACTTCGGTGATCGAGCCGTTTGCCTTTTCTTCGTAAGTCGGACCGGGGCGATCGCCTTGGCAGCTTCCTCGACCCCCGATCTGCGTGTTGAACTGGGCCGGTTGGTTCTGAAGAACCCGGTCCTGGTAGCGTCGGGCACGTTCGGCTATGTGCGAGAGATGGCCGGATTCGTGCAGATTTCCCGCCTGGGCGGAGTGATCCCGAAGACGGTCACGGCCCGGCCCAGGGCGGGCAACGCGACGCCGCGCACAGTCGAGACGGCGTCGGGTTTGCTGAACGCCATCGGGCTGGATAACGATGGGATCGATCACTTCATCGCGCATCATCTTCCCTACCTTCGCACCGTCGGGACGGCCGTCATTGCCAACATTGCCGGCGAAGATGAAGACCAGTTTGTCAGGATGGCCACGCGGCTCGGACAGGAGTCGGGAATCGCCGCCATCGAGCTCAACGTCTCTTGCCCGAACGTCAGTCACGGACTCGACCTGGGTATCGATGCCAGGTCTGTCGGTCGCTTGGTGTCGCGAGTCCGAGCGGCGTGCCCGCAGCCGATCATCGCGAAGCTCACACCCAACGTGACCGACATTGTGGCGATCGCCGCCAGCGCGGCGGAGGGCGGGGCCGACGCCGTAAGCCTGGTCAACACCTTTCGAGGACTGGTTGTCGACTGGAAGCGACGTCGGCCGGTCCTCGCCAATGATCTCGGAGGATTGAGCGGACCCGCCATCAAACCGCTGGCGCTACGGATGATCTGGGAGGTTGCCCGAGCCCTTCCGACTCTGCCGATCATGGGAATCGGGGGGATCTCCAACGCGGGCGACGCGATGGAGTTTCTTCTCGCCGGCGCGACCGCCATTCAGGTCGGCACGGCGACCTTCGCCGATCCATCCGCGGCCGAACGGCTCCTCAACGAATTGCCGGAGTGCCTGAGTCATTTGGGGGCGGCTTCGGTCACGGAGATCGTGGGGACGTTGCGGTCAAACCGCGGATAAACGCGGTTATGGCGAACGACATACGTCTCGCCGTCTGAGACTTGTCCCGCCTGACAGTGGGAGGAACAAAAATCCCCGGAGAGGAATCGAAACTCTTTTCGCGGCGGAATTCTCCCTGCATCCGCGGTCGGGACCTCGACCGCCGAGGAGATCATCGCGGCACGATCGGGGTTTGATCGAGGAATCCGTCGAATCGGCACGATTCCGAGCGAACTCCGCTTGGATGGTCGCGGATAAGCCTGCATAGGTCTATGCTCGGTGACGGATTCGATGCAGCGTCCCTGAGACGGCCGGAATCTCCTCCGGTGTCGCGGAAACCCGTTCGGCCTCGGCGATCAACCCGCGCGTAGACAGGCAAGCTTCCAATTCCTCCGTCGCCACTCGGTACGGTCCGGCCACCAAGGCCACGCCGCCGCGTTCGAGCATGGCGGAGATCACGTCGCAGACGAGCGGGACGAGACGCCGTTCATAGAGCACGTCGGCACCAAGAATGACGGGAAAACGGTCCGTCGGCGGATGACGCCAGTCGAGTCGCGCCGTCGTGACTCGTCCCGGCTCGAAGCCACTGGCCCGGGCGCTTCGATCGACGAATCGTAATGGGCATTCGTCATAATCGGTGAAGTGGAGCGTGAGCCCGGAGGCCACACCGACCAGGCCCGCCAATCCTAGACCACATCCGATTTCCAGAGCACGCGTCCCCGGTACCCACGCCTCACGAGCCACGACCTCGGCGAGGAGATACGCCCCCGGCCAGAGATACGCCCAGTAGGGCATGTAATCGTCGCGACGATTCAGGTCCAGCACGGCCGCATCGTTCAGCAGTCGATCCGGCTCGGCGGGACGAACGATCTGGATCGTTCGATCTCCGAAACGCATGCTCGTGGTCGTGGTCGGACCGTCGTAGGTGGTTTCAAACACGCTGTTTCCATCCCCGTTCCGTGAGTGCGAACATCCACCACGTGATTTTTCGATCCCGCGATTGCTTTCGCCCGACCCCCTCTTTATAATCCGTCTGTCGCTGATACTGAATCTCAATTGCAGGACGCGACCATGACGCGGGCACTCCCGACCAATGATCTCATCCTCCTGGGCCTCCTCGCGGCCGGCCAGACGGCGGTCGTCGAGACGGTGATGGGTGCCTCGGACGATGCGCATCGGCTCCGGGAGATCGGTCTGCGAGACGGCGCCATGGTGCAGATGATCCAGCCGGGCAACCCGTGTCTGGTCAGGCTGGGCGGCCACAAGTTGGGGCTGCGGTCCGAGGCGCTTTCCTCGGTTCTGGTCCGGCCGGAGACGCGAGCGTGACGAGGCTCTCGGACCTTGCCGTTGGTCAATCGGCTCGCGTTTCGAGCGTGGCCGGAGCCGATGAGGTGAGTTGCCGATTGATGGAGATGGGTCTGACGCCGGGTGTCAGCGTCCGGGTCCTGGGGACCGCTCCCTGGGGCGATCCGATCGAGATTGAGCTGCGGAACTACCGCCTGAGCCTCCGCAAGAGTGAAGCGGCATTGGTCGAGATTGAGCCCACCTGAATCCTCCCCGCATTTTCCACCGAGAGTCCGACCGCGTGAGCACGGCGTCCGCCCCTGGTTCCGCCACAGCCACGATCGCCTTGATCGGCAACCCGAATACGGGCAAGTCCACCCTCTTCTCCGCGCTGGCCGGCGTCCACCAGAAGACCGGAAATTATCCGGGTGTGACGGTCGAGAAGAAGCTCGGACACACCCATCACGCAGGCCGGAAGCTCGACTTGATCGACCTTCCGGGCACCTACAGCCTCGCGCCACGCTCGCCCGATGAAATGGTTTCCGTGGACGTCTTGACGGGAAGCCTTTCGGACGTCGGCACGCCCGACGCAGTCCTTTGCATCGTCGATGCCAGCAACCTCGAACGCAATCTCTACCTGGTCAGCCAGGTCCTGGAGATGGGACTGCCGACGGTCGTCGCGCTCAACATGATCGACGTCGCCCGGTCCCGGGGGTTGACGGTCGATCCGGAGAAACTGTCCAGGCACCTCGGCGTGCCTGTGGTCGTCGTCCAGGCGAACAAGAAGATCGGCCTGGATGATCTTAAGGTGGCCCTCTCGTCCGTCCTGATCGAGCCACCTCCGCGTCGCCTCTCGCCGTTCCCCCCGGCCTTTATCGAGGAAGTCGACCGCCTTGACGCCGAGATCGTCAAGACAGGCCGCCCGAAGCTGCCTCGGTACATGGTCGAACGGCTGCTCCTGGATACCTCGGGCTATCTCGAATCCCGCTTGATGACGCTCTGCAAGCTCGGGATGGGTGGGCCGATTTCGGAGGCGCGCGCCCGGCTCATGGCGGCCGGTCTTCCGGTCCCGGCCGTGGAGGCGATGGCCCGATACGGATGGGTCAGCCGCGTGCTTGATGGGGTCGTGGCGCGACCCGAGACGCGCCGGATTACTCCGTCCGATCGGCTCGACGGGTTGCTTACCCATAGGCTGTGGGGCACGCTCGTATTCGCCGGCCTGATGCTCCTGATGTTCCAGGCGATGTTCCGATGGTCCGAGGCCCCGATCGGTTGGATCGATGCGGGCGTGAACTCGGTCAAGGACGCGATCGGCCAACACCTGATGGAAGGACCGTTCAAGAGCCTGGTCATCAACGGTGTGATCGGCGGTGTCGGCTCGGTGCTGGTCTTTCTGCCCCAGATCCTGTTCCTGTTCTTCTTCATCGCGATCCTGGAAGATTGTGGCTACATGGCCCGCGCGGCGTACTTGATGGACCGTTTGATGGTCCGCATGGGGCTGAGCGGAAAGTCGTTCATCCCGCTCCTGTCCTCGTTCGCTTGCGCAATTCCGGGCGTGATGGCGACACGAGTGATCGAGAACCGCCGCGACCGACTCACGACCATCTTGATCGCTCCCCTGATGAGCTGCTCGGCCCGTCTGCCGGTCTACACACTTCTCATCGCCGCCTTCATCCCGAATATTCTCTTCGCGGGAGGCTGGATTGGCCTGCGTGCGGTGACGATGTTCGCGATGTACATGATCGGGATCGTCGTGGCCGCGCTGGTGGCATGGCTCCTCAAGAGAACGCTCCTCAAAGGCGCCACGCCGCCGTTCGTCATGGAACTGCCCGCGTATAAGTTCCCCTCGATCCGGATCGTCCTCCATCGGATGCTGTCCCAGGGCTTCGGCTTCATCCGCCGAGCTGGGACAATCATCCTGGCGGTTTCGGTCGTCGTCTGGGCCGCGTCGTATTTTCCCCACGATCGCGAGGCAGTCGAAGGCCCCTACGTGCGAGAGAAGGCGGCGATCGAATCGAGACTCGCGAACACCAGCAGCCTCGACAAGGCCAGGACTGCGGAAGGGGCCGAACGGCTCCAGGCGATCGACAATCGGATCGCCGGGGAGTATCAACGACGCAGCTATCTCGGTCGTGCGGGCAAATTCATCGAACCGGCCGTCAAGCCTCTAGGCTGGGATTGGCGCATCGGCTGCGCCGCGATCGCGTCCTTTCCTGCGCGGGAAGTGGTCGTCGCGACCCTCGGCGTGTTGTTCGACGTCGGCTCCCAAAGCGAGGAGACTGGCTTCGAGAGCCGGCTCCAGGCCGCACTCGGCTCGGCGACGTGGCCCGATTCGGGGCGGCCGGTGTTTAATATCCCGGTCGCGCTCTCGTTGATGGTATTCTTCGCATTGTGTGCCCAATGCGCCGCGACCCTCGCCGTGATCAAACGCGAGACGAACAGTTGGCGGTGGCCGGCGTTTACCTTCGCCTACATGACAATTCTTGCGTACTTGAGTGCGCTGCTCACCTATCAGGTCGGCATGCTGTTCGCGGCTTGATCGTTCACGAGGAGGGCATGCCGCTATGACGAACGATACACTTCAGGAACTCGCGACCTTGGGGCTCGTCGCCATGGCGGCCCTGTATATCACGCGGCGAGTCTGGCATCTCTTGCATCCCGATGCGAAGGTGGGAGGCTGCGGCTCGGGTTGCGGGTCTTGCCCGTCGAATGCATCGACCAACGCCGGCAAGGAACCTGCCGTTCAGATCGTCACCATCGGCCTTCCTCGGTCCCGGCCGGAAAAAAGCGTTTGACACCGCCGCGTACGGCAGTACCATAAAGATGTCAACCCACCGCGTCGTCCCTGTCGAGACGCCTTGGCCTCGGTCGGTGCCGATCTGTCGGCCCCTCCGCTCGAGGTTCCTCCCGACCGTGCCCACCCGGACTCTGCACGCCCCCACGGCCCAGTTCTTTTGGTCGCACCGCCTGCCGACCGTCCGGCGAGGCTCGTTCGACCCGCGCGCCGGTGTGGCGACTCAGGAGTTTTCGCACGATGCCCATCCCGCCTCCGCCTTGGGGGTTTCTCGGGCTATTCGCCGGACCGTGGAAATTCTTGATCGTGGCGGCCCTGGCCTTGGCCTTCTACGGGCGCAGGATCAGCCCTTACGCGGCCCGCTGGCTATCGACCACAAGCCGCCGACCGGGACCGTCCCGTCCCCAATCGCGTTTCTCGTTGGGCGACCGCGTGTACGTCTTCCTGCTCGTCCTGGCCGTGACGGCATTGGTGACCTGGATCGTCACTCGCATGACGATCGTTCAGACGGGGCGCGGCTAGGCTTCCGCGACCTTGGGCCCGCCGCGACCCACACCGTACTCAGCACCCGACCATACTCGATCACCGACCGATGACCTTTGAAGGAGTTCGACCATGTCCCTTCTCGCGTTCCTCCCCACGATGCACGGGCCAGAAATTTTGATCGTCGGGTTCGTGGCCTTGTTGATCTTCGGCAATCGCCTGCCCGGCGTCATGCGATCGCTCGGCAAGAGCGTCACCGAGTTCAAGAAGGGTGTCTCCGGCATCGAGGAAGACATTGACACGGCCGCGGCAGTCCCCGAGAAGAAGGTTACGAAGACGACCCCCGAAGTCTGACCGAGTTGACGATTTTCCCGGAATTATTTCACGCCCGGATGGGCGATTCTCCGCAGGAGACTCCGCGATGTTCCCGACCCTTCAACCCGGCGAGATGTTGGTTGTCCTGCTCGTTGCGGTCCTTCTGTTCGGCAAGCGTCTACCCGAAGTCGGCCGTTCCCTCGGCAAGGGGATTGTCGAGTTCAAGAAGGGCCTTCGCGGCGTCGACGACGGTTTCGACATTTCCTCCACGAGCGTCCCCGCGACTCGTACCGAGAACGCCTACAGCTCCGACGACGCGGGAACGATCTCCGTTCCCAAGTTCGAGCCCCCAACGGCGGCCCCGAGTCCCACCCCATCCTACGAGCCTCAAACCACACCCCATTGAGCCTGACAGTCGACTCAAGGCCGGTGCGTCGTACGTCTAAGGATCAGGCCGGGAATAACTTCCCGATCTTGCCTGGTGTATCATACCGGTCTTTCAACTCAGCGAGCCGCAACAGGGAGACGCCCCATGGATGGCTACCCCGAGAGCGTGGAACGGTTGATGA
>JAQGHR010000003.1 GCA_028291545.1 Planctomycetota bacterium | reverse complement strand
CCCCATAGGCATCAAGTTAAGCCGTACTCCAGGCGCGACGGATCGTTGAGGAGCTCGAACGTACTGGCCCTCTTGCGCTTGTTCAGCCTCGCCGTGCTCCTGAGTAAGACGGTCAGGCGCTCGACCTCCGCCGCCAGTCTCGTGGCGTCGCCGATCGGTGCGACGAGTAGCACGATGTGGCGGCGGATCGCCTCGCACGCCTTGGCCAGGCTACACCGGGCGTCCCCCCAGGCGCCGGCCAGCAACAGCCAGTGCTGGACCAGCGTCGCCAGCAGCCGCGACCAGAGCCGGACCATCTGCCTCACCTCCGTCGAGCCGGCCAGCTCGGCGATCAGGCCGAGCGACTTCCACCGCTTGAACAGCAGCTCGATCTGCCACCGGGCACGGTACAGGACGGCGACCTCGGCGGGGTCGAGCCGCTCGTCCCCGACGTTGGTCACCAGGATCGTCCAATCGCACCACGCCAGCCGCTCCCGGCTCGGCACGCGGCCGTCCTTGCTCCGGGCCTCGGCGATCAGCTTCTGCCGCCGCCGGTTGGCCACCTCCTCGGGGACCCGCCAGGCCACGACCCGGCAGGGCACCTTCCGCTCGGCCCCGATCAGGATCGGCCGATCGACCGACGGCCCCGGCTGACGGGCCAGCCAGTCCAGCAGCGGCAGCCGCCGGCCGTCGGGGGTGAAGGCGGCCGTCCCGAACTGGAGCCGCGAGATCCAGAAGGCCCCCTGGCGATTCAGCCGGTCGAGGACCTCGGTGTCGAAATAGCCCAGGTCCGCGATCCGCAGCGAGCCCGGCGGCGACGGGGCCGATTGGAGGGGCGACTTGTAGTCGCAGTCGCGCCCGGGCTCGATGGAGATCGCGTCGATGGCCCCGCTCCGCAGGTCCCACCGGACCTGCAACTTCAGGGCGGCCCGCCCGCCGCCGTGCGACCCGCCGCAGCCGGGGAAGCGGCCGTGCAGGGCGTCCGGCAAGGTAACGGTGGAGCTGTCCAGGATCAGCACGGCGGGGAACCGGTCGAGCAGCGGGGCCAGTCGCTTCGGCGACCCGATGGCCTGACGGGTCGCCCTCCGGAACAGGGCCTCGAGGAACCCCGCGAGTCGGTCCGTGGACCGCTGCTCGACGGCCTGGGCGGTGACGGCGACGCCGCAGAGCGCCGCCATCTGGGCCAGCTCCTCATCGGAGGCCCGGGGCCTGGCCAGGAAGCCGAAGATGAAGGTCTGCGCCAGGGTCGACGTGGTGAACTTCCGCCGCCGGAGGACGACGGGATGGTCCCGCGCCACCTCCTCGGCCATCGACCCGACCAGGGCCTGCAACGACGCCGAGACCTTTGCTATGATTCCCACGGGGAAGCTCCTCCTGCCGAACCGTCGATCCGTCACACAATCGACGATGGTGGAAGGACTTCCCCTCTTCTTTCAAGCCCGAAGCCTTAACTTGATGCCTATGGGGTTCGGCCGAACTCTCCCCAGGCGACGACGAGCGTCGTGTCCAGCAGGCCCCTCCGTTCGAGATCCTCAATGAGTGCCGAATACGCCCGGTCGAAGCGCGGCAGGAAGCCCAGGCGGAGGGACTCGAAGCCCTTCACGTGCGTGTCCCACCACCGCAGGTCCACCGTCACCAGGCGTACTCCGGCCTCAACCAGCCGGCGGGCGAGAAGAATCCGCTGGCTCCAGGCGGGCGACCCGCAGCGATTGGCCGCGCCCGGGTCGAACGCGGGCATGAAGCCGTATCGTTCGCGGATCTCGGCCGGCTCGCGGTCGAGGTCAAAAGCGTCACGCGCCTTCCGAGACGTCAGGATCTCCCAGGCTTGCGCGTAGCATCGATCGAGCGAACCCGATGAGGTGGCACGATCCATGTCGCGACGGAGTCCGTCGAACTGGCCGAGCAGCGCCCGCCGGCCCCCGAATCGCTCGGCGCTCACCCCCTGGGGAAGGCCCAGGGTTGGCAGGCGAAACGGACCTGGCTTGGCGGGGTCGGCTTCGGTTTCGAACGGCTTGTACGCCGAGCCGAAGTAGGCCGAGCCCGTGCCGGGCAACATCTTGGGGATCACGACATACTGGGGCAGTTCGGGCGTGAGGTGGCCGACTTGCCGGGCCGTGATCGAGCCGCAGCTCGGTTGGACATTCTGGTCGGGGTCGGTGCCGGACCTGTACCCGGTGAAGCAGATCTGGTCGGCCGTCGAATGGCCTGGGTCGTCGTGAGTGAGGCTACGAATCAAGGACCACTTGTCCATGATCCCCGCGCACATCGGCAGCTGATCGGTCAGGGAAATCCCCGCGACCTTGGTCGGGATCGTCCCGAAGTCACCCCGGACCTCGACCGGCGCGAGCGGTTTGGGGTCCCACATGTCGATGTGAGACGGCCCTCCCCTCATCTAGAGGATGATCACCGAGCTTCGTCGAGCCGCAACAGCACCGGCGTCCGCCCGGGCCTCGAACCTCAACAGGTCCGCCAGCCCGAGCCCCGCCGACCCGAGCAGGCCCGCCTTGAGGAAGCTTCGCCGAGGGAGGACGCCGTCATCTCGGCCCGGATTCAAACGCGATGGGTCCGGGTTCGAATCGCTCATCGGCTTGCCTCTCATCCGGCCAGACGGTTTCTGCCCCCGCGCCTCGATTGTCACCTATCGTAGTTGATCCGGACCGAATTGGAATACAAACCGGGGAAGTGGTGAATCGGACGGAATCGCGTGCGACGACATTTTTCTCGGGCCGCACTGGAGGGACGCCCAATCCCTCCTCCGTGTGGTGGACCTAACAAATCCCGGCTACAATCCGCCGGAACGATTCCCTATCGAGGACGACGACCATGGCCGAGCCCGCGTATCTCCTTGGTCTCGATGTGGGAACCCAGAGCCTCCGCGCGGCGATCGTTGACCCGAGGGGACGGACGCTCGCGTATGGCGTTGCACCGATTGCCACTGCGTATCCCCGACCCTCCTGGGCCGAGCAGGACGCCCAATCGTGGTGGGTCGCGGCGAGGACTGCGGTCGGCCAGGCGCTCGGCATGTCCGGCGTCCTGCCAGAGCAGATCCTGGGGATCGGGCTGGATTGCACGGCCTGCACGGTGATTCCGTGCAAATTCGACGGCACGCCCCTCCGCCCTGCCCTGCTCTGGATGGATCAGAGGGCGGCCGACGAGTCGGAGTTCCTCAGTGCCACGAACGATCCCGCGCTCCGCTATGTTTCCGGCCGGCTCTCGGCCGAGTGGATGCTCCCCAAGGCCCTGTGGCTCAAGCGGAACGAACCGGAGGTGTACGACGCTGCGGATCGCCTCGTCGAATGCACGGATTGGCTCATGTATCGGCTGACGGGCGAGTGGACCTTGTCGCTCAACCACGTCGCCGTCAAGTGGAACTATGCGCGGCCCGACGGCGGCTGGCCGCTCGCATTGCTTCGCTCCGCCGGCCTCGACGACCTTCCCGATAAGTGGCCCGAGCGGATCGTCCCGCTTGGTCAAGGCGACGGACGGCTTACGAGAGGGGCCGCCGATGCCCTCGGGCTGAGACCGGGAACGCCCGTGGCGCAGGGAGGGATCGACGCCTATCTGGGCATGCTCGGCCTGGGAGCGACGGGTCCCGGAGATGTCGCGATCATCGTCGGGTCGAGCACCTGTCATCTCGCTCAGTCCAGGGTCGGGGTGTTCGGCTCGGGAGCGGGCGGATGCTATCCCGACGCGACGATCGAGGGACTCTACACGATCGAGGCCGGCCAGACGGCGACGGGATCGATCCTGGATTGGTATCGCCGCCATTTTGCGGGCAACGAACAACGCGAGGCGGACGCCCGGAAGGTGTCCGTCTACCAGATCCTCGATGAGAAAGCCTCCGCGGTGCCGCCGGGTGCGGAGGGACTGGTCGTGCGCGATGACTGGCAGGGCAACCGATCCCCCTACAAAGATCCTCTCGCTCGCGGCCTGATATCCGGCCTCACCCTCTCGCACGGACCCGGCCACATCTTCCGCGCCCTCTACGAGGCCACAGCCTGCGGGACTCGCCACATCCTGGACGATTGCTCGCGCCACGGTTTGAGTGTGGAACGCATCTTCCTCGGCGGCGGCGGCGCGAAGTCTCCCCTCTGGCTCCAGACCCACGCCGACATCCTTCAACGACCCGTCCACCTCACCAGGGAAACGGAAACCTGCGCCCTCGGCTCGGCGATGTCCGCGTCGATCGCCGCCGGCATCTATCCCGACTTCGCCGCGGCCGTCGTGGAGATGGTCGAGATCGAGCGTGTCGTCGAACCGAACCCGGCGAACCGTGAGGTGTACGAGGAGGTCTTCGGGAAGTATGTTGCCGCATATGACGTTGCCAGGCAAATCCGATGAGCGAGCGAATCGGTTCCCCGGCGTCGATCAATCGCCTTGAGGACTCTCGCGTGGAAACCGTCTCAAATCCGGGTGCGGACGTCGCCCAGCGTATTCAGAGCACTCGGCGCGAGCTCCTGGACCTCTCCGCGCGAAATCGCCTGATTAATACACCCGTCGGCTCATCACGCGGGCGGAAAATCGAGCTCGTCGATGAGCGATCCGAAGCGGTTTTCCGCCTGCTGGTTCGCGAGCGCAAAGCAATGTCGTTCCTCCCCGGAACCGAGGAGGCGGACAAGGAATTGCCCCGAGATCCGGCCACGATTCCGTTAGCCCAGCCGGAGGATGAGTTCAACGACGACAAGGCCCCCGACCCGCGCCACACCGACCTGCGATTACAGACCCGCCTCACGTCCGAGAGGCTCCAGGGACGGCTCCTGGACATGTATTACGACGCCCAAACATACGAACAAGAGCAGGGCGTCAGCATCCTGTACCTGGCGATGGGTTTCTTGAAGTGGTACGAGGCTCCGGCTTCGGACAAGGCCCGATATGCGCCGTTGCTACTCATCCCGGTTGATCTCGAAAGACAGTCGGCGGCCACCCGGTTTCGCCTGCGATTTCGCGAAGACGAAGTGACCACGAATCTCTCGCTGCAAGCGAAGCTGAAGGGCGAGTTCGGCATCGACTTGCCCGATGTGCCGGACATGGAAGAGATCTCGCCCGAGGCATACTTCGATGCCTGTGCCGCGACCATCGCCCACCAGCCGCGGTGGGAAGTGCAGCGGAACGAGATGGTCGTCTGGTTCTTCTCCTATGCGAAGTTCCTGATGTATCGGGACCTGGACCCGAGCACCTGGCCCCCGCACTCGCCCCTGGAGAGCAACCCGACGCTTTCAAGTCTTCTCGGCGCGGGATTCCGTTCCGAGCCCGCTTTGTGCGGCGAGAACGACAAGATCGACGCCCTGATCCCGGCCGCGAACATGGTGCATATCACCGATGCCGACAGCTCGCAGGCGGTCGTCATCGAAGAGGTGCGGCAAGGGCGTCATCTGGTGGTCCAGGGACCTCCCGGCACGGGGAAATCGCAGACGATCACGAACCTCATCGCGGCGGCGGTCAAGGAGGGCAAAAAGGTCCTCTTCGTCGCCGAGAAGATGGCCGCTTTGGACGTGGTCCACCGCCGACTGGAGCATGTCGGACTTGGTGCCATCTGCCTCGAATTGCATAGCAATAAGGCCAGCAAGAAGGCTGTGCTGGAACAACTCTCGCAGACGCTGAACCTCGGTCGTCCGAAGCAGAAGGGATCGGAGGAAGGGATCGCCTCCTTGAAAACGGTGATCGAGCGGCTCAATCAACATGCCGATCTCTTGAACTCACCGATCCAACCGGCCGATCTGACCCCATACCAGATTATCGGCAAGCTTGTCCGGTTGTACGGCAAGGGGATCGAGGCGACCGACATCGCGCTCGCCGAGTCAGACACCTGGAGCGGGAACACATTTCGGGAAAAGTGTCGTTCGATCGAAGAGCTTCAGGCCTACCTTCGACAGATCGGCCCACCATCGGACCATGCCTGGCGCGGCGTCACCCGGACCGAGCCCATCCTTCATGGGGAATTGCGGGATCTACTCGCGAAGGTACGCGACTCACTGGCCACGCTTGCCGACGTTCACGCTGCCTCTGCGCTGCTGTCCGGAAGCGTGGGGCTTCCCGCGCCGGATGCCCCAAGTCTGAGGGACGTCAGGCAACTTTCTCAGCTTGCGTCTCGTCTGGTCAACGCCCCCGCAATGGATCGTGGGGCAATCGCCAATTCCGTGTGGCAATCTCGTCGCGAGGAGATTACTCGCCTCGTCAAGCAAGGAGAGGAGTACGCGTCGGGCGTGGCCGAATTGCGGAAGTCCGTCGCGGATGTCGCCTGGCAGACGGACCTCTCGGCCACACGGATCGCTCTGGCGAGCCACGGGCGATCTCTGTTTCGCTGGTTCCGTCGTGACTATCGCGCGGCCATCGCCATGCTTCGAGGCGTTCTTCAGGGCGAGTTCCCCGGCACGCTGGAGGAACGGCTCGGGATCGTTGACCGTGTTATGAGTCTCCAGGCTCTCACGAAAGTCGTTGTTGGGGAACCAGCGAACAACCAGCTCGGGCGCGACGCTTTTGGCCACGCCTGGAGGGGCTTGGATTCCGACTGGCAATCGCTTGCGGCGATTGTGAATTGGGAGGGAGTGACCCGGGAAATTGGCCTGACCCATGATTACCGCCAGATCCTTTCCCGTCTCGATCGGCCCGAGGCCTGCCAGGCAGCGATGGCGGCGGGATCGGAGTCTCTCGAATCGGCCACGATGCGACTCGCAGGCATTGCCGAGGTTCTCTCGTTCGATGCGTCGGACGGTTTCTGGGTGGAAGATCTCGACGCGGTGCCTACCCCCGTCCTCATGGAACGCCTCCGAGGATGGCAGCGAGAACCAGAGGCCCTCTCCCGCTGGATTGGCTACCAGATGAGGCGTCGGAGGCTTGAACAGGAAGGTCTTGGATCGATCATCTCACGGGTTCACGAGGGCCAGGTCACCATCGATTTGCCCGTCGATCTATTCCAGGTCGCTTATTATCAGGGATTGATCCGCGAGGTCTTTCGTCGTCACCCCGCTCTCGCCGAGTTCGACGGGCTGTCCCACGAATCGTGGATCGAGGAATTCCGCGGGCTCGATCAGGCCCGCATCGTGATGGCGCGGAATGAGGTGGCGACCGCGCATTTCAACGCGATTCCCCACGCGGCAACCGGTGGGGAAATGGCGGTCGTCCGCCGGGAGATCGAGAAAAAGAGGAGGCATAAGCCGATACGTCAGCTACTCAAGGAGGCGGGGACGGCGATCCTGGGGATCAAGCCGGTCTTCATGATGAGCCCGATCTCGGTGGCGCAATACCTGGAGCCGGGGAGCGTCACGTTTGACCTGTTGTTGATCGACGAGGCGAGCCAGGTTGGTCCGGTGGACGCGCTCGGGGCCATGGCGAGGGCAAGGCAGGTCGTCGTGGTGGGGGACGACAAGCAACTCCCGCCGACCCGGTTCTTCACCAAGATGATGGATGACGGCGACTCGAACGAAGACTCCGAAAGTGACATCAACGCGGGCGATCTTGAGAGCATCCTCGGGCTGTGCGTCGCTCAGGGGATGTCTCAACGGATGTTGCGCTGGCACTACCGGAGCCGCCACCATTCGCTCATCGCGGTCTCGAACCGCGAGTTCTACGACAATCGGCTTTACGTCATTCCGAGCCCTGCCACGATCACCGCAATGCACGGGCTCCACTTCCACTTGATCCAGGGCGGGGTCTTCGACCGGGGCGGCACGGCGACGAACCGCGTGGAGGCGAGGGCAATCGCCGAGGCGGTGATCGAGCATGCGAGGAATCATCCGAAGATGTCGCTGGGTGTCGGGGCGTTCTCGGTCTCCCAGCGCGATGCGATTCGCGACGAGCTGGAAATCCTGCAACGGGAACATGTCGATCTGGCCGAGTTCTTCGCTTCCGGCCGGCATGATCCGTTCTTCGTCAAGAACCTGGAGAACATCCAGGGAGATGAGCGGGACGTCATCTTCATCTCGGTCGGATATGCCCGGGATTCCTCAGGTTATCTGGCCATGAATTTCGGGCCGCTCTCCTCGCAGGGCGGCGAACGGCGACTGAACGTCCTGATCACTCGCGCCCGCGAGCGGTGCGAGGTCTTCAGCTCGATCACGGCCGACGACATCGATCTGGAACGAGCGAAGTCGAGCGGCGCGGCGGCCTTCAAGACGTTCCTGCGGTATGCCGCAACGGGCGTCCTCGACAACCAGGCACCGACGGGCGAAGATTTCGATTCCGACTTCGAGAAAGAGGTCGCGATGGCTCTGGAAAGGCGAGGCTTCGAAGTCCACCGGCAGGTAGGAATGTCCGGATTCATCATCGATCTCGCGGTGATTGATTCGACCTGCCCCGGCCGTTACGTGCTCGGGATCGAATGCGACGGAGCGACCTACCATTCCTCAAGATCGGCCCGCGATCGCGACCGCCTGCGTGAGACGGTGCTGCGTGACCGAGGATGGAAGATCCACCGGGTCTGGAGCACGGATTGGTTCCATCGACCTGGCGAGCAGCTTGAAACGATCGTGGCCGCGATCGAGAAGGCCCGGACGGACACGATCGCCGATGAGGAGGCGGAGGTCTCCGGCAAGGGCGTTCCCGCCGAGAGTCCTATAGCCGAGGCCGAAATTGAACGCGCCGAGCCTGCGGAGGAGCCGAACGGGAATCTCGGTGCCGCCTGGGCGTTGCCTTACGTGGAAGCGGCCTTCGAGGTCGCCAACGACAAGCCCATTCCTGAGACGAACCCTTCGATCCTTTCGCGGATTGTCGCGAAGGTTGTCGATATCGAAGGCCCGATCCACCGAGAGGAGATCGCGAGGCGGATCACCTCGCTGTGGGGGTTGCAAAGAACCGGCAACCGCATTGCGGAGGTGATCTCATCGACGATCGATTCGGGGCTGAGCTCTGGCGTGCTGCGGTCGGAATCCGACTTCATCACCCACGCCAAGCAAGCCGTTCTACTCGTAAGGAACCGGTCCAATGTCGACTCGGTGAACCTGAAGAAGCCAGAGATGATCTCGCCATCGGAAGTGCGCCGGGCCATCCATCTCCTGGTCGCGGAGCACGTCGGGGTCCGGGACGACGAGATTCCGCTCCTGGTCGCCAGGGCACTTGGGTTTCGAGCCACGAGTCCCAGGCTGAAAGACATGATTGAAGAGGTCCTGGCGGACCTGATCGAGAAGCACACGATCTCGCGTCGAGATGACAAATTGTTCCTGGAGTGAGACCTGCCAAGCAAGGTCGTCTCGCATAGACGGAGACTGGCTACGATGGTTGGGCACCCGGCGTTTTTCGAAGTGTTGACGCGTTCACGCGTGATGAGAGGTCCCACCCGCCGATCATGTTTCGCAGGATGCGGGACGCTGTCGCTCGTCCTCTTCGTTCTCATTCGAGTGACGGTCGCGGACGATCCCAAGGGACCATTGGACATCGAGCCGGAATCGCTGCGGCCCGGCCTTCTCGCCATTTATCGGTCCCTCGACCACGAGGGCGCGTCGCTTCATCGAGTCGATCTGAAGCCTTCATTCACGCTGGGACAATCAAGCCCGCACCCGCGGATTCCGGCGGGGCGGTTCGAGGTGGTCTGGAACGGAATCCTCCAGATTCAGGAACCTGGCGCGATCAAGTTTGACGCGTTCGTTGGGGGCGAGTTGCGTGTCGAGATCGATGGAAGCACGGTGCTGCGCGGGGAGGGTCGCACGGAAACGAGTCAGTTGGTGTCGTCGGAATCCCTGACGAGACCGCCCGGCAGCTATCGATTGATGATTCGCTACCGATCCCTCTCCGGCGTGCCCGCCCGCCTCCAGATCTTCTGGGAGGGGCCGACTTTCGCCCGTGAGCCGCTCCCCGCATGGCGGCTTTCCCATCGCGCCGACGAAGTTTCCGCCGCGCTAGCTCGCGACGAGCGCGCGGCGATGGGGCGGGAATCTGCCGGCAAGCTCGGTTGCGCGAGATGTCATCAGAGTGCGTTCCCGGGTGTGACCGATCCCGCGCCGGGTCCGTCACTCGCCGATGCGAGCCGGCGACTGACCCGTGATTGGGTGCTGCGCTGGCTGGATGACCCGGCCAAGGCTCGCAACGGGGCGCGCATGCCCGCCCTGTTTACGTCCGACCGTAATGGATATGTCGAGAGGTGGATCGCCGCCGACTTTCTGGCCGGCAAGGGCGATGACCGACACGCGGACAAGCCGATCGGCAACCATCGCGCGGGTCGCTTGGCATTCGTCGGGCTGGGGTGCGCGGCGTGCCATCTCGTGCCGGATCTCAACCGGGCCGAGCAAGCCGATCCAGGCCGCACGGCTCTGAAAGGACTCGGCGATCGGATGAGCGCCGAGGATCTCGCGATCTTCCTGGGCAACCCTCACTCCCGCTACCCGGACGGGCGGATGCCGAGGTTCCCGATCGCGCCAGTGATGGCACGCGACATAGCCGCCTATCTCCTGATGTGGGCCGGGAAGTCTCCGAGCGTGCCCTCCTCCGCCGCGCCAACGGAGGACGAGGTTCGAGGATTGGCTGGCCGACTCGGCATGGCAGGTCGACCGGCGGCCATGCTGGCGACAACGCTGCTCAACCAGAAGGGATGCACGGCCTGCCACACCGGGCTCGGACCCTCATTGCCCCGCGACGTGCCGATCCGCGCCGGGACTGGGGGCGGCTGCCCGTCGGGCGAGTCGGGAGCACGATATTCGCTCGAGCTTCCGACGCGAGCGGCGCTGAGCGACTATCGCGCGGTCGCCTCCAGGGAGAGCGTTCCTTCGCCGTTCGTCACCCGGCAACGGCTACTCGCGCGTGCGGGTTGTGTTCGATGCCATCAACGCGACACCGACCGCCCTCCGCCCATCGAGGAAATCGGCCGCACGCTGGGCGGGGGGCATCTCTATGCCTTCCCGTACCAACGCACGCCGAGGCTGAGCCATCCACTCCGGAAGTTCACGCATGCTTATCTGGCGACGGCCGTGCGTGAAGGCGTATCGGGCCTGAGATCGGCCGAATACACCTATCGAATGCCGGCGTTTGGTTCGGATGCCGATGCCCTGGTTCAAGCTCTGGCGGAGGCGGATGGCGATCTCACCTTCGAGGCCGACTCCGCGAGGCCGATCGAAGCCGACCCCACCGTCGGAACGCTAGTCGGACCCGAAATCGTCGGCTCGCAGGGATACGGATGCATCTCCTGCCACCTCTGGAACGGCACGCAGTTTTCGCAGCCAGACCCCGGGGCCGTCGGGCCGGACCTCACCCGGGTCGTCGGCCGGGTTCGCCGAGATTGGTTCGACCGCTTCCTCGAAAATCCCGAGCGATCGTGTCCCGGCACGCCGATGCCCGCGATCTTCCCGAGAGGGCAGAAGCCGTCGTTGACGTCCGTCCTCGGCGGCGATTCGACCAGGCAGAGGGACGCCCTCTGGAGCTATCTTGCCAGGGGGCGAGAGGCGCCCCCGCCCAAGGCGCCGTCGCCTTTGCCGATCGCCTCTCCGGCCCCGGGCGCGACGCCTCTTGTGGCACAGATCCCGATCCGGCTCCCCGATGGCACGGCGGTCGAGGCCATCTGCCTGCTTTACGGAAGCCACGATCTGCTCGTTTACGACCTGGCGATCGGCGCTCCTCGAATCGCTTTCGTCGGAGGCCGAATCCTACGCAATGTGCAGGGTCGGACCCGCCAGTTCCTGGCCTCGGGAACCGCCGTGGGTTCGGGCCTCGACTCGGCGCCTGGAATGGCGCTAATCACCCAGGGCAAGCCCGACGTGCCGACCGAGCGAACCCTGCGTGGCTACGACCGTCTGGCCGATGGCGCTCGGGTTCGTTCGAATGTCCGGTTCAAGAGTGCAACGATCGAGATTGAGGAAACGCTCCGGATCATGCGGCATGACAAGCTCGGCCGCCTGGAGCGAGGCGTGCGATTGACGGGAATCCCGGCGGGCTCGACGGTCGCGTTCAACACCAAGGTGCCGACACCCGGCGGTCTCACGGCCTCGGCGACCGCCGGCACGGCCGAGACACTCAAGGAAGGCGACGCGATCTCCACCCGGTTCGCGCCGGATCGAGAGGGAACGGTCGTCGCCGTGATCTCCTGCGAGTTGCCCCCCGCCGAATCGCCCCCGGCCTGGGAAGGGAAGCCTCTGGAGAACCCTGATCCCGATGCCGGTTCCCTGGAACGCCCGGGATACCGAGCCGTCGCCTATGCGCGGCCCAAGGCCATCTCTGGCGAGGATCGGATCATGCCGGCCGCCGTGGCCGTCGATCCTGGCGACGGGCGGGTGTTCATGGCGTCGTTGAAAACGGGTGAGCTGTTGGTGCTGGAGAATCCGGGCGACGATGTCAGGGACGCCCGGTTCGTCGATTATGCCGGCGGGCTTTTTCAGGACGCGCTGGCGATGCTCGCCGAGAAGGACGCGCTGTATGTGCTCCATCGTCGCAATCTCACTCGTGTGACCGACACCGATGGCGATGGCAAGGCGGACCGGTTTGACCGTGTGGCGGCGCTGCCCCACGGGATCGCGGACACGTATGACTATGCCTACGGACTGGCTCGCGACCGCGACGGGGGCTTCATTCTGAGCTACGCCCCGTACGCCAACACCACCCTGGCGGGCTCGGGCGGCGTGGTGAAGCTGGTGCCGGGGAAGGCTCCCGAGGAAGTCGCGTTCGGGCTTCGGAACCCGCTCGGATGGTGCGCAGGACCCGAGGGGGAAGTCTTCTTCACCGACAATCAGGGCGAGTGGGTGGCGGCCAACAAGCTTTGCCATGTGGACCAGGGGCGGTTCTACGGATTCCCCAACGCGGCCCGGAAGCCGACGACCGACCGGCCAGTCGGGAAGCCCGCCATCTGGGTCCCGTATGGCTGGGCTCACTCGATCAACGGCGTGACCTATGACCAGAGCGGAGGCAAGTTCGGCCCGTTCGCGGGCCAGTTCTTCCTCGCGGAGTTGATGTTCGGCGGCGCGATCATCCGGGCCGACGTGGAGCGGGTGAACGGCCAGTATCAGGGTGCCTGCTTCCCGTTCTGGGGCAAGGGTCTTCTGGGACCGGTCAGCGTCGCGTTCGACCCCAGGGGCCGTCTGTTCGTCGGCGGGATCACCGAGCCCGGCTGGATGGCGCAGCCGGATCGCGGCGCGCTGTTCCGGATCGACTTCACCGGACAGACCCCGTTCGAGATGCAAACCATCCGCGTCCTTCCTCGCGGGTTCCGAATCACCTTCACGAAGCCCGTCGATCGAGCGACCGCGTCCGGCCTCGCATCGTATCGTCTGGAGAAATACCGGTACGAGTTTACCGGTGCATACGGCTCACCGGAGCTGGACCGGACTCCGGCGGCGGTCGAACGGGTCGTGCTCTCGGAAGACGGGCGGAGCGTCGAGCTGACGACTCCTCCCCTGGTCAAGGACCACGTCTACCTCGTGAGCGCACCCGGTGTTCGATCGGTTGCCGGGGAGGCGTTGGTGAATTTTACGGGCGCTTATACGTTGAACGAAATTCCGGATTCGCCGCCTCCCAAAATCGATAGCGACAAACGCTGAGCCGGTCGAAATGCCCGCGCATCCCGCGGGCATTGGCTCAGCTCGCGAGTCCTTCCGGGTGCCACTGGCAGGCGAGCTGCCAGCGGCACCCGAATCCCGAGGCCAGCACCGAGCTGGCCTCATGAGCCGCGGGCAATTCGTCCCGGATTCGTTCGTCGCTTCGATTCAGGCCGATCGTTGCCCCGGGTCGGAAAACCTGATTCCCTGGGAGGAACTGGGTCCGCTTCTTCGCGAGGAGTTCGGCGAATTGTAGGAGAGTGCGACGCGGAATGCGTTGCCTCTACCGGACACTATCGCGTCGAGACTCGCGGGTGAACACCGAAACCGCCCCGCACGGCGGCTTTTCCAGACCGTTGCGATAAATACTCTCGACCGCCGTTCCACAAGTCGAGCGATGCCCGATTATCTGGGGAGCTTCATCAGGCTGCGCTCGCCGTCGCCGATCCGGAATGTCGCGCCCGTGACTCGACCTTGCGAATCCTCCTGGAACCGAAACTCGCCATCGGTCTGGGGCAGCGCGAATACCAGGGGAGAGACGGGTTCGATCACGAGAGGTTGGGGAAGGAAGGGGAATTTCATCAGTAAATGCGTCCTGCCCCGCGTGACCGTGACCTTCGGGGCGTTCTCCTTCGTGCCCAGCACATACTGGCCGAGGAATCGGTCGAGGTCGTGCTCGGACATCGCAACGGCCTCCGGTCGCTTGAGATCCTTGGCGGACGGGGCGGGACGTTCCGGGAGGTTACGCAGCCACATATTCCGAAATTTGACCGGATGCCCGTGGTCCTGAAGCTCGATCGGGGCCGCGTCCTCGTGGGCCTCGTAAGGGGACCATTTGAGCCAGTAGGTCAGGCCCAACAGCGACTCATTGTTTTGAACCAGAATCCCGTTATGAATCAGCGTGACGCGTGCCGGATCGATCAGCTTGCCGGCCTTGTCAAAGCGAGGGCGACGAAAGGCGATGTCGTAGGTCTGCCACTCTCCGGGACGTCGGGACGCGTTGAAGAGCGGCGGATACTGGCCGTAGATGGCCCCGGCCTGGCCGTCGGCGTAAGTCTCGGCGCGGTAGGAGTCCAATACCTGGATCTCGTACTTACCCATGAGAAAAATGCCGCTATTGCCCCGATCCTGTCCCGTGCCGTTGGTCGGGTTGGGCGAGGCCCACTCCACATGCAGTTGGATGTCGCCGAACTTCCCCTTGGTCTGGATCGCTCCCGCTCCGGGGGTGACCTCCATGACGCCATCAGCCACTTTCCAGCCTGCCGGACCGCCGCTCTTGCTCTGCCAGGCGTCGAGACTCTTGCCATCGACGAGAACCACGGCATCTTTCGGGATTGAGGAACTACTGGTTCCGCCTGAAGCTTCAACGACCGGCGGTTTGGGACGATGAATATCATGCTGCTTCCAGCCGCGATCCGTGCCCGTGTTGTGGACCTCATCCGCGATCAAGACGGCGAGCAGGCCGGTGGTCGCGATCAGGCAGAACTGTCCGACATGGCGGAATCTTGGGGACATGGGCCTCTCCTGGGCACGATTTGCGAAGCGCGAGAGTGAGGGATCGCCCTGAAACGCCCGTGGAAGGGCGTGGGAACGGGATGCACGCAGTATAACGAGACGGTTTGCCATTACACGCAGCGCGGACAAAATCCCGAGGGAAGGTCGCGCTCTGTTTGGGCGGGTCGTTGCGGGCAGTCGCTCGCCAAGGTAGTCTACCCCGAATCCCCCGCTGCATTCGGACTCCGTTCGAGAGGGCCGTGCAGTGGTGTCCCGACGACTCTCCCGCGTCACGATTCCCGCGATGAGGAGACATCCATGAAGATGATGAGGGTTGTTTACCTTTCCGCAGTCGCGATGACGCTGATTGCGGCGCCACTCGCGCGGGCGGATTCGCCACCGAAGAAGGTCGCGACGGTCGAGGGAATCACCGAGTATCGGTTCGACAACGGTCTCCGGCTTCTGCTGTTCCCGGACGGGTCCAGCCCGAAGGTGACGGTCAACATGACCGTGCTGGTCGGTTCGCGGCACGAGGGATACGGCGAGTCGGGGATGGCCCACCTGCTGGAGCACATGGTCTTCAAGGGGACGCCCAAGCATGGGGATATTCCTGGCGCCATGAAGGCACGAGGCGCCACGTTCAACGGGTCCACGAACTCCGATCGAACCAATTATTACGAGACGCTCCCAGCGTCCGACGAAAACCTCGCGTTCGCCATCAATATGGAGGCGGACCGGCTGGTCAATAGCTATGTGAAGGCCGAGGATCTGCGTACCGAGTTCTCCGTCGTCCGCAACGAATTCGAAAGCGGCGAGAACTCCCCCCAGCGAGTCCTGAACCAGAGGATGATGGCGGTCGCCTACGAGTGGCACAATTACGGCAAGTCCACGATCGGCAATCGTTCCGACATCGAGCGCGTTCCCATCCACAACCTCCAGGCGTTCTATCGCAAGTTCTACCAGCCCGATAACGTCGTGGTGATCGTCGGCGGGAAGTTCGATGAGACGAAGGCTCTGGACCTCGTGGCGAAGTCGTTCGGCTCGATCCCCAGGCCCGATCGCAAGCTGGATGCGACGTACACCGAGGAGCCGGCGCAGGACGGCGAGCGCGTGGTCACGCTCCGTCGCGTGGGAGACGTGCCGTCCCTCGGCGTCCTCTACCATGTCCCGGCGATGGCCCATCCGGATTTCCCCGCTGTCCAGGTGCTCGCGGGCATCCTTTCGGCCGAGCCTTCGGGCCGCCTGTACAAGGCTCTGGTTGAGCCGAAGAAGGCCACCAGCGCCCGCGCCTTCGCCCAGGCGATGCACGACCCAGGCGTGATGGAGGTCAGTGCCGAGGTCCCCAAGAACGGGTCGTTGGACGAGGTGCGCGACGGGATTTACGCCGTCATCGACGCCGTCAAGGCGAAGGGCGTCACGAAGGAAGAGGTCGAGCGGGCGCGGCAGCAGTTCCTCAAGGCCCGCGAGCTTGCGGCCTCCGACGTCAATCAGATTGCGGTGCGCCTCAGCGAGTCGGTCGCTCAGGGTGACTGGCGGTTGTATTTCGTGGCTCGCGATCGCATCGAAGGAGTCACGCCCGAGCAGGTCCAGGCGGTGGCGGCGAAGTATCTGACGACGAGCAATCGCACGCTCGGTCAGTTCCTCCCCAGCGACACGCCCCAGCGGACGCCGGTCCCGGCGACCCCCGATCTCGCCGACCTGGTGGATGACTACAAGGGACGCAGCGCCAGCTCGGCCGGAGAGAGCTTTGACGTCTCGCCGCTGGCCATCCAGAAGCGGGTCGTCCTACCTCCCGCGATCGAAGGCGTGAAGGTCGCGCTCTTGCCGAAGAAGACTCGCGGCGAGACCGTGAACCTGGTCCTCACGCTTCACTACGGGGACGCGGAGAGCCTCAAGGGCATGAACGAGGCGGCCTCGATGCTGCCCTCGCTCATGCTCCGTGGTACGAAGACGTTGACCCGCCAGCAGATGGAGGATGAGCTGGATCGCCTCCGAGCCCGCATCTCGGCCGGCGCCGGCGGCGGCGGGGGACGTCGAGGTGGAGGCGGCGGCGGCGGTGGAGGAGGGCTTGGCACCGTCACCTTCAGCGTGGAGGCCAAGCGAGGGACACTCGCCGAAACGCTGGAAATCCTCCGCAAGGTCTTGCGAGAGCCGACGCTGCCGGCCAGCGATTTCGAGGTCATGAAGCTCGGCCGGATCGCCCGATTGGAGCAGGGCCGCGCCGACCCGCAGGCCCTCGGCGCGAACCGTCTGGCTCGACTCATGTCGACCTATCCGGAGGGTGACGTCCGCTACGTGCCGACGATTGATGAGGACATTGCACGATCGAAGTCCGCGTCAATCGATCAGGTCAGGCAGCTTTATTCGAAGTTCCTCGGGGCCGAGCACGGCGAGCTGGCGATCGTCGGTGATTTCGAGCCGAGCGAGATCCTCCCGATCCTCGCGAAGACGCTGGAAGGCTGGAAGTCGAGCAAGCCGTTCGCCCGGATCGAGAGGCCGTTCCAGGCGGGGATCTCGGCGGTGAAGGAGACGATCCTCACGCCCGACAAGGCGAACGCCGTTTTCCTCGGCGCCATGACGATGCCGATCCGCGAAGATCACCCGGATTACCCCGCGCTCGTGGCCGGGAATTTCCTCCTGGGCGGCGGGACGCTTTCCTCTCGGATCGGCAACCGCCTACGACAGAAGGAGGGCCTTTCCTATGGGGCCAGCTCGTCGTTCTCGGCCGATTCGCTCGACAACAACGCCCGGCTGATGATCACGGCGATCTTCAACCCGGCGAACGCACGCAAGGTCGAGATTGGAGTGGCCGAGGAACTGGCTCGACTGATTCGCGACGGTGTCGAGGCGGCCGAACTGAATCAGGCGGTGGCCGGTTATTTGCAACAGCAACAAGTCCGTCGTTCCAGTGATCCCGCCCTCGCGGGGATGCTCGCCCGGGACCTGTACCTCGGCCGCACGCTTCAGTTCGAGGCGGACATGGAGCGGCAGATTCAGCGCCTGACGCCCGAGACCGTCTCGGCGGCCCTTCGCAAGCACCTCGACCCGGCGCGATTGACGACGATCACCGCCGGAGACCTCCGGACGGATCCGCCGTCCGGGAAGTGAGCGGAGGCCGCAGGTCCTGAGTGGGGCGGGCGTCCCTGCCCGCCTACAAATATG
>JAQGHR010000013.1 GCA_028291545.1 Planctomycetota bacterium | reverse complement strand
CCGAACTGGGCCGGGCGCTGCATCCGAGCGAGGAGGACGCGCGGGCGAAGTGGCTGGAGGGCTGGTGTCATCGGCTCAAACACCGAGGCGGTGCCGCCGTGCTCGAGGGACTTCGCGAGTTGGAGGTCCGCGGCCGCGCGGCCCGGGACGCCCGGACGGCCGTGGTGCGGTACTTCACCAACCAATCGCACCGGATGGACTACCCGACCTACGTCGCCAAGGGCTGGGCGATCGTTTCCGTGCCCGTCGAATCGGCGTGCAAGACCGTCATCGGCCAACGGATGAAAGGGGCGGGCATGCGCTGGAGCGAACACGGGGCCGATGAGGTCAGCCACCTGCGTGCCCTGTTCAGGAGCGGCGATGGCCAGTGGAATGACTACTGGCACGCTGCCGCGTGAGATCTCACCCACAATCGTGACGCTTACCCAATGAAACGCCTTTGTTCCGGGCGATCCACTTGGGGCCGGGACGGATGGATGGTCGGAACCTGGAGGGACCGTGAGGGACGGGGTGCATGGCCGACGCGCTCCGACGAGCAGGGGGATGCCGATGGACGCGGCGGACGCGATGCCGACAGTGCTCCTGGGTCTGGCGCTCGCCGGCGACGACGCGGCGCGGGGCCGACTGCTGGAGTTGTACCGCAACTACCAACGCCTGGTCGCCTGCTCGCTGCTGGGCGGCGCGCTGCGGGTCCAGCTCGACGCCTCCGACCTGGTCCAGGAGACCTTCCTCAAGGCGCACCAGCAGTTCGCCGGCTTCGGGGGCGACGGCGAGCCCGAGCTGGTCGCCTGGCTGCGGCGGATCCTGGTCCGCAACCTGGCCGACGCCGCCCGGCACCACCACGCCGGCAGCCGCGACGTCCGCCGCCAGCGGTCGCTGGAGGCGATGCTCGACCGCTCGGGCCTGGCGGCGCAGCGCGCCCTGACCCGCTCCGCCTCCTCGCCCAGCGCCCAGGCCGCCGGGCGCGAGCAGTGGGCCGGATCGCCGAGCACCTCGGCCGCTCGGTCGACGCCGTGCAGAAGCTGTGGATGCAGGCGATGCTGGCCCTGAGGCGGGACCTGGAGGAGCGGCCATGAGCGACATCGGTGCGCGGGATGGCCTTGCCCCCGACGACGAGGCGCGGGCCGCGGCGTTGCCGGACGCCTACTTGGCGGACCTGGAGGCGGGGCGGCCCGTCGACCCCTCGCGGCTGCTGGCCGAACACCCGGCGCTGGCCGACCGCCTGCGCGCCGGGCTGGAGCTGTTCCGGCTGATCGATGCCGCCGCCAACGACCCGGGCGCCCCCGGCAACGACACGACGAGCCCCCGGTCGGATGCGGCGCCGGCGGGACCGGGCTCGGGCGCCTCGACGTCGCTGTGGAGCGACTTCGGGCCGATCCCCCGGGTCCTGCTGCGCGACCCGCACGGCGCGTCGGGGCCGCCGGTCCGCCCCGGCTCGCCGGCCATGCCCGGCTCAGGCACGTGGCGGTATCAGCTCTTTGGCGAGATCGCCCGCGGCGGCATGGGCGTGGTGCTCAAGGGCCGCGACCCGGACCTCGGCCGCGACCTGGCCGTCAAGGTCATGCTGGAGGCCCACCGCGACGATCCGGAGACCGTGCGGCGGTTCGTCGAGGAGGCCCAGATCGGCGGCCAGCTCCAGCACCGGGGGATCGTGCCGGTGTACGAGCTGGGCAGCTTCCCGGACCGCCGGCCGTTCTTCGCCATGAAGCTGGTCCAGGGCCGCACCCTGACGGCGATCCGCCGCGAGCGGGGGCGTGAGGTGGCCGGCGAGCCGAAAGCCAGGCTGATCGGGATCTTCGAGCAGATCTGCCAGACGATGGCGTATGCCCACGCCCGCGGGGTGATCCACCGCGACCTGAAGCCCTCCAACGTGATGGTCGGCAGCTTCGGCGAGGTCAAGGTCATGGACTGGGGCCCGGCCAAGGTCCTCCCTCACGGGGGCGTAGCCGACGAGGAGCAGGCAGGTGGGACACCGGCGTCCGGGCCGGTCCATACGGCGCGGAGCGGCCCGGGCGCCGACGCCTCGCGGGCCGGCTCGGTGATGGGACACCGGCCTACATGGCGCCGGAGCACGCCCGGGGCGAGGTCGAGCGGCTGGACGAGCGCCGCGACGTCTTCGCCCTGGGCGCAATCCTCGGCGAGATACTCATCGGCGCCCCGCCCTACGAGGGCCAAAACCGCCGCGAGATCGCCGCCCAGGCCGCGGCCGGCGACCTGGCCGACGTGCGGGCGCGGCTGGGCGCCTGCGGGGCCGATCCCGATCTGATCGCCCTGGCGACGCGCTGCCTCGCCCCCGAGCCGGACGGCCGTCCCCGCGACGCCGGGGCCGTCGCCGAAGCGGTGGTCTCCGATGTGGCCGGCGTGCGCGAGCGGCTCCGCGCCGCGGAACTGGCGCGTCGAGGCCTACGCCCGCGCCACGACGGAGCGGACGCGGCGCCGGCCGGACGCCCGGCGCGCCGCGAGTTGGCCAGGCGAACCGAGGAACTGCTCGCGGTCGTCGGCCGACAAACGAATCGCGGCCGCGCTGGACACCTGGGCCATCGTCGAGCCAGGCGGCCCGGAACGGGATCACCTCGTCTCCTTCGCCCATTCAATCAACCCCGAGGGCAACCGGATCCGTGACGCGATGCTCAAGAACGACCCTGCCGGGCTGGTCGCCCTTGCGGATGAGGACGCATCGCGCCAATCCCCCGCCTCAGGCGTGGTCAACCTAGCGATGGCACTCGACTCGACAGGCGCGCGTAACGCGGCGACCGCCTTGCTGAGCCAAGCCCAGCGCCGATTCCGCGGCGACTTCTGGATCAATCACGACCTTGGAAAATTCCTCCAGGGAAGCACCCCGCCGAGGGAGGCGGACGCGGTGCGCTTCCTGATGGTCGCGGTCGCCCTGAAGCCCGATAGGCCCGGGACCTTGATCAATCTCGGGAGCGCCCTGTCGAACATGGGAAAGCTGGAGGAGGCCCTCGCCTCTTGCCGTCAGGCGATTCGTCTGAAGTCCAACTCCGCCCTGGCCCAGTACAATCTCGGGAACATACTGTCGCGCCTGGCCCAGCGGGCCGAGGCCGTCGCCGCCTTTCGTGAGGCCATCCGCCTCAAGTCGGATCATGCCGAGGTCCACTGCAACCTCGGAAACGTCCTTGCCGCGATCGGCAAGCGGGACGAATCGATCGCCGAGTACCGCGAGGCCATCCGCCTCCAGCCCGGCTGCGCTGGAGCCCACGTCAAGCTCGGGGACGGCCTCAATGCGATGGGTGATTGGGGCGAGGCCGTCGCCGCCCACCGCGAGGCCGTCCGACTCAGGCCCGACTTTGCCGACGCACACTTCTACCTCGGGAACGCGCTGGCCGAGATGGGCAAGCTGGACGAGGCGATCGCCACACAGGGGCGATTCGAGGATGCCCTCGGCGAGACCGCTCGGGTCACCTCATCGGCTCGAAGCGGGGCCGTGAGGGAGACGCGGCGGCCCGGATTACTGTCCCGGATGGCGTACGAACGGCCCGAAGGCCGTCCCGCTCGATGTCATCCTCCGCCCGGAATGCCCGAGTCGCTCCAGCGTCCGCGTCATTCAACTTCCTGGCCCCGCCTCGGCACGCGTTGTTCTATCGGCGCAATAGGACGCGAATTATCGCGGTACGCGGAGCCCGATCCGGTGGTGATCCGGTAGTCGCATTGATGATGATTGATAAATGGACGATTATCCTGGACATATCCGGCGGTGGCGAAATCGGGGGATGGTCATCATGCCCGATCAACCTTGAATCGCGATCTTGAGCATCCCCAGGCGTATCGGGACACCGGGAACCGAGTCGAGATGGCGGACACCCTGACGGGGATCATTGCGCGAGCTGGAGTATCTGGTCCGGGCTGAGTGTGGTCCGGGCTGGCGCTCCTCCTGGGCAGAGCCACTGGGCTCATCGAGGCTCGGATTTCCATCGCCGCAACACGGCTCTGGCCGAGGCGGCGAGACCGGGCCACCCGGGGCGGGCCTCGCGGTCGAAGGCCCGGGCCAGGCCCTCCGCATCCCGGAATCGGCCCGCCGGGTCGGGCAGTTCCGGCGCGAGGCCGCGGACGATTGCGACCAGCGCGGCGAGGTCCGCCGAGGGCGTCGCGGCCTCGGGCGAGGTCTCGGCCAGCCGGGAGACTCCGAAGTCGGAGATCCGGACGCGGCCCGACTCGTCGAACCGGAGACTATCGGGCCGGAGCGAGCCGTGGACCACGCCCGAGGCGTGGGCCGTCGCCAGGGCCCGGGCCAGCTCCGCCCCGATTGCGGCCGCTTCTGACGCGGAAAACGTTCGTCCCCCGACGACACGCTCGAACGAATCGCCGTTGACGTATTCGATGATCAGGTACGGGCGGCCGTCCAGCGACCCGAGGTCCACGGCCCCGGCGATCGCCGGATGCTCGAGCCGGGTCAGGGACGCGCAGGCGGACCGGAAGCGGGCCTTCGACTCCTCGTCGATCACCCAGGCCGTGTCGGCCAGGAAGATGGCGACCTCGTCGGACTTGATCAGAGAATGGACGCCGCGGTAGGCCGTCATCCCCTCGCGTCCCTGGAGCACGCCCACGACGAAGTACTTGCCGATCGAGGTCGGCCGCCCCAGGGTGCGTGAGCAATCGAGGAGCGTCGGCGAGTCGACGGTTACGGTCGCGGATGCCAGGAGGTCCAGGCCGGTCAGGAGCGCCCGTAGCTCGCCGAACCGCTTGCGGCAGCCGGGGCACTCCCGGAGGTGGTCGCTCATCGGGCCGGTCCCTCGGCCTTCGACGGCCGCCTCGGCCAGCATGGCGTCTTCAGGGCAGCTGGTCGTGGCCATGGATGATCTCCTCCGCATGGGGGCCGCCGCAGAAGATGGCGACGGCATTCGGGCCCAGGTTCCTGAGGGTGTGATAATGTTCGAGGTCGCCGAGGTCGGCCTCGCAATGCTCGCGAAGGAGGCGGTCGACCCGCTCGAGGAGCTTCGACACCGACGGGTCGGGTCGTCCCGGGTCGACCCCGTCGGAGAGGGCGCGTGTGTACTGGCGGAACGCGGCCCAGGAGGCGGGGGAGTCCCGGGTCGCCTCGGCCCGAAGGGCGGGGAGTCGGCGGTGCAGGATCTCGCGGAAGTAGTCGAGAGCCTCGCGGACCCGGGCCGCCGGGCCGGCCAGCTCCATGGCCAGGACCCGGGCGCTGAGGTCCTCCATCACCTTCGGGCCGCTCTCCTGGAGGAGTCGGGACAGGTCGTCCTCGCCGAAGTCGGCCAGGTAGCGCTGCCGGCAGGTCTCGAAAATCTCCTCGAGCACGCGCAGGACATTCTGATACACACTCGCGGTCTTGATCCCGAGCTCCGCCGCGACCTCGTCGGCGGGCCGGCGATGGAGGACCCGCTCGACGAAGCTACGCCACTTGGGCTCGTTGTTGAGCCGGCACCGGGCCCGGACCTCGGTGATCGCGCGATCCAGGGCGGTCAAGAAATAGCGTGCGGTGAAATCCGGGTCGTCCTGGTCGTCATCGACCGGGTCGATCGGGCGTTCACCATCCAGGGAGATCCCCCCGGGCCGCCTCCGCAACAGGGCCAGGGCCTCGTTCCTCACGCAGGTCTTGAGGTAGTCGCGGAACCGACCCTGCCCGGGGCGATAGCTGAACGTGTGGCGATTGCGCTGGCCGAGGAACGTCTTGAACACGTTCTGGACGACATCCTCGACGTCGTCCCTGTGCCTTCCCGGGAGGCGACGGGCGGCGTAGCGCGCGATCAGGTCGCCGTAGGTTTCGCAGAACGAGTTCCATGTGTCGGGATCCCCCTCGATCAACCCATCGATCAGGGACGGGCGTGTGATGCCGCTCTCGGCCTGGTTGAGGTGTGCCATAAGCCTCAAGATATCATGGGCCGACGAGGCTAAGTAGGTCATTCTCCGTGGATGGATTGCGGTTCCGGCGGTGTCGACCCGTTTCGGGGACCTCACCGGGCCGGTACCCCGGGGAAAGGCTCGGCCTTGATCAGGGATGGGGGCGGCCAGAGCTCGGGTAGCGGTCGTCCGTCCCAGAGAAACAACTCGCCCTCCGTGGATGGGAGGATCAGCCACTGCCCATCGGGCGAGAAGAACACCCCCATCATGCGTGAGGTCGACACGAGATCTCGGGAGAGTTCGAGGATCTCGCGTCCCGACCGGATATCCCAGAGGGTAATGTGTTGCGGATCTTTGCCCGCGGGGCCCATGAGGTTGGGAAAGGCGACGGTCACAATCCGCTTACCAGCCGGGTCGAACCCGAAATGTTCGAGGTAGGGTTCGGGGATGTTCATCGCGATCGTCGAGGCACGAACATCGACCACATCGTAGCGATCGCCGGAGAAAAAGCCGGTCGGGGTGTGGGTCAGCCTGGCCATCAACGTCCCGTCCCGGCTGAATCCGAGCACCCGGGTGTTCCGCTCGCGCCGAGGGGGCTTGTCGATCGCGTGAAGGTCGAAGAACCAGGATTCATCCTGGTCGCCTGGCGCGGTCCCGGAGACGATCAACTCGGTCCCATCCGGGCGCATGACGAGCTTCGGGGCTTGGGGGACCTTGAACGGTTCCCGCGTCGTCATCCGACCGGTCTCCGGGTCACAGATCCAGAGCTCCCCGGAGTCCTTTTCACCCCTCCTGACGATCGCGATCCGCCGGCCGTCGGGGGTGAATGCCATCGACCTGATCGGGGAAAACGGTGTGGGCGCAAAGGGTAACTTGAAGGAGTGGAGGCGGACGCGAAGCGTGCCGTCCCAGATGTCGAGCCCATAGGTCGTCCCGCGCAAGATCCCATGATGCGTGGCGACCGCGATCCTCATCCCATCGGGGCTGAAGACCGCGTGATCAACCAGAGGGTATGGCTGGGACCCGACCAGCTTTCCGTTTCGGACCTTCCTGAGCTTGAGTTCGCCCTGCTCGTTGATGCCGCCACGCAGGAGAAGCTCGCCGTCCGGGTTGAGGGAGATGGTCTCCGAGCGTTCCCGCTTGTCTCTCCATGCGGTCACGCCCTGGAGTTGGTCGAGGCTCCAGATCTTGATCTGTGAGCCGTCATAGGAGGCAAACCGCCGTCCATCCGGGTGGATTGCGAGCGAGGTCACCTCGTCATCGTGGGCTTGCATGATGATCGGCAGGTCCGACTCGGCCTCGAGGTCCCAGATCCGGATCGTATGGTCCTCTGCGCCCGAGGCGAGCCGACGACCATCGGGGAAATAGGCCAGGCAGTTGATCTCGCGGGAATGGCCCGTGAGCGTCCCGACCACCTTGCTCGTCCTGGTGTCGACCAGGCGGATTGTCCGGTCGTGGGCGGCGACGGCGATCCGGCTCGCGTCCGGGCTGAAGGCCAGCCTGTGCGGTGAGAGAGGGGCGTACGAAGGCCGGCGGGCGGAACGCTCGACGACCAGGGCAGGAAACCGGGGCTTCGTCTCGCCCACGTCCCAGACCGTCAGCTCGCGCCGAAAGGCGCCGGGTTTCCCGTCCGCCTCGCCCCTCCAGACCAGGACGGCGACCGCCTTTTCATCCGGGGCGAACGCGACCTTGCCCTGCTCGATCCTGCCCGGCCCGGTCAGGTCCAGGACGCCCGTCGTCCGGCCCGACCCGACATCCCAGACCCGGATCGCCCCGTCGCTCGCGAGCGAGGCCAGCCGTCGGCCGTCGGGGCCGAACGCCACCTCGAGGACGTTGGCGGAATGCCCGAGGAGTTCATGGATCGGAACGCCCGGTTTGTCCCGATCGAAGAGCCAGATCCTCGACGGAGGCTTGCCGATCCGCGCGAAGAATCGCTCGTCGGGGCTGACGACGGCGGGGTTTGTCAGTTTCAGGAACGGGTCCAGCCTGAACCGCAGGAGGCCATCGGCCGCGGCGTCCGGCAGCGAGATCGAGAGCGACGGCTGGAGGACCAACCGTTTCCCATCTTGGGAGAACGCGAGCGCGGGGAGGAGGACCATGCCGAATCCCTTCGCATCCGGATCGATATCGATCCGAACCAGGTCCGAGTTCAACCGACGTCGGAGATGGTGCCACTCCCAACCGCGCAGGTCCGGGCGACCCGGGGCTGGCCGACAGCTCTCCAGCAACTGCTCGGATCGTTTCAAATTGCCGGTGTGATACTCCTGATAGGCCCTGGTGAGGGTGCCGAAATACAGGTTTTCCTCACCCTGTCTCTGCCGCTCATCGGCCAGAGACCTGGCCGCTCGGGCCTCGGTGGCCAGCGTCAATTCGTTGGCCTCGGCGAGTTTGGTTTTCAACTCGGCTTCGATCCGCCGGGTGTTCTCGACGCGAGAGTTGTTCGCCAGGACGGCCCCGACGAGAGCCGAGGCGATCAAGGCCGTCGCCAGGGGGTTTCGCAAGCACCAGAGCCAGGCCCTCTCGGCCCGCCCGACATGTCGCGCCCGGATCGACCGGCCCCCGAGGTAGCGGTCGAGGTCTTCGGCCAGCTCGCCGCCGTCGGCGTATCGCCCTCGGGCGTCCTTGCGGAGGCACTTGAGGCAGATCGTCTCCAGGTCGCGCGGGATGGACTTGCGGATTGTCCGAGGCTGGCGGGGCTTGGCCTCGGCGACCAGGTTGAGCGTCTCGAGCTGCGAATCGGAATGGAAGGGAAGCTGGCCGGTCAACAGCTCGAAGAAGATCACGCCGAGCGCGAAGACGTCGGCCGGCGCGGCGATCTCGCGGAGCCGGCTGCCGCCCCGGGCCTGCTCGGGCGACATGTACTCGACGGTGCCCATGATCCTCGACTGGCTCTGGTCCGAGACCTCGCGAGCGAGGGCCCGGGCCAGGCCGAAGTCGCCGACCTTGGGTTGTTCGCCCTCGGTCATGAGGACGTTGGCGGGCTTCAGGTCGCGGTGGACGATCCCCTTGCGGTGGACCTGGCCCATCGCCCGGGCGATGGTGAGCACCATCTCGGCGGCCTGGCGGGGGGTGTACGACCGGGTCCGCATCCGGTCGGCCAGCGTGCCTCCGCCGACGAACTCCATCACGAGATAGGGCAGGCCATCAGCCTCGCCGGTGTGGAAGACCTGGACGATGTGGGGGTCCTGGACCTGCGAGATCAGCTCGGCCTCGAGCTGGAACCGGACCAGGTGCTCGACCCGGGGGAAATCGCGCGAGAGGATCATCTTCACGGCCACCGGCCGGTTCGTCCCTTGCTGATGGGCCTTCCAGACCACGCCCATGCCCCCTCGGCCGATCAACGACTCGAAGGTATAGCCGGGGATCGCCGGCGGTCTCGGGTTCGTTTGCGGCAGGTTCATCGGGACACCGGGTCTGCTCGAGGATCGGGACGTGTCCGGAATGGGCTGAGAGGCCCGGGGCTGGACCCGGGCCTCTCGGATTGGTCGGGATGAAGGTTCCTCACATCGGGGCGCCGGGCCTGCTGTTGTAGAAGAACGGCACGCAGGCCCCGCCTTCGAGCTGCCAGTAGCTCGAGTCCCCCACGGGGACGTTCACGACGGCCTTGAGCTTGACCCGACCGGTCGAGGCCGAGATGGCCTGCTCGATCGATGCATAGGGGATGAACAACCTCATTTCCACGACATCTCCCGGTTTTTCGGCCGTCATCAAGGTGTTGCAAGCCTCCAGATCGCGGCCCTTGCCCGGAGAGCCCGGAACGGGGATTCGGAGCTGCTGGCCATTCTCGTCGGTGATCTTCAGGTAGACCATGGAGTAGAAGCTCGGAGTCCGCATTACCTCCAGGTTGAAGTGGGCAACCAGCCCCTTGCGGCCGTCGCGGACCACGTCGTGGTCGATGTGCAGGTCGTTCACCCGGGCCACCGGATCGATCACGCTGCTCGGCACGAACGCTCTGCCCGGCCTGTTCTCGCGGGAAAAGCTCGACAAGCCCGGGGGCGGTGGCGGGATGAAGTCGTCCGCTGGGGGAGGGCCTGTGATCGAGGGGGCCGCCGGTTCCGATCGCTCGACCCGGGCCAGGGTCGGCCCGACTATCGCCCGGATCTCCTCCAGGTCGATTCCGTAGTTGACCGCCACCTCCCTGGTGTTAGAGCTGGACGTGATCGCCACCAGTTCCCCATCGGCGTTGAGGACCGGGCCGCCGCTGTCGCCGCCGTTGGTGGGAACCGTCGACTCGACCACTCTCGCATCGACCTGCTGCTTCGCATCGATAACCATCTTGCGGCGGAAGACCTGACGGACCCTGCCATCGAGGTAGCGCCAGAGCACGCCATCGTTCGTACCCGAATTGCCGATCGCGAAGACGGCCTGGCCGGTCCTCGGACTTGTCGCGGCCAGGGGGGTCGCCCTCGCCGTCGCCGGGACCTTCGGCAGTTGGATCAAGGCGAGGTCCTTGCTGGGTTGGGTGGCGATGACCTCCCCCACGATGGCCAGCTCTTCCAGATGTTTCGTGTAGAACTCCGGGTCGGTCTCCAGCCTTCCGTCGGCGTGGTGGAACGGGAAGAAGATCAGGAGCTTGGGACGATCCTCCACGACGTGGTATGCGGTCAAGACCAGTCCCTGGCGGACGTCGATCAGCACGCCGCTGCCAACGCTCGTCTCGTTGCCTCCCTTGGGTGAGAGGACCCAGGTCAGGGAGGGCAGGGCTTTCTCGAAAGAGACCTCGTCACCCAGGGCTCGCGACCCGGCCATGCTCAGGACCAGCGCGGCAACCGTCAAGAATCCGACCCTCTTCGAATCTCGGGTACCCATCGTCTTGCGCTCCCAGATGTCGGGGAAGTTTGGGGCGACCAACCGGGCGTCCTCTCTACCTCTTCATAGGAGTCTGGATTCGCGATTCGACAACGAAATCCTCGAAGCCGCCGGGTTTTCGAGATTGCCGTGAAAAATCGTGGTTACCCCTGTCAGATCGCGAGTCAACCTGTCTTTAGAGGGGTGTGACGGCAACGGCCGGCCACGAGACCAGTTCACCTCTACTTGGAGGCGCGAAGCAAATGAGGCGATTCATCCTGGATTCGAGGACATGGAAGGGGACGCTCGCCGCGTCCATCGCAAGCGGAGTTGCCCTCGGCGGCCTGGCCATCGCGGACGAGCAGCCCGGCCGGCCCCTCCCAGCCGTGCAGTGGAGGACAACCCGGTCAATGCCGACCGGGACCGAAACGCCCCCGACGTTGGCATCCCCGACGCCGTCACCGGTTCCGACCGCGGTGAACCTCACGCCTGAGAACTTGCCGAGCTTCCTGACGAGCCTCGGCCTCAACCCGAAGGTCGAGCAGGTGGGGAGGAACGGCGTGGTCTGCGAGGTGACGGTCGTCCACGGAACCTGGAAGGCCCCGGTCCATGTCACGATCAGCCCCAGCGGCAATTACCTGTGGTTGGTCCTGGTGTTGAAGTCGGACCTCCCCGAATATGACCAGATCCCGGGGCGGACCCTGGCGCTGCTGTTGGAGGCGAACGACGAGATCGGACCCATGCATTTCGCCATCCGCAAGGGAACCGGCAAGCTGACCTTCAACTTTGGCTTGCCGAGTCGCAACGTCTCGCCGCAGGCCTTCCGCGCCGACCTCGAGGCCTTCGTCGGCAAGGCGATCGCCTCCGAATCGCTCTGGAACGGCAAGTAATACGAGTCCTGCTCGATCTTGACGCATGTTCCTCGTCTGAAGTTTCCGATCTCAGGTCGCGAGTTCCAGGTTTCAGTGCCGAAAGTTCGTCCCGATCCGGGAAACCCGGAGGAGGGGAGAACCCGAAGCGTCCGCGTCGTGAGGGCTTGCCCGGCGCACGCCCTCCGACCGATCCCACGACCATCGGCCGCGCGAAATTCGCCCGACCGCGAGCAGCCCCGGACGTTCTTTCGAATTTGATACTGTATCTGAATGGCTTCGGTTGCCGTGACTTCCTGCATGCCCTGCGAGAAGGTTGTAACCCGGCGGACTCTCTCTTTGGACCTCCTCATCATGAGGCCCTGCGGGCGTGCCGTTCGGCCGGTTGTGAGCACGGCACTCATTGAGGGGTCATGATTCGAACTGGTCGATGACCATGCTGCCGCAGGGCTTCGGACGTCGAGGGCAAGGCGCGCGGCCCTGAACGCTGCGAACCGGTCGCCCGCCCTGTAGCAGCGGCGAACGCCGTGGCGATGACGGCCCAAGTCGGGATTGAACAGCATCCTATAGGTATCGGTGCGCAAATCGTGGGCAGAGTCATCGTACGATTGACGTAACAGTTGTGACAGGACGGGATTTGTGGAGAACTTGCGACGGTCTTCTAGTCCGTTAATGGAGCGTTCAAGCCCCACTCCGATTGTCGAAGTCCGGCCGTGGCAGATCTTGCAACCGCCGTTCGGGATCTTGGTCGGCCCGCCTTCGCAAAACTCGTCGGGCGGGCACCCGGATAGCGTTTGTTCCGGATTCCTTCAATTGCCATGATAAACTCAACCTCAGTCGTCCACCGGTGACGATCGGGGCGGCCTCGCGCCGCCGCGAGCCGTGGACCCGGCCTAGTTCTCCCTTCGTCGGTGGAGGCCATCGACATGAGCCGCAGCCAAGCGACGAGTCTCCGCAACGCCCGGCGGCCACGTCGCGGGTCCCTGCGCCCGGATCTTGAGAGTCTGGAAGACCGGCAACTTTTGGCGAATTTCCTGGTGACGACGACGTCGGACACGCCTGTTACGCCCTCGCCGGACGTCCCCCGGCCGATGACCCTTCGCCAGGCCATGACGGCGGCCAACGCGAACCCCGGCCCCGATACGATCACTTTCGGTCTTATCCCCAAGAACATCCCAGGCGTCATTGACTACAACGCGATTTTCGAGGCCTGGACGATCCACGTCGACAGTGCCTTGCCGACCATCACCGACCTTGTCTCGATCGACGGCTATTCCCAGCGGATCGTCAGCCCCCAGATGGCGGGGAAGGAGGTCCAGACACTCGACCTAACCGGCCCTCCCGGAAGTGGGACCTTCACGCTCACTTTTCAGAGTCAGACCACCGCCC
The DNA here is from genome assembly GCA_028291545.1 of Planctomycetota bacterium. Taxonomy (GTDB): domain Bacteria; phylum Planctomycetota; class Planctomycetia; order Isosphaerales; family Isosphaeraceae; genus JAQGHR01. The sequence continues at coordinate 54,434 of JAQGHR010000013.1, read as the reverse complement.
CCATCCCCTATAACGCAACGCAGGACGTCGTCCAGGCGGCCCTGGAGGACCTCTCCAGCATCGGTGCCGGCAACGTGTCGGTGGTCCCCGACCCGAGCAACCTGGTCCGCTACACCATCACGTTTCAGAATAAACTGGGATACTCAAACGTCGATCCGGTCGTTCCCGTTTCGACCAACCTCTTCGGCGGCACGGCAGTCGTCACAACCCGGACTCAGGGTGCATCGGGAACGATCACCTCCGATCAAAATGCGTTGGCGATTGGCTTCAACGCCGCGGTCCGCGTGATCATCGACGGGAGCGTATCCGACCCCGTGACCGGGGCTCTGGTTCCCGCGAGTTTCCCGGGCCTGACGATCCAATCGGACCACAACCGCATCCGCGGGCTGAGCATCGACGGCTTCAGCACGGGCGTCGCCGTGCAGGGTTCATCGGCCATCGGCAACCTGATCCAGGGCGATTATCTGGGGCATTATCTTCGCTACATCAATCCCAATCTCCTCGCCGGGGTCTCGACGACGGCTGGCATAGGCAACAGCCAGGGCGTGTTGATCGCCGCGCCGTCAAACAACTCGGTCGGCGGCGTCTCTCCCGAGACTCACAACGCCATCGCAGGCAACCTCGCCCAGGGTGTTCACCTCGCTCTTGGTGCCGACAGCAACCAGGTCGTCGGCAATCTCATCGGCGTGCTGGAAGAGAGCCCGAACGTTTATTACCAGGTCGGTAATGGCCAGGAAGGCGTCCTGGTCGAGTCGTCGACCAACGCGATCGGAGGCGCGGTTGCAGGCTCGACCAACGTGATCTCGGCCAATGGGACGTATGGCGTCCACATTGTCGGGCCCGACGCGGCGCGTAACCGGGTTGAGGCCAATTACATCGGCACCGACATCAGCGGGACGTTCGTCTTCGGCCAGGGGAACCCCGGCAACGGACAGGACGATCAGTTCACTGGCAACTTGCGGGACGGTGTGTTCATTGACAACGCGCCGAATAATCAGATCGGCATCACGGGCGCGAACATCGGCCCGCACACATCGGCTACGCCCCCCAACATCATCTCGGGGAACTTCGGCGCGGGGGTGCGGATCGCCGGGGCCTCGGCGACGGGGAACGTCGTTCTCGGCAACGACGTCGGCACCAATCTCGGTGGAACGAGCGCACTGCCTAACTTCCAGGAGGGCGTGGCGATCTTCTCGGCCGGGAATCGGATCGGCGGACTGAATCCGGGCGATCTCAACATCATCTCGGGCAACCGCCGGGGGGTCTTGATCTCGGGGTCGGCGGCGACCGGCAACGTGATCGTGGGCAACTTCATCGGGACTGACGGCGCGGGACCCAAAACCGGCAGCTACGACCTCGGCAATGCACAGGAGGGCGTGCGGATCGATAGCGCGAGCGGAAACACGATCGGCGGGACCGTCGCCGCAGCGAGAAATATCCTCTCGGGCAACAACGTCGGTCTGGCGATCGTTGGGTCGGCGGCGTCTGGCAACCTGGTCCTTGGCAATCTCATCGGGACCGACGTGACGGGGACGCTCGATCTGCCCAATGCGCAGGAGGGCGTGCGCATTGAGGGGGCTCCTGCCAATACGGTCGGCGGCTCTACCGCGGGGGCTCGCAACGTGATCTCGGCCAATCACCGGGGCGTGGTCCTCACGGGTGCAACCGCGACGGCGAACCTCGTGCAGGGCGACTTCATCGGAACCGACATCACCGGCACGCTTCCGCTCGGCAACGAGGTCGATGGCGTGCTGGCGACCAACGGCGCGGCGAACAACCTCGTCGGCGGAGCCGTGGTTGGCGAGGGCAATACCGTGGCCTTCAATCTCCGGGACGGGGTGCGGATCGAGACGGACGGGGGCGTCGGCAATGCGATCCTCTCGAACCGGATCTTTTCCAACGGGGTGCTGGGCATCGATCTTGCGGCGCCCGGAGATCCCGTCGGTGGGATGTCTCCCAACGACCCGGGCGATGTGGACGCCGGGCCCGATCACCTGCAGAACTTCCCCGTGCTGACGAAGGTCGCATCGGCCGTCGGCGGCGCGATCATCTCGGGCACGCTCAACAGCACGCCCAACACCATCTTCGTCGTCCAGTTCTTCTCGACGCGGATTCTCAGCCCAGCCGACAACGGCGAAGGAGGGACCTTCCTGGGCTCGACGACCGTCCAGACCGACGGCGACGGCAACGCGACGTTCATGGCACCCGTCCCAGGTCTCGTTCCGGCTGGGGAATCGGTCACAGCGACCGCCACCAGTCGCGGTGGGGACACCTCGGAGTTCTCGGCGGGGATCAAGGAAGAACTCGGAACTGTCCAATTCTCCATGTCCAACTTCAGCGTCAGCGAGGGCGTTGGCACGGCCCTTATTGCAGTCACTCGCGTCGGAGGCAGTGGCGGGCTTTTCACGGTCGATTTCGCCACACAGGACGGCACCGCGGTAGGCACGGGGAGTGCCTCATCCGTCATCGCCAGCGACTACGCTGCGTCCTCCGGCACCTTGGTTTTCAATCCGGGCGAGATGAGCAAGTACATCGCGGTCTCTATCATCGACGATTCCCTGTCCGAACCGTCGGAGTACTTCTTCCTCAGCTTGAACAACCCTTCGGGCGCGGCGGAACTCGGCAGGCCGGTTACGGCGCAGATCACGATCGACGATAACGATCAGCCCGGGACGATCCGCTTCAGCGCCGCGCAATATCTCGCCAAGGAGGGGGACGGGACTGTCGCGATCACCGTCGAGCGTGCCAACGGCAGCAGTGGCGCGGTCAGTATTGACTATGCGACCAGCGACGCGACGCCGGGAGCCGGCGTGGACTATCTCCCGACGTCGGGCACCCTGGTTTTCGCCGACAGAGAATCGCGCAAGACGATCACTATCACCATCCTCGCCGACAATAAGTATGAGCCCGACCAGGCGGTCCGCCTGACCTTGAGCAATCCGACGGGTGGTGCAACGCTCGGCCTACCAAGCGTTGCGATCCTGACGATCCTCGATCAAGACGCCCCGATGCACGGCTCATTTCAGTTCAGCCAGACGGGCTTTGACACCAGGGGAGGAGTCGGCCAGACCACGATCACCGTCACCCGCGTGGGGGGAGCCGATGGGACGGCAACGGTGGACTTCGCGACCAGCAACGGGACCGGAGTTGCCGGAGTCGATTACACAGCCGAGTCAGGAACTCTCCTCTTCAAGAACGGCGAAACGACCAAACAAATCCTCATCCCTATCCTCGATGCGATCGACCTCGTCGGCAATCGCACGGTCAACGTGACCCTGTCTCGCCCCACCGGAGACGCGAGGCTGGGCGCTCCCAGCACGGTCGTTCTGACGATCCACGACACGATCGGTCCGAGCGTCCAGGGTGTGCGGTTCCTTACCGATCGCGGAGGAGGGATCGTCGATCTGGTCGTGAACTTCAGCGAGCCTCTGAACGCCCAGACGGCGGTCAATCTCCTGAATTATGGGTACAGTGTGCGGACGGCGGGCCGCGATCATCGGTTTGGCACCCGCGACGACGTGATCATTCCCGTCCGATCCGCAATCGTCGATGCGTCCGATCAAACCGTGACACTCCGCCTCGGGCGGGGCATCCACCCGCCGACCCCGTTCCAGTTCGAGATCAACCAATCGACCAACGTGGCGGGGGCGGGCGTCGGCCTCTCGGATGTGGCGGGAAATCTGCTGGGCGCCGTGAAAGGTCCAGGTGCGGGTGTCCCCTTCGTCGTCATCCTGAGCGGCCGGACCGGCGGTTTCCAGTCACCCAGCGCGTCGACCATCCACGGGCGAAGTCGGGCGTCGGCCCGTCGACCGGCCACCACGAAGGCGGTTCACAGCCCGGCGCCGCGCGGCCCGCTTTCGCATCCCGGTCAGGGATATTGAGGCGGAGTCTGTTCCTCGACTCGGGGATGAGATCGGGCGTCGATCCCGGCGGTTACGACTTCGGAGACTCGGGGATGAGGGCGTAGACGTTACCCAGGGGGATCACCTGCGTATAGGCGGTGCCCGTCCCGAACTCGAAGCCCGAGCCGTATCCAGCCGAGGTCGCAAACGTCGAGGTGCCGTTATTATAGCTGGAAGCCGACAACGCGCCCGAGAGTCCCGCGCCCTGGTTCAGCCCCTCGATGTTCCGCGTGCCCGTCAGGTCGGACAGGTTTCGGGCATTCGAGAGCTCGACCTGGAGGTCACCCGCAACGACGTCGGACGACGCCACGCCTTTCGGTGCGCCCGACAGCGGCCCTCGAACCGTCAGCGAGATCCCGAAGTTCCCCTGGCGGTCGACCACGTAGCCGACGTCGATCCGGCCCGGGAAGTTTCCGAGGTTGGGGATCTGGAGCCCGGTCTGCGTCGCCGCGACGTTCGTGAGTTCACGCAGGGTTCCAAGCGAGACCGTGACCGTCCCGTTCAGCGGCCCCTTGGGCAGCTTGGGGGCCGCTGGCGGGACCGCGGGGGTGAACGCGCCGGTCGTGCTCATCGATGCGACTGTGGATTCAAACTGCATCAATCCGATGTTCAGCTTATTCGTCTGCGTACCGCTGAGTGCGAAGACGTTGCGATCGACGGCCACTCGGAACGAGTTGAGCAGACCGCCCGGGTTGGCGACGCGGAAGTTGCCATTGGTCGCGAACGCCCCGGCCAGCCGCAGGCCGGGGATCGACCGAGGCGCGTTCGGCCCGCTGCGTGGGACCGCGGAACGGAACGCGCTGAGGATCACCGCTCCGGCCGAAGAATAGGTCTGGGTGAGCGGGCCGTTTGAGACTGCAGGTGTCGGGGGCCGCAGCACGTCGGCGGGCAGGAGTGAGGAGGGCACCTGGACCTCGGCTTTGCCCGAATCCGCCGGCGCAAATGTTCGGATGTTCGAGATCGGCACCATCAGCACAAAACCCCTGGTCGAGCCGACCGGCAAAACCTGCACGGTCGCCATCGCCGCTCCCGGGGCGATCGTGTAGGTCGCTTCGGAAGGGACCTGGTAGGTGACGCTGTCGGCCTGGGCGGACGTTGGAGTGGGGGTGGCCCTCAAGGCCGTGGTCGCGACGGAGCCGAGCAACGTGTACGTGTCCTGTCGGCTGAAGACCGAGTGGATGAACGGATTCGAGAGGATCACGTCGGCGACCTGCGCGTTCTTGGAGCTGCCCTTGGCCGCGACCTGCTGCTCGACCGTATCGACCCCCGAGCCGATCTGGGCCGCAAGGAAGGTGTTGATCGAATGATGCGGGTCGACGATCACGGCCGGGCTGGAGACACGCGGCACCATGTTGCCAGGCGAAAGGTACGGGCCGAGGTTCGCGCCCACGCGGCCGGCCGAGAGCAGCTTGCGAGTGTCGAGCCCCTCGACGGCGGGCGTCAGGTGTCGCGGCGTTCGATGGCCGGTCCGGCGTCCCCACACGGTCGTACTCCGTTCGTCCTGTTCGCCCGTGGCCCGCCGAGGCCTGGACGCTCATGAGCTGTGCCTCAACGGCAGACGGGTTCTTATCATCAGGGTATCGACACGCGGGCCGTCACGGATCAAGCAGTTTCGCAAATTGGCTGTAGATCCGATTGAGCGTGATATCTCGCTCGAATCGCATGTGTCGGCCGTGTCGAGCCGCCTGATCTCGCGGTGGAGGCCCTCGTCGACGAAGCCATCGGAGAGGTCCAGGAGGAAGTCCGGTCTCATCCGGACGAGGACTCGCTCTGCGCTCATGGCAAGGCAGCGGAATCTTCCGACGCGAGCCGCGTCTGCATCCCGGTCGGGCTCAATTGAGAAGCGGGCGCGGCGGCCAGGAGTCATGGGGAAATTATCCTGATTTCACGATTATTTGGTCAAATGAACATAATGAATTCAACTTGATGATGGTGTCAGAACGGCCGACCGTCCCGGTGCGGCTCGATCCGGCGCATCAGGGCGGCGTCATCCCGACCGCGCATCCCACTCTTCTTGTAGGTCTCATGGGAACGCGCGAGCTTGTCTCGGTCGAGCTTCACGCCCAGCCCGACCCCCAGCGGAATGGCCATCTTGCCCTCACGAATCGCCAGCCTCGGCCCCTCGAGGACTTCGGCGCCGTCGACCAGCCACGGGTAGTGTGTGTCACTTGCGAGGGTGAGTTGAGGTAGGCGTGCGGCCAGGTAGATCATCGCCGCCATCGTGATCCCCGCGTGGCTGTTGCTATGCGGGCTCAGCCGCCAGCGGGCCGATTCGGAAATCGGCCCGAGCGACTGGCGGCCCGCGAAGCTCCCGAAGTAGTGGTGATCCACGAGCAAGACATCGATGGGCTTGAGTCGCAAGGCCCCGGGAATGTGGGAAATCGGATCGATCCGTAACGGGCAATCGCGGCCAAGCTTCGCCGCCAGGGCTCGCATCGTGTCCGGTTCGACGTCCGGCGGCAAGACGCCTCCCTTGAGCTTGAAGACGCGCCCCCCAGCGCTTGCGGAACGTTGCTGCCATCTCTGCCATTGCCTCCGGGGAGCAGACCTCACCCCAGGCATCAAGGGCTGGCTCACCGCGGCCGCGAGGGTTGGCAAAGACGATCGGGTGATCGGCCACGTAACGGAAAAAGAGGTAGGCTGCGAACTCGACGTCCTGGCACACCGGTCCCCCGAGCAGTTCGCAAAGCCTTCGGCCCGCAGCCTGCCCGCAGGCATCGAGGCAGGCCAACTCGATGCCCGCGTAGCAACCCGCGCCCAGCGCCATCAGGCCTCGGGCGAATGACCGGAATGCGAAGGCATCACGCCCGACGACCGCGCCGCGGGCCTTCTCCAACGCGTCGGTCACCGACTATTTCTCCGAGCCCAACGAGGCCGGCATCGGTCTCGAGCTCGACGACGTTTCGGAGAAAGTAAGGACCGTGGCATCCACTCGCAGCCAGGATCGGCGGGTCCGGCAGGGCGATTGGCGTGATCTTCAGCCCCGTGATCCGCAATGATCGCCCGTCGGCAGGCTTCGCCTCGCCTCTCTCCTGCTCGGCCCCGAGACCAAACCAAGCGCAGCCAGTCTCAGCCGGTCGCGGCGACGGATTCTCATCGATCTCTCCCCTGGGCGACTCAAACCGTTGCGCGGATGATCGCAGACGCTCGTCTCGCTGACAACCAGCGGAGGGCGTCACTCGAGGCTCGACGGTATCGGATCGGTGTTCCGAGGGGCATCTTGAGCCTTCCGGCCCGTCTTGGCGTCGACTCCCAACCAAGGAGGTTTCTCGTCCATGCCATGGTTGATCCTCTCCCTTCTGATCCCGTGCGTGTCCGCCTTCGACGCTCCACCGGCGACACTTCCCAACACCAGGCCGCTGATCGAAGCGGGTGACCTATCGACGTCGATGCTCGATGGGTTACATCGCTTCACGGAACGCCAGATCGAACGATCGATTCTTGCACGCACGAAGCTCCGGGACCGCGACACCTCATCTCGTGACGCCTACGAGAAGTCGGTCGAATCCAACCGCGAGTCCTTTCGCAAGATTCTCGGGATCGTCGACCCGCGCCAACCCGTGAGGATGGAGCGATTCGGCGACGACAGTGCCCCAACCTTGGTGGCCGAGAGCGACAGATTTCGGGCCTATCAGGTGCGATGGCCGGTTCTGGAAGGTGTCCACGGCGAGGGCCTTTTGTTGGAGCCGAAGGGCGGAGTGAAGGGCCACGTCGTCGCCGTGCCCGACGCGGAACAGACGCCGGAGCAGGTCGCGGGAATCGGCCTGGGCGTCGCCGAGGGGCCCCAATTCGCCCGTCGACTGGCGGCGAGTGGATTTCGGGTGGTCGTTCCCACCCTCGTCAGTCGAGGCTGCACATGCTCCGGGAATCCGCGGATCGCGATGACCAACCAACCGCACCGCGAGTGGGACCGCCTCCACGCCGACCTGCTGGGCGGGTCGGCAACCTCGACGCCGACACGGTGATCGTCGACAGCGTGACCGTGAGGGCCCTCGCCGGTTGCGGGGGCGCTACGCCCGGCTCGGCGTGATCATGGGCGCCTGGACGACGCTAGCGGCGAGTATCATCTGCTTCCGCATCCTGCATCGTGCTACCATGTAAAAAGGGTGGTTATGCTCGGAGCCTGTAAATTGATGCGATGGTATTTGGCCTTCACGAAGTCCACGTAGCTCGGTTAGGTTTCGCTTTCGATTTCTGGGCTCCAGGATCGCGAGGGATGCCCCGGACGCCGCCTCCCGCCCCTCCGGCGACCCTCGGGGCCGAAACCCGATCACGTGGGGATTTTCGAGTTTCTTTCCCTTGATGGTCCCGACCACTCGCGGTGGATTCCCACCTCGGGCCTCGAACGTAACATCGCGAGGAGCCGGGCTCTCGATCGGGGAATCCGGCGGGCCGAGGCCACCCGGCGCGGCTTATCCATGCTCGCAGCCTCCCGGCGTGGCGAGGGGGCAAGTCACGGGCCGGATTTCAGCGCCCCGGCGAAGTCGGCGCCTCAAAGAACGCCGCGATCATCGGAAGCAATTTCTCGGGGTTCTGAGAGATCAAGAAATGGTCGGCCGCCGGTACGACGGCCAGCTGGGAGCCGGGAATCAGCCGAAACATCTCCGCCGCATGCTCGACCCGCACGCCGTCGCGGTCGCCGAGTGTGATCAGTACGCTCGCTTTGATCGACTTCAAGTCATCCCGGGCATAGCCCTTGGACTCCATGCCCATCTTCTTGATCTTGGCGACCAAGGTGGGCCATTGCTTCGGGTCGGGGGCGACCTTGTCATAGGGGGCTTTCAGGATGGGTGGCGCGAAATCGGCAGGAAGGCTCAGGAATTGTTTGAAGGCTCCGGGTTCGTAGGCATCTTCCATGCTGCTGAAATGGGATCCGTTGATGGCCAGTTTCCTCACGAGCTTCGGATGCCGGATCGCCACACCGAGGGCAACCGTGCCACCCATGCTGTATCCGAAAAAGTCAGCCCGTTCGATCTTCAGCTCTTTCAACAGGGCTGCCGTATCGTCCGCCAACTGCTCGACGCTCAACGGCCGATCGACGTCCGCCGTGTGCCCATGGCCCTGCAGTTCGACGGCGATCACACGACGATTCTTCGCCAGCGCCGGTAGATCCATCGCCAGTCCAAATGCGCCATGGAGCAAGACCAGCGGTTCGCCCTCCCCGCGAATCTCGTAATACATCTCGAGGCCGTTGACGGTGGCGTAGTTCCCCGCGGTGTCCGCCCGCCGGGGTTCCTCCGCCCGAACGTCAGATCCATCATGCTGTCCGCAGCCCGCGATGAGAGATATGGCAATCCCGGCGATTGAGATGAAGTGGGTCGGAGTCATCGATGCCCTTCCGTTTTTGGGTTCGGTCGTCCGTGTGCTTCCAAACAGACGGCGGACTTGCCGCCGCCGTCTCGCGGCGAAATCGCCCCGTTTTCGGGTCAGACCGCGGCAGCTTCGAGGATCTCGTCGAGGCGGTCGTAACCGGCAGCCATGCCTCGTTCCATACCGGACGCAGCGGCCCCGTCTCGGGCTTCTTTGGAATCGTAGCGGAGGGTGAGCGTCAGCGACGTCGTCTCGCCCTTCTCGGTAAGAATGAGCGTTGCCAGTTGCTCCCCGCCACCCGGGACGCACCCGACTTCGAACCTCTCCGTGCGGACGCAACGCTCGGGCGGGGCGATCTCGTGGTAAACGCCCGACATCGCCATCTCCGCCCCGTCCGGGCCGGTCCAGGCCCAGCGGAACGTCCCGCCGACGCGGGCATCCTCCTCGCAGACCGTCATCTCCCATCCCGGAGGGCCGGTGATCCAACGCTTGAGCAGCTCCGGCTTGGACATCGAGTCCCAGACCAGCTCGCGAGGGGCGTTGAACTCGCGAGTGATGACGATCTCACGGTCGGTCGGGGTCGTTACCTTCAGGACGTTTCGCATCGTCAGGCTCCGTTAGAGTTTATTCGTCTCGGCCTTCAGCTCATCCAGCAGGTTGTCGAGGCGGTCGAAGTTGGCCTCCCAGATCTTCCGGTAGCCCTCCAACCACCCATTGGCTGCGGCGAGGGGTTCGGCCGCGATGCGGCAAGGCCGCTTCTGGGCGTCCCGCCCACGAGTGATCAGGCCCGCCTTCTCCAGGACCTTGAGGTGTTTGGAGATCGCGGGTTGGCTCAATTTGAACGGGGAAACCAGCTCATTGACCGTGGCCTCGCCTTTGGCCAACCGGGCGAGGATCGCACGACGGGTCGGGTCGGCGAGTGCCGAGAACGTGGCGTCGAGACTAGCGGTCATCATCGGTAGATAACCTCCCGGTTGTATAGCCGAATGGTAATTTACCGGCCGATGGGCTGCCCGTCAACTGGGATAGGTGAAATTTGGCGGGGGCGAGGCGATAGTCACGCAGCCTCGTCGGCTCGCTGCCAGCGGCGGTCCTCGTGGAAGGCATCCCCAGCCGGCATGACTGTCCAGTCGTGGCCGATGCCGACGAAGCTGAGCCCAAACGCTTCAATCGTGGCAGGCTGCCCGTCGAACATCTCAAGCTCAGGTATCGCGATCCAATTGCGGTCAGTGCCCTTGAGCCGGGCTTCCACCCGCCCAAGGGTCGGAATGAGACGGGCCCGCACCGCAACCTGATGGACTGGGTGCGGCACCACGACAGTTACGGCTTCGTCGACGCGACGAGTTTGTATCGTACCGGCAAGGTTGCCTACGAGGCCCGCGCTTGGGTGCCGGCCGCTGCTGCGAGAGCGACCGAGCAGGCGCCGCGAAGGGTTGGCAGGCCCGGCGATCCGTCCTCGGGATCGCTGGATGGCTGGTCCCGGGCACCGTCCTGGCGATCATGCCGGAATGCCCGATGTGCATGGCCGCCTACATCGCGATCGGGACCGGGCTCGCGCTCCCCGTCCCGACCGCGGCGTCTATGCGGACGACGCTCGTCGCTTCTTGCGCCGCATCGCTGGCGTATTTGGTAGCGAGGCGGTGATGGAGGCTTCTGGCTCGCCAACGGAGTGGGTCGCCAAGTTGACGACTGGGAGGCGTCATTCCACCCTCAGCTTTCGGGCGGCCGCGACGCGGGCGAACAGCAGGGCGTGGCACATATCCTCGCTGAACGTAAGCGTATAGTGATCTCAGACGGCCCCTCTCGTGTGTCCCGTCCCAACCAGAACTGGCAGGCGGGGCTTTTTTGCGCGCCTTCGGCGGATGTAGGTCTGAGGAGATCCCTGCTTGGCGCGGCACCCTGGCGGGCCACGGCCACCGACCCGCCGCCCCACTCCAGTGCTCATGGAGCAGTGGAGAGGCGAGCCGAATCCGAACGGTCGAAGCCGGAATACATGAGGTTGCGGAAAGTACAGTCTATAACCGTTGTTAGGAGGCATTCCTCGCTGGGATACCTCTCGCCAGTCGAGTACGAACGGGCCGGATAGACCGTTAACCCGGCGCCCGCCATCCGTGGGGAAGTCCAACCCCAGGGTCCCGGCCATCGCCTCGCGCCAGGTGTCCTTGCCCATCTGCATGCAGGGAAGCGCCGCCACGATAACTGTCACGATCCGTACACTCGACATGACTCAGCAGCCACACCCACCATGTTGGTTTGTGCTGATCATGACAGTTGTGGGGCGTTACGCTCATCGGGACCGAACGGATCTCATAGCGAACGCAGCCGCCACGCTGCCAATCCACGGCCCGATGCTTTTGACAAAACGGGACGACATTCCGTATGGTTACGTTCGCTTTCGTTCTTCGCCAATCCGGGGGCGTACGCTCGTGAGAAACCGTCGATCCGCGGGGCTCGTGCTGGTCTGGCTGGCGTCGCTGGCGCCGTGCGGGTGCTCGCCGAAGACGAGCGCGCAGGGGACGGCGGCGCCGGCGGTGCGGCCGGGGGGGCGATGGGAGGTCGCCGTCCTGCCGGACTCGCGGGTACTGATCCGACGTAACGGGGCGCCGGTCGTCGAGACGCAGATCCTGTTCTGGGGACAGGCCTGGAAATACGCGGCGACCCGGTTCCAGACGAGCAAAGGGCCTGGCGGAGTGACGCGATTCACGGGGGTCGTGCCCGACCTGGGCGTGAAGGTCGAGGGCGAGATACGGAGCCCGTCGAGCGGGCAATTGCAGCTCGATTACCGCATCGAGACTACCAGGGATCTCGACGACGTCAAGGGCGGCGGGATCCAGTGGCGGTGCGGACTGACGTCGCCCGCCTTCGGGGGAAAGCCCGGTGATCCGGTCCTCCTGGAGGACAACAAGGGCTGGAGATGGCCGGTCGCCCCGGGCGAGGAAGTTTCCGTTCGGTTCAGCGATCCGATCGCGTCGATCTTCTTCGAGCAGAATCAGAAATCGACGATCCGCACCCTTTACGTCGGTCAGAAAGTCCGACGAGGAACGAAATCGTTCACGATGACGGTCCAGCTCCCGCCTGGTGGGAAGATCGTCCCGTCCGCCGAGGAACGGTACGGGCCGGCCGACACGAAGGGCTGGTATCGGGACGCGCTGCGGCCGGACGCCTCGCCGATCGACCTGGGCTTCCTGAACGCGCAGGACCGCCCCGCCGGCCGTCGCGGGTTCATCCGGGCGGACGGGGATCGGCTCGTCTTCGGGGACGGCACCCCCGCGCGGTTCTGGGGCGGGAATATCGCCGCGTATGCACTGTTCGTCGACAAGCGCGAGATCGCGGCCCAGGCGAAACGGATCCCGCGGCTCGGCTACAACCTGATGCGCCTGCACCATCAGGACTCGATGCGATGGGTCAAGCCCACCGTGATCGACGCCCGCCGCGACGACTCCCGGCACCTGGACCCGGCGGCGATGGACCGGTTCGACTGGTGGGTCAAGTGCCTGAAGGATGAGGGCGTCTACGTCTGGCTCGACCTGCACGTCGGCCGGGTCTTCAAGGAGGGGGACGGGATCACTCGGGGCTTCGACGAGATCCGCCACGGGGGGGGGGAGGCCAAGGGGTTCAACTATCTCAACCCCCGCGTCCAGGAGCTCATGAAGGAGCACAATGCCGCCTTCCTCGGCCATGTGAACCCTTATACGAAGCTGGCGTACAAGGACGAGCCGGCCATCGTGGGGATGCTGATCACGAACGAGAACGACATGACCCAGCACGGTTATGTCGGCCTGCCGGACAAGAACAATCCCGCACATAGCGCGGTCTTCATGAAGGCGGCCCAGGAGTTCGCCTCCGCGACCGGGCTCCCCGCCGGCACGACCTGGCGAGTCTGGGAGCCCGGGCCGAGCAAGATCTTCCTGAGCGAGCTGGAGCACGAGTTCAACAAGGTCATGATCCCGGACCTGAGGCGCCTGGGCGTGAAGGTGCCGATCGCCACGACGAACTACTGGGGCAAGGGCGCGCTCTCGGCGTTGCCGGCGCTGGCGGACGGCGACGTGATCGACGTGCATTCGTACGGGGCGGCCGAGTCGCTCAGCGTCAACCCGCGATACGAGGCGAACTACCTCCCCTGGATCGCCGCGGCGCAGGTCGCGGGCAAGCCCCTGACGATTACCGAATGGAACGTCGCCTACCCTGCGGCCGACCGGTTCACGGCCCCCCTGTACGTGGCGAGCGTGGCGTCCCTTCAGGGCTGGGACGCGCCGATGATCTACAACTATTCCCAGGCAGGGACCTTCAAGACGAACCGGCCCGACGAGTGGTCCACCTTCTTCGACCCCGGCCTCACGGGCATGATGCCCGCCGCGGCGATCGCCTATCGTCGGGGGCACGTCCAGCAAGCGAAGCGGACCTATCGTCTGGAATTCGGCCGCGACCAGTTCCTCAAGCACTGGACCCCCGAGACCTCCGCGACGCTTCGCACCCTGACGGAGGCCAGCCGGATCGAGATCGGGCTGCCGGACATGAAGGAGCTATCGTGGGATCGGGCCTCCGCGGCGACCCCGGGCGCCGTCGTGATCCGCGATCCCGGCCGCGACTTCATCCCCGAGGGCCAGAATTTTGTCGAGTCCGACACGGGGGAACTCCGCCGCGATTGGGAGCTCGGGATCCAGACCATCGATACGCCCAGGACGCAGGCCGCGGCCGGATGGATCGGCGGGCAGGTCCTGCGCCTGCGTGACGTGACGTTGCGGGTCGAGACGAAGAAGGCGGCCGTGGCCGTGACAAGCCTCGACGATCGACCGATCGCGACGTCGCGCCGGATCCTGATCTCCGCGATGGCCCGGGTGGCGGCCAGCCCTGGATCGGTCACGCCGTTCCTCTCCGAGCCGGTCGCCGGGTCGATCACCATCGGCGTCCCCGAGGGGCTCGCCCTCGTCTCTCTCGGGAACGACGGTCGCGAGCTGCCCGAGCCCTCGCCCCGACGATCCGAGGGGGCGGTCACGATCCGCCTCCCCTCCACGCGAGGGACCCACTGGCTGCTGCTGAAGGGCCCGGGCGCGGCTAAATGAGGGCGGGACGCCCCGATCCCGCCCCGGCCATGGGCCGGGCGTCGCGCCCATGCGCCCGGCGAATACCGTACTGTTTGAATTGTCCACGTTGATTATTTGAAACGGCGAACAGTCCTTATCTGGAAACAGCACTGAATTGGTCATTGACGACGCTTTCGTCACAATAGTAGATTGGGCCTGCTCAAAGCCTCCGGGGCAATCCCGGTTCGACCTGTGTCGTTCGCTTGAGTTCGGTTTGAGGCGAGAGACGACACGCGATCGGGCCGCTTCGGGGCCTGCCTTTCAGTCGAGATCACGGGACGTCCGGATCAGATACACACCACGCGTCGTCAGCCCGGACCCTACCTGCGGATTGGAGACAACCCCTGTATGAGCACCTCGATCACGCAGCCAACCGCACTCCTGTTCGACAACGTTGTCCACCCGGCACGGGAGGGGCACGCGCCGTCGCCGGTCGCGATCGCCCCGCCGGCCACCGCGGCGAACTCGATCGGGAAACGCGCCATGGACGTGGCGGGCGCGGCGGTCGCCCTGATCCTCCTGGCCCCGATCTTGCTGGTCGTCGCGGCCTGCATCCGCGTGGACTCGCGCGGCCCGATCCTGTTCCGGCAGCTTCGCGTCGGGCACGGGGGCCGGAGATTCTGGGTCCTCAAGTTCCGCACGATGGTGCCGGACGCGGAGAGGAAGCTGGGCGAGTTGGAGACCCTGAACGAGTCGGCCGGCGGCGTCCTGTTCAAGATCAAGCATGATCCCCGGGTCACCCGGCTGGGCCGGTTCCTCCGCAAGACGAGCCTGGACGAGCTGCCGCAGCTCTTCAACGTGCTGCGAGGCGACATGAGCCTCGTCGGCCCCCGGCCGCTGCAGATCCGCGACAGCGACAAGCTCGAGGCGCTCGACCCCGAGGGGTTCGCCGTTCGGCTGACGGTCCCCCAGGGCGTGACCGGCCCGTGGCAGATCGGCGGCCGCAGCGCCAAGGACAGCGACAGCATGCTGCGGCTCGACCTCGAGTACGTCGAGCGCTGGTCGCTGGCGCTCGACCTGAAGATCCTACTCAAGACGATCCCTGCCGTCCTGTCCGGCCGAGGTGCCTGCTGAGGCGTCCGGCCGCGAATCCAATCCAATCCGATCCCGAGCCGAGAGAGATCGCGGAATGATCACAACGTTTCTGGCGGCCAGCCGGTCCCCTGCCTCGCCCTCGGCCGCGGCGCGACCGCGCCTGTTCGGGATGACGGCCGTGGCGATCGCGATGCTGATCGGTTCCGGTGTGATGCGCCACTTCCAGGATCGCCGGCTGAATGCCGCGGCCGTCGCGGTCAAGTCATCCCCGTTCCGGCTCGAGTCCCTGCCGAGGGACCTGGGCGGGTGGCGGGCTGAGGGGGAGGACCAGCGGTTCGACGCCGAGACCCTCTCGATCGTCGGCTGCACCGACTACGTCGCCCGCGACTATGTCGACGTGAAAACCGGCGTGATGCTCTCGGTCCTCGTCGCATTCGGTCCGGCCGAGCGGATCGTCAGCCACACGCCCGAGCTCTGCATGCCGGCGACGGGATACGCGCGGGCGGGCGAGTCCCTGGAACGCGCGCTCGAGATCCCGGGTTCGTCGGCGCGATTCCGCTCGCTCGTCTTCGGCAAGGGGGACGGCTCGGCGGCCGCGATGCAGGAAGTCTTCTATGCGTTCCGCCACGAGGGGACGTGGTCTCCCGATGCCTCGGAGAGCCGCAAGCGGTTCCGCAACCGCCCAGAGATGTTCAAGGTCCAGATCCAGAGGGCGATCGCTGCCGGGGAATTGCGGGGCGTGGACAACCCGTCGGAGGCGTTGCTGCAATTGCTCCTCCCGGAGATCGAAAGCCGCCTCAAATCCCGATCCGGGCGGGAGGCGAGATCTCTATGAATCGGCCGATTTCACGGCGAATTCCGCTCATCTTGCGACCCGCCGGAGCGGCCCGTGATCAGGCCATAACCGGCCGTGACCAGGCGCCTCGTCGCACCGAGGAGGATCGCCACCCCGCCCACCACGACCGCGACCAGCACGGCCGGGATCAGGTACAGCATGAGCGCCGCCCGGATGACCCGGGAGACGGGCTCATCACCCGGCCGGCCCTCGATCTCCAGCGGCGATTCGCCCGGCATCTCATCCATAGACAAACCTACGCCCGATGATTGCTGACATTCCGAGCCCGATCGCGATCCCGTGCGGCACGATCTGCAGCCGCCCAACAGCCTTGCGCCGAGGGGACAGATCCCGGGGCGCGAGATCGCGGGCTCGGGGCAGGAAAGACGCCATTCTCGACGATTTACCCATCGCTGTCCATGACCGACCACATCTTGATGCATTACGCGCAGCGAAGGCGAGACGAAGCCATCCTCGGCCGTGCGGGCGAGCGATCGCCGGCCGGCGCGGGAGGGATTTCGGCCGGAGATCCGGTTCGCTTCCACCTCGCGCGGATCTCGCGTCACCCGGAGGTCACCGGTCCCGGGTGCTCCTCCTCCCCAACCCCCCCAGGAGACCGCGACTGCTCGATCCCAATGCCCCCCTCGATCTCGGATCGGTATCGGCCGCGTGCGGGTCGAGGCTCGATGCGTCAACTCGTCACGGGCAACCCGACTCGGGGCTCGAATCCGCGTCCCGGAGCGATCACGTCCAGACCATCGGCCGTTCCCATGACGGCGGATGACGGTCTTGCCGAATCCCGGCGTCTTATGCATGGGAGTTTCGTCACCCCAAGATTCAGGCATTTCTCGCGATCACAGGAGAGGTACACCGCAATGAGAAGTCGATGGGCAATCCCGAAGGCCCTGGCGATGGTCGCCATCGTGGGCCTGGCATCCTCGTCGCTCTCGGCGCCAGCCCGCGCCCAGACGACGACGTTCGCCACATTCAACCAGGTCAACACGTCGGCCAGGCCGTTCACCTACACGAACAAGGGATCGGTCGGAGAGCTGGCCGCCTTCCACAGCGCGGTGAAGGTGAATTTCAGCTTCACCAGCGCTGCGAGCTCGCTCGGCCTGACCAACTCCGCGCTGGCGGGCCAGACGTTCACAGCCAGCCTGGTCGAGCTGGCCGCCGCCGACACGCAGTCGAAGGCGACCACGGCGGCCGGCCTGATCTTCCAGCCGTTCGTCCACTCCCCCAGCTCGCTCCCCTTGATCCGCATCGTGGCCGACTACACGGCCAATAACGTGGCGTTGGGGATCGCGGGCAAGATCCTGCTCCAGCTCAAGTTCACGGGGCTCCTGACCGGCCCGGCCGGCGGCAATTTCGCCCAGCTCGCGGGATCGACCGCGGGTGGCTACACCGTCAACTATTCGTCGGACGTGTTCGACTTCTCGCACTCGACGGCGAACAGCTACGGCCTCAATTTCACGAACCTCACCAGCCCGCTGGCGATCGCGGGCGACTTCCTGCGCAATTTCTCGTCCACCGGCTCCGGTGCATTCGGGACGCGGTTCGCGCCGGTCCCCGAGCCGGGCACCCTGGTCCTGTTCGGTTGCGGCCTGATCGGCCTGCCCGTGCTGATGCGGAAGAAGCTGCGATCGGCCATGGCTCGCCGTTCGATCGCCTGATCGAGACGCGACGAGACCGACACGTCAACCCCGGGGCGGGGCGAGGAATTCAATTCCTCGCCCCGCCCCATTTCGTTGCGCAAGCTTCGGAGCGGGATTACAGCGGTTCACGTCCGGATGGCGCACGTAGGGCAGGCCAAGGCCTGCCCTACGAAACTGGGGTGTTGCTCGCAGAGCTGCCGGGAGCGGTCGGGCCCTCGCGCGATCGCTCGCGCTCTTGACGTCCTTTCGTGAAGGACAGGGCGCGAGGAGGCGCGCCGGGTGCCCCTGCGCCGGTGAGCCCCGAGCACAGTGAGGATCGGGCCGATTCCTCCGCGTCAGGCCCGGCCCAGGACGCGGGAAATCCCGAGCTGGAGGATGATCTGGAGCGCCTTGATGGCCTCGCTCCTGTTGATCTTGGAATAGCCGGAGCGGCGATTCTCGAACAGGATCGGGGTCTCGCCCAGGGTGCAGCCGACCTTGCGGCACCAGTAGAGGATCTCCTCCATGAACGAATAGCCGCGCGACCGGATCCGGTCGAGGTCGATCCGGGCGAGCTTGGAGACCCGATAGCAGCGGAACGAGCCGCTGTTGTCCTTCGTCCTCAGGCCGAGCAGCAGGCGGGCATACCAGTTGATGCCGGTGCTCATAAATTTGCGCTTGATGTTGAATTCCCCTTCGACCCCGCCGCCCGGCACGTATCGCGAGCCGATCATGACGTCGTGGTCGGCCATCCCGGCGACTAGGGCGGGGATGAATCGGGGCGGGTGCGAGAAGTCGGCGTCGAGGTTGAGGAAGTAGTCGAACCCGTGATCGATCGCGTACTGCATGCCGGCGACGACCGCCGTGCCGAGGCCGAGCTTCCCCTCGCGGTGGATGACGTGGATGCCGGCGAGCTTCCTCTGGAGGCGGTCGGCGATCTGGCCGGTGCCGTCGGGGGAGGCGTCGTCGATGACCAGGATGTCGCAGTCGGGCTGGAACTTGCGGATCTCGTGGACGAGCGCCTCGAGGTTCTCGGCCTCGTCGTAGGTGGCCAGCGAGACCAGCAACTTCGGGCGGGTTGACTCGGCGGGAACGAGGGGATCGGGCACGGTTGGGACCTCTCGAAGGGGCGGGACGTGGGTGGTACGATCCGGGAGGTGACGCTCGATTCGAGGAGGAAACGGAACGAAACGGGACGGGATTTCAGCGATTCAGGACGGACGCCATCTCGGTCCGCTCCGTCGGGTCGGCGGTCTTGAGGCTCAGGCCGTCTCCGATGGCGCGGTCGAGCGAGCGGCGCGATTCGTCGTCATGTCCCCCGCCGCGGAGGGCGCGGGCGAGGTGATATTGCCGCTGTGGGCTGGGCTGGGACTTGACCGCGGCCTGGAGGTCGGCGACGGCCAGGTCGTACTTCTTCAGGCGGATCAGGAGGGCGCCGCGGGTCGTCAGATACTGCGGGTCGTTGCGGTGCCGGGCGACGAGGTCGTCGGCCATCTTCAGGGCCTCTTCGGGGCGCCCCTGCCCTTCGGACACGGCCCAGACGAGATTGTTGCGGATCGGGTCGGCGTCTCGATCGCCTTCCGGCCGACCGGCGAGGATCGCGCGATAGAGGGCGACTTCCTCGTCGTATCGGGCCTGCTGGTGGCGGATCAGCGCAGTCATCATCCTCAGGCTCTCGGAGCGGGGCTCGCGGGCGATCGCGGCGTCGAGGACGGCCGCAGACCGGTCGAGGAGCGTCCGCTCGTCGCCGGGCGAGGAGGCGACCATCATGGCGATCTGCGCGGCCCTCAGCAGATCGTCGCCCCGGGCGACGGCCGCGGTCTTGAGGCAGGCGTCGAGGGCATCGAGGGGCCGGCCCCCGCGCGCAGCGGCCTCGGCGACCATCCAGCCGAGGGCCGGGTCCCGCTCGGCCATCATGCCGGCGACCCTGGCGGTTGAATTGTCGGGCAATTTCATATCGATCAAGATATGGAAAATCTCGCGGCCCAGGGCTTTCGCCGCGGGGGACGACTTGAGGTCGGCGACGGCCCCTACCAGGGCCTCGGCGGCCTTCCCCTGCCCCGCGCGATCGCGGATCAACCGGGCGCGGAGCTGGGGTTCGCGGGGGTCTGTCGGGCTCGACAGGGCGAGCTGATCGAGCTGCTCGTCGGCCTCGGCGAACCGCTTGTCGCGGATCAGCGACTCGGCATACAGGGCGAGGTTGATCGGGTTGGGATCGATCTCGACGGAGACGGCGCAGATTCGCGCGGCCCGGTCGGCGTGGCCGTCGGCCAGGAGCAGCCGGGCGAGGTAGTCGCGGGCCGCGACCGCCGAGGGATGATCGGCGGGCAGGTCGGCGAGCAGCGCGTCGAGGCTCGGGGCGGCCTCGGCCCGTCGATCGGGCGAGGGATGGCGAGAGAGGATGACCGCGCGGGCCAGGCGGTCCTCGGGGGCCGTGGCCCCGGGCACCTCGGGGGCGACCAGTTTCCAGGCCCGATCCCAGGCCCCGGCCTCGGTCCCGGCCGCGAGCTGGACGGCGAGCTGTCGGGCCGCCTCCCGGTTCGCGGGTTGCAGGGCGAGGGCCGATTCCAGGTGCCGGATCGATCGATCGGGGCGTCCGGTCTCCTCGAAATAGCGCGCGGCGGCCAGTTGCGCCTCGGGATCATCGGCACGGATGCGGACGGCCTCGGCGAACGCGCGGTCGGCGGATTCCCAGTCGCCCAGGGCGAACTGGCAGCTCGCGGCGAACAGTTCGGGTTTGTTCACATCGACGTTGGGGATGGCCCGGGCGACCGTGGCCTTCGCGGCCTCGATCCGGCCGTGCTGGACCTGGAAGCGGACGAGGTCGAGCCACGCCGATTTCTCCTTGACCTCGCGATTGGCCCGGGCGACGAGGACCGCTTCCGCCTCGTCCACCCGGCCGAGCCCCGCGAGCGAGCGGGCCTCCCACGGGGCCGTATCGCCGCCCTCGGACGGGGCGCGGACGGCCTGAGACACGTACCCGACGGCCGCATCGACGTTGCCGGCTTGCCATGAGACATGCGCCGCGATGCCCGAGACGCGCGTGTCGCCCGCCTGCTTGCGGAGCGAGTCCAGCTCCGCGCGCCGGCCGGTCCTCACGAGCAGGACGGCCAGCGGGTCGACGGCCTCCGGCAGGCCTCCGGCCTGGGCTCGCTGGTAGGAGGCGATGGCGTCCTCGACCCGGCCCATCTTCTCCGAGATCCGCCCGCGCAGCAGGTGGGCGGCCGGCAGCCCCGGGGTCTTCGCGAGGACCTGATCGACGAGCGTCGCGGCCTGATCGGGCGCATCGGACCGGGTCTTCAGCAGCACGGTGGCGCGGGCCAGGAGATAGGAAGTATCGGCGCTTCCGCCCGCCTTTTTCAGGGCCTCGAGGACGACGTCGATCGAGGCCTGATCCCTCGCGGTGATGGCCAGGTCGAGGCGGCCGAGGAGGGCCAGGGGGTCGTCGGGGCGGAGCTTGATCCAGGCGTCATAGGCGGATGCGGCGGCGGCCATGTCCCCCTGGCTGACGGCGAGTCGGGCGAGGGCCTGGAGCGCGATGTGGCGCTGATCGGGCGGGAGCTTTTCGAGGTCGTGCCCGAGGACCTCGCGTGCCTCGCGTCCCCGCCCGAGGCCCAGCAAGAGTCGGGCACGGGCCGCGCGCAGGATCGCCTGATCGCCTGCGGCACCGGGTTTTGAGGCCTTCTCGAGGGCCGCGAGGGCCTCGTCGCGCCGGCCCTCGCGCTCCAGGCCGTCGGCCAGCGCCGTCCAGAGTCGGGCGTCGCGAGAGTCGTGCGCGGTGGCCTGCTGGAGGGTCGGGACGCTCTGCTCGGCGCGACCGTCGAGGGACTGGCGGTCGGCCTTCATGAGGGCCACGGTCGCGCTGCGCGGGGCCGCCTGGGCCGCCTGGGCGAGGGCGTGATCGAAATCCGTCCAGTTCCTCCTCGCCTGGGGCGTCGCCGACTGGATTTTCAGCAGGGTCGAGGCCAGGGCGATCCGAAGCTCCGGGTCGTCGGGCGATCGGGCGAGCCCTCTGCGGATCTCGGCGATCGCGGCCGACGGGTTGCGATCGACCATCGCGCCGGCCATCGCAAGCACGGCGGACGGCGAACCGGCGGGCGCCGATTGGGCGGCCTTGCGGTACGACGCCAGGGCCTTCGCGTCGTCGCCGAGCGCCTGATAGCAGCGGCCGATGGTCAGGTGAACGCGCTCCTGGAACGGGCCGCCGAGCTTCGGGCCGACTTTTTCCAGCATCTCGATGGCGTCGGCCGGGCGGCCGGTCGCCTGCTTCGAGAGGGCCTGGAGGAAATTCAGGCGCGGGTCCGCCTCGTCGCCCACCAGCCGGAAATACTGCGTGATCAGCGGCTCGGCCTCCGTCACCCGGCCGAGTCGCACCATCGCGTAGGCGAGCCACCAGGTGATGTCGGCGCTGGTGCCCCGGGTCGCGATCAGGCCGAGGCGCCACTCGCCGATGGCCTCGTGGTCGCGCTCGTCGGTGAGTTCGGCCATGCCCCTGAGCATGCGGACCCGCAAGTCCTGACGGCGGGCGTCCGGGATCTGGTCCAGGTGGGTCCAGGCCGAGGCCGGGTCGCTTCGCTTGAGGGCGAGCTCGGCGGCCGCGAGGCGGACTTCCAGATCCTGGGGCGCCAGCCGGGTCGCCTCCTCGATCTCGACCGAGGCCTGATCGTGTTTGCGGAGCCGCTCACTGTGCCGGAATCGGACGAGGCGGGCCTCCGACGAGCCGGGCAGGGCGCCGAGGAGCGCGTCCAGGACGCGTTTGGCCCCGGCCGGGTCGGAGCGCCGCATCTCCAGGAGCTGGGCGAGATGCTCGGCCGCGACGAGGTCGCGCGGCTGGCGAGCCAGGGCGGCCTCGAATTCCCGTATGGACTCGTGGAGCGCGGCCTTGTCGCCGGGGACGGCCAGCCCCTCCAGAGCCATCGCCAGGAGGCGGTGGGACGAGGCCTCGCCCGGCGCGGATCGCACCAGGTCGCGGGCGATGACCTCGGCCGCGCGATAGCGGAGCTCGTGGGCGGCGACCTCCGGGACGTTGAGGAAGACGGTGCTGGAGCGGTGGGAATCACTGTAGCGGATGTAAAGATCGACCAGGCGCCGGCGTGCGTCGTTGCTCTTCGGACCTTCGGGGGCGAGTCGCAAGAGGCGGTCGTTCATCTGGGCCGCCTCGAGGAGGGCCGCGGGGCTGCGGGCCAGGTCGGCCATCAGCCGGCCCTGGATTTCGAGGACGTCGACGTCGTCGGGCCGCATCGCGAGGAACTGATCGAGGTGCTCCGACGCCCGGGCGGTCTCGCCCGAATCGATCAGGCGTTGGACCTCGGCCAGGGCGTCCGCACGGATGCGCCCCTCGCCCGAGAGCCGCAGGGCGAAGTAGGCCCCGGCCGCGACGATCAGGCCGCAGATGACGGCGGCGATCGCCTTCAGGTTGGGGCGGATCGGGGTGGGATCGCCATCCGGGAGGTTCATACGGTGGCCCTTGCCTTGATGGTGTATCGGATGTGCTGCGTGAACAGTCCGCAATAGTTAACGACTATACGCGGCGCAAACCACCCGAGCCAACTCTTTTTGGACGGTATGTTGCGTAATGACCACTTAATCCGCCTCGAAGATTGACAACTCGGGACTCAGGGTGATAGTTTCGGTGAACGATCCGACCGGATTCCCTGTGGACTTGTGAACCAAACCGATCGTCCGCTACTGCCCGTTCGGGCCCCGAGCGTTCGCTCTCGCCGGATTCGCACCCTCCGCCACGGACGTACAAACCATGAACGACCGGCTCATGCCGAACCCGTACGAACCGCCGGCCCTGCCGGTCAAGCCCCGGCGCCCGGCGGCTTCTTCGCCGCAGAAGTCCGACCGGGCCGCCGTGGGCCTCCCCTTGAGTCCGCGGACGGCCATCCGGGGCGTCCTCCGGTACTGGTGGCAGATCCTGGGCCTGTGGCTCGTCGCGACCGCCGGCGCCGCCGGGTACATCTATCAGAAGTTCAAGCCGACCTACGAGGCGACGAGCCTGCTGCGGATCGACCCGGCGACGCAGGACCCGTTCGCGGCCAGCACGACCTTCACGCCCGGCAACGAGAACCTGCTGCAGACGCAGGTCCGGCTGGTCAGCAGCTCGAATGTTCTGTCGGCGGCGATCGCCGATTCGAAGGTCTCGCATTTCGGCCTGATCCGCAGCTCGCCCGACCCGGTCGCGACCCTGCGCAACCTGCTGGAAGTGAAGGCGCTGCCGAAATCGTTCCTGATCCAGGTCTCGATGACGACCGGCTCGTCGGAGGAGGCCTCCGGGCTGGTCAATGCCATCGTCGCGGCCTATCTCAAGGCGGACGCGGAGTGGTCCGACAGCCTGACAAGGCAGCAATTTCTCCGGCTCGAATCGTTCCGGGACGAGCTGAAATCCCAGGTCGAGCTCCAGCAGAAGGCCTGGCTGGAGCTGGCGGCCAAGGGAAATGTCGACACGCCCGACACGGCCAAGGCGGGCGATGCGCCGAACTCGCGGATCATCGCGACGATCGAGGAGTACAAGCGGCTCCGCGACCAGCTCGTCGAGGTCAAGATCGACCTCGCGCACGCCGAGGCCGAGCTCGATTTCCGCCGCAAGGAGCCGGCCGCGCCCCCCAAGGCGGCCAGCTCCGTGGAGGATCGGCTCCGCGGCGACCCCGACATTACGGCCCTGTGGAAGATCACCGAGGACGCGCGGGAGAAACTCGTCCTGCTCCAGAACCGGGTCCGCAATACGGCCGATCCGTCGGTGAAGATGCAAAGGGCCCGGCTCGCGACCCTGGTCGAGCAGCAGAAGATCCTGTGGAACGCCAAGATCAAGGCGCTGCGGAAGGAGGACGAGGACCCTGCGAATCGCGAGGTTGACCCGAGGAAGCGGGAGCTCGCCCAGGCCGCCACGAAGGTCGGCGCGCTGACCGCCACGCAGACCAAGCTCGAGAGCATGATCGCCCAGCTCGACGTCGCCAATCGCCAGCAGGCGACCGACGCGGTGAAGACCGCCCTGATCCGGGCCGACCTGGAGCAGACGCGGGGGATGCTCGACCTGGTCAACCGGCGGCTCGAGGCGATCAAGTTCGAGTCGCGGAGCCTGACGCGGATCATCCTGATTGACAAGGCGCGGCCGGCGGCGTCTCCGGCGTCCGACAAGCGGCCCAAGATGCTGGCGATCGTGCCGTTCGCCACGCTGGGCGCCCTGCTCGGGCTGTTCACCTTGCTGGAATTCCGTGCCGGCCGGATCACCAATCCGCAGGACCTCACCCGGCGGTGCCACGCGGAAGTCCACTCGATCCCGATGCTGCCTCGGCGGCCCACTGGCAGCCTGTTGAAGATGGGCGGGCCGTCCCGGGGACTGAACGAGCAGATCGAGGAATTTTCCTGCCGCCTCGACCATCTGCGGGTCGCCCTGTGCGACGACGCGAACCGGGGGCGGGGACGATGCCTCCTGATCACCAGCGCCGTCGGCGGCGAGGGGAAGACCACGCTGGCCGCGCAGCTCGCCTCGCGGTGTGCCCGCTCCGGGGCGACGACCCTGTTGATCGATGGTGACCTGCGACGGCCGGCGCTCGTCGATCTCCTGGAAGTCCCCGAAGGACCGGGGCTGGTGGACGTGCTCAACGAAGAGATCGCGCCGCAAGACGCCATGGTCGTGATCGACCGGGCGGGCGGGTTCCACCTCCTGCCCGCCGGCACGACGGGGACCGATCCGTCGAAGCTGTTCTACGGCGAGAAGCTCGGCCAGTTCCTCGCGCGATGCCGGGAGACGTTCGACGTGGTGATCATCGACGCGCCGCCGGTCTTGCCGGTCCCCGATGCCTTGATCCTCGCGCGCCATGCCGACGGCGTTGTCCTGGCCACCCGGCAGGATACCAGCCGCTTCCCCCTGTTCGATCGCGCCCAGAAATTGCTCGCCGGCGCCGGCATCCCGCTGCTGGGCGTGGTCGTCAACGGCGTCCGGCAGAATGACATGGGCATCGGCGGTTATGCCTACCAGTATCAGCCCCGCCCCCGCCGCCACGATGGCTCGTCCGCCTAGGGCTCCTCGCGCCATCCCCGTCACCCTACCGACACCACGACACGATCCGGAGAATGATCGAGTGAGCGAGCGCAAGGCGAGCGTGCTAGAGCCTCGCGGGACCGCCGCGACGCCCCCCGCGCCCGAGATGGACCCGACCGCGGCGCGGCCGGGCCACCCTCGGCGCGCGTGGATCGCGGCGGCGAGCGTGTCGGCCGTCTTGATCGTGGCCTATGCGCCCAATCTCCGCGAGCTGTATCACACCTGGATCAGTAACCCGGACGCATCGCACGGATTGCTCGTCGCGTGGGTGGCGCTGGCGATCCTCTGGCGGTGCTGGCCGGATCGCGACGCCGGGTCGACGCTGAAGCCGTCCGTCTTCGGGCTGGCGGCCCTCGGCGTGGTGCTGGTCGCGCGAGCGGTCTGCTACGAGGTCGGGGAATACTGGCTGGAGACGGTCACGCTCGTGCCGGCGGCGGCGGCCCTGCTCTGGGCGGGGGGCGGCTGGGACCTGCTCCGCAAGACGTGGCCCGCAGCGGCCTACCTCGTCTTCATGCTGAGTATCCCGGGCCGTTACGACTCCATGCTTTCCTTCCCGATGCAGAAGGCGGCCGCGGGCGCGAGCTGCTGGCTGCTGCGATCGTTCGGCGTCTGGGTCTTGCAAGAGGGGAATCTGATCACGATTGGCGAGGAGCACCTGGAAGTCGCCCGGGCCTGTAGCGGCCTGGCGATGCTCACGAGCCTGACGGCGACGGTCGTCGCGGCGACCCTCCTGATCGCGATGGATCGATGGAAGCGGGTCGTCCTGCTGGCCAGTATTCTGCCCATCGCGCTGCTGTGCAACATCCTGCGGATCGCGGGGACGGTCCTTTGCTTCCGGCTTCTCGGCGCTGCGACCGGCCGCACGATCGCCCACGACGTGGCCGGCTGGTTGATGATGCCGCTGGCCCTGCTCCTGATCGGCCTCGAGCTGGCATGGCTCTCCTGGCTGGTGATCAAGGACGAGTTGATCGGGGACGAGGCGGACGCGTCCTTCCCGACGATGCTCCCGTTCGGGTTGCGGCCCGGCGTGGTTGGCGCGAGCCCTCGCGGCCTGTCGCGACGCGATGACGAGCTTCACGGGATGGGAGGCCGATCATGAGCGAACCGCGCAAGCCGATCCGGGTCTGGGGCCTGCCGCTCATGCCCCTGACCAGGCGACAGGCCGTCGACGCGGCGATGGCGCTCGTCGAGAGGCGGAAGCCGTCCTTCTTCGTCACGGCGAACACTCATTACGCGATGCTGACGCGCGACCTCGCCGAGCTTCGCGAGATCAACGCCCGCGCCGATTTCCTCCTGGCCGATGGCGCGCCGCTGGTCTGGGCGTCGCATCTGGGAGGCAACCCGGTGCCCGAGCGGGTCGCCGGCTCCGACCTGATCTACGACCTGAGCGAGACGGCCGCCGCCCGGGGTTATCGCCTCTTCCTGCTGGGAGGCCCCGAGGGCGTGGCGGACGAGGCCGCCAGGCGCCTGGTCCTCAAGTATCCGGGCCTGGTGATCGCCGGCACGGCCTGCCCGCCGCATCGCCCGCCGACCTCCGAGGAGCACGAGGCGCTGCTCGAAACCATCCGGCGCGCGGCCCCCGATATCCTGTTCGTCGCCTTCGGCCAGCCCAAGGGCGAGCTGTGGCTGGCCGAGAACCTCGACCGCCTGGGCGTGCCGTTGGCGGTGCAGGTCGGGGCGAGCATCGACTTCGTCGCCGGCCGGGTGCGGCGCGCCCCGCGATGGATCCAGAAGATCGGCATGGAGTGGGCCTATCGCCTCTCCCTCGAACCCCGGCGTCTCGGGCCTCGCTACGCCCGCAACGGCCTGTTCCTCGTCTCGGCCGTGGCCCGCGACCTGGCCGACTCCCTCCGCTCGAGGCGCGATCGCGCGGCGAGCAGCCCCTCCCCCCTCCCCACCTCCCAGGGCTATAGCGTCCCCCAGGCGACCAACACCCCGTCTTGATCGAGCCACCGAACCCATGCGCCGAAACGACACCTCGACGCTCATCGTCATCGTGAATTATCGCACCTCCGAGTTGACCCTCGACTGCCTCCGATCGCTGGAGGCCGAGGTTGCTCCGGCCCGCGGCGTGCGCGTCGTCGTGACGGACAACGGCTCCGGCGATGGCTCGGTCGGCAGGCTGATCGTCGGGATCTTGCGCTACGGCTGGAGCGATTGGGCCTCGGTCCAGCCCCTGCCTCGCAACGGCGGATTCGCCTACGGAAACAACGCGGCGATTAGTCGGGCGCTGGAATCGGACGAGCCGCCCGACTTCGTGATCCTCCTCAACCCCGACACCGTGGCGCGGCCCGGATCGATCCGCGCGCTGATCGAGTTCATGAGCGCCCACCCGGAGATCGGCCTGGCCGGGAGCCGCCTGGAAGACCCGGACGGCACCCCGCAGCGATCGGCCTTCCGCTTCCCGTCGATCCTCAGCGAGCTCGACGGCGGCATGCGACTGGGGGTGGTCTCGCGCCTCCTCGCCGGCCGCGTCATCGCCCCTCCGGTCCCCGTGGAACCCTGCGAGGTGGACTGGGTGGCGGGCGCCAGCCTTATCGTCCGACGCGAGGTCTTCGAGCAAATCGGCCTGCTCGACGAGGGATATTTCATGTACTTCGAGGAGGTCGATTTCTGCCGCCGCGCACGCCTGGCCGGCAGGCCCTGCTGGTATGTGCCGGACTCGCGAGTCGTCCACCTCGTCGGCCAGAGCTCGGGGGTCACGGACAGGAAGGCCGTCCCGAGGCGCAGGCCGGCGTACTGGTTCGAGGCCCGGCGACGCTATTTCCTCTCACACCTCGGCCGCGCGCGAACGGTGCTGGCCGACCTGGCCTGGTCGGCCGGTTACGCCTCGTACCTGCTCCGCCGACGGTTCCGCAGCACGCCGGAGGCCGAGCCGCCGCACCTGCTCCGGGACTTCCTGCGGCACAATTTCCTGCCGACGAGGGCCACGCGATGACCCTCCTCGACAGCCATCATCGGGCCGTCGCCTCCGAGATTCTGCCGCCTCTGAACGCGGGGGATCGCAACCTCAACCCGCCGGGGATTTCCTTCCTCGCGCTGCTCCGTGAGGACCTGCGCACCCACGACAGCAACCCGTTCGAGCAAGGTTTCTGGGCGGTCGCCGTCCATCGGTTCGGCAACTGGAGGATGGGCTTCCCCAAGATCCTGCGGGCGCCGATGACGCTCGTCTACATATTCCTGATGAAGTGGGTCGAATGGACCTGCGGGATTACCCTGCCCTATATCGTCCGGCTCGGCCGTCGGGTGCGAATCTGGCACCACGGAGGCATGATCCTGCACGCGCGATCGATCGGCGACGACGTGCAGATCCGCCACAACACGACCTTCGGCGTGGCGAGGACCGGCTGCAACCTGGAAATCCCGACGATCGGCGATCGCGCGGATATCGGCTGCGGCGCGTGCATCCTCGGCCATGTTCACGTCGGCAACGATGCCCGGATCGGTGCGAACGCGGTGGTTCTCCGCGACGTCCCCGAGGGCGCGACGGCCGTCGGCATCCCGGCGCGGATCGTCGGCGTTGCGGGCACGGAGGTTCATTCATGAAGGATGTCGGCGTCGTCGCGATCGGTCGCGACGAAGGGGATCGCCTGATCGCATGCCTGGGGTCGATCGTCGGATCGGCCTCGGCCGTGGTGTACGTCGACTCGGGGTCGACGGACGGCAGCGTTGAGGCCGCGCACTCCCTGGGCGCCGAGGTCGTGGCGCTGGACCTCTCGGTCCCCTTCACGGCGGCACGGGCTCGCAATGCGGGATTCGCGCGGCTTTGCGAGATGATCCCCGACGTTGAATACGTCCAGTTCATCGACGGCGATTGCATCGTCGTGGCCGGATGGCTCGAACGCGCCCGGACCGATCTGGACGCGAGGCTCGACGTGGCGGTCGTCTGCGGTCGTCGTCGGGAGATCCACCCGGAACGCTCGATCTACAATCGCTTGGCCGATCTCGAATGGGATACGCCGATCGGTGAGGCGGCCGCCTGCGGAGGGGACGCGATGATCCGCGCCTCGGCGTTCCGGCAGGTCGGCGGCTACGACCCGTCCCTGATCGCGGGCGAGGAGCCCGACCTGTGCGTCCGACTGCGGGCGGCCGGCTGGAAGGTGGTGCGGATCGACGCAGAGATGACCGCGCACGACCTGGCGATGACCCGTCTCGGCCAGTGGTGGCGGCGCTCGGTTCGCGCCGGCTACGCGTTCGCCGAGGGTTCCGCGCGTCATGGCGCACCGCCCGAACGGCACTGGGTGAAGGAGACTCGCAGCATCCTCCTCTGGGGCATCACCCTGCCGGTCGCCGTCCTCGCGCTGGCCTGGCCGACCCGAGGATTCAGCCTCGCGCTTCTCCTTGTTTATCCGCTCCAGCTCCTTCGCGTGGGCCGCCGGGCCCGCGCCTGGGGGATGTCCGCGAGCGACGCCCGGCTGTATGCCCTGGCGTGCGTGGCCGGCAAGTTTGCGCAGGGCGTCGGGCTGGCGCGGTACTGGCGGAATCGGCTGCTCGGCCTTCGCGGACGCCTGATCGAATACAAGGGCCCGGGCGTGGCCCGGCCGAGAGCGGCTCTGGAACCCTCGGGGACGACCCAGCCGTGATCATGGGACTCGCCAAGAAAATCGTCCGCTGGATGGCCCTGGAGCACGGCCGAGCGTCGGGCCTCTATCGCTCGCTCTGCGCGCCGATGAACGACGAATACGCCGAGTTCCTCAGGAGGCACGGCCGTCTCCGACAGGTCGGCGATCATTGCCTGATCAATTCCGACGTGACGATCACCGACCCGGAATATGTCCGACTGGGGGACAACGTCTGCCTGTCCACCTGCACGCTGGTCGGCCACGACGGCTCCATCGCCGTCCTGAATCGCGCGTATGGCGTGAAGCTCGATTCGGTGGGGAAGATCGACATCCGCGACAACGTGTTCGTCGGCCACGGCGCCATCCTTCTGCCCGGCGTGACGATCGGCCCGAACGCGATCGTCGCCGCCGGGGCGGTGGTCACGCGAGACGTCGCCGAGGGGGATATCGTCGCGGGCGTGCCCGCCCGTCCGATCGGCCGCGTCGACGAACTGGTGCATCGTCTCGAAGCCAAGACCCAGCAATTGCCCTGGGCCGACCTGATCATGCGACGCGACGGCGGCTTCGACGCGGCCATCGAGCCCGAGCTGATCCGTCGCCGCGTCCAGCACTTCTACGACCGCGACGCGGAGCCCGCCACGTCCTGCAAGGACGCCCCGGCGGTGTCCCGGTGAGCACTTCCCCTCCCCTGGAGCCTTCGATGTTCGACGCTTTCGCGATGGCAGTCCACGCACCGACCCGGCCCGCCCGGCCTCGGAAGATCGTGGCCGGGGAGGGACCGTGCGACGGCGTCGTCTTCTTCGGGAACGTCGATTGGTGGTATCACAACCGGGGACATTCCTCGGTCCGCACGGCCGTCCGCATGGCGAAGCACGTGCCGAGCTTATTCGTGAATAGCATCGGCATGCGAATCCCCGTACCGGGGCGGACGGAGATCGCCTGGAGGCGCTACGTTCGCAAGCTCAAGAGCCTGTCCAAGGGGCTGCGCCGAGACCGCGAGACGGGCTTGTGGGTCTACACGCCGTTCTTCGTCCCGAAGTACTCGGCCCGCTGGGTCGAGGTCAACGGCGCGCTGCTCGCGGCGCAGGTGCGGGTCCTTCGCCGGCATCTGGGGATGGAGCGGCCGTCGGCGTTCGTGTCGATGCCGACGATGGCGCCGGCCGTCGAGAGGCTGCCCTGGCTGCGCGTCGTCTTCGAGCGATGCGACGACTTCGCGGCCCTGCCCGAGGCCGATGCGCCGATGGTCGCCGGGCTGGAAAAGCGGCTCCTCACCCTCTGCGACTACGCCGCGTACGTCAGCCCCGAATTGATGGAGCGGGATCGCCACTGGGCGGCCAGCCCCCAGCTGATCGGGCATGGCGTGGACTTCGAGGCGCTCTCCTCGTCACGCCCCCTGGGACGGCCGTCGGTCTCCTTCCCGAAGGGGATCGCCGATCTCCCGCGCCCGGTCGTCGGCTTCTTCGGCGCGATGGACGATTACCGCATGGATGTCGACCTGATGGTCAAGATCGCCCGGACGATCGCGCCGGGAACGTTGCTGCTGATCGGCCCCGAGCAGATGGACCTCTCCCGGGTCAAGGCCGAGCCGAACGTGCGCTTGGTGGGCCAGCTCTCGCCCGACCGGATCGGCCCGCACGCGGCGCTGTTCGACGTGGGGATCATCCCCTTCCTGCGCAACGAGTTCAACCTGCAATGCAGCCCCGTCAAGCTCAAGGAATACCTGGCAATCGGCTTCCCCGTCGTAGCCACGGCGCTGCCCGCGTACCGGCCGTATGCCGGATTGATCCACTCGGTCGAGACGCACGACCAGTTCCTGACCGCCCTGCGACAGGCGCTCAACGAGGATGACCCGGACCGCTCCCTCCGCCGTCGCGAGGCGGTGGCCGGCGATGATTGGGATCAGGTGGCCGCACGGATGGCGGAGATGCTGGCGGTGGAGTTCGCCGTCGACGACAACGACCTCTGAACGCGAGGGCCCATCCGTGAAGATCGCCTACCTGATCAACCAGTATCCCCAGACCAGCCACACGTTCATTCGCCGCGAGATCGCCGCGATCGAGGCGCGAGGCGTGAAGGTGTTGCGCTACACGCTCCGACCCGTCGGCGGGCCCACGGTTGACCAGGCCGACCAGGCGGAGAGGGAACGCACGCAGGTCCTCCAGGGGTTCGGCCTGCGTGGCCTTTTCACCGCGATGCTCTGGGTCATGGTCGGCAGGCCCCGGCGGTTCGCCCGCGCCCTGGTGAGCACGCTGAGGATGGGCTGGCGATCCGAACGCGGGGTCGCGTACCATCTCGCTTATCTCGCCGAGGCCTGCATACTGCGAGAGTGGCTGGCCGCCGCGGACGTTCAGCACCTCCACGCCCACTTCGGGACGAACTCGGCGAGCGTGGCCATGCTCTGCCGGATCCTGGGGGGGCCGCGCTACAGCGTGACGGTCCACGGCCCCGAGGAATTCGACGCGCCGCGCGCCCTGTCGCTTAACGAGAAGATCCGGCACTCGGCCTTCGTGGTCGCCGTCAGCGAATTCGGCCGCAGCCAGCTCTGCCGCTGGGCCGACCCCGCCGACTGGTCGAAGATCCGCGTCGTCCGCTGCGGGGTGGATGCGAGCTTCCTCCAGACCGGCCCCGCCGCCGCCTCGGCATCGAACCGATTCGTCTGCGTCGGCCGCCTGGCCGAGCAGAAGGGGCAGCTCCTGCTGGTCGAGGCCGCGGCACTCTTGCGCGATCGGGGCCGCGAGTTCTCGATCACCCTCGTTGGCGACGGGCCGATGCGACCGCTGATCGAGGAGCGGATCGGCCGGCTCGGCCTGGAAGATTGCGTGCGGCTGGTCGGCTGGCGGGACGGCAACGGCGTGCGCCGGGAGATACTCGAATCCCGGGCCCTGGTTCTCCCCAGCTTCGCCGAGGGCCTCCCGGTCGTCCTCATGGAGTCGCTCGCCCTGGGACGCCCCGTCGTGAGCACCTACGTGGCCGGCATCCCCGAACTGGTCGAGCCGGGCGTCTGCGGCTGGCTCGTGCCGGCGGGATCGGTCGAGGGTCTCGCCTCGGCCATCGATCAGGCGCTCTCGGCCGATGTCGAGGAATTGGACCGGATGGGCAGCGCCGGGTCGTCCCGCGTCGCCTCCCACCACAATGCGGCGACCGAGGCGAACCGTCTCATTACGTTCATTTACGACAACGCTCGGACGGTCAAAACGGAATCCACCAAACAACCCCTTGCGTACCGAGGTGCCGTTAGCTTTACTAAGACGCTGTCGAACGGGTGATTCGTTCGGTTTTCGACTCGCTCGAACGGAACAATCCCGATTCTCTCGACTCTCCGTCGCACTTCCCCGGTCGCGTCTTCCCCCCCACGCCCGGACCCCTCCCGATCCCGCGAGGACGGATCTTCCCGTGAGTTCCTCCGTCCCCCTCACCGCCGAGCCGCCGGCCTCGCCCGACTACGCGGCGCCGCGACGATCCCTCCGGGGCCTGGCCCTGCGGGGCTCGGCCTGGACGGTCGCCGGCTTCGGGGCGTCCCAGGTACTGCGCCTGGCGGGCAATATCCTGCTGTCCCGGCTCCTCTTCCCCGAGGCGTTCGGGATGATGGCGCTGGTCAGCGTCTTCATGACCGGGCTCGAATTGTTCTCCGATGTCGGCATCGGCCCGAGCATCATTCAGAACAAGCGCGGCGACGAGCCGGCCTTCACCAACACCGCCTGGACCATCCAGGTCTGCCGGGGGTTCGCCCTCACGACCTGTGCCCTGCTCTTGGCCTGGCCGGTCTCGGTCGGCTGGTTCCGCAAGCCGGAGCTGGCGCCGCTGATCGCCGCGGCGGGGTGCGTCTCGCTGCTGATGGGATTCAATTCGACGAAGCTCTTCACCGCGAACCGCCACATGACGCTCGGACGGCTGACGGTCATGGAGATCGGCACCCAGGTCGTCGTCCTGGCGATCACCATCCTGCTGGCGTTCTGGATGCGATCGGTCTGGGCGCTCGTCTTCGCCAACCTGATCGGCGCGGCCGTCCGCATGGTGGCGAGCCACGTCGTGTTGCCGGGGCCGCACAATCGCGTGCATTTCGATCGCTCGGCCGCGAGCGAAATGTTCCGCTTCGGGCGCTGGATCTTCCTGTCGACGGCGGTCAGCTTCATCGCCAGCCAGGGGGACCGGATCCTGCTCGGCCGGTTCCTGGGGGACGCGACCCTGGGCGTCTACAACATCGCGTTCTTCCTCAGCGACTCGCTGGTGCGGCTGGTCTCGACGGTCTCGAACAAGGTGCTCTTTCCGGCCTACAGCCAGCTCGTTCACCACGACCCGTCGCGGCTGGCGGCGGCCTTCGCCAAGTCGCGAGGCTGGTTGAACCTGGCCATGCTGCCGATCGCGGGCCTGGTGGCCGGCGCGGGGCCGATGGTCGTCCGCGTCCTCTACGACGACCGCTATCGCGAGGCGGGCTGGATGCTCCAGATCCTCATGATCCGCGTCGTCCTGGGCGTGATGTACACGCCCGCCGTGAGCGCGTTGATCGCGATGGGGAAGCCGCACGTCAATACCCTCGGCCTCTGCCTCAAGACCGCCTGGCTGTTCGTCGGCCTGCCGCTGGCCTACCGCGCCTACGGCACTTCGGGCGCGGTCTGGATGGTGGGATTGAACGAACTGTTCACCGTGGCGGTCCTCGTCGTCTCGCTCTGGCGCAATGGCCTCCTCGATCTCCGCCAGGACGCCCTCGGCGCCGCGATCGTGGCGGGTTCGTACCTCGCGGGCTCGGCCCTGAACTCCTGGATCCACTGAATCATGCGTCTCCTCTCGCGTGTTCACCGCATCGCCCATCCCCTACGAGACCGGAGGGTTTCATGTCTGGCGTGACCCAGGCTCATCACGAGCGATACACCTCGGCCAATCTTCATGCCGACGAGGGTCGGACTGGCCGCCTCGACTTCATCTTCGACCTGCTGCCGCCCGAGACCGCCCAGGTGCTCGACGTCGGCTGCGGGCCGGGCGTCCAGTTCCTCGGCCAGGTCAGCCGCCGCGAGTTCACCGGCCTCGACGTGGCGAGGGAAGCCCTCGACCGCGCCGAGGCCAACGGCTACACCACGATCCAGCACGATATCTCGACCGGCCTCCCCGTCGAGGATGCCAGGTTCGATCTGGTGGTCATGACCGACATCCTCGAGCACGTGGTCGACCCCCTCGGCCTGATCAAGGAAGCGCACCGCGCCCTCCGCCCGGGCGGCCACGCGCTGATAAGCGTCCCGAACCATTTCTACCTGGCGAATCGGCTCCGTATCCTGCGCGGAAAGGGGCTGATCCTGCCCTGGTCGAACCACCAGGTCTACCAGGATTTCGACTACTTCCACCTCCGTTTCTTCCGATTCGATTCGCTCTGTTCCATGATGGACGCCGGCGGATTCGACGTCGAGCACGACCTCTGCGACCGCTTCCTCGCGCCGATGCCGGCGCCACTTTCCGCCCCCATCATGCGAACGTTGGCGTACAAGGCCGCCCATCTCACCCGCAAGACGCACCAGGACCTGTGGGCCCTGCACCTGATGGTCATCGCGCGCAAGCGATGGACCGATTGATCCAGCGGCCTCCCTCCAGAGTGGCGGGCACGGACGCCCGCCGCCGGACTCGTCGTCATGCCGGAACCGCTCAAAGAAGAACACAGGCACCTCCCCGATGGAAATCTCCATCCCCCACCTCCGCGGCCTGAACAGCTACCTCGACAACTTCGAGGCCGCCTTGAAGCCCCTGGGCTGGACGTTCCGCTACGACCACCCGACCGACCCCGACCGACCGGCCGATGTCACGTGGATCCACTGGCCCGAGCAGCTCGTGGACTATCAGGCCCCGTCCGGCGAGGACCTCTCGCGGATCCTCTCCTGGTTCGAAGCGTCATCGCGGGCCGGGGTCATCGCCTGGACGGTTCACAATAGCCACCGTCACGAAATGCCCGATCATCCGGGATTCAACGCCCTCTACGACATGACGGCCCGGTTCGCATGCGTTCAGTTTCATCACGGTGCGGATTCGATCGAAACCATCCGGGCGAAATACGCGCGGGACTTTGACACTCGCAGGATCCCGGCCGGCGGATACTGGGACCTCCATCGAAATCGTGATCGGGACGACGCCCGCGCCCGGATCGGGCTGGATCCCGGCGGTCGGCCCGTCCTGCTCGTCTTCGGGGCGATCCGCTCGATCCGCGAGTACCGGCTGGTGCTGCGGGCGGCCGCCTTCTCCGGCTGGCACGTCCTCCTGGTCGGTCGGACTCCGCCCCTCGGCCGTCGCGATCGCGTGCTGCTGGCGGCCGACAAGGCCCTCGCGCGCGGGCGTCTGACCGAGGTCATCGATATCATCCCCGACGATCGCGTCGAGTTGTACGTCAACGCCTGCGACGCCGTCCTCGTGCCGAGGTTCAACTGCCTCAACAGCGGAGTGGTGTTCCTCGGGTTCACGTTCGGCCGGCCGGTCATCGGTCCCGATGTCGGCAACGTCGGCGAGACGCTGCGCCTGGCCGCCAATCCCGTCTTCCAGCCGTCCACCGGGCGGCTGATCCAGACCCTCCGACGCCTGCGATCGGTCGACCTCGAAGAGATCGGCCTGCGCAATGCGGCTTGGTTCGGGCAACACGGGGACTGGGCCGACGCGGCGAAGGTCGCTTCGGAGACCTTCCACGCCATGATCGCCGAGAAGAGGACTCATGAGCTCACCCGTTGATCTCCTGCTCATCACCTGGAACCGCCTCGAGTACGTCGAGAAGACGCTCCGGCACCTGCTCCAGGACCCGGCCGATTTCCGGCTCTCCTGCTGGGACAACGGCTCGCAAGACGGCACCGCCGACCTGATCGCCGAGCTCGACGACCCGCGCGTCGTCCGCAAGCGCCTGTCGGCCGACAACGTCATGCAGCGTGAGCCCTGCCTCTGGTTCTTCGAGAAGGCCGAGTCCGACCTGGTGGGCAAGATCGACGACGACATCCTCCTGCCCCCCGGCTGGACCGAGCGGATCGCCCCCATGGTTCGCTCCGAGCCGAGATTCGGGATGCTCGGCTGCTGGATCTTCCTGCCCGAAGACTGGGACGAATCGCTCGCGAATCACAAGATCCTCGACGTCGGCGGCACGCGGGTCTTCCGCAACATGTGGATCGCCGGGCAGTCCTTCCTCGCGCGCAAGGATCTCATGGTTTCCCACATCATTCCGCCCGGCGAGCATTACGGGTTCCCCGTCGATCAGAGGCGGATGACGGCCGAGGGCCTGATCAACGGATATCCCCTGCCCTTGCTGATGGCTCACAACATGGACGACCCGAGGTCGCCCCACTGCCTCATGAACCGGCCGGGTGGCATGAGCGAGCAGGCCGCGCTCACGGCCCGCAAGCGCGGGATCAAGACGCCCGAGGAATATGCCGCCTGGATCCGCGATGACGCCCGCCAGATCCTGGTCGAGCCACTGAAGACGCAGCTCGACTGGTACCGGTACCAGACCGACCGCTCGATCGTCGGCCGGCTCCGTCGCAAGCTGAGGCCCAGCCCGAGATGATCGGATTCGCCTACACGGCCCTGTGTGCCTGGCCGCTTGTTGCCATCTTCCTGTTCTCGAAGATGACGCCGTCGAAGGCCGCCGTGCGCGCGTTCGTGCTGGGATGGCTTTTCCTGCCGTGCCTGGCGATCCCGCTCCCCGGCCTGCCGGACTACACCAAGGCCTCGGCCGCCTCTCTCGGAGTCCTCCTCGGCGCGATCCTGTTCGATCCCGCGGCGCTGCGGTCGCTGAGATTCCGGCCGATCGACCTGCCGATGCTCGCCTGGTGCCTCGTTCCCTTCCTGTCGTCGATGACCAACGACCTCGGCCCGTACGACGGCGCCTCCGGCGTGGTCAGCAACGTCATCACCTATGGGCTGCCGTATCTCATCGGCCGCGTCTACCTGACAACTCCCGAGGGCCTCGAGGACCTGGCGCGCGAGATCGTGATCGGCGGCCTGCTCTACATCCCGTTCTGCTTGTATGAATTGAAGATGAGCCCGATGCTGCACGGCCAGATCTACGGGTTCATGGCCTCGTCGTTCCTCCACGTCGTGCGGTACGGCGGATACCGGCCGATGGTCTTCATGCAGAGCGGCCTGGAGCTGGGCATGTGGATGGCCGCGGCGTGCCTTATCGGCATCTGGATGTGGAGGAGCGGCGTCCGCGAGATCGCAGGACGGCCGTTCGGGCCGCTGCTCAGCGCCTTGATCGTGACGACAATCCTTTGCAAATCGACCGGTGCCTTGATGCTCCTGCTCGCCGGCCTGGTCGCGATCTGGGTGGCGGCGAAGTACCGCAATTTCGCGATCGTCCTGGCCCTGGTCGCGATCCCCACGGTCTACATGGCGCTGCGGAGCACAGGGCTGTGGTCGGGCGAGAACGTCGTGGCGATGATCAATTCCACCCTCGGCGAAGACCGCGGCGAATCGATCGAGTTCCGTTTCAAGAACGAGAACGTCCTGGCCGCGAAGGCGATGGAGCAGCCCTGGTTCGGCTGGGGGGGATGGGGCCGCGCCCGCGTCGCCGACGAGGACGGCAAGGACACGACCATCACCGACGGTCTCTGGATCATCACCCTGGGAGACCGCGGCTTCGTCGGCCTGGCCGTGCTCACGGCGATCTACACTTTGCCCGTCCTGCGGCTCCGAAAGCGCTATCCCCCCGCGCTCTGGGGCAGCCTCCAGATGGCGCCCGCCGCCGTCCTGGCCATCCTGTTGACGCTCTACATGATCGACAACCTCTCCAACGCGATGTTCAGCCCCGTGTACTTGCTGGCCGTCGGGGGGCTGATGGGGCTGGATTGTGACCCCTGGGAGCTCGACCCCGACGACCTGGAGGATGTGGACGAGATGGCCCTGGAATAGCAAACGGGCAAGACCCATCGGGCTCATGAGGCCGGAGCGTTGGCGGCGCCAGGCTGCTCTGAGAGGGTCCCGGCGATCGCGCGATCGGTACCCGCCAATCCCGAGGGCGGGGCGGCCAGGGACCGTCGCCGTTCAAGAGCCACCGATCCGGCCTCATGAGCCAAGGGCGATCGTCGATTCCTCTCCGTTTGCGATCGCGATCCCGGGACGGACGCGTTCGACCCGACGGATGAGCGATCAGGCCGCCGGGGCCGGGGCGAGCCGGGGCAAGCGATCGCGGATGATCGCCGACAGCGGCAGCGAATCGGCGTCCTTGCGCGACAGGATCGGGTCGGCGATCGGCCACTCGATCCCGATCGCCGGGTCGTTCCAGAGCAGGCCCACCTCGTCCTTCGGGCTGTAGAACTCGGTGCATTTGTAGAGCACCAGCGCCTCCTCGCCCGTGACCGCGAAACCGTGGGCGAAACCCTCCGGGATGTAGGCCTGCCTGCCGTTCTCGGCCGACAGGTGCATCCCCACCCACTGGCCGAAGGTCGGCGAGCCGACGCGGACGTCGACCGCCACGTCATAAACCGAGCCGCAAAGCACCGAGACGAGCTTGGCCTGTGCCGCCGGGGTCTGGAAGTGGAGTCCCCGGAGAACCCCCTTCGTCGAATACGACATGTTGTCCTGCACGAACCGCCTCGGCAAGCCGGCCTCCTCGTACCGGGATTCGTGCCAGGCCTCGAGGAAGTGCCCGCGATCGTCGCGGTAGATCTTCGTCTCCAGGATCAGGACGCCGGACAATTTCGTCTCGATGACATTCATCGCGGGGTGAACTCCTTCAAGGGTGTACGCGCGATCGTTCCGGCATCCTTCCGTCGGAAAACGTCCAGGTGCGTCTCGATGAAGGCGAGGAAGGTCGCCTCCCGCACCCGCTCCCACCTCTCGCTGGCGGAGAACTCCTTCGCAAGCGGGCCGTCGGCCTTCGCGGTGGGCGGCCCCTGGAGGCGGCGGACCAGTTCGGGGGCGTGAATCGAGTCCGACTGGATCACGATCACGTATTCCGGCAGGCGCGACTCGGGCTCGTCCCCCTTCGCCGGGTCGGGATAGGACGAGAGCCGCGGCCCGTCCGCGCCCTCCCCCTGATAGAGATATTGCGGGACCGTCTTCCCGAACTCGTAGCGAATCGGTGCGTAGACCTGCCATCGCTCGCGCGAATTGTGCTCATGGACGATGGCGACCCGATCGGGACCGAGCTCACGCACGATCGAGGCGATCCGTCGATGGGGCGTGTGGGCGAAGGCGTCTCCGTGGACGGCGAGTTGAACGATCCCGTCAATGTCGGCCGCGATCATCATCGCCACGCCGAGCGCCGTGCCGATCCGGACCGTTCGCGACGCCGATGCCAGCCCGGATGCCATCAAGAGCGCCACGGCCGGGAGCATCCAGGCGTTGTAGCTCGGGCTCGCCGCGTCGAACGACGACTGCGCAAGATGCACGCCAGCGACGACCGTCGCGCCCGAGGCCAGCGCCACGATCAGGCCGCCTGTCACCGGCGTTCGACGCCGGGCGATTGCCCCGACGAGCGCCAGCACGCCTCCGGCGATCGTTGCGGCGATCACGTAGCGATGCAGCATCATCGACGGGTGCGCCAGCAGCCGACCGGCCAGCCGCCCCAGGCCGGCGACCTTCTCGCGAAACCCCGCCCCCATCGACCTGGAAATCCCGACCGAGGCAAATACGAACGGGATCAGCGCCATCGCGGCCAATCCCGACACGGTCCCCGCCACCAGGACCGGCCCGATCCGCCCTCGCCTGGCCCGGGTCATCACGAGCGCGGCGAGGAATGCCGCGCCGCTGGCTACCAGGCCGAAGAAGTGTGTATACGTCGCGAGGATCCCGCTGGCCGTCAGCCCGATCAACCATCTCGTCCGGCCCGGCTCCTCCGCGATCAGGAATCGGACGAGGCAGGCGAAGATGCATGCCGAGGCCAGAATCAGCAGCGGATAGGCACGGATCTCGACCGCCTGCACGGCCACGTTCGGCGACAGCGCGAACAGGAGCCCGGCCGCCCACGCCGAGGCCAGCCCCCAGCCCCTCCGGGCCGAGTCGAAGACCAGGGCCGTCGCCGCCGCCACGCAGGCCACGCCCAACCATCGCAACGGGACCTCTTCCAGGCCGAAGGCCTTCGACCAGGCCCATCCCGCCCAGTAGCTGATCGGCGGCATCCGGTCGTCGGGCACGCCGAAGTCGTGATCGATCCGATTGGTCAGCCAGAGGACCACGCCGATCGGGCTCAGCCTCAGCCCGCTCATCTGCGTCGCCTCGTCGTTCCACAGCGATTGATGCGGCAAGAAGCACGCCGCGGCGACGACGCTCGACGTCACGCAGCACACCAGGCCCGCCACCGAGTGTAGCCTCTCTCTTCGCGTGCGCGAGACGTCTGCAGGGGGGGCGGTCGGCGAGATGGACAGCTTCATGAATGCTCCCTGACGACCGAGGAAAGACCGGTGGAGGCGAGAGGACGGGAATCTGGAGGGCGGGCGACGAGCCCCGGCTCCCCGGGACCATCTTTCCCGGATCGAAGCGCCACCGCCGGTGCCGGAGACCCGGAATCGCCCGGCACCCGCGAAGTCACAATCATGATCGAACGGCTTTGTGCGGTTGCGCGAGCGTCTACTCGCTCAATTCGGGTCAATTCTGACTTGCGTACGCGAGTTTCTCAACTCATTTCTCGCGATGTTCGCTTTTTTGCGGCGTTGTGTCATTTTTCGTCAACTTCGCACCCGAAAATCCCGTACCCACTTCCATTTTTCGTTCCGATATCCTAGTTTGTTCTTTTACGAGCGAGGCACGCCGTCCCGCGATTCTTTCGGCACTCACGAGATTCAGTACGGAGAACGGGACGGACACACCTGATCCGTAAGGAAGGCGGCGAACCGATGACGATCGTCCAGGACGTCCAGGAGCGTGCGCCGGAAGTCGCGGTTCCGCGGGGCGCGGCGCGAGTCACACGTCACGTCGAGAGCTTGGACGGCCTCCGCGCGTTCGCCATCGTGTCGGTGATGGCCGTCCATGCGGGTGTCCCGGGGCTCTCGCTGGGGTGGCTGGGCGTCGACCTCTTCTTCGTCCTCAGCGGCTTCCTGATCACCGCCCTGCTGATCCAGGAATTTGGCCGCTCCGGCCGTATCGACCTGGGGCGATTCTGGGGCCGACGCTTCCTCCGGCTGATGCCCCCCTACGTCCTTTACGCCGGCTTCGTCACCTGGGCCATGCTCGGGGCGCGGTGGGGCTGGGTGAGCGAGCACCGGGGCTGGTCGCCCGCCTCCTATGTCGCGTCCATCTGGCTCTATTTCGTGAACTACGCCCCCCAGGGAGGGGTCTGGCAGCACCAGAATCTGTGCCTCCACCTGTGGAGCTTGGCCGTCGAGGAGCAGTTCTATTTCACCTGGCCGATCCTCTGCGCGATCCTCCTGCGCCGCCGGGCGGGGCTCGCCGCCTGGGTCCTGGTCCTGGCCGTGCTCATCCGCCGCGGCTTCGCCGACGAGTACACGATCCACAACCGTCTCGATACCCGCGGATTCGGCATCATGCTCGGCAGCGCGGTGGCGCTGACGCTCGATCGCCTGCCCGCGATCGCTTCGCGATTCGCCGATGCGACTCTACGCATGACGGTGCTGATCGGCGTCGCGACTTGCCTGATCGTCCCGGCGATCCTGTTCGGGTCGGGGAAAATCTCGGAGTATCAGGTCCATCGCTACGCCTCGCCCGTCATCGCTTCGGCCTTCGCCGCATTCATCGCGATGCTCTGGTACGGGCCCAGGGACTCGATCGCAGGATTCCTCTCGCGGAAGCCGCTGGTCTACCTCGGCAAGATCTCCTACGGCATGTATCTGTATCACATGCTCGCCCATTACCTCGTCTGGGAAGTGTTTCTGGGCGACAACATCGAGGCCTGGAGCCGCTGGCCGAAGTTCGGGCTACGTCTGGTCATGTTCGGTTCGCTCACGACGGCGATGGCCGCGTTCAGCTACGCCACCATCGAGAGGAGGTTCCTCGCGTTGAAAGCCCTCCTCCGCTAACCACCTCACGCGGATGGTCCCCGGGCGTCCCGATGGCACATGATTTGCTCTTCAATGAAAATACCTGACGATCTCGCCGTCTTCGTGCCGATTGCGATTCCAATGCGAACGTCGGTTTGAGAGTGGTTTTTCCGTTCTCGAGCGAAGAAAACGACTCGTCCAAGGTTCACAAGGCGAGATAAACTTGTTCTCTTTGATTTTCTCTTGTTCTTCATCTTGTGGCCAGCATCAATGTGAGCTACACTGCGTGTGTACGGTTCTTCTAAGGTCGCAGAACCGGAATGTTCGACGATGACGAGACAGTTATTCCTTACTATTCACACCAGGGTTCGCGACGTAACGATAACGATACCGTTAACATCCCGTCGTCGTTACTTTAATATTGTCAGCAATCGCATCGCGATCAGCCGTCCGCAACAGGCCGCTGCCGAATCAAGAAACACGGTTTCCCCCGTCGTGTTGTTCGTTCAGAGTCGTGCAGTTCATCGTCGGGTCGTGCTCGGCGCCTGCTAATCGATGTCCGCGGGCTTCCGCTTTTTCTCCGGTCCCCCGACGCTGATGGGACGAGAGTACGCTAACCTCGTCTCCGCTCGCTGCCTTGATCCGCCTCCCCTCTTTCGAGACCGCACCGCGTTACGGGGGAGAGATCATCCGGCATCCGGGCGAGAACCGCCGCATCCTTGGCGTTATCCGATCCCGACGAGTATTTTTCGGCATTTACCCTTTGAGGTTCTTCGATGACGAGCCTGGCACAGCGTATTCGCCAATTGCGATTCACCAAGGGGTGGGGCCCGGAAGACCTGGCCGAGCGGGCAAGTATCTCTCGCACCGCGCTTTATCAAATCGAAGCTGGAAAGACCGGCGTACCCCGAGCCTCGACCCTGCGCCGCCTCGCCCGCGCCCTGGGGGTCGATCCGGAGGATCTCTTGCAAGGGACAGGCGACGAGGAGATGGGCTCGGGTTCCAAGCATATGGCCGTCCTTGCCACGGACGAACCGCAAGGTGAGAACGGCGCGACTGCGGAGGCACACAAGACCGCGGTCCTGGTGCCTCAAGCCGCCCCCGCGGGAGTCGACTTCTTACCACCTTGGCTCCAGGACCTCCAGACGGAGAAGAAGCTCCGCATCCTGCTCCACTCCCCCCTGCGTGAAGCGATCGTCCGCATCGTCGAGGGGTCCTTCCAGCTCCTCCCCCCGGAATTGCGGGACCTGGCGATTTGAACCCCTCTCGTGACACGGACTGTCTGGACCGTACGACGCAGTACCATTTCGTCACTCGACGATAAGCCGATACAAGACTGAGCTGTGATGCCAGGCGTCGTCACTTGCGCGACGATTTCCTCGGGTGGCGCCCTCGTCGCCGTCCCGACCACTCCCCGGCGATGAGATGGCCGGGCCGGGATCGCCAAGTCCGCTACCAGATTGCGATCCGGCGAAATTGCGAATTGAGCGAGAGTCGTACCTGGCTTCGTTCACATGACCGGACCGGGTCCTGTGCCCCTTTGTGCGAGGCCAGCTTGCCCGCGCTTGGGCAAATCCTTTCCGTAACTGTCCTATTGACTCAAGCCCTCTCAAGTGGATACCCATTAAAATCCCCCGAGAGGAATCGAAACTCCT
This sequence comes from Planctomycetota bacterium, assembly GCA_028291545.1. Taxonomy (GTDB): domain Bacteria; phylum Planctomycetota; class Planctomycetia; order Isosphaerales; family Isosphaeraceae; genus JAQGHR01. The sequence continues at coordinate 9,480 of JAQGHR010000013.1, read as the reverse complement.
CGTTCGGCGGGCCTCGCCCCCGAATTTGAGGTCGAGACCTCGTCCCTCGAAGGTATCATCGCAGCATGGCCGAACCTCGATCGCGGGATCCGTCGGACAGGAGCGGTCCTGGGCAGGGACGCCCGTGTCGTAGGGCCGGTTCCAACCGGCCCTACAGGGAACGATGCCTACGAACTTCAACGGAGATCTCGACCTCCCCGGGTTCTCGCCCCCGAGGGCGTTTGCGTCGCAGTCGGGGCGTCTCGACCCGGAGTTGCCGCTCCATGACGTCGATGAGGTCGTCGATGGCGGATTGGGCGTTCTCGATCGGGTCGACCATGGGCAGGGGGAACTGGCCGTTCTTGGCGAGAAACGGGCTACGACCGGGACATCGTCCGTGCGGACCGGATCGCAGGAAATAGGAACCCAACAAAAACATTACCGAAATTAACTTTACAGACGGATTGGCTTTCAGTTAGTTTACTGCTCTCGTTTTACTGTCCGGCATCGTCATGTCACCTCGCGCTTGGTATCGCTCGCTCTTCCGCCCGCGAGACCTCAGTCGCAGGTCTCCCTTCGAGTTCTCCAATTCATCTCGCTACATTGCTTGTGATGGAGCACCATCCTCGATGGCACATGCTAACTTTTTCCTCGAACCACAGACCTCCGGCCAGAGATTCCCGTGCAATTCAGCGTGGATCCCGGGCCGCAGCCTTCGAATCGTCAGCCCCGAAGGCGAGACCGACGACGCCCGACTGGTGCGTTGCTATCTCACCTCGACCGAGGCGATGGACGTCGTCTATCTGGATGCGGTACGATCCGGATGGAGCGACTTCGTCATCGTGGTCGATCTCGTCGATCCCGCGGATGAGGGCCACTTGGGATGGCATCGTACGCATGTCGGGTCGAACCGGGACGAGAGGTCGAAATATCAGGAAGCGCTGATATATTTCCGCCTGATGTCACGCGCGGGGAAGTACGAGTCCCTCTCGCGGACGAGCCCGGGGAGCCCGTCAGCCTTCGCACTCTCGAGGCCGGCGCCGGATGGGAAATACCTCGTTCTCCTCAAGACCCGCCACACGTCCCTCCCCTTCTGTCGGCATATCCCTGTCGATTGATTTGTTAGGATCTCTTCGTTCGACAGCTCGACGCGAAGGGTGACGGGACGTCGTGAACGACAATCGTTCATGACGGTATGCCTGATTCGTTGACCGTGAGGGCCTGGGCGCCGGCTGGTCGGCTCAGCCCAGGCTCGCGGCGACTCCCAGGATCACGGGCTGGCCGCCCGTCGAGCGAATCTTGAGGGAGTGGACCCCGCGACTGAGTCGCAATGAGCCGGAACGCGGCGTGCCGGCCGCGCCCCCGAAGCTCGTGGACTGGCCGTCGACGATCAGCGTGAAGCTTCCCACCTGGCTCGACGAGATCGTGAACGAAAGCAACCCATCCGCTGGGACCAGGATGTCCCAGACCAGGTAGCCGTTGGAGCCGAGCTTGCCATTGGAATTGTTGTAGTCGTAGGTTTTATTAGACGTGGTCAGGGTCGCCGGGAGGGCGATCCCGTTCGTTGGAGCGGCCGGCAGGCGGTCGGACGCGAGGCGGATGGACTGCTGGAGGGGATAGCTGGCGGCGTTGGCCAGGTCGTTCACTTGCCACTGGTCGTAGGTCCCGAAGCAGTAAAGGACACCGCCGGACGCGGCGAAGGCGTTGAGCGAATCAAGGTTTGCCCGGCCGGCGCGGGGATCTGCATACTTGGCGTAATTTTGGAGAGGTGAACCGCCCGCATCGCCGCCGACGGACCAGCCACCTTCATAGGCGACGACCTGAAGTCCATAAAACTGGGCGTATTTTGCCTGGGAGGCAAGTTGGGCCTGGTAGGCGGTTGCGGCGGCCTGGGGCTGCCCGTTCGCTTCGCCTCGGCCGGGGACGCCGCTGGCAAAGATGGCCTCGGCGCTCGTCACCTGAAAATTGTCGAGGAAGGTGTATTGCCCCGTACTGCCGGTCCCGACGATCCGGACCGTGTGGAAGCCGGCCGAGGAGATTGGGAACGGAGCCGTACCCCACGAGTAGTAATCGAGCTGGTTCTTGCCGAACGCACCAAATCCGGGGGACCACGGCTGCGTGCCGGCCTTGTAGCTGGTGCCGTTGGGCGTGACCTCGGTGCTGTCGACGAAGATCCGGATCGAGTCGGGGCTGCCGGCCTTGTTGGCGGCGGAGAGCTGGAGGGCGAACGTGCCGGCGGACGGGAAGTTCACCGCCTGGGAGATCGAGCCGGTGTCGCCGATGAAGGCGGCCGTCACGCCCTCGGGGGCATCCGGAACGAAGCCCATCCGGGGGTCGGGAGCGGTCGTGAACTTGATGTCGACGGGCCCGAACCCGCGCGAGCCGGCCGCGCCGTCGGCGAACTTCCAGATGGCCGTGTTCCACGGCTGGGTGGTGTCGAGGATGGTCGCGCTCGCGGCCCCGAGGATCGTGATGCCGGAGGAGGTCGGGGCGATCGCGCTGTCCTGGTCGTAGAAGGGGTCGGCGTTGCTTGACTCGTCGCTGAGCAGGTAGTAGGTCGTGCCGGCCTTGAGCATCACGGGGTGGCCGACGGACGCATAGGCATACTGCCCCGCGGCGACCCCGGCCGTGTTGACCGTGAGCCAGGCGACCTGGGCCTTGGTATCGGCTTGGAGGACCCGCACGACGTGTGACTTGGTGTCGCCCGGGGCCACCCAGCGGCCGAGGTTGTAGATCGCGATGTCCTGCGGCCCGACGGTGAATTTATAGCCGAGGGACGACGCGCCGGCGGTGTTCCTGGTGAGTGTGCCCGGCGAGGTCGCCGCCGCGGCCGAGGTGCGGGCGCTGTTGGCCACGAGCCCGGCGTTGCCGGCGAACGACCAGGACTGGCCGATCGTCGCGGACTCGAAGCCCGGAGACGTGAAGTTGATGTCGCTCTGGGTGCCCAGGCCGTTGGGGGCGCCGAAGTAGGCGGCCGCGCCGGCGCCCCAGAGGTAGTAGCCGACCGGGTGGGGGGTCGCGACGTGGGGCTTGCCATCGGCGTTGTTGAAGTAGTTGTCGATGAATCCCAGCTCCTCGATGGCGGTGTTCTGGGCGTTGTCGTACTGGTATTCCAGCAGCATCCGGACGCGATCGCCCATCGCCGGGTCGGAGAAGACCGACCGGAACGCGTCGCTGGCCTCGACGGTCTTGAGGGCCGTCCATCGGCGGAAGTCGCCGTAGGGGCGCTGGCCGTCGAAGTTGAGGATCTGACCCTCGGGAGTCCCCTGCTGCACGGCCGCGATCGAGTTCTGGTTGCCGACGGTCCCCTGGCCGAACGCCCAGTTCCAGGTCTCGTTGGACCACTCGACGTAAAGTTTCAGGTTCGGCTGCAATCCGGGATAGGCGGGGTGCGCCTGGATCGACGTGTATGGGTTCACCCCGTCGGTCCCGTATCGAATGGTCTGGGCCAGCTTGGTCACGTAATCGGCCGATGCGTTCATCGGGATGGTGATGTACAGGTCCTTGCCGGTCTCGTTCGCGAACATGACGAGGTCTTCCCAGACCGCCTCGCGATCGACGTAGTCGGCGATCTGATAGGAAGGGAGCACGCGGTCGGACCAGTTCACCTGGGTGGTGTCGAAGTTGGCGGTCAGCCATCGCTCGGTCGAGTAGGGCGTGAGGGCCGTCTTGAAGTCGGGGGCGACGAGCGTGCCGAGGGGGGTGGGGGTCGATGAGCCCGCGGTCGTGGGGCGCATGAACTGGACATCCTTGACGCCGCTGTTGAGCGGAGATGAGGGCGTGGCCTGGGTGCTCTTGAAAGTCAGATAGAGGATCGGGGCATTGGTGACCCGCACGAGGGCGGTGGTGGAATTGGTCGCCGGGTCGTATCCGGCGCCGGCGGGGAGGACGGTGCCGTAGGAGGTGCCGCCGGCGCTGAACTGGCCGTAATTGAAGAGGGTCGAGACGGACGCGCGGCCGGTGAAATAGAGGAGGTAGGTGCCGGCCGTGGAGGCGGGGTCGCGGGCGTCCCAGACGATGCTGGTGGCGTCGGAGAGGGGCCAGCCGTTGGCGTCGCGGACGACGCGGGGCTTGCCGAAGTAATTGTTCGGGTCGCCCCACTCATCCCTCGCCGACTTCATGGCATCAGCGAAGATCGTGCCGGAATACGTGGTCATGTTCAGGCCGGCCAGGCTCAGCGGCCCCACCACCTCGGTCGGCGTGCTCGGGCTCGACCAGGCGAGGGTCGCGGCAGCGTCGCCCGAGTGACTGTGATATTCCATCACGAGATCATAAGTCTGACCGGCAACCATGCCGAAGGAGCCGCGCGCGGTCGTGGTGGCGGGGGCCAAGCCGGGGCCGGCGGCGGGGGTCCAGTCGTCGATGAGCGTTGTCAGCGCGCCCGATCCGGCGGGTCGGAGGGAGAGGCGAGCGCCCTCGTCGAAGGTGGCGGCGAAGGTGTAGGTCTCCGAGAACGCGGGGACGACCTGGCCCATCCACCGCGCGGAGAACGCCGAACCGCCGCCGATCGCGGCGAAGCCCGGGGAGTTGGAACCGCCCGGCCCCGCTCCCCCGCCCGGCCAGGTGAAGTCGATCCGGTCATCCTGGCGGACGAAGGCGGGCGTGCCCGAGAGCGTCTCGTCCGCGTAATATGTGCCCGCGATCCCCCCCTGGGTGAAGCCCCCGCCGGCCGAGAGCAAGGATCGGGGCTCCAGGGCCTCGGGGCGGGGCGGCCGGGCGTTCGCGCGGCGGGTGCGGCGGCTCGATGCGCGGCGGTGGTGGGAGGGCCATGTCAACATGCGAGTTCCTCGAATCGGTGTGATCGGTCTGGTTCTGTTCGGTGCGGTTCGCGGCCCGCTGCGCATCCGTCGCGCAAGGCGAACCGGCAAGCCGTCGGCGTCGGCCGATGATGGCGTGGTTTGATTCACGTATCGGGATATGGCGTGGGAGCCTACCGGCTGCGGGCGTTGCTTATGTTGACGAAATCAATCCGGGCGGGGCATGCCCGGCGCGATGCCCGGGCCGCGATCGTGCGGGATGTCTCGCGAGGATTCGGGGCGATCGTAGAATCGCATAATTAGACCACACTCAATGAAATCAAGACCAGGTTAAAAATCGCAGTTCTCGATATAATGGGAATTGTGAAATCCGAGATAACCTGATCATTTATCTTATGGTGATCCTTCATCAAGTTCGCGGCCGGGCCCGCATCTCCTCCGGCGATTCTCGGGATTTCCGCCGGGTTCGCCGGCCGAGGATGACGTTCCTCGTCGTCGTTCAGGTCGCGAGGACCCTCGGGGTTGCGCCCCCGGACGGATGCCGCGAGGCCGCCTGGCGGCCCGTTCGTCCCCGCGGTGGCCTCCGGGCCTCCGGCTGTTTCTGGAGATACTCTAGGTCAAAAAAACCAGGATGGCGGAATCTCATTGATCCAGGCCCGTGAGGTCGTTACTCCTCGAGCCTGCCAAGCTCCGAGGAGTCACCTCATGCCGCGACGGAATGCTCCAGGGGCGGGACGCCCCCGGCTATCGACCGCAGCCCCTCCGGGGCGAAACACACAATCCGGTTAGCCTCACGACGTGTCGGCGGGGCGGACCTGGTCCCGTCGGACCTGTCGGTCTGGCGCGTCCTTCGCCGTCGTTTGGAGCGACGCCGGGCGATCCGGACGTCGGGCCGACGCTCCCGCCGCGACCCGACTGCCGACCTCCGATCGCTTGAGGAATCGCTCATCAATCAGACTTTTCCGCCCCAAAAAAACGGATTGCGCGGCCGTTCACTTGCGTTCGTGACATTGTTTTGTGGCCGTCATGACGCAGACTTGAAATGATGAGAGATGACTCATTATTTTCTTCTGGACGGTTGACTTGACGTCATCGCTTAATTAATGTGGTCCTTCTCTCTGTTCGCGAGGGCCCGTCCGGATCCTCCGCGGTGTGTTCCTCGGTCTGGCCGAATCCGATTCGTTCTCTTTCCTTCCGGGAGAGTTCTCTTGACCAACGACCATGTCGGTCGCAGGCGGCGTTGCGCGCGTTCCAGGCGGGCTTCGGTGGAGTGCCTCGAGTCTCGGTCGATGCTCAGCGCGGGGCCGCTGGGCCTGAACGCGAGTCTCGACTTCGTTGATGCGATGAAGAGCGTCCGCGACTGGACGGGCCTCTCGGGGCAACTGGTCAGCGCGAGGGATGCCAACGGCTGGCCCACGAGCGACGCCCAGATCATCGTGATCGACGATCGCGTGAATCAGTCCTGGAACGGGCCCGATCCGAAGGCCGTGGCGCCGGACATCAGCGGGACGTATCACCTGTCGTTCCACGGCCAGGCGCTGGTCTCGCCCCCGAACTGGAACGTGAACTTCACGGTCCAGAACGCGTCTTACGACGCGGCCTCGAACACGACGATGGCCGACCTGGTCGTGTCGCCGGGCAATCCCCTGCTGATCGTGAACTTCGCCGGTACGCAAAATTCCGCCAGCCCCACCGGCGCGGGGGTGTCCGACGTGAAGCTGATCCGGCCCGGCTACGACCCCGCCACGTCGCAGGTCTTCACCACCGAATCCCTCAACGCGATGCGGCCGTTCGGGACCTTGCGCTACCTGGACCCGTCCGGTGCCAACAATTACCTCTGGTACAACGGCTCGCAGGTCGCGACGCTCGACTGGTCGCAGCGGAGGCTGCCGACGGATTCGTCGCAGGCCGACAGCTACCACGGCAAGGTCGCGGCGTCGTGGGAATACATGATCCAGCTCGCGAATGCCACGAACACCGACATGTGGATCAACGTCCCGGGGCCCGCGACGGACGACTACGTGACGCAACTGGCGTCCTTGATCAAGAACGGAGACACGGTGGGCGGGGTGTATTACCCGGGCCTGAAGCCGGGCCTGAAGGTGGACCTGGAATACTCCAACGAGGTGTGGGGCGGGACCTACCAGCCCTGGGCGTACAACACCCACGCGGCGTCGCAGGAGGTCCAGGCCGGGGGCTCGGCGCTCAATAACGACGGCAGCACCGACGCGACGGTGTGGGCCAATCGCCGCTACCTGCAGCGGACGATGCAGATCACGGACCTGTTCCGCCGCGTGTTCGGACCGGACCCGTCGTACGCGACAATCCGGCCGGTGCTGGGGTGGCAGGAGCGGAACTGGACCTATTACGTCAACACGTTCCCCTGGTTCGAGTCGACCTTTGGGCAGCCGAAGAACTGGTTCTACGGCCTGGGGAACGCCAATTACTGGGGGCCGAGCGATTACTCGTCAGTCAACGCGATCTTCCGCTCGCTCGCGGCCAACGAGGAGGGCACGTACGCGACGACCCAGAATTTCACGACGGTGGCGACGTATTACGGCATGAAGAACGTGGCGTACGAGGGGGGGCCGTCGCTGGCGAATCAGGGGATCTACGGGCAGTACGCGCTGGCGGCGATGCGCGACCCGCGTATGGAGGCGATGGTCCAGACCCATTACCTCGACTGGTACGCGGCCGGCGGCGATCAGGCCAACGTCTTCAACGGGCCGTTCGGCATCCTCACGCCGACGATCGAGTGGCCGCTGGTCGAGAAGTCGCAGGCGAAGAAACCGAGCCTGTCTCCGCGGTATCGCGGGGTCCTGGACCTCGCGGCCGGGGCGAGGCAGGAGGTCACGGCCGGGGTGCCGATCTTCGCCGCCGCGGCGAACCAGTTCCCTGCGCGGACGGACACGCTGGGGCGCGACTTCAGCCTGCCGAAGTCCGGGCAGGACGCCGACTGGCTGCTGAACGTGAAGACGGGCGGGGCGTATAGCCTGTCGATCTCGACGAACGCGGTGTCGGGCGCGGAGCCGGGGCAGGTGCAGGTCTATCTGAACGACCAGGCGATCGGCGGGCCGATCTTCGTGTCCGCGTCCTCGACGATCGCGCTGGGAAGCCTGCCGCTGTCGGCCGGGCTGAGCACCCTGCGGCTGCACGTGGTCCGGGGCACGAACCCCTCCGACCCGCCGAACGCGTCACGTTACGCGTGGTCGCCGATCGCCATCTTCCTGCACGCGGCGACCCGCGCCGGGAACGCGGTCACGTGGCTGGATGACGCCGTCCCGGCCGGCGCGACGGTCGGGTCCGACGGAGGGGACGCGTGGACGTGGGGTGCCGGGGCGACGCCGCATTCGGGCTCGGTCGATCATCGATCGAATCTGGCCTCGGGCGAGCATCAGCACTTCTTCACCGGCGCGGCCTCTCCCCTCTCGGTCAACGCCGGGGATACGCTGTATGCCTGGGTCTATCTCGACCCGGCGAATCCTCCCAAGGAGTTGATGCTCCAGTGGAATGACGGCACCTGGTCGCATCGCGCGTACTGGGGCTCGGACCTGATCGCCTGGGGGACCTCCGGGACCGCCTCGCGCTATCGGGCCGGGATCTTGCCGGCCGCCGGGGGCTGGGCGCAACTGAGCGTGCCGGCGGCGGCCGTCGGCCTGGAGGGACGGTCCGTCCGGGGGATGGCGTTCACGCTCTACGGCGGGCAGGCGACGTGGGATGACGCGGGGACGCTTCCGGCCTCGGGAGCGGCGGCGGTCGTGTGGGTGGACGACTCCATCCCGGCCGGCGCGACGGCGGGGGCGGACGGCGGGGACGCGTGGTCGTGGACGGCCGGGCCGACCCCGCATTCGGGCTCGCTGGTGCATGCCTCCGGGTCCGCCGCGGGCGAGCACCAGCACTTCTTCGCGAACGCGGCCTCCCCGCTCCTGGTCAACTCGGGCGACACGCTGTATGCGTGGGTCTATCTCGACCCGGCCAATCCGCCCAAGGAGCTGATGCTCCAGTGGAACGACGGCACGTGGCTGCACCGCGCGTACTGGGGCTCCGACCTGATCGCGTGGGGGACGGCCGGGACCGCCTCGCGCTATCACGCCGGGATGCTGCCGACGGCCGGGGGTTGGGTCCGGCTGAGCGTGTCGGCGGCGTCGGTGGGATTGGAGGGACGGTCCGTCCGGGGGGTGGCGTTCACGCTCTACGACGGGCAGGCGACGTGGGATGACGCGGGGACGATCTCGGGGTAACGCAAGCCGAAATTTCCCGGTGCAGGCAAGTTCGCCCTGCCCCGAGGGGCCAAGAGAGGGGAGCGATCATGAGTATCCGAGCGGCCGAGCGGACGTTGCCCGACAGCTACTATGCGCTGGTGAAGCGGTTCCCGCTGATGCACATCCGCGACGACGAGGATCTGGCGGCGGCGCAGGGGGTGCTGGATCGTCTGCTCCAGGAGGATCTGGACGAGGGGGGGCCGAGGCGTACCTGGATGCACTGACCGATCTGGTGGAGGTGTACGATCACGCGGCGATCCCGGACGCCCCGGAATGGGACGTAATGCGCGAATTGATGGCCGCTGCGACGGTGGCGATGCGCGGCGCCACCGCCGACATGCTGAGGTCGGGTCGTCCGGTCGCGTGGATCGGTCAGTGTCCGGCAGGAACGGTGCGAGGCGACGTCTCGACCCGGATGGCGTGGACAGTTCGCGCCGAGACGTCGTATCTCGCCCGGTGAGCCTCTCGGCTCGGGCGGTCTG
>JAQGHR010000007.1 GCA_028291545.1 Planctomycetota bacterium | reverse complement strand
CTCCCGCCTGAGATGTCCAGGCGAGGCTATCTTGGTCACGGCGAGGAGAGCCCGACTACGGAATCGTAACTTCAGGTGAGGTATTGAATTCGGGCTTAACTTCATGCCATTCCGGGAGATCCGCTATTTGGCACGGTTTCTTCCGAGCTATCTGGCACCGTGGCATGCCAGCTCAACCGACGAGCGGGCCGGATTTCAGGATGGGATGGCTTCAGGCGGAGGATTTCCGGCCGATTCTTCACCGCCAGATAACGCAGAGGATTGTATCTGAAGTGCCTCACACAAAGCCGTGCTCTCATGAAGAGCCGTCGCGGCACTTCAGATACAATCGGTTGAACTGAGCCGCGGGGACGGCCTTCGCCTATGGAGATTCCATCGGGTGCCTTCGTCCGAAGGGGCGATTTCCACGACGAAACAGCGACCCGCGGTCCTTCTGAGCTTCCCAAGCGACAGGCCCGCACCGTGACGATGGTCTCGGCGTCGCACCATCGCCGAGGTCCCGGACGCCTCGGGAGGTACCGAGAACGGGGAATCCAAGGTCACCTCCACGGGTGGTCGCGACGGCTTTGACCCAAAGTCCGTTCCCTCCTCACGCCGACGATTCACGACGAATCCAGCCCGGCCGGTTCAAGGACCGATCGGCCCTGCCGTCCGCGAGGCGCCGGGATCGCCCGCACGGTCGCGACGATCACCATCCGGCCCTCGCCGCAGCAGGGGCAGACGTTCGTTGCCGCCGCCACGTCACCGATTTCCTTCGGTTCGGTGATGGCCGGAGCCGCGACGGGGTCCGAAGTCGGTTCAACCTCCAGGAGCGCACTGCACAGCGCCAGCTTCTCCCGGCACACGCGGTTGGCCAGGAAGCCGTAGTGTCTGATCCGCACGAACCCCGCCGGCAGCACGTGCAGGAGGAACCGGCGGAGGAACTCGATCGCCGACAGGGTCATCGTCTTCGGTCTCCCCCCGCGGGCGTAGTCTTTCCGGCGGAACGTGACCTTGCCGCCCTCCAGCGCGCGCAGTCGCCGGTTGCTGATCGCCACCCGGTGGGTGTACCGGGCCAGGTATTTCAGCACCCGTTCCGGGCCGCCGAACGGGGGCTTGGCGTAAACGACCCACCCGGTCCGGGCGCTGGCGGCAAGCCGGCGTTGGAACTCCCCCGGATCGGCCAGCGCGGCGAGTCGACCGTGGAAGGCGAGCTCTCCCCGGTCGAAGGCGGCGCGGAGCCGCGCGAGGAACTTGCCCCGGAACACCCGGCTGAGGACCCGCACCGGCAGGAAGAACCCGGGACGACAGGCGATCCAGCGCGAGCCGTCGGGGGCGAGCCCGCCCCCCGGCACGACGCAGTGGACGTGGGGGTGGTGCTGGAGGTCCTGGCCCCAGGTGTGCAGGACGGCCAGGAAGCCGATCTCGGCCCCGAGGTGCCGAGGGTCGGCGGCGATCTGCAGCAAGGTCTCGGCGGCGGTGCGGAAGAGCAGGCCGTAGACCGCCCTCGGGTTCTGCAGCGCGATCGGCCCCAGCGCCGCCGGGAGCGTGAAGACCACGTGTAAGTAGGCGACGGGCAGCAGCTCGGCTCGCCGCTCCTCCGTCCATCCCGCAGCGGCACCGGCCTGGCACTTGGGGCAATGGCGATTGCGGCACGAGTTGTAAGCGATTCGGCGGTGCCCGCACCGATCGCAGGCTTCGACATGACCGCCCAGAGTCGCGGTCCGACAGGCCGCGATGTCACTCAAGGCGCGGCGCTGCTGCGGTGAGAGCACGCCGTCGTACCGGGCGAGGAAAGCAGCACCATGTTCCCGAACGACGTCGGCCACTTCGAGCCGAGGGCGCGTCATGGCCGAACCTCGCCGGGGAGGCGGGCGAGCCGATCGAGGGGGCTCGGGGTCGTCTCCAAGGTGGCCGGCGAGACGTGGGTGTAGATCGCGGTGGTCCTGAGCTCGCGGTGCCCCAGCAGCAACTGGATCGTCCGGATATCCGTCCCGGCCTCCAGCAGATGGGTCGCGAAGCTGTGCCGCGGGGTGTGGACGGTGACGTGCTTGCCCAGCCCCGCGGCGTGCGAGGCCTGGACGCAGACCCGGCGCGCCGAACCGGCCGTCAGGGGGTGACCCTCGACCTGGCCGGGGAAGAGCCAGCGGGCCGGGCGGGCGGCCTTCCAGTAGGCGCGGAGGACGTCCAAAAGTCGGGGCGACGGGATGACGTAGCGATCCTTGCGGCCCTTGCCCTGGCGGACGCGGATCACCACGCGGCGGCTGTCGATGTCCTCGACCGTCAGGGCCACCACCTCGGAGATCCGCAGGCCGGCGGAGTAAGCCGTCATCAGCAAGGCGCGGTGCTTGAGGCCAGGGACGGCCTGGAAGAACCGGACCACTTCGTCGGGGCTGAGGACGACCGGGAGCTTCCTGGGCAGCTTGGGGCAGGCGATGCGTTTGAGGAGCTCGTCCCGACCGAGGGTGACGTTGTAGAGGAAGCGGAGTGCGGCGACAGTCTGGTTGTAAAGGCTCCAGGAGACATGCCTCTCCTGGACGAGGTGGACGAGGTACGAGCGGATCTCGGGTGGACCCAGTAGTTCGGGCGACTTGCCGAAGTGGCGTGCGAAGGCCGCGACCCGCCGAACGTAGACCGCGATGGTCCGGGGGGAGAGGTTGCGGAGCCCCATGTCCTCGATCATGCGCTGGCGCAACGGTGTCATGACGTGCTCCCTGGCCGAGGTGAATCGGGCGAGAAACGCCCTCATCATGGCCCAGGAAGCACGGTTTAGGTTGGCAGCTCGGATCGGGTGACCGAGGACGGGGTGGGGTCGAGGGACAGGGTCGGGAAGCCTGTCGGCAGGAGCGGCATTCGACCTGGGAGTGAACTGACGGTTCAGGACTCCACCGCGGAGCGGTTTAGTTCAACCGGTTTTATCTTCCGCCAACGACCCGCGGAATGAGGGGCAGGGGGGAAACTTCGCTTCCGTCGTCGACCAGTCGAATTTCAAGTGGTCGAGGGGGGAACCATCCCGCCCGGCTCGCCACCAAATGGCTCAGGCTTCGAAGTCGGGCGATGCGTTTAAAAATCCGATTTGGGTCATTACATGATAATTTGGAATGCTTGCGACGATTGTGCGCTCGAAGGTCTGCTCCCTCAAGCGCCAGCTACTTCCAAAGGAGTTCGGACAAGGGCCTCTGAACTTAACAGCAGGGGGTCATGACTCCGGGCTCGCCCTGTCGCCTCCGACTTCGCGCAGCTCCCGGCGGATCTCCGCGGCCAACTCCTTCTCGCTCGGGAGGTGCAATTTGTACCGGCTGGCGAAGATCCGCCGGTTCTCCTTGCCGAGGGTGTATCGGACCATCAGGTCGTTCTTGTCGACGCACAGGATCAACCCCAGCGTCGGATTGTCTCCCGGCGACCGCTGGGTCTGGTCGTAGAAGTTCACGTAGAGCTGCATCTGTCCCACGTCGGCGTGCGTGAGCTTCTCGACCTTGAGGTCGATGAGCACGTAGCACTTGAGGATGATGTGGTAGAACACGAGGTCGATGTAGAAATGATCGCCGTCGAGCGTGATCCGGCGCGGCCGCGCCAGGAAGGCGAAACCCTTGCCCAGCTCCAGGAGGAAGGCCTGGAGGTTCGTGAGCAACGCGTCCTCCAGTTCCGATTCGACCAGCCGGTGTGACTCGGGTAGCCCGACGAACTCGAGCACGACCGGGTCCTTGAAGGTGTCCTCCGGTGCCAGGATCTCCTGGCCCTTCTTGGCCAGGCGCATCAGCCACTTCTTGTCGCGGCTCTTGGCCAACCGCTCGGACAGCAAACTGTTGATCTGACGTTCGAGTTCGCGGCTGGACCAGTGATTCCGGGCCGCCTCGATCTCATAGAAGCCGCGGGCGTTGGCCGATTCGACCTTCGTGAGCAGGCGGTAGTGCGTCCAGGACAGGTCCGGGTTCTGCATCCCCGTCGCCTCTGTCTTCCGCCGCGCAGGCGGACTCTTCGCCGGGCTCGCGGCCTCTCCCGATTCGTCACGCAGTGCGTGATGGAACTCGGGACCGAGCAGGTTCGGGTAGGCGAGATAGAACAGCCGCATATAGCACAGGTTAGACGGCGTGAAGCCGCGGCCGAAGATCGCCTGGAGCCGGGCCGAGAGCTGAGCGATCAGCTCCTCCCCGTAGCCGGCACGTGACTTACCTCGTTGCTCTTCCTCGACGATCTCCCGGCCGACGAGCCAGTAGGCCCGCACCATCTCGGAATTGACCGAGCGTGCAAGCTGGGCGCGGGCCTGGTCGAGGATCTCCCGGATCCGCTGCAAGACGGGCGATGTTACCTCGGTGGAGCCGGCGGCTGGGAGCGATTTCTTAGGCATATGCGAACCGGTAGGCGACGAAGGATCGTGAGCCGGCACGTTGGCCGACTCATCCCTTGCTCCGCAACAAGCGGGCGACGGTCACCGGTTTTTGTCATCGGCCAGGGACACCCGAAATGCCGCGCAGGGATCTCACACGACGGGGCCTGTCGCCTGTCGGGCGTTCGGCTGTACGGATCCTAATGATGACTTGTGTGTCCGATAATGGTGTTCATGTTTCGCTCGGGACTTGGGGAGAAACAGGAGCCGAGTGCGTCTTCTGCGTGAAATCGCGCACTGGGCCGAGATGCGATTGCTCGGTCGGCGGGGGTGAAGGCCGACGCCCGTGCCATGGACTAGTGCAGTCTCAAGCGACATGCCGTGATATGGGGTCGAGGCGTTCACACCCATAGTAGTCACAGACCCGCTCGACGACCTCAGCCCCGGTCAACTTCCGGCCGGGATCGACGATCGCCCGCTTGCCGTGGACCCACTTCGGCTCGATCGCGTTCAGCCACGGCGCCTTGACCGGCAGGTAGCAGGCGACGATCCGCACGCCCCCCTCGGCCTTCGCCCGCCGGTTGTGCGCCTTGACCCACGCCCGCACCCGGCCGCTGACGTGCCAGGAGGCATTGTCCCAGATCAGCAGCAAGGCCCGCTTGCCCTCGGCGGCCAGCCGGTCGCACGCCCGGGCCAGGAAGTCCTCGGTCACCTGGCTGACCGGGCGGCCCTCCACGAGCCGCAGCAGCATCCCGCCGGTGTCGCCGCGCAAGATCCCGTAGCAGGCCAGCGCCTTGGGGTCGCGATCGGCGGGGTCGGCCGGCGGCTCGTGCAGCCGCATCGGCTCGCCGCCGGACCAGGCGTGCAGCCCCGGCCGCGCCAGACGGCTCCACCACACCTCATCCTGGAACCCGAGGACCCAGTCCGGGTGCCGCTCGGCCAGCCGGATCAGCCGGTCGCGCGCCCCTTTTTGCGCAGGTACGCCGGGTCGGGGCTGGTGATCCAGGTCTTGGCCCGCTTCCAGCCGACGCCCAGCCGCAGCAACGCCTGCCGGATCGTCTCGTCGCTGACGGGCCGCGCCGTGATCCCTTCGGCGAGGGCGACCTCGGCGGCCGTGGCCAGCGTCCAGAGCGAGGTCGGCTTGCCCAGGTCGCGCGGGCTGCGGTGCAGCAACGCGCGGAGCCGCTCGCGGCCGCCGTCGTCGATCTCGGGCCGGGTGGACTTGGGCCGGTGCGAGCCCTCGACGAGGCAGTCGGTGCCGGCGGCCTCGAAGGCGCGGATGGCGTTGCGGACGGTCTGGCTGGCGCAGCCGAATCGCTCGGCGATCTGCGCCGGCTTCAGGCCGTCGGCGCTGGCCAGCAGGAGTTGGCAGCGGCGCAGGGCGAAGGCGTCGGGGGAGCGGAGGCCGGCCCGCAGGGCGGCCCGCTCCTCATCGGTCAGGGGCCGGACGAAGAGGGGAGGCTTCATAGGGTACCGCCCAGATTCGTGTAAAATTATGCTCTAGGCCGCCGCGTCATGCCTGCGAACCGCAGTCGCAATGCTTGTTTTATAGGATTTCGCGGCTCTCAGGGCCTACTGCAAGAACGAGCGTTACTTTCGACGGATTCCGACGACGAAATGGTCTGGCTTTCTTCGCACTTATGCGTCCGAAATAACGGCAAGACACCTTTCCTTCGAAGCCTGGGACGATGTAAGCCTCAGGAATCCGGCAGAAACAGCAGAAACAAGCCACCGCACGTCTGAGCGTGCAAAACCGGGGTCAAAACCGTTAGAGCATAAAAACGCAGCAATCTGGGCGGTACCCTTTCATCCGGCCGATCATAACGACCGGAGATCGATAGCACAAGATCACCCATGGAACTGCACTAGCGACCAAGAAGGCGTGACGTGGCGATGGGCGACGATCAAATTTTGGATCCGAGTGATCGATCCGCGATCGCTTGTCGGAGCGAGTCGGCCGAGCTTGTCTCTTTGACCGTTTCACCCAACGCCTCCTGGAGCGCGGAGGTCAAGGCGGACGTCGCCTCCCTGGCCGGGAGTCCTGCATAGTCTCGTGCCGAGATCGGTTCGCCCAACTGGACCTTCACTCGACTTTTCGCCCTCAACAGGCGGTCGCCATAGACGAGGCGAACGGGAATGATCGGCAGATCCACGTCCGGGCAACTCTTCTGGAACTGGAGCGCGAGCCAGGCAGCCCCTGGTCTGAGGGGATGGACCTCGCCGGGGTCATAATAGAATAGGTTTCCTTCCGGGAAGATGACGAGGCCATCGCCTCGCGCGATGACCTCGCGGAAAGTCCGGATCGCCGAGGGGTTGGGGCGATGCACGGTGATCGGGAAGCCCCCCAACCTTCTCATCAGCCACCCCTGGAGGCCGACGACCTCATCATGACTCACCATGAAGTATAGCAAGCGATTTGTCACGGCCGTGTACAGGAAAAACGCGTCCCATCGCGATCGGTGGGTTGGTGCCAGGATGAATGGTCCGGACGAGAGGATGGCATGCCCGCCCGTCACTTCGATCCGGAAGAACCTTTTCATGAAAACAGCGTGCAGGGGAAACAGGATGGCCGCCAGCCATCTCGACACCCGGGGAGGCTCCATCCTGAGAGGATCTCGATCATGATGCCGAACTTTTCCGAAGATCTGCGGGCCCATCACGCCTCCTGTTACTTCGTCAAGACCTGCCTGTTCACTCGTCATAAGCGTCATAAGACGACGCCCGGACGTCGGCGACCGTAGCCGAGCAGGGCCAGAGCACCCGTGCCGAGCAGGGAGAATCCGGACAGCTTTGGCACCGAGGTCGCGACCCGGATCATCTCCTCGTCGGCCAGGGGCGAGATCCCCGCCCCAAATCTCGCGTCGATCGCATCGAGGAATCGATTTGCGATTAAACATTGTCCGAGGGTCCCTGGGTGGAAACCATCGGAGAGGAACAGGTGATCGGCTTCATTACTCGCGACGTTGCGGTTGATCTCCCGGTTTCCCACGAGATAGCGACGAGCCTCGACGATGCCGCGGAGGAGGTCGTCGATGTCGACCAGGACGGCGCGGTCGCCGTGCGCCGCGATGAGGTCACGCATCCGATCGTTAAATTTCGACACCGAGCCCTCGTAGACGTCGGCCATGGCTGGCGAGATCAAGCCCGATTGGATGGCCCCTCGCAACAGCGGCGTGGAACGAAGATCGACGGCCGTGAATGCGGCGACCTTCAACCCCGAATCGACTTGGAACATCGAATCCAGGATCGCGACCAGATTCGACCAGGCCCGCATCAGCACATCACCCATCGCCGATACCGACTTCGACTTGATCAACGCATCCGCGAAATCGTTTGTGCCGATGGTCACCGCCACCAGATTGATCGCGGCACCGCGGCTTACCTGGGCCGCCAAGCTGGCGTGCTGACCCGCCGCGATCAGGCTCGAGGTGGTCGCGCCGGACTGGGACCAGTTATAGGCAAATCGCCGATCTCGAGAGGCGTGGCTAGCGCTCAATGGGTCGCCGAAAAAGACCCCTCGAGTCGCGGCCAGGATCTCGACCCAGTTGCGCGCCGTGACCCGGTCCGGTGCGTAAAACCGATATTCGTCGGAAATGCTGTCGCCGAGGATGCCGATCCCCTGGATCGAACCCAACCGTGGCATCGAATGGGAATGGATGGGATGAGCCCCCCGGTGAATGATCGTCCTGCACTTCCTCCGAGTGCTGGGATCGCTCGAGGGGACTGGAGTCGGACCGACCCGGTGGGGCTGGGGATCTTCGACGGGCATGGTATAGACCCCATGACTGCCCCAGACTCGCTCGCTGATCCGATTCCTGAGGATCAACAAGGCCGTGCTCGCGAGGCCAACTGACGTCTTCTCTTTGGATATCATCAATGACTCACTTAACCCGAGATCCATCAAGGGCCACGCCTTCTTCACGGCGGGTGCAAAGCGCGATCGATCCGAGGCCCTTACAAGCCCGGTGGACGATCGGCTCCGAGTCATTCGTCGAATCATCGCGAGGCCGCGATCTTCGGCCGCTCGGAGGATCCCCGGGCGAGCCGACTGCGCACCGTCCTCCCTGCCGGTTCTCACCGCTTCAGGAGCGATTTCCGACTCAATCCCTCGCAAGGTCAGGATAGACATCCCTGCCTCTGCCATTACTTACGCGGGATCGTTGGAAACCTTACGGGCGGATCAAACTTTGGCTCATAATGGATTCCGGGGTGGTGGCCAATTCGCTGTCGAAACTGCTTGGGTAGGTCCGACTTCAGTCGGGCCTTTCCGTGAAAAAACGATGTAACTGGCCCGACTGAAGTCGGACCTACCCCTCTACGAGCGTTCTCCGTCGGCACCACCCCGGAATCCGTTATGAGCCCAAACTTTTGGGAGGGGATGAACCGGACTGGTGGGGAGTCATGCACTCGGGAGGGCGCTCACCGGGACTACTCCTGGGCCCGCTTCAGGAGGGCTTCGACGTCCGCCCAGAGCGATTGCCATTCCTTCCGCTCGGCTTCCGGGAACATGGCCAGGGCTTTGGGATCACGGATGGTCACGAGGTCGGTGTCTTGTTGCCAGTGCCTGAGAGTCTGCACAATTGCGGACCGAGCCTGGGGAGGGCCAGATCCGAGGGCCATCGTCCATGCCTGCAACTCGGCCTTGAGCCACCCGAGGGCCTGGCCTCGAAACTGGGCCTTCGAGGCGTCGTCGGGGGTGGGCTCCTCCTTGACATGCCCGATGGAAGCCAGGGAGGCGGCGCAGGCGGCGTTATAGCGATATTGGGCCTGGCGGTCGTCGCCGAGCTTCGGGTCGGCTTCCAGGGCCTCGGTGAAGAACCGGGCGGCGGCGGCAAACCTTTTCGTGTCGTAGCATATCTTGGCCAGTTCTACGCGTTCGGCGGCGTCTTTCGGGTGATCCTCCCGCTTCAGAAGGGCCGGCAGCCGCTCGGCCAGTGCCGTCAACCGTTCGGCATCCGAAACCCACTGCGCCGTGGGGTAGCGTAGACCAGGGGTTTTCATGGCCATTTCGTGCCCCTTGCGATACTCCACGAGCGATCCGGCGTAATCGCCTTGGGCCCGGAGAACCGCGCCAATATTGCATTGGGCCAGGGTGTTATTGGGCATGTACCGGACTGCCACGCGGTATTCGGCAAGGGCCTCGTCGAGCTTTCCCAAGGCAGAAAGGGCGTCGCCAAGGTTATTGTGGGCTTCGGCCATGTTGGGCTTGAGCCGGATCGCCTGGCGGAGTTCGGCGATGGCGTCGTCGAGCTTCCCCAGGGTAGTAAGTGCGTTGCCGAGGTTATTGCGGGCCGCGACGGAATCGGGCTTGAAGCGGATCGCGAGGCGATATTCGGCGATGGCGTCGTCGAGCTTCCCTTGTCTGCTCAAGAGCATTCCGAGGTTACTGTGGGCCAAGGCATCATCGGGCTTGCAGCGGATTGCTTCGCGGTATTCGGCGATGGCCTCATCGACTTTTCCTTGTCTGCTCAATGTGTTTCCAAGGTTATAGTGGCCCAAGGCATATTCGGTATCGAGTCGGATCGCCTGGCGGTATTCGGCGATGGCGTCGTCGAGCTTCCCCTTGCTGGACAGGATGACGCCGAGGTTGCCATGGGGACTCGGGGACTCGGGCTTGAGTCGGATCACGCGGCGGAATTCGGCCTCGGCCTCGTCGAGCTTCCCGTGGAGAAGCAGGGCGGTGGCGAGATACCGATGAGTCAAGGCCTCGTCGGGCTTGAGCCGGATCATCTCGCGTAAGGCGGTCACGGCCCGTTCGAGCACCGCCGCGGCCTCATCGGTCCGACCACGATCTTGCAACGCTTTCCCAAGGCAACCCAGGTGCCAGCCGTTCTTGGGCCGAAGCCGGGCCAGTTCCTGGAAGACTTCGATACCCGCGTCGGCTTCGCCCCTGGCGATCAGCCGATGGGCCAGCGTGTGGGCCGTCTCGGGGCGGAGGGCGCGGGCGGCGGTGGAGAAGCAGATCGCGTCGTCTCGGCGGCCGACCTGATCGAGCACCATCGCGAGGTCATAGTTGACCCAGAAATCGTTGGGATAGCGTTGCTGAGCTCGGCGAAGCAGCGTTTCGGCTGTTGCCAGGTCTCCCGAGTCGGCCAGCGTCGCGCCCAGCAGGTCAAGGCTGACGGGTCCCAGTTCGTTGAATCTCGCGGTGGCGGCCAGGGACTTCAATGCTCCCAAACGACGATCCTTATCGGTGATTGCGAGCGAGGCGCGGAGGTCGTTGCGCCAAGGGTCGGGATCGGCCACTCGAGCGGCCTCGGCCAGGCGTCCGATTCCCGACGTGTCGCCCCGACGCACTATCGCCCAGTCGAGTGCCGCCGTCACCGCCAGCACGACCGATGGGGACCGAGCCTTGATCCTGGCACCTGCCTCGGCCGGAGGAAGGTCCGACAAGTCAAGCCCTGCCTCGCGAAAGGCCTCGGCGTAAGCGGCGTCGGTCTCATTGTCCTCGGGATCATCGGAATTCCCCGAGCGGATGTCGACGAGCCGATCGAGTAATGTCTTGTCACTTTCGGCCGCATCGAGACCTGCTTGCACCTCGTCGCGCAACCTGGCAATCTGCCGCAGGGCCTCGGGATCACCGCCTGCCACACCCTTGGCCTGTTTCACGGCCGCCAGCGCCGTCCGCCAGGGCGCGACATCCTCCGGGTGCGACCGGGCCAGATCCCCGTATGTCGACGCCTCCCCGATCGCCCTGGTCACCACCGCCGCCTTGGCCGACTTCTGTTGCTGGAATAAGGCCGCCCCCAGCCCGCCCATCGTCGTCAAGGCGAGCACCGCCGCCGCCAGGCCGACTTGCAGCCGTCGCTGCTTCCGCTCAGAGGTGGCCCGGCCTTCGGCCTCGTCGGCAAGCTTGTCGGACAGAACTCGTCGCTTGGATTCTTCTTCGGCTCGCGTCTCGGCCTCAACGCGATCCAGCTCGGCCTGGCGGAGACGATTCTGCACGCCCTTGAAATAGGCCGCCATCGCGGTGGCCACCTCGCCGGCGTTACTTGGGCGGTCGTCCTGATCGGCCGCCAGGCAGTGACGGGCCAAGGCCTGCAAGTCGACATCGGCGCCGCAGTTACCTAGCTCGGCCAACGCATCGGCCAGGTCGGCTTTCGCGGCCTTGGCGAGAATCTCATCGGAAGATTCGCCGAGGTAAGGCGGACGGCCCGTGAGGATCTCGCAGAGAATGGCCCCCAGCGAGAAAACGTCGGTCCGTTCGTCGAGGCGGTCGCCCTCGCCTCGGGCCTGTTCCGGGGACATATAGTTCGGTGTGCCTTTGACGCTCCCGTCGACGGTGGCGAGGGAGCCGTCGTGGAACGTCCGGATCACGCCTCCAACCTCGGGTTGGCCTTCGCGTGAGATTAGCTTGGCCATTCCCCAGTCCATCGTCTGAACCTCGCCGAACGCGCCGACCATGACGTTCGGCGACTTGAGGTCGCGGTGGATCACCCTTCGAAAATGGGCATAGGCCATCGCCTGACAGACCTGGTCGAAGATCGACAGGTAGCGAGGCAGGTCCTCGGTGGGGTTGCTCCTTGAGTTCAGGAGATCGGCTAGAGTCCTTCCCTCGACCAGCTTCATCACGAAGAACGGCCGGCCGTCGGGGAAGGTGCCCATCTCGTAGACGGGGACAATCGCCGGGTGGACGAGCCGGCCGCCGATCTGAGCCTCCTCGACGAACCGGAGGGCCATCTTCGCCGAGTCCCGGTACTTTTCGATGAGGACTTTCAGGGCGATCTCGCGGCCGATCTCGACGTCGAGCCCCAGGATGACCTGGCCCATCCCGCCGCGACCGATCTCCCGCACGAGCCGGTAACGGCCGACGAACTCGGGGAAGTCGGCGGGTCGGGCCTCGTCGTCGATCTTACCAGACGGAATTGTCGAAAAATTATCGCGATCGGCGAGTCTCGAACGGGATTCTTCCGTCGGAAACGGCCCTTCGATCTCGCCTTCAATCGCCTGGCCCAGCAAGCAGGCCGGGCAGAGTCCCCAGGGTGCGTCGTCGGGCAAAGCCTGGCTACAGGTGCGGCACAGCTCGGGCTCGGCCATTTGCTGCCTTTCTTCGAGAACGTATCTCGCTCATTGCTCTCTTACGCGAATTGCCGAGAAATCTTACGCGAAGGGCCCGCCTCAAGCGCGGACCGCGTCGAAGAGAAATCGGATTTCTTCATCGACCTGGGACGGGTCGTCGAGTGTGCCTGTGATTTCTTCCAGGAGGATCTCGCGATAGCGAACTCGAAGACGGCTGGTCGCCTGATGCACGGCGTTCTCCGTCATCCCGAGCCGTTCGGCCAGGACCGAACGTCGGACAGCCCCTCGCCCTTCGGTGAGGACGATCTTGAATTCCTCGAAGATCCGGGCCCGGTTCGACTCCGCATATTCCTTGGCGAGCTTGTCGAGCGATCTTTTGAGGAGGGTCAACGCCCAGTCTCGTTCAAAGAGACGGTCGGGAGTCATGAGGTCGACCGGCTCGAACCGATGGAGCCCCTCGGCGTCCCAGGAGTCGACCGAGACATACGAGATGTTCCCACCATGCACCGTGGCCTGCCTCCGACGGTTTTCATCCTTGAGAAAGTTGAGGCAAACTTTCCGAAGAAAGTCGCGGAACCGCCCTCGCTCCCGGTTAGCCTGAGCGAGCGTCTCTTTCTCCAGTAGTGCGATGAAGAACAATTGAGTTAGGTCGAGGGCTTCATCGGCGGGGTGCCAGTGTCGACGGATCAAGGCATGAATCGGTTGCCAGTAGATCTCACATAGCGTCGCCAGGGAGTCTCGAGCCTCGGGAGTGACCGGACTGCCCGCATTTGCGACCTGGGGCCAGATGGTGCTGGGAAACCGAACGCCGGAGTGTGGATGGCTCATAAGCAGATGCCGCGTCCTGGGTCGTGTCCTAAAGTCGTTGAATCGCTGGGAAGGTTAGCCATTCCTTGTACTTCGTGAAGTCGGTCATCGCCTCGTGCATCTGCCAGTCCCTACCGAACCGGTGCGTCTTCCGCGACTTCCTCGCGTTGTGATGCCGGTCGGTCAGGTGGTGCCGCTCCAGGGACAACGTGTTGATCGTCCGGTTGGCGCTCGACCGCTCCAACGCCCCGGCCACCGCTGCTCACGTCCCTTCGTTCACCGTCGGGAGACTTTCGAGTGAACGCCAATGTCCATCACGAGTTGGATCAACGCAAGAGACGAATCCTTCGTCGCATCGAAAATCAGCCCGCCTCAGAACGCCATCAGCCGATGCTCGCCGCCACCGATACCCCCTACGAAATCTCCGATCGCATCAGGGCCGTCTAACACAGCGGCGAGCATCGGCTGTGCAGCTCGGGGATGAAGTAGACCGAGGATGGTGCGGCGGTGGTGCTGAGGCTGCGGGCGCTCGGCGTCAGGGAGGGCTGAGAGCGGAGGGGCGATCGCCGCTGCGTGGAGCGGGGCTGGCCCAGGACCTGGCACGCCCAGCGCTGCGACATGCGGTGTAACTCTGCAGTTTTTACCTCGCAACTCTGGCAGCCTGTAGATCGCGTATTCAACAAATCGAACATAATGCCCATTATCGGACCCAGAGGGCGCGACCTGGAAATTGAGGTTGAAGCCCCCTTCAGAATTCGCAAAACGATGCAAGGGCGAGTGATCGTCATCGAATTCAGGGTACCGAATAGCTCGGAAGAAACCGTACCGAATAGCGGTTCTCCCGGAATGGCATGAAGTTAAGCCGGAACTCGTTGCTCCAGAAGGCGTTGCCGAAGTACTTTTCGAGGGCGGATCATGTAGGGATACTTCTTCGCGCGCCGCTTCTTGCAGCGCGGTTCGACGCGCCC
>JAQGHR010000093.1 GCA_028291545.1 Planctomycetota bacterium | reverse complement strand
TCTCTTCGACGGGAACATCCCGACGAGTCGCCTCGCCGGGCGTCGCCAATGACCGGATCACGGCCTCTCGGGCCAGGCTAACCTGCGGGCAGGGAGCACCAAGGAGAGTACGGCCACCGACCCACGCTACGGTCCAGGCTACGTCGCGCCGATCCGCCGGGCAAGACTCGTCCGATCCTCGTTCACGCCGCCCCGGGAGCGGACGAAGGCCGCAGGATGGTTAACCTCGCGCTGCAGCGGACACCGGCCGCCATGGCGGTTTCTGGTATCATCAAGCGTGTTCTCGGCGGCCGGGTCCGCTGAGCTTGGTCGTTAGGTGGCGGAGGACACCGACTGCGATCGCGCATAAGACCCTGGGTACTCGGTGTGACATGCATCACCTTTTCGGTCGTCAGCCAGGCCGTACTGAGGCTCGACCCGCTGCCCGACCGCGCGGTGATGATGCAGTGTGCCTGCTTCGAGTCGCTCCTGTATGCGGCCGGATTCGGCCTGTCGTTCGTGTCCCTCGCCTGGGCACCGATGGGGGGCGCCCGCCGGGCCGTCCTGTCAATCCTCTGGGTCGTCGGGGCGTTCGCCGCCTTCATTGCCGCCGCGATCGCCGTCATCGACTGCTTCCCTTGATCGCGCCTAACCTCGCGCTGCAGCGGACCCCGCACCGCCGCGGCGCTCTCTCCTGCGAGTCCATCCGCACTCGGCGGTGCGGGTCCGCTGAGCTTTGGCGTTAGGCGGCACGGGGCCATCTTCAAGGAGGAACTTCATGGAGAGGGATCGCACCACTCTCGCTCGGCTGATGTTGGTCGTGGGCGTCATCGCCGTGGAGTTCGCGGGTTTCCGTGCCTTTTATTTGATCAATGACGAATTAGCCCTCGCGCTCGCGTTGACGGGGCTGGCCTCCCAATTCGCCCTCGTCTACGCCATTCGGGGCCGCGGCCTTGCTCGTGCCTTCTGGGCGGGCTTCGTCGCCATCGGCTCGGTCATGATGGCGACGACCGCCTGGGCGTTCACCTGTCCGGGCTCGGATATCAGCGACTTGTGGTCCGCATACACCGATCATGTTGTCGACGGAACGGCGTTCGTTTCGTATGAGCTTCGTGGGTTCCCTCAAGATGTTGCGTTGTCGGTCGTATGGTTCCTCCCTCAACTGCTCGCAGCATTGAGCGGAGGCGCCCTGGCGACTCTTGTGATGCGGTGGTGCATCAGGCGCGCGGACGAGAGTCGCTTGGGTCCGGCAACGGCATGACGCCTGACCTCGCGCTGCAGCGGACCCCGCACCGCCGCGGCGACATTCGTGCTATCATCACTCTCTCGGCGGTGCGGGTCCGCTGAGCTTTATTGTTAGGCGGCGGGGAGCAGATGGCATGCGTCAGACGATCTCGGCGGCTCTGGATGGCCTCGCCCTCTTCTGGGGCCTGGCCATCGGGCCGTTCTGCTGGCTTCTGCGCGACGGCCTGGGTCCGGGCTCGGTCGATAGCCACGGGGCGCACGCCGTCGCTCGGTTCCTCCTCACCTTCTACTGGGGGCCGGTCTTCGTGGCGCTCATGGCCCTGCGTCTCCTCGTGCGGCAACGCGGGGCCGGCCGCCGGGCTAGCGCGGACGTGGCCTAGCCTCGCGCTGCAGCGGACCCGGCCACGCGGGCGGTTTGTGGTAACATCAAAGTCACAGGTCGGCGGCCGGTCCGCTGAGCTTTGTCGTTAGTCATCGTGCCGCTTCGCCGCACCCACAGGCCATGAAAATGGGCAAATGATCGACGAATCGGCGACCCGATTGAGCCGATTTTCATAGCAGGCTGCGAGAGGGAAACCGAATGGACACGGAAGCCCAGACCCCGTCGGCCTTGCTCTGGGCAGGGCGGATTATCAGCGGTTCGGTGGTCCTCTTCCTGGCGTTCGACGCCGTGATGAAGATGATCAGGGCGGCACCCGTCGTGGAAGCCACGGAGAATCTCGGCATTCCGGCGGGTGCGATCCTCGGGATCGGTATCGTGCTGTTGGTTTGCGATGCGATCTATGCCGTTCCGCAGACCGCAATTCTTGGGGCCATCCTGCTGACTGGCTATCTCGGTGGGGCAACCGCGATCCACGTCCGGGCGGGGAGCGGGGTGTTCCCGATCGCATTCTCGGTCGCCTTTGGCGTTCTGGCATGGGTTGGGCTTGTCCTTCGCGAACCTCGGTTGCTCCGGACAATCCTGCGGCGGCAGTGAGGAGCAGTCAGGCCTAACCTGGCGCCGCAGCGGACCCCACACCGCCGCGGCGATCTTCGTGCGATCATCGCTGAATTCGGCCGGACGGTCCGCTGAGCCTGGTTGTTAGGCGTGTCCTCGGCGAGGGCGACAGTGATGGCGAAGAAGCGGGCGGCGGGGATCGACAAGGAATGCGAGAAGGCAATCGCAAAGACCGCTGTGGATACCCGCGCGTGGCTCTCAGCCAACCCCGACCATCAGATGATCGAGTCGTATACCGAATACGCCGAGCGGTTCTACTCGGCGGGTGCAGTTCGCGTCTGGTTCGACGACATTGAGGACCATGGCGAAGCGGGCTCGCTCATCAATTCCATGATCATCGAGGTGCCGGCGTCGCAACCGGAGAAGCAGGAGCTCATCGACTTCTTCGAGGAGCAGTTGTCGAGGGAGGATAGCGTCGACATCGGCTCGGTCGAAGAATACGTGGGTGATCGGTATTGCCAGTTCACGATGTACGTGTAATCCTCGCCGCCTGACTTGGCGCTGCAGCGGACCCCGGCCAAAGGCCGCGCTTCCGCTGCTTTTCATGCTCATTGGTCCGCGGCCGGGTCCGCTGAGCTTGGTTGTTAGGCGGCGTAAGAGGGCACTCGTGTGGCGATCGAGCAAAGCCAATTGAATGAGCGGGCCATCGAAGCCGCCGGCTTCTTGGCCAAGGCGATGCCGCGTCGTCTGGCCGGGATGCGAGTGGGCGAGCAGGGCGGCCATTGCGAAATCGAGCTGGATAACCCGTTCGAGTCCGACCGTCCGGTCCTCATCAGCACCGCGGGTGGTGAAGTGACCGTGTCCTTCGGCGAGTGCCACACCCACTATGACGACCTCCGCGGGATGGAGGACGAGGCGACCTTGGTCGAGCAGATGGTAGTCAAGGCGATACTCCTGACGAGCGGCGCCGAGGTGAGTTACTCGGCCTGGTCGGGCGACCGTTGCCTGGGCTGTGGCTGGCTTCGGGAGGGGGTTGACCGCCGGGACGGGTTCGGCCACTTCCCGGAGGCGGACCGCCTCAAGTTCGTCGGGTGGGAGCCGTGGGGCGACGCGGAACTCTGCCGGAACAGGTCAGACTCTCCGGCCGGCGGGTAGCGAGCCGCCGCCTGACCTCACGCTGCGGCAGACCCGGCCCGCCGCGGCGATCTCTGGAATAAGCGCGCCGTTTTCTCGGCGGGCCGGTCCGCTGAGCTTGGCCGTTAGGCCCCTGTATCAAGGCCTCTTGTCGTGCCGGCGCGGCAACGTTGCTGGTCGTGCCCCCGCCAGGCGGTTTTCCCCGATACCAAGGACGCCACGGTCCTGCCCCATGTCCTCAACCTGACCGACTTCACCGGCGCCACAATCACCACCGAGCTGACTGACCTGAATGGCAATTTTTCTCCGGGCTTCAACGGGACGATCGATACGCTTTTCGTCGTGCCCGTCCCCGAGCCCGCCTCCTGGGCCGTCTTCACCCTCATCGGGGCCATTGGTCTTGTCAGGATGGCCTATCGGAAAGGGAAGCCGACGGGGGACGGAGGGAGTTTCGGGCCTGACGAGTCAGCGAAGACCGCCTGACCTCGCGTTGCAGCGGACCTCGGCCGCCGTGGCGCCTCTCGTGGTACGATCGCCTGTTCGGCGGCCGGGTCTGCCGATCTTGGCGTTAGGCGGTGGGAGGCGCAGCCGGGCGAACCTTTGTTCGACAAGATCCTGGATGAACCGCTCATCAGCAAGCGTCATGTAACCGCCGATCTTGAGTCCCGGATCTGCCTGGAATTACGACGCGGCGAACGACTGCTGTGGGCGGGTCAGCCTCGGCCGTATCTTTTCGCACGCAAATTCTGGGGAACGGCGATCCTCGGACTCGTGTGGACCGCGTGTACTGCTCCCTTCTTATTTTTCACGGACACGGTCATGCAGTCGGCGCGGGTCCAGAGCGGGGAAGGAATTGTTGGTGCGTTGATCCCCCTGATGTTGGTGGCGATCGGGTTGTTGATCATCCGTTCTCCGTTCTGGATGCGACGGACGGCGAAGCGAACTTGTTATGCGTTGACCGACCGTCGGGCGACCCTCTGGGAGGCCGGCTGGTTCAAGAGCGTCGAGGTTCGCTCGTACGGACCAGAATCCCTGACGGGGATGTATCGCGTGGAGTATGCGGGAGGCGGTGACCTTGTGCTCGCGAAAGAACGTGTGACACGGCCGAACTGCGATGGTGTTCAAAGCGTGAGCACCAGGCACGGTTTCATGGGGATCGAAAACGTGCGCGAGGTTGAGGAATTATTGAGGAGGGCCTTGCTCGCTACAGACGGATGACGCGACCCTCGGGAGGGCGGCGCCGGTAGCCATTCCTGGTTGCGACAGGTGGCACTCGACCGGTGCGTTCCGTTTCGACCGGAGCAGTGGGCCGGGTACGACCCGTGGCACACGAGATCGAGAGTCCGGGCCTGACCCACGGTTGCGGCGCACTCGCTGCGCGGGACGCCGAACCTGGTCGTTAGGCGGTGGCGGGCAAACGCGATCGACACCGTGCATCGCCAAACCAAGTGCTGCCACGAGTGCGGGAGCGACTACATTGCTGCCGCGTCCCAGATGTTGTGTCCCGAGTGCTCCCACTGGCTCTACGGATATCCCCGGTGCGCCCATGAGTTCGCGGACGGGCGCTGCTCCAAATGCGGTTGGGATGGGTCGGTATCGGCGTACCTCCGAGGGTGGCGGACGCAGCAGGCCGAGCCAAGCCCCACCTCATGAGGGACTGTCTTCCTTTGGTGTCGTTCACGGCCCGGTGGCGTGACGGCGGGTGAAGCGACGGGCGTGCACAACTCTTCGGGACTCCCGAGATTCCGAAGGCAGAGGCGCCGTCCCTGAGGGCAGTCATCTCGGCGGTTGGACGCGTCGAACCCACGCCCTGACAAGGGTCGAGCCTGCCCGATCAGATCTTGTGTCCAAGCTCGCGGGTTCGGTCGACCACGGGACACAGTCCCGGGACACCAGCGCCGGGAACTGGCTTCGACGAGCGAACTGGGAGATATCCTCGATCGCCTTGCCCAGGAGCCGAGTGATCGGAACCCAGTCGTGAGGCTGGGATCGTACCGGCCTGTCGACGACACAATGCGCATCCGTCCCACGTTTGGGGTGTCAGGCGAACACCCAGCGCAAACGGTTGCCTGAGCGGATTCCGATTGGGAAGGCAACTCCAAAAGATGCAAATAATCAACACGGTCCGCCAGTTCTGTTCAGCTTGCCAGCCTTCGCTAATTTCTTTGGATCCCGGGAATGGATGTAATTGTCAGAATCCTTTACATGCTTCGAGGTTGCGGGCAACTGGAAAATATAATCATAATTAAAATATGAATATAAAGAGAATTTATTTTGTCGAAGCTTGTTCAAGAAAACTTAGGCTCGCTTCAGACGATTTAGCCCGAATACCGAAGGATATGACTCAAGGATAACGGATGTTGGAGTGGTATTTGCTAGGTGTCAGAATGAGTAGGCAGACCCGTGGCGCAGCATGCATGGGCTTGAAAGGGGATCATCAGTCGGCGCAAGACGTTGCGGTCGCGTCGTGGACGATGCACCGCGAATCGCAGCACATGGGCCGGCACCCTTGAGGCGAATCAAGGCGAGCCGGAGTTAGGGACTCCTCGGACACCGACCGGTCTGAATCAGACCCGGTAAGGCGAATCGAGTCCGGGGATGCGAGCCGAGACTGAAGCGGGCAACCGAGGGATGGGTTGAGAAGGTCGAGGCTGGCCCGACAAAGCGGGGGCTTCCGGCCCGGGGGTTTTCGCGCCTGTCATTTTCCTTTCTTTCTACCTGGGAGATCTGTTCCGATGAACCGTTCAAGGCTCGGGATGCGGCTGCGGAGTGGCGCGAAGCGGGCGATCGACACGCGTCGTGGGCTGCGGTTTGAGGGTCTGGAGGATCGGGCGCTGATGACCGCCACGGCGGTCCCGGACGTGTATCGGCTCTTGCAGGATACGCCGCTGAACGTTGCGGCCTCGGGCGTGCTGGCCAATGATCTGGCGGCGTCGAACAACCCGCTGACGATTACCTCCTCGACCCGGCCCGCGCACGGGACATTGGCCCTGAATCCGAACGGGACGTTCGTTTACACGCCCACGAGTGGCTTCTCGGGCACCGACCTGTTCAATTACACGATCTCCGACGGGAAGGGGGGAACGGGCACCGCCGCGGTCACCCTGGACGTGATCGCCTGCCCCCCCACGGCGTGCGTCGAGGCGGGTCCGAGGCTGGCCAGCGTGAATTCAACCCAGGGGGCGACCCTGAACGCGCTGCTGGGCAGCCTGCTCGGTTCGAACGTGAACCTCTCGGTCCTGGATTCCAATGCGCTGGCGCAGGGACAGATCAACGGGCCGAGCTTCCTGGGGGCGTTGAAGACGCGACTCGGCGTGGCGAACACGAGCCAGGCGTTGACCACGAATGCCACGCTCTCCCAGGTCCTGCTCGCGGCGGCCGACGCGGCCGCGGCCGGCGGTGATACGGCCAGCGCGACCGCCTTGAACAATCTCCAGGCGCAGGTCGGCGGACTGACGGGCACGATCAAGGTTGGCGACCTGCTCCAGATCGACCCCAACAACGGCGATTTCGCCACCTCGTCGCTCAATGCCCTGGACCTCGTCACTGGCGCGGTCGAGTTGTTCAACTTCAAGAACGTGGCCACCACCACCGCGCCCATCACCGTCTCGGGCGCGGCCCTGGGCCTGGGGAATCTGGTCAATTCGGTGCAGATTTCGGCCCAGGTCGTCGAGCCACCGATCTTCACCTGCGGGCCGGTCGGCACCACGTTCCACACCGCAGCCTTGCGGACGAAGATGAACGTCGACCTGATCGACTCGCCGCTCAATACGTCGGCCCTGAACGCCACGCTCGCGCCTCTGCTTGGACCTCTGGTGAACGTCCAGTCCACGGCCACGCTCGGCCAGTTCCAACTTTACACCGAGGTGGCCCGGGGCAACGGAACGATCACGGCGATTGACGCCCTCGCGCACTCGGTGACCATCCAGGCGACGCCCGGGGTCTCCGACGTCTACCTCGGCACGATCCCCGACTCGGTCTTCTTCAATCGCACCCACATCATCGATCCCGCGACCGACCTGGGATTCGGATCCGTGGGAACCCTGTCCATCAACGCCACGAGCGCCACGAGCGGAACGACCGTCGCCAACGGCTCGACGACCATCGACGCCAAGGGGTTCGCCCGCGGCCAGGCCCCGTTCGCGAGCACGCTGGTCTTCAACGGTCCGTTCCCGCAAACGCAGACGGCCAGCACGAGCGCGGCCTTCGCCACGAACCTGGCGAATGACCTGGCCGGTAGCCTCCAGTTCCGCCTCGGCGGCACGCTTGGCCCGGCGCTCGATCCGCTGGTCAACGGCACGATCCTGCCCGCCGTGCGCCCGCTTGTAACGGCCGCAATCACGCCGGCCCTCGCCCCCATGCTGACGGGCGCGGTTGATCCCCTGCTCAAGAATCTGGGGATCGGCCTGGGCCAGATGGATGTCACCGTCACGGCCGTGGGCGAGGTCTGTCCTCCCCAGGCCAACAACGACGTGGCCATCACGCCCGAGGACACGGCCATCACCATCCCGGTCCTCGCCAACGACGCGATTGCGACCGGCGACACGGTCACGGTCCAGAGCGTGACTCCGCCCGCGCACGGCACCGCCGTCATTAACCCGAACGGGACCGTCACCTATACTCCAGTGGCCAATTACAACGGGCCGGACTCGTTCACCTATACCATCGTCGATCCGGCCGGCGCGACCTCGACCGCGACCGTCGCCGTCTCGGTCACCCCGGTCAACGATGCCCCGGTCGCGGTCAACGACAGCTTCACCACGCCCGAGGATACCACCCTGACGGTCCCCGCCCCCGGCGTGCTGGTCAACGACACCGACGCCGACGGCGACCCGCTGACCTCCCAGATCGTGGCGCAGCCCGCGCACGGGACGGTGACGCTCAACCCCAACGGCTCATTCACCTACACCCCGGCGGCCAATTACAACGGGCCGGACGCGTTCACGTACCAGGACAGCGACGGCAAGGCCCTCTCCAACCTCGCCACCGTCAACCTCACCGTCACCCCGGTCAACGACGCCCCGGTGGCCAACAACGACATTTATTCGACGACCACCGGCACGACGTTGACGATCACCGTTCCGGGCGTCCTGAGCAACGATACGGACGTTGATGGCGATCCGCTGACGGCCGGCGCGCCGTCGGTGCCCGCGCACGGGACGGTGACGCTGAACCCCAACGGCTCGCTGACCTACACGCCCACGGCCGGGTTCAACGGCACCGACACCTTCACCTACCAGGCCAGCGACGGCAAGGCCAGCTCCAACGTCGCCACCGTGACCATCAATATCGCGCCGACGGCCAACAGCGCGCCGGTTGCGGTCAACGACACCTTCACCACGCCAATGGGGACTCCACTGACGGTCGCCACTCCGGGCGTCCTGGTCAACGATACGGACGCCAATGGCGACCCGCTGACCTCCCAGATCGTGGCACAGCCCGCGCACGGGACGGTGACGCTGAATCCCAATGGTTCGTTTACTTACACTCCTGTCGCTAGCTACAACGGGCCGGACTCGTTCACCTACCAGGATAGCGACGGCAAGGCCCTCTCCAACGTGGCCACCGTCAATCTGACCGTCACGCCCGTCAACCGGCCGCCCGTGGCCAACAACGACCTCTATTCGACGACCACCGGCACTCCGCTGACGATCGCCGCTCCGGGCGTATTGGGCAACGACACCGACCCTGATGGCGATCCGCTGACGGCCGGCGCGCCGTCGGTGCCCGCGCACGGGACGGTGACGCTCAACGCCAACGGCTCGCTGACCTACACGCCCACGGCCGGGTTCAACGGCACCGACACCTTCACCTACCAGGCCAGCGACGGCAAGACCCTCTCCAACGTGGCCACGGTGACCATCAGTATCGGTCCCGGGGTGAACCGTCCCCCGGCGGCGGTCAATGACAGCTACACCACGCCCGAGGACACTCCGCTGACGGTTCCCGCGCCAGG
The DNA here is from genome assembly GCA_028291545.1 of Planctomycetota bacterium. Taxonomy (GTDB): domain Bacteria; phylum Planctomycetota; class Planctomycetia; order Isosphaerales; family Isosphaeraceae; genus JAQGHR01. The sequence goes on along the minus strand of JAQGHR010000093.1, from coordinate 11,327 downwards.
CGTGCTGGGCAACGACACGGACCCCGAGGGCAACCCACTCGTCTCCGTGATCGTGGCCCCGCCCACGCACGGGACCGTGACGCTGAACTTCGACGGCTCGCTCACCTACACCCCGGCGGCCAACTACAACGGGCCGGATTCGTTCACGTATCAGGCGAGTGACGGCACGTCACTCTCGAACGTGGCAACCGTCAGCATCGCGGTCTCTCCCGTGAACGACGCGCCGATCGCTCGGGACGATGCCTACACCACACCGCAAGGGGTCGCACTGACGGTTCCCGCCGCGGGCGTTCTGGTCAACGATACCGATGTGGACGGCGACACCCTTACCTCGGTGATCGTCGCCGGGCCGTCGCATGGGACGGTGACGCTCAATCCCAACGGCTCGTTCACCTACACCCCGGCGGCCAGCTACAACGGGGCGGACTCGTTCACCTATCAGGCCAGCGACGGCAAGGCCCCGTCGAATATCGCGACGGTCCGGATCGGCGTCACGCCCGTGAACCAGGCCCCGGCCGCGGTCGACGATACCTACACCACGCCGGGAGGGATCACGCTCACGGTCAACGGACCGGGCGTGCTGATCAACGACACCGATGCGAACGGCGACACGTTGACCTCGGTCCTCGTGACCCCCCCGACTCACGGGACGGTGACGCTCAACCCCAACGGCTCGTTCACCTACACGCCCGGTCCGGGGTACACGGGACCCGATTTATTCACGTATCGGGCCAACGACGGCAAGGCCCTGAGCGATCCGGCAACGGTGCGGATCAATGTCCAGCCGGGGGACACTGGCGCGCAGATCCTGGGTCTCCAGCGATTCGGGTTCCACAATCAATCGACGTTCCTGGTCGTCCGGTTCAGCGAGGCGCTCGATCCGGTCAGCGCGTCGAACATTCGGAATTACACCGTGACCACCGCCGGCGGCCGGGTCATGGCGATCCGATCGGCGACCTACGTGCCGTCGATGAACGAGGTCGTCCTGAGCTTCCGCAACCGTCTGACGATCCGGTCGGCCTACCAGGTCCAGATCTCCGACGCCGTGCGGAGTTCCAACGGCGTGGGGCTGGATGGGTTGTCAACCAAGCAGCCGGGTACGAAGTTCACGGCCCAGTTCGATCGGTCCATCCTGATCGGCCCGGCGAGCAACGTTCCTGGCGGCGTCGGCGCACTGCACGTTCGCCATCGTTCCGTGAAGTCCGCCAACCGGAGTCGACATTGAGAACTCCGTTGGACACGAGCTCCGTCTCATGAATTACGGCGACGGCCCGGTGACACGATTCATCCGGGCCGTCGCCATCCGTTTGCGGCGCCAATGCTCGCCAGGCAGCCCCACTGTATGGGCCGTGAGGATGGCGAACGGCTGACCTTATGCTAGGATGGGCCAGATCCCGCCCCGCCCCTTCCTTCCCGAGAGACCGCCATGGCCCGCAAGGCGTCCAGGTCCGCATCCGAATCGCAGGAAATGTCCGAGCCGCAGGGAGGTCAGGAAGGGCACGGTAAGCTCACCAAGTCCGAGGCCATCCGCCGGGCGCTGGCTGATGGCGTCGAGCAGCCGGTCGCTGGCGTGGCCTACATCAGGAGCCACTTCGGGATCGTGATAACGCCCCGGCACTTCAGCGCCGTCAAGGCCACCGAGAGGCAGAAGGGCGGCATCAGGGTGCGGTTGAAGCCCGGCCGGAAGCCGAAGGCGGCCCCCGGACCGGCCGTCGAGGGGTATCTGGCACCGCCGCCGAGGCCATCGGCGTCGGCCGAGACCGACCTGCTGGCCGCGATGGAGGCGATGAAGCCGCTGGTCGCCGCGCTGGGAGCCGACAAGGTCAAGCGGATCGTGGACCTGCTGGGGTAATTGGCGACCGTCCCATCATGATGGACATCTTTGAGGCGACGATCATGCGCACGGCGACCTGCCCGAAATGCTCCAAGACGATGGAGGAGGGCTTCATCGTCGATCACTCGCACGGCATCGACACCCAGTCGGAATGGATCGAAGGCCCGCCCCAGCGGTCGTTCTGGACCGGGCTGAAGATCCGGGGCAAGGTCCGCCGACCTGTCATCACGCTCTGCTGCCCCGGCTGCGGCTTCCTCGAATCTTATGGCCTCCTCGAAGAAGGCTGATCAGGCCGAGGGGCGGTCGATTCGAGGAGGGTGGCGGATCTGCCGGGCTGGGGGGCGCGCGATGAATCGGCGGGACCTGCTGGGCCGGGCGTGCTCCCTGGGGAGTCTGGCGGGTGCGGGCGAGCCGGCGGTCGCGCCCGCGCGGAGGCTCAAGGTGATCGTCACCGGCGGCCACCCCGGCGATCCCGAGTATGGCTGCGGCGGCACCATCGCCCGCTACGCGGACCTCGGGCACGAGGTGGTGCTGCTCTACCTCAACGACGGCGTGCCGCGGGGCAAGCCGAAGGACGAGGTCCGCGTCGCCGAGGCCGGGCGGGCCTGCGAGATCCTGCGGGCACGGCCGCTCTTCGCCGGCCAGATCGACGGCGAGGCGGTGGTCGACCGAGCGCACTATGAGGCGTTCCACAAGCTCCTGGAGCCGGAGCGGCCCGACGTGGTCTTCACGCACTGGCCGATCGACAACCACGCCGACCACCGGGCGATGTCGATGCTGGTCTACGACGCCTGGCTGCGGATGAGGAAGGGCTTCGCGCTGTATTACTACGAGGTCTCCGACGGCGAGGACACCGTGCAGTTCGCGCCCACTCATCACGTCGACATCACGGCCACGGAGGCGAGGAAGCGGCGGGCCTGCTTCGCTCACGCCAGCCAGTCGCCGGGGAAGTTCTACACCCTCCAGGAGCAGGTCACGAGGCTGCGCGGGATCGAGCGGGGCTGCCGCCACGCCGAGGGCTTCATCCGCCACATCCAGAGCCCGGATTTCGCGCTCCCGCTCGCCCCGTGACGCCGCGATACTCCAGGATTGCTTCTCATTGAGCCGTCCGCCCGCCGCACAGATGCGGTAGAACGCTTCGAGGACCGGCCAAGGTCAGATCGTTGAGCAGCGGCGGCACCTGTTAGCTCGGCCGGTTGGCCGTGAAGATTGGAAGAGAATCTCGCTCCGGTTCCTGCCGATCGGAATGCCGTTGTCGAGTGGCCGGGCCGTCCGCGAACCGAATAAAAATCCCCCGAGAGGTATCGAAACTCCTGCTCCCGCGACTTCCAGCCGTCGCGAAGGACGATCCGCCCTCCACAGACAGATCATCGTGACGAGCCGGCGATTCGATCGCGGAATCCTCCACGGCGACGCAAGGTTTCCGGGCGTCATTCGATTCCGGAAATCCAGGGAGCCGCGCCGAAACTGGAGAGGGTGCTGTCGTCGGATAGGGTAATCCGACTGAGAGGTATCCGGATTGTGGTTTTTGCCCCGGAGGGGCAAGAGGGAGCCATTCCGGATCGCCTCCGAGAGACGATCCGAAGCGCCGGATTCGAGCGGGAAGACTCGAAACCGATTGGCCCTCGGATCGCGAATCTCCCTGGCCCTTCCGGGGGGGGCCGCTCGACGCTCCGTCAACTTTTCTCGAGCACCGGCAGCTCATCGATCTTCGCCGCCAGGATGAAATCATTCTCCGACAGGCCGCCGATGGCGTGCGTCCAGATCTCGATGGCCGCGTTGCGATAGCCGACCAGATGCAAGTCGGGATGATGTCTCTCGCTCTCGGCGATCACGGCCACGCGGTTGAAGAAGTCGATCGCGGCCATGAAGTTCTTCACGCGCCACTCCTTGCGGATGCGTTCGCCGTCGGCCGTGAGCGTCCAGCCGGTGACGTTCGCGAGAAATCCGGCGGCTTCCTCGGGCGTGAGCCTGGGAACGCCGCCCTCGCAGGGGACGCATTTCTTCTGGGTCAGTTGTTCGGCGGTGAGGATGTCCATGGGTACTACTCCTGGGTCTGAGACGTCGGGAGTGATCGGAATGGTTGCCACGTCCCGTTTCGGAGCGGGCGAAAATTCGTTCTCAGGCGTTGCGCGTGGAACTTCGCGACGGGGAACGAGGCCCATGCGAGGAGAAAGGTTGCCGTCAGTCCGCTTGTGACATAGACGGGCATCAAGAGTCGCCGGAGATATTTCGGGGAAGCCGGGCTTTTAAGAACCTGGGGCCATAAACCATTCGGCCCGCGTCCGTCTCTGCGGGCGTAGACGCTTCCATCGGACATGTAGGTCGTCAAGGATCCAGCCATCCCGACGGAGCCGGCGAACCGGGGGCGATCCGTGATCGCAGGGATCAGGGCGGCGAGATTCATGGCGAGGATCGCGACGATGACCAGCGAACCCCGCAGCGAGACCTGAGGTCGGTACGATCCCATGAGTCCCCATCGCTTTCAACGAAAACTCTCCGCCTCATTCGGGAACGCCCCCGACGCCACGTCCGCCACATAGGAGGCCGCGGCCGTTCGAATCGCGTCGCCGATTTCCGCGTATCGGCGGACGAACTTGGGGCGGAAGCCCTCGAACGAGCCGAGTAAATCGGGGGTGACGAGCACCTGGCCGTCGCATTGCGGCCCTGCGCCAATCCCGATGGTCGGGATCGACAACTCGGCCGTGATTCTGGCCGCGACCGAGGAGGGAATGCATTCCAGCACGATCGCGAACGCGCCGGCCTCGGCCGCGGCGCGGGCGTCGGCGAGCGTGGCGTCGGCGTCGCGCTGGACTTTATAACCGCCGATCGCCTTGATGGATTGGGGCCGCAAACCGACGTGTCCCATCACGGGGATTCCGGCCTCGACCATCGCGCGGATCGTCGGGCCCATCCGCGTGCCGCCTTCGAGCTTCACCGCGCCGCAGCGCGTTTCCTTCAGCATCCGCCCGCCGGAACGGATCGCGTCCTCGACGGAGACCTGATAGCTCAGGAACGGCAGATCGCCGACGACGAAGGCACGCTTCGCCGCGCGGGCGACCATCTCGGTGTGATAAATCATCTGGTCGAGCGTGACGGGCAACGTCGTGTCATGGCCCTGGACGACCATGCCGAGGGAGTCGCCGACGAGCAGGCAATCGACCCCGGCGGAGTCCAGCAGGCGGGCCATCGGGAAGTCGTAGGCCGTCAGGACGCCGATCTTGTGGCCCTGGGTTTTCCACAGGGCGAAGTCGGATAAGCTCACGGGCGTCGGTTCGGTCGGCATGCGATCGGCCTTCACGGGGCGGACTGGTCGATCAACTCGGCGAGAATCACGCCGTCGCGGTCGATAATCACGTTGTAGCGACGGCGGATCGCGTCGTGCAAGAGACGCCGGTGCGGCTCCTCGCCGACCGGCCAGAGATCGACCACATAGCGGGCCCCTCGCGAGCGATAAAATCGGAGCAAGGCCAGCGGGTCGTCGGTGTCGATCGATCGCCCGAATTCCCCGGCCGCACGCCTGCGGGCCGCAGGCTCCACCTCCAGGCGAAATCCCCGCGCGTTCATCCTGCCAATCAGGGCTTCCGGGGCCGCAAAGATGGGTCCGCCCCAGTTGGGATCGGCAATGCGTCGACATGCCTCGACGGCCGCATCCAGCGCTCGCCATTCCGGCGGCGTGCTCCAGGTTGAACGGGACTGGAACAATCCGAGAGTTGCGAACGCAACGAAGAGGAAGACACGAGCCAGCCGCGCCCGCCCGAACCGAGGGTTCCCCTCCGGTCCCCTCTCCCTTTGTGGGAGAGGGTCCGGGTGAGGGGGCGGCCCGGCCATCGACTCCGAAACAACGGCTACATGACCTGAAACCGCCGCCTCCTCACCCTGCCTTCTCCCACGAGGGGAGACGGTAAAGAAAGGCATCGCGCCGCCGTACACCGCCCGCGCCACCCCGACCACCATCACCGGGGCCAGCGACATCCAGTAGTACTCGTGATGGATTTTCCCCGCCATGAGCACGAAAGCCGCCGCGGTCGCCGCCAGCCAGACGCGCCAAAGGCGGTCGCATCCCCTCCGCCCGAACAAACCCCATGCGGCAAGCGCGAATCCGAGAGGCGTGAACGACCGAACAAACAGGAATCGCCCCGAGATCGTCCACGTTTCCGGCCGGAATAGGGCGGCAAGTCCCATGGACCTGACCCACAGATCGGCGTTATCGGAGGAGGCGCGCGATCCTTCACCCATCAGCTTCGCGGCGTGGGAATACCAGAGCAGGGCGGGGATCAGGGTCGTGAGCACCAGGAGCGATTTTTTCGCCTTCGGAGGACGGAGGATCGCCACGATCAGGGGGATGAGCACGAAGGCGGAGACGATCTTGACCGCCAGCCCCGCCGCGATGAGGAGCCAGGCCGCGTAACGACGAAGCGCGCCGCCTTCGGCCTCATGGTCATCCCAGACGCGCATACCGGCGACGAGGAGCCCGAGCATCAGGGCGTCGGGCTGGAAGGCGCGGCCGTAACGGATCGTCACGGGAAATAGCCCGAACGCGAGGACGGCCACGATCGCAGCGCCTGACCCGTCTCTCCTCTGGACCAGACCGTAGAGTCCCCACGCCGCCAGGCCGGTCGCGACTGCCGAGACCCAGCGGCCGATGATCTCGCGGCGCCAGGGAAGTCCCAGGCGCAGGGTGGCAACGGTTTGCGCATAGATGGGCGGCTCGACGAGGAACAGGTTCGGGAACGGGGCCGTATCGAGCTGCGGACGAAGAAAGCCCGAACCGAGTTCCAGGTTCCGTGCGACCATCGCCGTCGGCACCTGCCGGCCGACGTAGTTCTCGACGATCGGCTGATCGGCGTGCAGGCCGCGTAGGAAGACGACCGACAGGGTCGCCAGCGTGGGCAAGAGCCAATGGTGAACCCGAATCGGCTTCATGTCTGAGAGTGGGGCGGGCGTCTCTGCCCGCCTTCCCGAGGGATTTGTAGGCGGGCCGAGACGCCCGCACCACTAATCAATGAATCGAGGCTCATGATGGATTGTGAGGTGGCGTTGGCGGATCGGCCCTCGCGGTCCCCACCGGTAGGTCCGACTTCAGTCGGTCCGATCCGGAGATTCTTCTTGGCGACGGGACCGACTGGAATCGGACCTACTCTTCATCCGAGGCCCTTTGTGGCTGCCACCCTGCTACCCATCATGAGCCTTGATCAATTGCACCCGGAGGATTGCCGCGGAACCTGGCCCGAAATCGCGCATAGCGATCGCTGATCGAGCCTGGCCCTTGCATGATCGTCGTGAAATGATCGGCGGCCTGGGAAGTCACGTCGATTTTCAAGGCGTCAAGCTCCTCGGTCAATCGCCGCTCCCAGGTTTCCACGACCGTCAAGACATCACGCCTCTCCACCCACGCCGGCTCGCCGAACCGGACGAACGCCTCGGGACGCTCATCCTGCCAGAACTCGAAGCGGAACGCGACCGGGACGATCCGTACGCGACCGGCGCGGCGAACCAGCGCCCGTAGTCCGGGCTGAAATCCGAGAGGCCGGACATCGTTCCCGATCATACGGCCTTGTGGAAAAATCCACACCCCGGCGCGAGGCCCCTTCAGCAGTCCGACCGCGTAATCGATCGACGCCCGCACTGAGGCCGGGTCGGTCCGATCGACCGAAAAGGCCCCGATCCGGCGGAAGAAGCCGAACCTGAGCATGTTAAAATGCTCCATCATGCCGTAACCGTCCACCGGGATCGCCTCGTTGAGATAATGCACGAGGAACAGGTCCCACCAGCACGAATGATTCGCGAGGAACAGAGTCCCGCCCGGCTCGGCCTCGATCACGGTTCGCAATCGCTCGATTCCCTGAACGCGAATCCGGAAGAAGGCGTTTCGAATCTTCCTCACGATCATCCCGTGGACCGCCCTGCGCGGCCAGCCGTGCTTGTAGGCGGTGATGATCCGGGGGGAAGCTTTGTCGTGAGACATCAAGGCTCTCGGGCAGCGTTGGTGTATGGAGGAAAAAAGCAAGACGTTTCACGCAGAGGCGGGGAGGGGACGCAGAGGACGCGGAGGGGAAAATTCAGGAGAATGCGAACCTGAGTCCTCCATCCACGTTTTCTTTCTTCTCCGCGTCCTCTGCGTCCCCTCCCCGCCTCTGCGTGAAACTCTTCGATTCCGTTTTCACAACACGATTGACAAGATCGCGCCGTTTGTCACGAATGACGGGAGACGCGATTTTCCGAAACAAGGTCGAGGCCAACCCCATGCCGGGTGAGAATCACCACCATTTCCCGACGTTTCATAAGATGGGGAACGTCTTCCGCTCCGGCCCGACATCGGGCGGGGCGGCGCACTGGATCGCGCGGACGTTCTTGACGGAACGAGGGCTCATTCGCGCGGCGCTGTACGGGATGCTGATCGTTTGCGTGGTCCACGTCGCGGCAATCCGGGTGTTCATGTTCCAGTACGGCATCGGCTGGTCACCCATGTTTGGCGGTCGCGGGTTCGGCAACGGGCCGCCACTGATGGAAGGAAGCGTGACGGCCATGGTGTTCACGGTGACCTACATGATCCTTGGCAGTTACGTCGGGGAGCTGGCCCCGCTGGTCGCCGTCCTCTGCCTGGTCGGGCTGGCGGCATCTGCCCGGCATCCGGTCGGCGTGCCGGTCGCAACCCCCGAACTCACGCCGGCCGTTCCGGATCTGGAACCACCAGCGGAAGAGAAGCGGCCGCCGCAACCGGCCGCGAGGCATCCGCTCGACCCGGATCCGGACGACTTGCCGCCTGAACGTCGGTGGCCGAAAACGTCACGCCCTTCCAGATGATGCGGCCTCGATGGTGATTCCAGACGCTCGCGGTCGCGATCGCGGTATAGGCCAGTGAACCGAGCGGCAGGGTCAGCACGAACAGGGGCGAGATCCGCAAATAGGGGATCGAGGGAGCGACCGAGAGGGCCTGCGCCAGCCATCCCCAGGCACCTACGATCGCAAGAGGCCAGGAACCGATCGCCAGGCCGACGACGGTGGCGACCATCGGCGTCCAGGCCATGATCTGGCCGCCGATCGCGCCCGCGATGTACTTGCGAAGCTGGTATTCCATGCCGGCGTAGGCGTTCTTGCGCAAGCCTCGCCAGAGGTCGCCGAACGTGCCGTACATGTGCGTCCAGGCCAGGTCGGGGGCGAGATGGATCGAGAGCCTCCCGCCGGATTGCTTGACCAGCCGCCCGAACTGGATGTCTTCCACGATCTCGGCCCGGACCGCTTCGTGCCCGCCCACGCGCTCGTAGACGGATCGCTTCACCAGCAGGAACCCTCCGGCCGCGATGGCCACGGGACTCTTCGGATCGTTGGCCAGGTGAGTCGGATACATCGTGAACAGCAGCTCGCCGATCGTGACGGCGATCGCGCCCTGCCAGAACGTCTTGATCTCGGGCCGGGCGATGATCGAGACGAGGTCCGCGTCCGCCTTGCTCGCCTGGTCGAGCGCCGTGGCCAGCGCACGGGGGTGAAGCTCCATGTCGGCATCCACGAACAGGAGCCATTCGGCCGTCGCGCCGCTGGCGCCCTGGGAGATCGCCCAGGTCTTTCCGACCCAGCCGGTCGGCCGGGGCACGCCGTGGATCACACGGACGGGCAGGGTCTCGGCGAGGCGGTCGAGGATCGCGCCTGTTTGATCAGTGGACCGATCGTTGACCACGGTCAGATGAAGGTGGGGGTACTCTTGCGCCAGGACATTCCGTACCGTTGTCTCGACCCGCTCCTCCTCGTTGAGGGCGGGGATGACGACCTCCACGCGGGGGGAGTCGGCGGAGATCGGGCCGGAAATCGGTCGAAGGTATTGGGTCTTCAGCACATGATGAAAAATCGTCGCGGTCATCGCCGTCCAGATCAGGGCGGACACGATGGCGACGATCAGGAGGGGCGTGGTCATGATCGTCCGGCTCTCATGGGCCGGCCTTTCGGGGCGCGAGCGTTGAGGTCGTGCGCGACCTTTTCGGCCGTCAGTTTGCCGCTTTGCACGACCATCGGCAACCCTGCGCCGGGCTGGACGCCGCCGCCCGCGAAGTACAGGCCGGGCACGTCGGCCCGATAATTCCGGGGTCGGAAGCTGCCGCCGAGGATGTTATGCGCATTCCCCAGGCCGTAGATCGAGCCCAGGAACGCGTGGAACCGATCGCGGAATTCGCCGGGTCCGGTGATCGTCGTCGCGACGGAGGCCGCCTTCAAACCGGGATAACCCGAGGCGTCCAGCTTCGCGATCAATTGCTCCGCGTAGCGTGCCTCGAATTCGCGGTCCGGCTCCGCGCCCGGCTTCATCGGCGGCGCTCCCACGACGATGAACGGGTTGGAACCGCCCGAGGGTGCGTCCGACGGATCGGTCACGCTCGTGGCGTTGATGTAGATGGGCGGGTCGCTCGTGAATTCGCCGCGACCGAAAAGCTCCTCGTAAACGCGATCGGACCCCTTCGTCAACACGAGCACATGATGCGCGAGGGCGTCCCACGTCCGGTCGCAGGCCATCTGGATCGTGAAGAAGGAACCGGACGGCTGGGCGCGGCCCGCGCGAAGGTCCTCGATTTCCGCCGAGAACCCCTTTCCGCCTCGCAGCATCCGCATCGTGTGGACGTAATCGCTGTTGGACACGACCGCGTCGCACGCAATGGGGCCGGACGAGGTGGCCACGCCGACCACGCGGTTGGTCGGGCTCAGCTCGATGGCCTCGACCTCGACGTTGGTCCTGACGTCCGCCCCGACGTCGCGGCATGCGCGGGCGATTGCGCGTGGAATCGCCGAGATTCCGCCGTGTTCCGGATACCAGACCCCTTCGCGAATGATCGTCCAGGGGATGATCGCGAGCGAGGCCGGTGCCGTCTTGGGATCGAACCCGGAATAGGTGGGGAAGCCATACATCAGCTCGCGGATCGCGGCGGAATGGAAGAATCCGTTGATCTCGTCGGCGTATTTCTTCGCCGGAGAAACCACCGCCGCCGAGAGCATCAACGGCGAGAACATCACCTGCGGCCAGGTCTCGAGCATGCGATCGCAATAAGCGTGACCGATCAGCGCGGCGAACCGATCGATCTTCGCCAGGAACCTGACGAGGCCGTCGCCATCGGCCGGGTCGATGGTGGCGAAGGCATCGCGCAGGCCCGCCTCATCGGCCGGAATGTCGAGGGTGCGGCCATCGGAAAGGACCACGCGGAAGGCGGGATCGAGCCTCCTGAGGGGAAGGTACGCCGCCGGATCCAGCCCGCTCGCCTCGAACAGCGTGCGATAGACCCAGGGCATGACGACGATGCTCGGCCCCTCGTCCCATCGCCAGCCGTTTTCCAGGCGCTCGCTCGCCTTGCCGCCGAGCTGGCCGTGGCGTTCCAGCACAACGACTTCGGCCCCTCTCCGCGTCAATTCCAGGGCCGCCGACAGACCACCGACACCACCGCCGATGACGACAATTCGCGGGACGGACATCGCGTCTTCCTGAAGGGAGAAGTCCGTCCCGCGAATTGCAGGC
>JAQGHR010000084.1 GCA_028291545.1 Planctomycetota bacterium | reverse complement strand
TGCCTGCGATGGCTCGCAACAATCGCTCTCGGACGGCCACCGGCAGGCTGGGGCTCGTGGCCGGAGTCCATCGCAACGTGGCCTTCGACGACACTTTATTCACGTTCTGTCCGCCCGGCCCGCCCGAACGGGCGAATTCGAACCGAAACTCGTCATCGGGGATGAGGATCCGATCGGTCACAACGAGCATGGCGGGCGGGTCTCGCATCTTGGGCGACAGGGCGACCGTGATAGTATATCGTGGTCGGTTCCAACCGGCACGATGAGATCCAACCGATGAGGGACTCGCCGCCGTGACTTCGCCGCCCCGGTCTCCCGCCCGACATGCGACCGGTCCATGGGCGAGCGTGCTCGTCGTGCTGCTCGCAATGGCCATGCTCGCAACATGGCTACCGCACTATCTAACCTGGCCATGGTGGCCCGATCTTGATGCCTGGGCCACGATTGCGCGGGGGTGGGATGCGGGAATCAAGCCCTACCGCGACGTGGTCATCTTCAATTTTCCCGGCCATATTTATCTTGCCTGGATTCTTGGCAAGCTCTTCGGCTGGGGACGGACCGGCCCGTTCTACGCGGTCGATGCCGCGATGCTCGTCGGCCTCGGTCCCTTGCTGGCGATCTGGAGCCGCCGCCGGTTCGGGCGGGCGCTGGCGGGATGGATCGGGTGGATCGCCGTGCTGTCGATCTACCTGAATCTGGATTATGCCCTTGTCGCTCAGCGCGATTGGCACGCTCCCTTGCTCGCCGTGATGGCCTTGCTGGTCCTGCAACGGTGGCCTGGCTGGGTTGGAACGGTCGTCTCGTCGTCGCTGATGGCACTCGGATTCACGATCCGGCCGCATGTGGTGCTGTTTTTGCCCGCGATCGCGCTGGTATTTGTCTGCGATCGTGTCGCCGACGAATCCTGGTGGTTCACGATCCGACGAGCGCTGGCGTGGGGACTTGCCTTTGCCGGGTTCGTGGCGATGGCGTTCGCGCCTCTCGTGGTTCAAGGCTTGATCGGCGATTTCATCGGCGGCGTCCGGCAAGCCAGTTACGGTCGAGGGTACGGGCAAACATCGGGCGGGAGCATCATCGAGGGGGTGATTCGACAACTCGGCCTTCTCGAACCCGCGAAGGGCTTCGTCTCGCCTGCCGCGTTTCCAGGCTATCTCGCCGGATGGAAGGTTCTCGGCACGATCGCGGGACTGACCGCACTGGTCGCCGTCGCTCCGCCCGAGCATCGCCGCCTTGTGCTGCCCTGGATCCTGGCGCTGATCCTCGCCATCCTGTACGAGCCCCTTCACCCGAAGCGGCATGCCTATCTCGCGCTCCCGTTGCGGTTGGTCTGGGCCGTCAACTGGGGTGTGCTCGCGGGGCTCGTTCAGGCGAGGTTTGCCGATCGACCGCGCCTCTGGCCGGCCTCGTTCGTGCTTCTCCTCCTCGTCGCTGTGCCGGGCTTGCCGACCTTTTGTCGGCCGGGGGACGCTCTTGACGCCTTGCACGGTCGAGAGCCGATCCGTGTGCCCGCGACGGCCGAGCGTCATTTTTTCCCCGGTGATCCGAATACCACGTATCGCTGGGACGATTATCGGCGGGCGCTCGCGTACCTGAAACGGAACACTCGCCCGGAGACGCCGGTGGCGAACGCCCTGAGAAACGTGCCCTTCCCCGCCTTCAATGGTGTGCTCGGTCGAGTCAGCCCGTTTCCCGCCGAATCCGGCGTGATCTGGCTGTGGTCCGTGAATCCCCAATTGGAAGGATCGTTCATCTCCTCGCTCGAACAATCTCCGAGGGATACGGTCGTCGTCTGGTCACCCGAAGAGGCGGCATTCGACCCGCGATTGCGGTTACCGGATCTTCGGTCCGCAATCCACCGCCTGTTCCGACCGGAGGCGAGGTTTGGGGCGATCGAGGTCTGGCGGAAGAAGTGAGTTCGTCTCGCGTGTTGGCTTCAATCCCTTACGCGATAGACCCTACTCACCGCGACCATCGCCATGGCTCCGGCGAAGCCGACGCCCGCCAGAAGGAGCAGGCCGACGCTTGCCAGATGGCTCTCGACGCCGTTGTGCAACAACCGCCAGACCTCGAAGGCGACCGGCTCCCGGCCCGGGTTGGCGGCGAAGTAGGACGCAGGCAACTCGCCGATCGCGAGCACGAATGCGACGCCCCACGCCGCCGCAATCGCTCCCAGCGTCAGGGGCAGGCCAACCTTCCTGAACCGGCCCCAGGCGTTCAGGCCATCGAGCATCGCGGCGTCCAGGTGCTCGCGGGGGATCGCCCGCACGGCCGGCCACAGCACCAGGAGCGCGTAAGGGAGCGTCCTCGCGACGTACGCGATCACCAGCAGGGCGGGCGTGTCGTAGATGATCGGGATCTTGAGATATGCCCGCTTGAGCGCCTCGCCGACGATCGGTCCCGGAGTCGCAAGCGCCAGAGCCGCGGACAGGGATGCGACCAGCCTCCACGGTCCCCGTTCGCGGCACAGCCAGGCCAGAGGCCAGGCCAGGGAGACGACGAGGCTCGCCGCCAACGAGGACCAGAACAGCGTGGCCAGCAGAGGCCGAGTTTCCAGGGTTGCATACCACGGGCCTCGCTCCCTGGGAGCGATCAGGTCCGGCCACGCCTGCCTGAGCGATCCGATAAATCCCGGCAGTGACCAGCGTGGACCCAGTCCAGAACCGATCGCCGAGCCGACCCGGCCCGACCGCCAGATCAGCCCGTACACCGGCATCGCGAACAGGTTGCCCACCGTCAGCAGCACGATCACGCCGAGCGGGATGCGCCAGCGTCCCAGGCTCCAGGTCCGAGCGTGCCGATGGGCCGAGGGAAGACGCGCGGGGTCGGCCCGCACAAGGGTACGAGCGGCCCACAGGATCAGGCCCCCCAGCACCACCAGCATCGGTCCGGCCGCGATCGCCGCCGCCGCCCCTTGCCCGTTGGTGAGCTGGGCCTGGATATAGGCCTCCTCGGCGTAGGTCCGCACCGAGAGCAGGTCCGTCACCGTCATGTCGCCGGCCGTGAGGACCGTCACGGCCAGCGCCGCGCCCACGATTGCGCCGAGCGAGCGACGCAGGGTGATCCGCACTGCGACCTGCCAGGCCGAGAGGTCCATCCGCGCCGATTCTTCCAGTTCCGGCTCCACGGTCCGCAGCCCGACCCCCGCGATGAAGACGACCCACGGTAGCGCGGCCATCGCATGAACGAACGCCGCGCCCGGCAATCCCGCGATCACCGGCCCCCACCCCAGGGCTTGCGATCGTCCCGCGTTCCCGAAGGAGCCGATCCAGGCCAGGGCATGCAACGGCATCGGCACGAACAGAGCCAGGCCCAGGATCGCTAGCAGCAGTCGGCGTCCGAAGAGGTCCGTGCGAAACAAGAGCCACGCCAGGGCCACCCCGGGCGTCATCGCGATCAGGAGCGTCAAGCCCACGAACTTGATCGTGTTCCAGGCGAGCGAGAGCGGCCTTGCGCCGAGATATCGACCTGACGGCGTATCCCTCTCGGCCTCCTCGGCCGGAGACGCCGGGCGGACGAAGTCGGCCCGCACGTCGATGGCCGCCTGCCAGGCCGTGGATAGCGCCGGCCAGCCCAGCACGGCGAAAATCGCGAGAATCAGCAGGATTTGCCAGAACCGCGATGGACCGATCAACTCCGCATCCCCGCCGCCTTCATGAGACCGGCCGTCGCATCATACGCCTCGCGAACCCATTCGCCGATCTTGTCGGGCTCGGGCGAATACTCAAGCTCGATCGAGACCGTGTCGCTAGCGACGCCGAATTCTTTCAGTTTAACGAGATACGGCGCGAAGTCCACCACGCCCCGACCGGGAGGGAGATCGCCGTGGACCTTCCCGTCGCAGTCGGAGATATGGACGTGCCCGATCCGGCCTCGAAGCGATTCCAGCGTCTCGGGCGCCTGGTGCGCGAGGACCATGTGCGAGATATCGACGTTGGCCTTGACGTTCGGCTCGCCCACGTCGTCGAGGAATCGCGCCATGTTCGGCACGTCGTTGAGCAACGACAGCGTGAACGGCTCCATCTCCAGCGCGATCTCCAGGCCGAGTTCCCCCGCGTACCGGCCGAGCGCCTTCAGGTGTTTCACGCCGGTATCCCACTGTTCGGCGGGCGGGATGACCTCCTTGTTCCAGATGTATTCGCCCACGACGAGCAGGAGATTTTTCGCGCCGAACGTCCTGCACATGTCCAGATACGCCTGGACCCTTTCGACGTGAAATCTCTGCACGCTCGGATTGAAGTCAATCAGCCCAACCGCCACGCACGCGACGCTGACGATCGGCAACCCCGCGCGATCGCACTCGTTCTTGATGAGCTTGATTTCCATCGGACCGGCGTCGAGCGGGTCGGCGAAAATGTCGATGGAATCGAAGCCCGCTTCCCTGGTCATCCAGATGCCGTACGCCGTGTCTTTCCCGGCCTGAGCCCAGGCAGAGTTAATGAGGCCGAGCTTCATGAAGGGGCACCTTTCGAGCAACCTTACGGTTGATCATCGCCGGATTCTTGATCGGGATCTGCGAACCTCCGATTCTACACGAGCCGACGCGCCCCGGCTCGACCGAGAGCAATTTCGTTTCGATGTCGCGATCTCACCCCTTGCAGGGAGGGTTGCGCCACCTCCGGTGTCTGATCCACCATACAAAAAGGCTCAGACTTTCGGCACCGTCACCCGATGCTCTCTCGCCCCGCGCAGGAAAGCCTCGCAGAGGGCGATGGTGTGGAGGTTGTCGCGGCCGGAGATATCGGGCTCGGTGCTGGTCTCGATGGCACGCATGAGGCCGGCCATGGGGCCGGCGAAGGCGTCGGGGAACCAGGCCTCGGGCCAACGGGGACGATGCCAGACGCCGCCGTCCTGGGAGGTCGTCCAGTCGATCGTGCTGGGGACGCGCTCGGGCCAGCCGGGCCAGCCGATCGTGCCGAGGGCCAGACCTTGCGTCCCCTCGAACCGCCAGCGGATGCCGATGTCGGGCGAGGCGCCCTCGCGGGCGGGGCCGGACCAGACGTCGTCCCATGAGGAGGCACGCGCGCCGTTGTCGTATTCGAGGATGTACAGGTTGATGCCGTCGAAATGCTCGAATTTGGTGCGAGGATCGGGCCGGGTGCTGGCGAGGACGCGGGCGGGCTCGCCCAGCCAGTAACGGAACGTGTCGAGGTGGTGGATGCTCATGATGAACGTCGAGAGCGACCGGCCGCCCTGCGCCCAGGGCATCCAGTGCGGGATGGCGCGCATGTCGATGGTCGCGAGCACGGGGTCGCCCAGGACGCCTCGGTCGAGCAATGATTTCAGGGCGCGCACGGACTGGTCGTAGCGCATGTTGTGATTGACCTGAAGCGCCACGCCCGCCTTGCGGCAGGCGGAGACGATCTCGCGGGCCTCGTCCAGCGACATCGCCAGGGGCTTCTGCGCCAGGATGCCCCGCACCTTGCGCGGGTGATCGAGGATCGCGCGCAGGACCGCCGGCTGGGTCGCGGGCGGGACGGCCACGTCCACGATCGACACGTCGGGATCGTCGAGCATCGATCCGACGGAGTCGAACACGCGGGGGATGGAACGAAGCTTTGCAACCTCCTCGGCCGTGCTGCGCGTCCGCGAGGTGATCCCCACGACCCGGAAGCCGGCCTGTTCATACGCGACGAGCTGGCAGTCGCGGACGATGAAGCCGGCGCCAATGATACCGATGCCGAGCTGTTGAGGATGTTCCGGCATGAGGGATTGGTACACGACTTCCTGTGGGCATATCTCGGACATCTTGCGGCCTCATATGTCCCGAATTGACGTCTCCGCCCATGCCTCGCGTGTTGTAGAGGAGATGCGAGGAAGACATCAGTTTGTCAACACAGAATTCGGGTAGTTATAAAAAAAGGGTTGCGAAGGGGAGTTAACAACTACATGCTAGCACCCCGGCACGGTGGACGCGACGAGGCGTCGTCCGGTTTCTCCCGACGAGGGGAGGCAGGGGCGACTGTCGAGACGAGGTCCGGGAGCGGGTCGCAATGTTGCGGCTCGGCCGAGCCAGGCTTCTGGAGTTGGTCACTTGAACCCTTGCATTCACACCAGGCGGACCCGACGGATCGCGCGCCTCTCGCTCACGGCCGTCATGTTGACGGTCGCCTTCACGGCCATGGAGGCGAACTCGTTCGCCCAGGCCCCGGCCCGTTACGCCCCGCAAACGCGGGTCGCGTATCGTCCGGCCTACACGTATTCCACGCCGCAACCCGCGGCGAATTACGTTCAGCCGGCACAGGCCCAGGTTCGCTACGCCCAGCCGGCCGCCACACAGCCGGCTTACACGTATGCCCAACCGGCGCAGAGCAGCGGCGATCCCAACGGATTCCTCGCCTGGCTGAACGGCACGAGGGCGCGTCATGGACTGTCCGCCGTCGGCTGGGACCAGAACCTCGCGAACTGGGCCGCGCAGAACAGCGCCGCGCAGACGCGTCGGGGCCTCGGCCACTTCGTGATGGGACCGGCCCGCCGCCAGAACTCGGCGATGGGCAGCGCCGCCTCGATCGGTTCCATGTGGATGAATTCGCCGGCCCATCGGGCCGCTCTGCTCGACCCCAGCATCCGAGCCATCGGGCTGGCCGGGGCCGGAGCCTACTGGACGTTCAACGCGTACTAATCGACGCGCCGAGGGCATGATGCCAGCCCCCTCGCGGTGCCCCCGTGCGCGCCGCGAGGGGGTGGCTCGGATCTCTCTTTCCCCTCCGCCGAACGAGGCCGTTGCGTTCGTCCGCCGCGACCGGGATGATGGTCGCGACGATGACCTATCGGATTCCCTCGCACGGGGCTCGCTCATGCCACGAATCACGCCGCTGTTCGTCGTGTTGCTCCTCTCGAGTTTCGGGCTCGCGGACGACCCGAAGGTCGTTTCGGACGACGACCACGACAAGGCGGTTCGAGCATCCGTCGTGAAGATCGAGGCCGTGACCCGCCGGCCCGATCTCAGCCGACCGTGGCTTCGCCCGACCTCGCTGGACGTCGGAGGCTCGGGAATGGTCATCGACGGCAAGCGGATCCTGACCAACGCTCACGTCGTGGCTTATTCGACCTCCGTCACGGTACAGAGCGGCAAGGGGAGCGAGAAGTTCTCGGCCAAGGTGGAGGCGATCGCGACCGGGATCGACCTTGCGGTGCTCAAGGTCGACGACGAGTCGTTCTTCGAGAAGAAGCCTCCGCTGCCGGTCTCGACGGCCATACCGAGAGATCGTGAGAACGTGCTGGTCTACGGTTATCCGACCGGCGGCGCGAGCGTCTCGGTCACCAAGGGGATCGTCTCCCGGGTCGAGTTTGTTGACTACGACGGGGAGACCTCGGCGCTCCGTGCCCAGGTCGATGCGGCGATCAACCCCGGCAATAGCGGGGGGCCCGTCGTGGCCGGGGGCAAGCTCGTGGGCGTTGCCTTCAGCCGTCTCGGGGGTGCGGATAACATCGGGTACATGATCCCGTCTGTGGAGGTAGCGCTGTTCCTCGAGGATGTCAAGGACGGCCGCTACGACGGCAAGCCCGCCCTCTACGACGTGCTTCAGACTCTGGAGAATCCCGCGCTGCGGAAGAAGCTGAATGTTCCCGCGGGCGTCTCCGGGATCGTGGTTCACAGGCCCGAGCCGCCGATCGCGGGCAAGACTCCGCTGAAGGAATGGGATCTCATCACGAAAATCGGCGATCATGCCGTCGAGAACACGGGTCAGTCACCGGTGAGCGAGGGACTGGATCTCCGGTTTCAGTATTTCGTCCAGACGGTCGCCCGCGATGGCAACGTCCCGCTGACGATCTTGCGCGACGGCAAAATGATGGAGATACAAGTTCCGGTCGCAAGTCGTCGGCCGTTGGTCCTGCCGTCCTTGAAGGGTGGAACTCCCTCCTACTTCATTTGCGGGCCGCTCGCCTTCTCCAACGCGACGAAGGACATCGTCGACGGTGCCGAGGCGATGCAGCGTGGGTGGTACGCCTGGATGATCGGCAACCGCAGCCCGCTGACGGCCCGTCTTTACGATCGGCCTGAATTCGACGGCGAGCAGTTGGTGATGATCCCCTGCCCGATGTTCAGTCATAAGATCGTGAGGGGCTATTCCGACACGTCGTTCCAGACCGTGAGCGAGATCAACGGCGTGCGTATCAAGAATCTCCGTCACCTCGTGGAGACAATCCGCGATTGCAAGGATGAGACGTTGACCATCAGTTTCGCCGAGACGCATGCCGAAACAATCGTCCTGAATCGCAAGGAAACCCTAGCCGCGACCGAAGAGGTCATGATCGACAACAGCATCCGCAAGCTCGCCTCCGACGACATGCTTGCGATCTGGGAGAAGAAGTAACGGGCGGAACCATCGGTTGAACTCCTGGTCGGGCGTGTTCCCCGCGATGGTCTTCGCGACTCGGGCCGCGGCCAGGGTCGGCGCGACGACGGCCATCGCCGCCACGGCCATTCCGAGCGCTCGAAGCCAGAGTTCTGGAGCAACGACCGCCGTCACGGCCGCGATCACGAGCGCCACCAAGACAATGTGCGGCTCGCATGATTTGCTCATCGGCCACGTCACGATGCCCGGCCAAACTCGGGGCCACGGCGAGGGAGGGGCCGGCCGCCCTCCGGACCCGCCGTCGATGCGGTACGATCGCTCCGCGCGCTTCAGTCGCTGGAAGAATGCTTTATAGCGGCAGTCGTTATGCAAGTTCAGGAACGTCCATCCCGCCGCGACCAGGAATCCGGCGACGGACCACATCGGCGAACCGCCTTGCATCGTCAGGCCGAAACCGAGCGAAAAGCCCAGGGCCATCGTCGCCGCGTGATGCATCAAGTAGTCGAAATAGACGCCTCCGAGAGAGGACGTTCCCCGCCAGCGAGCGACCTGGCCGTCCACATGATCGAGCCAGTACGCCAACATGAGCAGAACGACCCCCGCGATGAATCCGGACCGCGAGCCCGTGCCGATCGCGATCGCCCCGCCGAGGTTCGCAACCAGGGTGGCGAGCGTGACCGCGTGCGCCGAGATCCCGAGGCGGACGGCGAACCACGTCCCGTACACGGCCGAAGGGCGGCCGACCCGACGAGCGAGCCAATTGCCGATCTCGGGCTGACCCGTCCCGGAATTCTTGAAGACCCGGGTGCGCAGTTCCACGAGTGTCGGTCGGTCGGTCATCGGCGCATCCCCCCAGCTTCGGCCATACGGGCGGGCTCGTCCAGCGCGTCAATCCGGTAGCGGCGCGAGACTCCGTCGGGATCGGTAATCGCCTCCTCGTAAAGTGGCGTTCGAGCCGCCAGCCAGGACCCAAGTTGTCGAGAGAGGAGCGGGTCGAATTCGACCGACGATTCCGGCTCGGGAGGGCACGTAAGAAGGTGGGTGAAGCCGTCCCTTTTCAGACGGGAGATGATTTCGTCCGCGACTTCCCCGCGAGTACCCAGGCCGGTTCGTCGGCGGTGCGCCAGCTCCATCGTGTAGGGTCGCGGGATGTAGAAACCGCGATGATCCTGGCCGACGATCGTCGCCCAACCCGGCAGATTCCTCTCGACCCACGTGCCGACACGGTACGTCGGTTCGCGTCGCATGAGAAACGCCTCCTCCGATTCTCTCCCAAGCACCACGCGTACTCCGTGCCGCGCACGGCCGATCGCGAGGCTGGCTTCGAACAGGAGCACGAGGGCGACTCCTCCGACGAGCAAACGCCCCGGCATGCTGCGACGCTGACACCATGTCGTCGCCACCCACGCCGCCGCCACCGCGAACGGGCCGACCGATGC
Organism: Planctomycetota bacterium; assembly: GCA_028291545.1. Taxonomy (GTDB): domain Bacteria; phylum Planctomycetota; class Planctomycetia; order Isosphaerales; family Isosphaeraceae; genus JAQGHR01. The sequence goes on along the minus strand of JAQGHR010000084.1, from coordinate 57,218 downwards.
GAGGACGAACCGCATGCTCTGCCGTTGGGTGAGGCATAGCGTGAGAAACAAGAATCCGATCGAGCCGAGACCGACGACGCGGCGGGGCGGCTTCAACAGGAATAACCCTGGCATTAACAGCAGGAACACCGGCCCGAACTGATGCGAGAGGCTATCGAACCGATCGGGGTCGAGCGTCATCGGACCCAGGGCCGTGACCAGGTTCACCAGCGTCACCGGCATCGGCCGCTTGATCGGGTCCAGTACGTCGTCGATCCCCGCCCCTCCGAAGACCTGGCGGAAGAACGGGTAGACGGGATTTCCGGTGTGCATGTAAGCGCGCAGATACCACGCGCCGCCTGTGATGAGGGCGGCCAGCGAGAAGCGGACGAGCGATTGGAGAATCTCGAATCTCGAATCTCGAATGCGTCGCGTCCTCGGTGCGATCATTCCCATTCCCAGCACCCCCGCCCACACGAGCGCCGGGTATTTCACGCCGATCGCCATCCCCGCGAGGACGCCCGCCAGAACGGCCCGACTCGCGGTCGGCCGATCGCGCCAGAGCATGACCGCAACCAGCGACGCGTTGCCGAACGCGGCGAGCGCGACATCGTTCAGCGGGGCTCCCATCCCGTTGGAAATGGCGGGGACGAGCATCGCGATCGTGCCGGCCCAGCGCGCCCGAGGTCCCAGGCACGGCCGGGCCAGGGCCGTCACATTGGCCGCGAAGCACAGGCCCAGGATCCACTGGATCAGGCGGCACGCGACCGGCCCTCGGAAGGCCAGCGCGACGGCGTAGAGCATCTCCGTTCCGAGCGGATAGACCGTCTCGTGCAAGTCGGGATCGAACGTCATCGCATGATTGAGCAGGAAGATCTTCGGGACTTGAAGGTGATAGCACAGCGCATCGCCGTCGGTCACGGGAGCGAGTGCGGTCAGGAGCGTGCCGAGGATGGTAAGGGCGAAAGCAAGATCGAAGAGGCGATCGACCGGGTGTGCCTTCATCGGCGCTCGAACTTGGATCTGTGCATGGCGCTCGGGATCGTGCCCGCGCATGCGGAGCACAGCGGCAAACACGCCCAGAGAGAAGACCGCGACGAACCCCGCGCGGTGCAGATGTCCGATCTCGCCCAGCCCCAGCGCGGCAAGCGCCAGCGTGCCGAGACCGAGAGGCACGGCGAGTGCGAGGGTATCCACAAAGCATGCCGGAATCGCGTCCAGGCGCAGCAAGATGGCCCGGCCGACCAGGGCCGACCAGGCCGTCAGAAGCAGGACGAATGCGATGTCGAGCATGGGTGGCGACTCCGTCGGAACGTCGAGGATTACGCGGCCATCGCCGGTCTTGCCGCGAGCTTTCCCGCCATCAGGCAGAACCATCCAAATCGCCAGCCCCAGTAGACGAAGAGCGGCAGGACCAGGACGGCCAGGATCACGCCTCGGCCGGCAAGCTCGGCCCACCGCGGCAATTCCAGGGGGGCATGGGCCGCGATCAACGCCGCCACCGCGAAGCTGCCGAGGAGCCATCCCAACCGGCCGAGGTGACAGATCCAGGGCCGGTATCCCAGCGTCGGGATGAAGGCGGCCGCGCCCGTGAGCAGCACGACGCCCGTGTAGCCGATCGACATGGCCCACGCCACTCCGACGATCCCGGAGCGGACGGCGCCAATCACGCCGCACTCGGCGACGAACGCGAGGGCCGCCAGCGTGGCCGCGCACAAGCGATAGGGATGTCCAACTGCGATCAACATCTGCCGCGCCGGCCACGCCAGCCCCAGCACCACCATCCCCGGCATCAGCGGGCGGATCGCCGAGACGCCTTCGATATATCGGGGCATGAGCATGCCGAGGAACGCGGGCGCGAAGACATACGCAACCGCGCCGCCGACCGCAAGGATCGGGGCCTGCGCCTCGGTCGCTCGAAGGGCCTGGCTTGCCACCTCGGCCGTGTTGCCGGATCGACCGAGCGTCGTCTGGAAATGCGTGTAGAGCACGGTCACGACCCGACCCGCAACATCCAGGCTCCAGCTCGTGCCCATGATCGCGATCGTGTAGAGGCCGGCGGCCCGTTCGCCATCGGGCAAGAGTGCGAGGATGAGCACGCGGTCAAGGTTCAGGACCGCGCCGAAGGTCGCAGTGTTCGCGAGGATCGGCAGGCCGACGATCATCAGTCTCACGACCGTCGGCGCATCCCAGGCCCAGCCGAATCGCATTGGATGCTTCGCATGCAAGTACGCGATCTTGGCCAGCAGGATCACGCCCACGGCCGCGAGCAGGCCCCAGAACCCGGCGAACCATAATCCGGCGCCCACGGCGACCGCCGACACGCACGATTCTAGGACGTCGAGCTTGGTCGTGAGCAGGAATTCGCCATGCGCTCGAAGGACGGCGATCAGGAAACTCTCGTACCGCTTCAGCATCGCCAGTCCCGCCATCGCCGCCAGGCCCCACGTCCATTCGGCCGCGAGCGGTTCGCGCGCATGGGACGCGGCCCACCATGCCGCAAGCGAGATCAGCAGCAGCGCATAGACGACGCAGGTCAGGCTGTTTGTCGTGTGGGCGATGTTCGCGATCCGGCGAGCCTCGGCCTCGCGGCCCTGGGCACGAAGGATCGGAATCTCCTGCACGGCGCCCAGACCGACGCCGAGGCTTGAACGGTTCGTATTATCCAGATACAAGCGAAGGCCGGTGTACACGCCCAGTCGCGCGGGGTCGAGCCCCCAGCGCAGGGCCAGTGCTGTGAACGTGCCGAGGACGCGCTCGACCTGTCCTCCGATGGCGACGATCAGGCCGTCGCGTGCCGCGCGGCTCACGACGGCCACGGCCGGGCCACGCAGAACTGGGACGCGGAAGGGTCGGCTTCGACCGGGATCGGACCACATTCCAGCAGATCGACGGACCTCGCCTCGTACCACGCGGCCGTGTCGTAACCGAAGCGGTTGTAAGTGACGTCGGTGTCCTCATTATGTGCCGCCAATCGGCGCGATACGCGGACGACCTCGCGGCGAATCGCCTCCGCGATCTCCGGCGGATTGTGCAGGATCACGGCCGAGGTGAGCACCAGATCGAACGAATGATCGGGGAATGGCAGCCTTGCGCCGGAGGCGAGAGCGATCCGCACGTCGGCGACGCCTTCGAGATAACGCCTGGCCTGGACGAGCTGGCTGGGGCTGAAATCGACGCCCACGAGCGGGCAATCGAGACGCCGCCTGAGCGCGCGGAGTTGCTTGCCGTATCCGCATCCGACTTCCAGGATGGAGGCGGGTCGATACGCGGCGATCCGATCCGCCATCCAGCGGGCGCGGGCGTCGCGGGCGGGCTGGCCCTCTTGTTCGCGGAAATACTCGTCGCCGCCCCGGAGTGTCCAATAATCGCGCGGGTTGCCGTAGAGACAACGGCGCTTCAGGCTCGGCCATCGCGAGAGCGATCGACGCAAGGCCTTGTGCATCACGTAGCGCGGGCCTCGGCTCCGCAGCGCGGCCAGCGCGCGGGCGGGCAGGGTTGTCGTCGATGTGTCTTGAGAGTGGTCCACCGCGCGGCTCCGTCCGGGGTGTCCGAACGCACCGAGAGTCCCGGCGCGCGTCGGCAGTCTACGACGGCCGGCCGAAACGGTCAATGCGGACAGGAGCCGCCTGCGCCCCTTCGATTCTCATGCCCCGCCTGGTCGGCTCGCCGAACCCGATCCTCACGGTTTGCATGGGTAGATTCGCAGTCTATAATCCATCATGATCATCGCCGGCGTACCAACCTTGCCCTTAACCCCCTTGCCACTGACCACGGACCACTGTTTTCACGGAGGCTTTCGATATGGGTGTCAGTTCCGGAAGGTCGCGGGTGGCCGACCTGGGATTCCACGTTTTCGGCCGCTCGGTTCATCCGGACTGGTTCGCGGTCCGCGTCCATTCGCGGATAACCCGCACCGGCTGGGAGGCCGACGCCAGGATCGTGGAGGGCGGGCACGTCATCACGTGGGCGTCGGGTGATGTACGGTTGACCGAAATCCTTGCGGGCCCCGAGACGCTCTTGCCCGATCTGGGCCTGCTTTTTCACTCACACGTTAAACATGAGCGATCGACGCGGCTCGCCCCCGACGGCCGGGTCGAATATCAGACCTGTTTCGAGGCCGAGCGACTCGACGCCGAGGTGTTTGCCCACCTGAATGAGGAACTGATCCTCGACGCCTCCTCGGGCGACCTCTTTCACCGATTCGCGCCCGCGAATCGGATGGCCCCCTCGCCGATGAGCCGTATCCACGTCGAGGCGCGGAGCCGGGGGCTATCGATCCAGGCGTTTCACACTTTCCCCGAGGAACGAGCGATCGTCCGCGTGCAGTCACTCTTCGAGATCATAGGATAGCGGCCAGACTAGCGTTTTCGTCCCGACAGCACGAGAGTGAACTGGCCCTGATCGATGAGCAGTCCCTCGGGAGGCACCGGCGCGTTGCTCGTGGTCGGGTGCGACGAGACCAGCGTCAGCGTGGCAGTGCCCGTGGAGGTGACGTGGGCGAGCCGGCCGGTCCCGCCGACGGTGGTGTAGTCATATGCCGTTGGCAATGGTGAGAATCCGTCCTGCAACGGACCGGTCAAATTCAGAGTGACCGATCCCTGAGCGGTGGAAAGCGTGAGCGTCCCACCCGCATGCCCCGTCGCGATGAACCCCAGGTTGTGGAGCGTCGCCCTCACGGTCGCCCGGCCGAGCGGCGAGACCCGGCCCGCGCCGGAGAGATCAAAGGTCGTCCCGGCATCGGCGAGAAAGACGTGCCGCGTGTAAGTTCCATGCAACATCGCGTGGACTGCTACCGGCCGGGCCTCTTTTGCCGCGATGTGGACGAGGGCGCTCCCGATCGGGAGCGTGCCGGCGGTCGCGGACATCAGGGTCATCGATTCCAGTGATTCAACCTGCGGTTTCGCGAGCTTTCGGCGAGGCATGGTCTGAGGATCCTCCGTGAGATCCGATCTCGTGCAAATCGTTGCGGATGAGTTAACGCGTTCCAGAATACAAAGGAAGCGAAATTCCGCGAAGGCGAGTTCTCGCGATCGATTTAAGAACTTATGGCGTATCGGTTACCGTCTCTTGGTTTTACAGTCATATCTGTCGGCGCTCAGTTCAAAAAAACGGTCGGCTCGGGCCGCTTGCCTCAACGTGTCTTTGATCCTCAAGCCAGACGAACTGGACTTTCCGCACCCGGCGACCGGAAACCCGATTCTCTGTGAGGAACCGGGTCCCACTTCGCCCTGATTCCGGGCCCATCCGTCGACGAGAACGGGCTGAGCGTAACGACCACGACCAGTGGGAATTATCGGGACACGCAGGGCCGCCGATCACGGAAATCGCGTCGACCCCTTCTCGGATGGAGTCGGATTTCCGAGCCAAGTGGCGACAGGCCCCCGACCCGGCTACGATGAGGGCCATCGGGCGAGACATCGCCCTCGGATACACGCTCCATCACCTGGAGGCACGCTCATGCGTTCTCTCGCGATCTCATCGGCCCTGGCACTGGCCCTGATCGCGCCTCTCTCGGCGCGGGCGGAGCATGCGAAGGTCACGCTCGAAGTTGAGGCCGGCAGCAAGAAGGAGACGGCCTTCGTCGACCAGACGCCGCCCGACACCGGCAAGAACCCCCGCCCCGTCCTGAAGGTCAAGGCCGGGGAGACGATCAAGATCCAGTGGACGCTGACCAACGTGTACCCGAACAAGACACTTGCGGATGTCCTTGTCCACTCATTCGTCGTGAAGCAAGCCAAGGTCGGCCAGAAGGAACTGCCCCCGATCGTCGACGACGTCGAGCTTGAGACCGCCTACCGCATGGACTTCAAGCCCGGCGGCAAGTCCGGCGCCCGCTGCAAGCTCAAGATTGACACGCCGGGGGTGTATCTGATCCGTGTGGAGACGCGCGACACGCAGAGCGATCACGAGCATTTCGCGGCGATTGATCTGGTGGTGGAGGGGGCCGAGAAGAAGTGACAGACCTTCAGGCCGCCGTACCGGAACGGCCGGATATGAGCCTGAAATCGTGCCAGTTTGGCCTGGCGGTGCCGGGTCCGGCCTGGGTATGACCGTGCGACTCGGCGCGAGGGATTCCGACGGAGCGAGCCGCGATGTTTCCAGGTCGAATGAGGGGGAACAGGTCATATTTTTCCCGGATTGTCCGACTGCCGATAATCGCCGGCGCCATCGTCGGCGGATGGCTCGCCCTCACCGTGGTTCCGCCGTGGATCATGGCCTACACGCCAATCGTGCATGCCGGCGCCGTCATCACGGGGGTGCTCCGAGGCATCATGGTCGTCTACGGCCTCGCGATCGCGATGGGCGTCGTCGGGATGGCGTGGCTCGGGCTGGCCGTCGTGCGGGACCGGAGGCGAGGGCAGGCCGCTCGCCGCGTCAAGCTCCTGGCGCTGTGCATCTCGTGCCTGATCGGGGTGGGCCTGACCGAGGGCCTGGCCCGTGCTTTCGAGTTGTGGATACGTCCCCTTGTGCCGACGGCGAACCGGACGGAGGCCAAGGTCAACCCCTATCCGACCAACCTGGCCGAGGGTCCACCGGGGGGATTGCGGATCGTCGTGCTGGGGGAATCGAGTGCCGTGGGAGTGCCGTTCGAGCCCAGACTCTCCGTCGGCCAGATCCTCGCCTGGCAACTCGGGAAGATCCTGCCCGATCGCCGGGTGGAGGCGGAGATCCTCGCCAGTCCGGGCGCCCCGCTGGAGGGCATGCACAAGCAACTGTATAAATTGAAGCGACGACCGGACGTGGTCCTCATCTATTCCGGGCACAACGAGTTCCAGGCGCGATTCGCCTGGTCGAGGGACGTCAACTATTATGACGACGACGTGCGGCCCAAGCCGGGGCCGCCGCCTTGGGTTCGCGTAACTCGCTATTCGGCCGTCTGCCGCATGGCGCTGGACGCGATCGAGGCGCGTAAGATCTCGATCCCGCCTCCTCCGAGGGTGACTCGCGAGTTGATCGACCGTCCGTGTTGCAGCCGGGCGGAATATGACGAAGTCCTCGCCTTGTTCCGCCGTCGTCTGGAGGGGATGGTCTCCTACGCCGAGACGATCGGCGCCCTTCCCGTCCTGATCATCCCGCCGGGCAACGACGGCCGCTTCGATCCCAGTCGTTCCACGCTCTCGCCTTCCACGCCCGAGGCCGCTCGCAAGGCGTTCGCGCGGGACTTTCTCGCGGTCCGAACGCGGGAAGGCGAGGACGCGGCGCACGCCATCGCCGCCTACCGGGCCCTGCTCGAACGCCAGCCCGGTTTTGCCGAGGCCCACTTTCGCCTCGCCGGCCTTTTGGAACGCGGCGGCGAAACGGCCGAGGCCAATCGCCACTACCAATCCGCCCGCGACCTGGACGGCATGCCCATGCGTTGCCCGACCGCCTTCCAGGATATTTACCGCGAAATCGCCGCCCGGCACCCCGACGCTCTACTCATCGACGGCCCGGAGGTTTTCCGACGCCTCGACCCCACCGGCGTCCTGGGCGACGTCCAGTTCCACGACGCCCATCACCCCACCCTTCGCGGCCATGCGGCGCTTGCGCAGGCCGTTCTCGATGGGTTGCATGCGAAAAAATCGCTCGGCTGGCCCCAGGGGACGGCCTCTCCCGTGATCACGCCAGCCGAGTGCCAGGCCCATTTCGGGATCGATCGCGCCGCCTGGATCGCCTGCTTCGAGGGCTCGGCGACGTTCTACAACCGCACGGCGTACATCCGCTTCGACCCGTCCGATCGACTCTTCCGTCGCGATCGCTACCGCCTTGCCGCGACCCGGGTGAAAGCGGGAACGCCGCCCGCGCAGGCCGGCGTCCCGGGGCTGGATGACTGACGGGGAGGAGAAAGGAGCGGGGCTATTTTTTCAAGGGTCAGGAAACGGGTCGACGACTCTTGGAATTGGTCCCGGACCCCGTTCCCACGCGCCATTTCCTCCGTGGTCTTGGCCAGTGAGTCGAGGCACGCTACATCTGACCGGACATTGATTCGAGTCGGGGAGGGGAAAGGGGTCGGGAGGGGAAAGGGGTCGGGGACTATTTTTTATAATTGGTCCCTGACTCCTTTCTGCTGGTTGACCCCTTTCTGCTGGTCCCTTTCTGCTGGTGACCTTTCTGCTGGTCAATCAACTTCCACACTCTTCATCATGAAGAAATCCCAGTCGATGAAAGCGGCGATCGAATCAAAGAGACGGCCATCCAGGAGAAACGTCGTTTTTTTCTTCTGGAGGGGATATTCTCGGAAGGCGACTTCCGAAAACCAGAATTCGATCGGGTCATCGAACCTGGTCGGACCGATCTCGACGACGGCTCGTTGTGACCCAGCCACTTTGACCTCGTCATTGAGTGGGGAAAGAAGTTCCAGATAGTTAGGGAATCCTTGATGGGCCTCAGCGTTGTCCGGGAGTTCGGTGATGAATTGCTCCGGGGATAGATAAGTACCATCCGGTTCATAACGCTCGTAGGTAAAGTCTCCCTTCTCATAATGGAAATCCACAAGCTTTTCGATGACCACTTCAAGGAATGTGGCGTTCTTCCAGCCACCGACGACACCCGCGATCGCTTGCTGGACAACCAAGTTCTCGCAGGGGTTGGTGATAGGCGGAGCGATATGGTAACTACGGATCAGATGAATGGGTTCGCGTTCGTCATTATGTAACGTCGCTTTGGGACCGAAAGGGAATGCGGCCCCCTTTCGGAATGCCACGCCGTGGAACGCGGCATATTGGGCATCGGAAATGCTTTTCGAATCCTCAAAAAAAGTGACTCGCTTGAGCAAATAAATAGTCATGTAGCACCCTTGCATACCGAGCAGGGAAAGGGGTCAGAGCAGGGAAAGGGGTCAGGGACTATTATTAGGGGTCAGTAAAGGGGTCGACTATTTTTAGAATTGGTCCCCGACCCCTTTGCCTGACCCCGACCCCTTTGCCTGACCCTGACCCCTTTGCCTGACCCTTTCCCCCCTGACCCCTTTCCCGTGTGACCCCTTTCCCTCGTCAGTAATTTCCAGGTTTTCGAGCGATAGCTCCTTCAACTTCTTGAAAGCGCGGAGGTATGACAATCCGACATCGGATATCCCTCGAACGCGATCGAGAGACAGGACTTCAAGTTCGGTCAAACCCGTCAGGGTATTAAGGCCGGCGTCGCTGAGCCTGATTTCAAAAAGATACAATTCCCTGAGATCCTTGAAGCTCGCCAAGGAAGTCATTCCTCGGTCCGTAATGTCTTCCCCGGACGACAGGCTGAGGCTTTTAAGTCGCTTGAGAGGTCGCAGGTTGTTCAGACCGTCATCGGTCAATCCGCGTCCGTAAAGGCTCAAGTCCTCGAGTCTCGCCAATCGAGAAATCGCTACGAGCCCGGCCTCATCAACGCCTTCAATGAATAAGTTGAGTTTCTTTAGACTTCGCAATGCCGCGATACGCATAATCCCGGCGCTGTCGGTTCTTGTATCCGGCCCCGTCAAGAGCTCAAGGCGGCGGATATCGGGAAGATCGTCGAGAAAGGCCAGATCGGTTGGGAGATGTGCAGGGTGGAGGACGAAGACGAGATGGACGTCGTGGAAGAAATCCACGCCGAGGAGTGAGTTCAACCATTTCCATCGCGGCGGTTCCGGGATTTTCGTCCAGACGCCTTCGTCATCGAGTTCATAATCGTATCCGATCGATCCCCCTAACTGCTGAACCACTTTCACTGCCGCACGCTGCTTCTTCGCCTTGTTGACTTTCCAACTCAATCCGATGCCGAGAACGGCAATCACCAGCATCATCAGCCACAACGAGAGGCGAAACCTCCAGCGACGCTTCGGTTTGACTGTCTCGACAGTGGCAATCGTCATTGATTCACCCTCCCGTCCCGCGCTCTCCTGGCAACCATTCGGCAAACCGCTGCTCCCATTCGCTCAGCGGCTGGGTGGCACGGGTTCCGTACTCGGACCCCGTGTGGTCACGCTGTGCCGCGACCGCCTCACCGCCACGGGGTCCGAGTACGGAACCCGTGCCACTCAAGCTCACGTTGAGTGTCCATTTCGCGTCCATTCCTCGAATCGCTTTTCCCATACTTCCAGAGGCAGCCAGGTTTCCTCGGTCGAGTCGCCGAACACGATCCACCCCCCGCACAATTGGGAGAGCTCTTTGAGGCGGACGATCTCGCCCTCATCCGCGAGCCGTTGGTTGTGGGGATCGCGAATCCCGATCACGGCCTGCCACAGGTAATATTCCAGCTCGAGCAGCCAGCGCGCAGTAGGCTTCCTCCGAGAGATCGGACATGAGGTCGCGGAGCGCACGCTGGAGGGTTGTGAGTTGGGACAGCATCTCAGGAGTGGGGCGGGCGTCCCTGCCCGCCTACAAAGAATATGGATTTGAGTAGGCGGGCAGGGACGCCCGCCCCACTGGGAAAACGGGGCCGACTCGACACGAGTTCGGCTCACTTCTTCTCGGCCGTCTTCTCCATCTTCTCCCCCGAATCCTGCCGGTAGACGAGAATCCGGTCGTGGACCATCAGGATCAGGTCGGTGCGCTTGTCGCCGTCGACATCGCCCAACACCAGATCGCGGGGTTCGATGAGGCTATCGCGGTCGCGGAAGGATTTCTTCTCGAAGACCTTGAAGGTGAGGGCGCGATCGAGGTCGGCGCCGCCGGGATGGGTGAGGATGTCGATGAGGTGGTCGTTGAGGTCGGTCAGGACGATGTCGGTCTGCTTGTCGCCGTTGAGGTCGCCGACGACGAGGTCGCCGAGGCGGGCGTCCTTGCGGGTGGGCTCGTAGCTGGCGAGGAGCTTGAACTTCTGGCCCTTGCGGCCGGTGATCATCACGCCGAACTTGTCGGTGCCGGCGATCAGGAGGTCGTCCTTGCCGTCGCCGTCGAAGTCGGCGACGTGCATGCCCTGGAAGTCGATCGGGCCGACGTTCAGGCTGCCGCCGGCGGAGTAAACGCCGCCGGCCTTCTTGTCGAGGAAGAGGAGGGACTTCGATGCCTTGTCCAGCAGGACGATCTCGGGGGTACCGTCGCCATCGAGTTCCAGCGCGGCGGCGCCGAGGATCTGGGATGAGGTCTTGCCGGAGTTGAACTGCTCCTTGATCTGCCACTGGCCGTTCTTGTCGAGCGCGACGTTACGGGCGAAAGTACCCTGCGCCACGAGGAGGGACGGGCCGCCGAGATTGGCGACCGTGAGCCCGGCGGGCGTTGCGCCCACGAGAGGGCCGAGCGTTCCGGCGGCGGGGGCGGGAGGTTCGCCGCCGGGTCGGCCCAGAAGCAAAACGGGCGGGCCGTAGGCGTTGAAGACGAGGATGTCGGGCTGGCCGTCCTTGTTCACGTCAAGAACGCGAAGGGCAGGGGGCTTGCCGGAGAGGCCCTTGACGGCGACCGAATCTTCCTGGCCCCAGCGGAACGGGACGAAGCTGCCGGACTTCTCGCGCTTGAGCCCCTTGAGGGCGAAGCTATCGTCCTTGCCGTCCTTGCCGGGAGTCGCGTAGAGAATTTCCGGCGTGCCGTCGCCGTCGAGGTCCGCGACGGCCAGCGCGACGGGATCGCCGCTGATCGGCAACGGGGTGGGGAAGGTCAGGCGGCCGTTGTCGAGCCTGGTCAGGCCGATCTGCTTCTCGCTCTCGGAAAGGACGATGACCTCGGCCTTCTTGTCGCCATCGAGGTCGGCGGCGAAGACGGTCTTGCCGCCGGCGAGGCCGGGAAAGGTCTGGCCGGTGCCGAGGCCGGTCTTGCCCTGGAGGTAGACCAGGAACTCGGCGTCGGCCGGGTCGGTGGCCACGACGTCGGCCTTGCCGTCGCCGTCGAGGTCACCGACGGCGATCGTGCGGCCCCGGGCGTCGCCCTTGGGCAGGGGGTAGAAGATCAGGCGGCCACGGCGATCGGCCTCGTCCTCGTCGGCCTCGCCCAGGGTGAAGACCTTGGCGCGGCCGGTGGCGGCCTCGATCGTGAGGAGTTCCTGGCCTTTCTTGCCGTCGACCTCGCCAAAGGCCATCGCTCGCAGGGGCTCCAGGCTGAACCGTTGCTCGGGGCCGAGCTTGCCGCCCTCGGTGGAGAAGCGGACGCGGATGGGATCTTCCGGGGTGCCGTCGTAAATGACCAGGTCGTCGCCGCCGTCGCCGTCGAGGTCCACGAGCTTCAGCATCCGCGGGTTGGCGGCGGTGTGGGGCAGGCGCTCGGGCTCGCCGAGCTTGCCGCCCTTCTGGGTGACGATCACGACGTCGGAGGAGGTGAGCAGGGCGAGGTCGTGCTTGCCGTCGCGGTCGATATCGCCGACGGCCAGCGCCGAGGCGCTCTCGACGGCGTCGCCCGTGGTGAATCTCTTGGGGGCAGAGAACTTCGCGCCACCCTGATTGAACAGGACGATCAGCTCGGCCGGGGTGCCGTAGAACGCGAGATCGGTCTTGCCGTCGCCGTTGAAGTCGCCGGCCTGAAGGCTGACGATTTCCTTGTTCACGGCCAGCGTCTTGAGCCGCATGCGACGGTCGCTGATGACCTGATTGGCCTCGGTCTTGCCGCGATCCTCGCTGTCTCCCTTGGTGGTCAGGAGCAAGTCAATCCGGGACCGGCCGTTATTGACGGCGATGATGTCGTCGGCCTTGTCCCCGTCGAGATCGGCGACTGTCAGGTTGGAGATCCGCTGGTCGAGCTTGTAGATCTCGAGCGGCAGAAACCCGAAATATTCGGCCAGCCTCGGCTCGTCCGCGCCGATCGCGGTTCCGCCGAGGGCCAGGATCACGACGGTGACGAGTCCTTGCATCCGATTTCGCATCACGCTGCCCCATCCTCGCGGCTTAGGTCCGTCTCACGCGCGTTCAGATCGCACGCATTCATCCGGTCCAGGGTACGCGGACGAGGCGTGGGGGACAAGATGGGCAAGGCGACATCGCCGGGGTCCGCCCGACGACGACGTGGCGGCCGATCTTCTCGGCCGATGAGTCATGGCGACTTCCCGGCCGGTCCGGTTAGGATGAAACTTCTGGAACCGTCTGGTGAGATGGGACGACGCCCTCATGAATACCATCGACTACGTCTATCGATTTGACCCCAAGAATCCCAGCGTCAAGGCGCCGCCGCCCGATGCGGAAGCGGCGAGGAGGACGCTGGAAGACGGCAACCGCATGTTCTCGCGCTGGATGGAGAGCTGTCGGACCGGCAGCTTCTCGTCGGGCGAACCGCGGTACGTCGTGCAGTGCAACGGCCTGGAGGTAGGGATGATCCGAACCCACGGGCAGATGCCCAAGCAGGCGCCGTTCGCCGTGGTGGTGGGCTGTTCGGACGCGAGAGTCCCGACCGAGATGCTGTTCGGCCAGGGTTTCAACGACCTGTTCGTGATCCGCGTTGCGGGGAACGTGATGGGGGACGTCTGCCTCGGGTCGATCGACTTCGCGCTCAATGCCCTGTCCGAGAGCGTCAAGGTCGTGGTGATGCTCGGCCACGGCGGCTGCGGCGCGGTGACCGGCGCGGTCGATTCGTACCTCATGCCGTTGAAGTTCTGGTCGAAGACGACGTCACCCATGTTGCGAACGATCCAGGAACGAATCTTCGTCGCCGTGCGCGAGGCGGCCAACGGGATTGACGAGGTCTGGGGTCCGAACGCCCGGGACATGCCGAACTACCGCGCGGCACTCATCGAGACGGCGGTCTCCGTCAACGCCGCGCAGAACGCGTTCGACCTGAGATCCGAGGTCGAGCGCGCCGCGAAGTGGGAGATCGAGGTCCTGTACGGCGTCTTCAATCTCCACAACCACCAGGTCAGCATGCCGTCGAATCCGAACGCCGCGGCGACGGACGACAACGTGCATCTGGCCTACGCCCCCACGAATCCCCGCGAGTTTCGCGCCTTGTCCCTGAAAATGGCGGACATCCTGAAGCCGCCGAGCGAGCCCGCGGCGCCAGTGCCCGCGCCGGCGGTTGATCAATGATCCCCGTTGCCCATGGATCGAGAAGGCCGCACGCGCGGGATTGATAAAACCGTGAAGAAGCCGATTATCTTCCCGGAGTTCGCGTCGGGGAAGCGCTCAGCAGCCGCCATGCGAGGGACGCTGGGGTGGATCTGGACGATTTTCGGACCGTTCCTCGGCCTGGTGCTGATCTCCGGCCTGTTCGCCTGGCTGACGCCACATGAGGGCGCGCTGTTCTCGTATCGGAACTGGCACACGAACCCCTTCCTGTCGCCAGACAACTGGCGGACGATCGGGGTGCAGGCGGTGACGTTGGGGATCGCCGCGCTGGGCATGACGCTGGTGATGATTGCCGGGGGAATCGACCTCTCGATCGGCTCGGCCGTGGCGCTGGTGACGGTGATCGTCGCTACATTCGCGATCGGTTTTTCCGTCCAGCTTCCAGAGTCGTTAGTCGCGATGACGATCCAGGTCCCGGCCCTGCCGATCTGGGCGGCGATGCTTGTGGGGGTGCTGGCGGGCGGGCTTTGCGGGCTGTTCAACGGCGCCCTGATCACGCGCCTGGGGGTCGTGCCGTTCATCATCACGCTGGGCAGTCTCAAGATCTTCCGAGGGCTGGCGAAGTGGCTTTCGGGCGGGACCCAGGTGTATGTTCCCGCCGAGGCCAAGCCGCAATGGCTGGGCGGTCTGCTCTCGACCACGCCTCCCGAACCCTGGTGGCTGCTGGTGGCGCCGGGCGTCTGGGTCTTGCTGGGCCTGGCGCTGGGGCTGGCGCTGATGCTAAGATACAGCGTTTTCGGCCGTTATCTCTATGCCGTCGGGTCGAGCGAGCCGACCGCACGTCTCTGCGGGATCAATGTTCCGAGCGTGAAAATACTGGTCTACGGCCTGGCCGGACTGGCCACGGGGATGGCAGGGGCGATGCAATTTGCCAACCTGAGCGCGCAGGGCGATCCGGGGGTCTCCGACGGCCTGGAGCTTCAGGTCATCGCGGCCGTGGTCATCGGCGGCGGCAGCCTGTCCGGGGGCGAGGGGACCATCCTGGGCACGCTCATCGGCACCTTGATTATCATCGTGCTGGACAATGGTTGCGTTCATGTAGGATACAGCAATGCGGTGCGAGACGTGATCATCGGCGCGATCATCGTCGTCGCGGTTGCGCTCGATCGGCTCAGGCGAAGGCAAGCCTGAGGCGGCCGAGATCGGAGTGCCGAGGCCTGAGACGACGGGATCTGGATTTTCGGATAGAAAGCGGCGGCCACCAAACCCCATCTCAAGGACCCATCCCATGCGTAGCCTCCATCGTCCGACCGTGCTCTCGGCGGTCCTCCTCGTGATCGGGAGCGTCTCTGTGAAAGCCGACGACGAGAAGCCGGAACGGCGTACCATTTCGGTGAGTGGTGAGGGGAAGATGTCGGGGGCGCCGAACGTGGCCTCAATCAACGCCGGCGTCGTGACCCAGGCGAAGACGGCGCGCGAGGCGCTGTCGGCCAATAACGAGAAGATGGCCGCGCTTCAGGGCGTGCTCAAGGAGCGCGGGGTTGCCGCCAAGGACGTGCAGACGACCAACATCAGCGTGCAACCCCAGTACACCCAACCTCCGCCGTTTCAGCCCGGTCAGCCGCAGCGGGAGTTCGTGCCCCAGATCGTCGGCTACCAGGTCCAGAACACGGTCCATATCAAGGTCCGGGACCTGGCGAAGCTGGGCGTGATTCTCGACGCCGTGGTCGAATCGGGCGCGAACCAGATGCACGGAATCAGCTTCCACATCGATCAGCCGGGAAGCCTTCTGGACTCGGCCCGCAAGCACGCGATGGCCGACGCCAAGAAGAAGGCCGAATTGATGGCAGGCGAGGCGGGCGTGGTCGTCGGGCCGCCGATCTCGATCCGCGACGAGGTCGCCTCGTTCCCTCAGCCGCCCCCGATGTTCGGCGCCATGCGCGGCATGGCCGCCGCTCCTTCCGCCGTGCCGGTCGCCACCGGCGAGCAGGAACTGAGCGTGACGGTTCATGTGGTGTATGAGCTGAAGCTGCCGAAGTAAGAAGACGATTCGTGTGGCACTGGCAGCTCGCCTGCCAGTGTCTTCCATCGCGGTATGAACGCAAGGCACGGGCAGGCGAGCTGCCAGTGCCACACGAAATCGGGCGGGCGAACTGGCCTCACTTCTGCCGGACGTTCCCGGCTTGCCCCTTCATGGCGGGACGGCCTCCGGCGGCGGGAGCGGGCCGAGCACCCAGGGCGGGAGCCTTCTCCTGGGCCGGGGCGGAACTGCCGGTGGCGACCACCTTCCAGCCGGATTTGCGTAATTCGGCGACCATGCCGGCGCCATCAAACCAGGCGTCCTTGATCGCAAGGTTCTCGTCCAGACTCTCCGGCGCGAAGGTGAACGTCTTCGTCTCCTTACCGTTGGGCGCCATCAGGTGGATGCCGGTCGGGATCAACCGCTGCTTGTCCAGCCGGATCACGGCCTGGCTGTACTCCTCGCGGTCAATCTCCAGGAGGGGGATGATCAGGATCTGGTAGGACTTCGGGTCATCGCGCTTGAGGATCATCTTGTACCGCTCCTTGGCCTCCGCGCTCCTCATGTTGAACAGGAACGGGAGCGGCCCCTGCTGGAGGGCCTTCTCGCGGCGATCGGCGGGCAGCGGAAAGACGAAGATCTGCTTGGTCGCACCCTTGAACTGGTACACGTTCTTGCCGTCGCAAACGATGCGCTCGTCGAAACTCTTGGTCTTGCCCGGAACCACCTCGAAAAAGTCGAGATACGCCTTGTTGGCACTCGTGAAGTGGGCCTGCCCCTCGAATTCCGTGACCTTGCCGAACAGCGGCGAATTATCGACTCGTTTGTAGGGGACGGAGAGCGACTTGATCGCCGCGCTCTTCCTCTCCCAGCGCAACAGCAACTCATCCATCTTGCGTTCGGCCTCGGGGTCCGGCTTGGCGACGGGCGGGGCCTGGACGGTCGCCTTGCGCGCGGCCGGATCGACGGGGGCCGCCGAGGCCGGGGCCTTCTTGGGAGTACCGGCCACGGGTGATTTCGCCGTGCCACTCGCGGGTGCCTGGGTCCCCTTGGGCTCCTGAGCGAGAAGGATCGCGGGTGTCGTGGCGAGGCCCAGGATCAGGGCTCTGAGACCCGACCGACCGACCGGGAACGTGAGGATTCGTCGCGTGTGCGGGTGCATCGTGGTCAACCTCCGTGTGTCGCCCCATCGCCCCACCTTCCCTCGGGGGGCCGACCTCGGCTGCGAACGTTACCACAAGGGTCCATGCCTGGCGAGAGCATCTCTTCGTCGCCCGAATTCTGAGCGGAAGGTGCCCAGGGTGATGGCAACGACACGAGGATTCGTGGTTCTGGATCCGAGGACCGGGTGCGAAAATCGGGGGAATCCTCGACCCCGCAACTCGAATCATTTCATCCATTGATCCCGGTACGCCTCTTGCATTTGTTTGGAAATAACGTGGAGCGGGTTGAACTTTTCAGGAGGTGACTCATGCGTCCCATTGTGCCGAAAGACGCCCCGCCGCCGGTCCCGATCCTGCCTCTGATCGGCGCTCCGCCGCGAGGGACGAGACGCACGGCTTGACCTCGACCGCCACTCCCCCAACAATGCAGGGCGTAGATGATCGACGAGACGTGTCGGCCGGCGCGGCAGGCCAGGACATTCCCCGCGCCCCGGCCCGGTCTCGAATCTGGTGCCCGCAATGATGGGGAGGATGCGATCGCATGGCGACGCTCGACCGTCCCAAGCTGCGCCCGATGCATGCGCGTCGGGTCGATCATCAGGGCCAAGCGTTCGTCGCGCTCGACGACCCCCTGGGTATCGCCGCCAGCCCGATGATGATCCCGATGGACGGGTTTCACTGGGTGGTCCGTCACTTCGACGGCAAGAAAGCTCTTAGCGAAATCCAGGCCGACGTCCTCCGCCAGACGGGGCAATTGATCTCGTCCGCTGACCTCGAGTCGCTCGTCAACCAGCTCGATCGAGCGATGGTTCTTGACGGGCCTACCTTCGCAACGTTTCACGAAACGTATCGAAACGAGCACACCCGTCTCGCCGCCTTCGCGGGCCGATCATACGCGGGCACCGAGCGTGCGCTTCGCTCGCAGCTCGCCCGTTTTTTTGCCCACGAGGGCGGTGCGGGCGCGCCGGCCGAGCCTCCCCCATCGCCCGATGGCCGTCTGCGCGGAATCCTCAGCCCGCACATCGATTTTGGTCGCGGCGGCCCGGTCTACACCTGGTCGTACAAGGAGCTGCGGGACCGCTGCGATGCCGAGGTCTTCGTGATCCTGGGCGTCGCTCATCAGTACTGTCGGAATCGGTTCGCCCTCACGCGGAAGGATTTCGCCACACCCCTGGGCCTGGCCCGTACGGATCGCTCGTATGTGGCCCGGATCGCGGCCCTGGCGGGCGAGCACGTCTTCGATGACGAGCTGGCGCACCGCACCGAGCATTCGATCGAGTTCCAGGTGGTCTTCCTCCAATACCTCCTCGGGCCATCGCGCGATTTCTCGATCGTCCCGATCCTCGTGGGCTCGTTTCACGACCTGATGGAGAGCGGCACGGAGCCGATCGACGATCCCGAGGTCCGCCGCTTCGTCGAGGCCCTGAAGGCGGCCGAGCGCGCCGGCGGCAAGAAGGTCGCCTATATTGGCGGGATCGACCTGGCGCACGTCGGCCGGGAGTTCGGCGACCCGAACTTGCTCGATACGGCGACCCTGGATCAGGTCCACGCCTTCGATGCCGCCATGATCGACCGGGCCGCCGCCGCCGATCCGGCCGGATGGTTCCGCACGGCGGCCGAGGTCCAGAACCGCTGGCGGGTCTGCGGTCTGGCCGCCACCTACACCATGCTCCACGCGATGGGGCCTGCCACCGGCACGCTTTTGCGGTACGATCAAGCGGTGAATCCCGAGCGCACCTGCTGCGTGAGTTTTTGCAGCGTCTCCTACGAAACCCAACCGACGACCGATGGCCAACCCGCAATCGCCCCCTGAGCACGCGACCGAAACCCCACCCGCCGAAGCCCCCCGCCGTGCCTGCCCGGCCCCGGCCGACTTCCGCGCGGAAGTCGCCAGGTTCGACGCCAATGCCTCCGTCGGCCAATGGGCCGGGCCTCGCTACCGGATGACCTATCGGTCCATCGGCGAAGGCCCGCCCTTGATCCTCTGCCCGGGGATCGCGGCGACCTATCGCGGCTATGCGCTCATGTTCAACCTCCTCGCCTCGCGTTTTCAATGCGTGGTTTACGACTATCCCGGCGAAAACCACGGCGACGGTGCCCGGTTGTCGAAGATCACGCACGATGACCTCGTGGACGATGTTTTCGGCCTGATCGATCACCTGAACTTCGGCCGCACCTTCCTTTTCGGCCCCTCGTTCGGCTCGACGATCGTGCTGAAGTCGCTGCATCGGGAGCCCCGCCGATTCCCGAAAGCGGCCATCCAGGGTGCGTTTGCGCACCGGCCCCTCGCCAAGGCGGAGAAGCTGGCGCTGCGATTCGGCCGGCTCTTGCCCGGCAACGCGAGCCGGTTGCCGTTGCGAAATCGCGTGCTTGCCTGGAACAACAAGAGCCACTTCCCCGAGATCATCGCCGATCGCTGGGACCACTACGTTCATGAGAACGGCCTCACCCCGATCGCCCCGATGGCGTCTCGCCTGGACATGCTCGGGAGGCTGGATCTGCGGCCGATCTTGCCCAAGATCCCCACGGACGTGCTGGTCCTCCAGGGTAACGAAGACCGGATCGTCGCCCGTCGCCATTACGAGGAGTTGACCGCGGGATTACCCCATGCGCACGGAGTGCTCATGCCCCTTGTCGGTCATCAGCCCCACTACACCCATGCGGAAGGCATGGCGCAGGCCCTGAACGACTTCTTGCTACCCTGCGCACCAGGCGGATGCCCGAATGAGTCGGCGGCAGAGGAAATCTTATAGGGCGTCTCAAGGGACAATAGAGGAGACTCCGCGATGTTGCGACGAGGGTTTCTGGCGCTGGCATTCGCAGGTTTGGTCGCAGGGTGTGGAAGTACGCCGGTCGGCAAGGAATTTCAGATCAAGGCGACGGGCAACCCCGATGGCACGATGTGGCTTTGCCGGGACGAGCAGGCGCTGCGAGCCTTCGGCAAGCCGCCCGCGGAGTTCGATAAGCTGTTCAACGGGCTCGTCACCGACAAGCGAATTTTCAAAGCGGCCGTGGGGACCCGTCTCCGCGTCCTGGAGACGAAGAATATCGGGGCCAAGGCCGCCCATGCCGAAGTCCTCGGCGGTCCGAACCGTGGCGAGAAGGTGTGGGTTCTCCAGGCCGAGCTCGAACCCGTTCCGGGATCATGAGGGCGGCGACCGGATCGCGATTGAATCGGCCACATGCGATGAGCGGGCCTTCCACAGCGCGAGGAGGCACCAGAGGGACACCGACATCAAGGTGATCGTCCGGCCGAGTCGTAGCCCCGGCGGCGTGAACGTCATGACCACCCGATGCGATCCCGGCGAGTCGATCACCACGACTCGCTGCGCGCGATTCCCGCGATGAATGGGCACCGGCGTGCCGTCGAGTTCCGCCGACCAGCCGGGCATCCAGGTATCGGCGACGACGAGGAGGCCCGGAGCCTGCGTCGTGACGCGAATTTCCGCGTGATCCGGCCCCGACGACACGTAATCCGCCGGGGTATAGGGCTGGCGATCTCCCGGAATGGGGAGGGGGTCGAGAGACATCAGGACGGCCGAACGCGCCGGAACCTCGGACAGGCGATCGACCATGGCCGGACCATCGGGGATGACCTGGGCTCGCGGGACCATATAGGCACGAGGCAACGGATCGGGATTCTTGCGGATGGTGAATGGCACGCCGTCCCAACGGCCGGATGAAACGATCGGCCAGCCGAACCGGTCGTCGTCGCGGTTGGAAACGAGCATCGCGACATTCATTCGTTCCAGGACGGCGGCCTGCACGGGGGTGCGATAGCGGGCTCGGATCAACGGCGGGGCAAGCGTGCCGAACATGGGATAGAGCCGCTCGTACAGATCGGCGGCGTGCTGGATCTGGAACGAATCGTTGAGATTTGTTTTCTCCAGGCCGAGCGCGAAGGCCCGACCGTCTCCATAGAACGCGTCCCGGACGCGAACGCGAAACGGCCCGGGCGGGGCGTGGCGCGCGATCGCCTCGCCGACCGGATCAGGGCCGAGGAATTGCGAGGCCGGGGCGACCCGGATCAGGCTGCGACCGTAGAGGGCGAGTTCTCCGGTTGCCAGACATCCCAGAACGATCGCGACGAGGTGGCTCGCGGCGGGGCGAACGCGAAGCGCGAGCATCGCGAGCGAGGAGCCGCCGAGGGCCATCGTGAACGTCGTGTCGCGGGCGAGTCTCGCCCATACTCCGAGCAGGACGGAGAGGTCCGAGTGCGGCAGTCGGGAGGGTATCCGCGGCGCGATCAGGAGCGATGAGACGAGGATCGCAACCACGGTCGCGTAGCCCCGGAAGAATCTCCGCCAATCCGTGCGCGATCGCGCGATCGCCTCGACGCCGAACCCGGTCAGCATCGACGCTCCGAGCGCGACGAGGAACAAGGATCGGGCCGGCACCCGGAAGCGGTTCATGCCAGGAACGATCGCGAACAGCACGCGGAACACGCCGAAACTCGGGCCGAACGCGAACAGCGACGCGACGACCACCAGGGCCAGCCACGCCAGGACCTCCCGCCGTCCCGGCGATCGGACGATGGCGATGGTTCCCAGCAACAGCGGCACCCACCCGATCGAGATCATCGATTCCCAGTAGCTATCCGGCCCCGCAAAATCGGCCGGCTGGCCCAGCGCTCGGGGAGAAAGCAGCTGGGGCAGGTTCATCAAATTGACGTGATACTTGCCCGCTTCCTTCACCGGCCAGCGACCGCCCGAGATGGTGAACGGCTGCGTCATCAGGTCGGGAACGATCTCGATCGCGAGGAAGCCGGCGGTCAGGAGAAGGATTGCGACGCCGGTCATGACCGACAAAAGTGCGCTACACCTGAGATCCGACTGCCCGATCGAGGGTCTCTTCATGACACGCCAGACGACCTCGGCCAGGAGCCAGAGGCCCAACGTCAGCGTCAGGTAGTAGCCTTCCTGCGCATGGCCGGTCAGGAACGAGAGGGCCAGGATCGGCGGGAGCAACGAGCCTCGCCGTCGTCCCCGCTTCAGGCCGATCGCCGCCCAGAACGCCCAGGGGAACCAGGTCGCGGCCCAGACGTGGGGATAGTGACCCTCGAACGTCTGCGCCAGGATATAGGGGTTGGCGATCCAGCAACCGGCCGCGACGGTCGCCGCGAACAGCCCCAGCCGTACGCTTCTCGCGAGCGCGAGGACACCGAACGCTCCCCAGAGGAGATGCGCCAGGGTCAGCCAGCCCAGCGCCGACGGCCGCCACGCGTACCAAGCGACCCATACCGGGGGATACCAGAGCCCGGCTTGCGGGTTCCCGACGAGCGGACGTCCGCCGAACCCGGCCGGATCCCATCCGGGAATGCGTCCGGTCGTTTTCAGGGCCGACGCGATCCGGGCGTGATGCGGCAGAAACAGGCGCGTGAGGTCGTTGCCCGGCGCCACCGCGTCTTTCGGCAAGGCACGGTCCACGCTCGGCCGATCGCCATCGGCGATCAGAAACGAGGGATGAGACACAAGGCGGCCGAAAACGAACGACAGCAGGACGAGGGGAATGAGCCCGGCGAGGAAGCATCGGATGGGTCGAGCGGTGGGAATCATGAGAGGCCGGTGGATGGGTTGACGAGTCGCGGGGACGGCCTCATCCTCCGGCGACGTTCGATCCGTCGCGGGCCCTGGCTCGGGAGTGCGGTGTGTTGGCGGTCGGACGACTGCCGCGGATCGAGGCGATCAGGCCGAAGTAGCGGTCCATGTGCGCGGCCTCGGACCATTCGCCGCGGCGGACGGCGAATCCCTGGTCGGCCAGTTCGTCGCGGAGTTCGTCGTCGTGAACGATCCGCCGCAGAGCCAGGAGCATCTCGGCATCGGTCGTGTATCCCAGGCCACCGCCGCTCTGTACGCCGGTCTCCAGAAGTGCCCCGCCTCCGCGATCCACGACCACCGGCGTCCGCACGGCGAAGGCTTCCAGCACGACATAACCGAAGGTCTCGGGGAAGAGGCTGGGCACGACCACGGCCCGCGCCCCGTGGAACAGCTGGCTCAGCCGCTCGCCGGAGAGTAGCCCCTCGAACTTCACGTTCGGCAGGCCCGAGGCGAGGCGGCGGAGGTGCCACTCGTACGGCCCGGTGCCGGCGATGCGAAGGTCCACTTCCGGCAAGAACTTCATCATCGGGATGAGGCGCTGGAACCCTTTCATGGCCACCAGGCGCCCGGCCGCCGCAAGATAGGGGCGGCCCGAGGCCTGCGTCTCGGGCATGTCATCCTCGATCCCCCGCGACCAGTCGTCCGGCAGGAAATATGGCAGATGCACCATCGGCGCGCCGATCCCCCGGCGACGGTGCTCTTCCAGGGTATGGCGGGTCGGGAAGACCAGGGCGTCGAGCTGCTGCAACCCCCGATCGATCGCCCCGGTGAACCGCCAGACCTGCGGAGGACGCCGACCCGCCAGGCTGCATCGGACGCACTGGGGGCCGTCGCAGGCCTTTTTCCCGTATTTCCACAGCAGGTGCATCGGGCAGATCAGCCAGTGCTCGTGCGCGGTCATCAATCGGACGGCCTGCTTGCCGAGGTGGAGGACGTCCGGGCCGCCGACGAGCGAGATGTTATGGAAGTGGACGACGTCGGTATCGACGGCGTCGAGCAACTTGCGAAGGGCCCTGGTCTTGAAGTACGGCTTGCCGGTGATCTGCGTCGCCAGCGGAGAGATCACCCCCAGGGGGCTTTCGAGCCGGTGGACCTGCAGGCCCGGCGGGGGGGTGTAGGGGCGGAGCGGATGCGCGCCTCGCACGGCCTGGAAGCTATCGGCGCAATGAATGACGTGGACCTCGTGCCCCCTGCGCAGGAGGGCTCGGGCCAGCCGATCCACGTAGGCGGCATCTCCGCCAAAGCTATGGCCGCCGAAGAATGTCGTCACCATGCAAAATTTCAACGGCGACCTCCTGTCGCGTCGCTGCGATCGCGGCGGAACCCCCCGTTCCGTGGAGGCGATCCCTGAAAAGCACGGGGCTTATTACCAGAACGACCGCGATGCGGCTAGCCCCATTTCCCGGGGTGTCGCTCTCGTTCCTGTGAGGAGGGACCCCGTTGCTGGGCGGCCAGTTCACGAGCAACGGGGGAGTACCAACCCCGGCCGCCCCAAGGGGCTGGGTCATTCACCGGAAATGAAAGCAAGAACCTTCTCCCTTGACCCCTTATACCTCACTTCAGTAAGTTTGTTGACTGATAATCGCCACCATGGGTAGGATCTTGCGTTTGCGGCCGATCTCGATGGACGAAGCTTCTGTCCGTAGGGTCGCAGTTGGAGCAAGCCGATTGAAATTCGACCGGTATGGACCGCTTCCCAGGGAACGTGGCGCTCACCAGGTCTGCAGGAAACGGTGATATAAATAAACGCGACCTGATGAAATTTCTCGCGATCCTCGATAAGGCGAAATATGAGCTTTGATTACGATGTCTGCGTTGTCGGCGGTTGCGGTCATGTTGGGCTCCCCCTAGCAATCACGTTCGCGGATCGCGGGCTGAAGGTCGTCATCTATGACGTCAACGAACGCACGGTCGGCATAGTCCGCGAGGGGCGAATGCCGTTCCTCGAGCAGGGGGCCGAGCCCCTGCTCAAGAAGGTCATCGGTAAGACTCTGGACGTCGGAACCGACCCCGGCGTGGTCGGCCGGTCGGAGCATGTCGTCGTGGTCATCGGCACGCCCGTCGATGAGCACCTGAACCCGACCTTCCACGCGATGAGGAAGTTCTTCGACAGGTTGAAGGAACAGTTCGTCGACGGCCAATGCATCATCCTTCGTAGCACGGTCTATCCCGGCGTCACCGAGAAGGTCCGTCAGATCCTGGAGGCAACCGGCAAGGACCTCCACCTCGCCTTCTGCCCCGAGCGTGTGGCCGAGGGCAAGGCGATCGAGGAATTGACCGAATTGCCGCAGATCGTCTCGGGTTGCGACGAGACGGCCATAAAGATGGCCGCGGCCCTGTTCGGCCGGATCACGCGGTCGATCATCCCGCTATCGCCTCTGGAGGCGGAGCTGACGAAGATTTTCGCCAACGTCTGGCGGTACATCCAGTTCGCCACGGCGAACCAGTTCTTCATGATCTCCACCGACTACGGCCTGGACTTCTACCGCATCTACGACGCCTTGACCAAGGACTACCCCCGCATGGCGGGGCTGCCCAAGAGCGGGTTCGCCGCGGGGCCATGCCTGTTCAAAGACACCATGCAGCTCGCGGCGGCCAACAACAATAACTTCGCCCTCGGCCACGCGGCGATGCTCATCAACGAGGGGTTGCCCAATTTCGTCGTCCGGCATGTCAAGCAGAGATGCACGGCGCTGGGCACCAAGACGGTCGGCATCCTCGGCATGGCATTCAAGGGGGAGAGCGACGACCCTCGCGAGTCGCTCTCCTACAAGCTCCGCAAGATCTTCGAATACGAAGCGGGCCACGTGCTCTGCACCGACGTATACATCCAGGACCCGACGTTCTCCACTCTCGAGGAGGTGATCGCACGGTCCGACATCCTCGTCGTCGGCGCACCGCACCGCGCGTACCGCAGTCTGGAATTCCCTGAGGACAAGACGGTCGTGGACATCTGGAACATTTACGGGAAAGGGACCTCGCTTACGTGAAAATTCTAGTCACCGGCTCGGCAGGATTCGTTGCCGGCTACCTCGTCGAAGATCTGCTGAACGCCGGACACGAAGTCGTGGGCGTGGAGAATTACTCGAAATACGGCCCGATCCAGCATACGTACGACAGCCACCCCCGGTACCGCTGCGTGACGGGTGACGCCAAGGACACGGCGTTGCTCAAGGAATTGCTCGCGGATTGCGACCATTTCGTCGCCGCGGCCGCCATCATCGGCGGGATCTCTCTCTTCCACGAGCTCGCCTACGACCTGATCTCCGAGAACGAGCGGATCACCGCCTCCTCGTTCGACGCCGCCATCTGGGCCCACCGCGAGCGGAAGCTCCAGAAGATCACGGTGATCTCTTCGTCGATGGTCTACGAGAGCACGACCGTCTATCCCACGCCCGAGGGAGAGCAGCGCCTCTGCCCGCCCCCACAGTCCACCTACGGCTTCCAGAAGCTCGCCACCGAGTACTTCGCCCAGGGTGCCTGGGAGCAGTACCATCTGCCCTACACGATCATCCGACCCTTCAACTGCATCGGCATCGGGGAGAAGCGGGCCAAGACCGACACCGAGATCATGTCGGGCAACATCAAGCTTGCGATGAGCCACGTCGTCCCCGACCTCGTGCAGAAGATCCTCAAGCGACAGGACCCGCTCCACATCCTCGGGGACGGCAGCCAGGTCCGATGCTACACCTACGGCGGAGACCTCGCTCGCGGCATACGAATGGCCGTGGAATCTCCCGCGGCCAAGAACGAGGACTTCAACCTCTCGACCGCCACGTCCACCACCGTCCTGGAGCTGGCCGAGCTGATCTGGAAAAAGGTCCGGGGGGACGAGCCGCTCCGCACCGTCTCTGACAAGCCGTTCACCTACGACGTCCAGCGTCGGGTGCCGTCGGTCGAGAAGGCCCGTCGTATCCTGGGGTTCGAGGCGACCACGCCGCTCTCGACGGCCCTCGACGAGATCATCCCCTGGATCGGCACGCAGATTGAACTCGGCGGGATCTAGGCCTTCGCCTCCCCCCTCGGGGCCGAGAGCGGACCGCCGGGGGGACTCGCCTCCTCCCGGGGATCGTCTCCGCCCTCTCGCCCCGCCCGCAGAGAGGTTGAACTGCTTGTGACAGACCCAGGCGCAGTCGTCGACTTCGTGATGCCCGTCTACAACGAGGGCGCGAACGTCGAATCCGCGATACGAGAGATCGATAAGAGCGTCAGTATTCCGAAGAGGATCCTGATCGTCTACGATTTCGACGAGGACAATACGCTGCCCGTCGTCCGGGCCTTGCAGCCCGAGTTCCCCTACGTCGAACTCGTCAAGAATCAGCTTGGCAAAGGGGTGCTGAACGCCGTCCGTGCGGGGATCGCGGCCACGACCGCGGAGGTCGTGATCGTTACGATGGCCGACTTGTCGGACGACGTGGCTATTGTACCCGAGATGGCCCGATTGATCCGAGACGAGGGATACGACATCGTCTGCGCCTCGCGATACATGCGCGGCGGGCGGCAGATTGGCGGACCGTGGTTCAAGGGGTTCCTGTCCCGGACGGCGGGAGTGAGCCTCTACTGGCTGGCGGGCCTGCCCTCGCACGACGCCACCAATGCGTTCCGGGCGTATCGTCGTTCGGTCTTGATCGAGACGCCGATTGAGAGCACGGGCGGGTTCGAGTATTCGCTTGAAATCACGGCCAAGGCGCATGCTCGCGGACGTCGTATCACCGAGATCCCGTCCACATGGCGTGACCGTTCCGCCGGCACATCGCGCTTCCAGATGCGTCGCTGGCTGCCTCTTTACCTGCGCTGGTATTTCTACGCCATCACCCATCGCCCCGCACGTCGTCCATCCGTCAAGAAGGGCTGACGTGCGACCGCTCGCTCATGTTCCTGGGGCGTTGTCCTGCAAGACGAAGAGCGACGGTGGGGAGTAGGGAAACCAGACCTGAACGTCCAACCGTCGCACGATCGTGGCCCCGGCCCGAGGTGAGAGGGAGATCTCGTAGAAACCCCGGCCGTGGGATGGATCTCTTGCGATTTGCCCCCGGGCTCGGGTCTTGCGCGCGAACTGGCCCGATCGTTGATAGGATTCCAACTCGCTGGCGAGATTATTGAACTCGAAGCCACCGTCGATACTCTGCGGTGAGACGCGCTGCCGTTCAACGAGATCCGTCAGAAGCTCCCACCGGGCCCGGTTCAAGACGAGGTAATCGCGCGTCGCCGCGACGCTGAAGAGCAGGAATATCGCCAGAACGACCCCGGAAGCGACGAACGCCGGCCGTCCCGGAGGGGAACCGTTGGCGTGCGCCATCGATACGGCCATCACGATGGACATGGTGACAATCGGGAGAAGATATCGATCGTAGATCGGCGCATAGTTCACGACGGTCACCGCACAGTTGAGCGCGATGAATCCGGCAAAAAAAACAAGACGCCACCGCCTCGATGGCGCATCCAGGCCGGGCCTCAGGAACGCCAGCAGGGCGTCGACGAGCAGCAGGACCCAGAGGGCACCGCCCACGGCCGAGATGACCGTCAGAGTCAGCCGCAATCCCACGGGCATGCCCGCGGGGCTTGCCCCCGCGAGAAGCACCGGACCCACTCCCCACGCCTCCACGACGTTCCCCAGGAACGGCATCAAGGATCGTTCCCGCCATAGGTAGTACGACGCGGAAGCCGAGAAGCCCACGATCCAGACCGCTCGCGCAAGGCGGACTGTACGGGTGCCGCGCAGGAGCGATCGGGCGATCAAGATTAACACCGGGAACGAGAACAGGCCGACGTGAAGCAGCAGGACGAGCGTCCGCCACGCCAGGATTCTCAGGACCCCAAATTTTAACGTGACAATGGATTGGATCATCGCCGCGGTCAACACTGCCTGCGCATCGTAGAGGTCGGGCAACTGTCCCAGGGCGATCAGCATTTTCTTGTAGGCGATCAGCGAGCCGAAGACGATCAGCGTCGGGACCAGGCCCGTGACGAACCAGCGCCGACGCAACCCGTCATGGAACGGGAGGGCCACCAGGTAGCCGAGGAAGATCGCGATTCCCGTCTGTCGGACGAACGTCGCCAGCAAGCCCAGGATCAGCCCGGTCCAGAGGTCCCGATTGGAGCCGCCCTCGACCCCGCGGATGAGCATCACGATGCTGATGATCGCCAGGGCGAGGAACGGGATGTCGGTCATGAAGGTGAAGGACAGGGGGACAAAGAGAGGATTCGCGGCGACGGCAAGCACCCCGATCCAGACGATCGCTGTTCGCGCCGGGGAAGCCTTCATCAACCGATAGCATCCCAGGGGGATGAACACCGCCAGCACGAGGCTGGAGATCCTCAGCGTCGTGAAGGAAAAGCCGCCGGGCAGACAGAAGATCGACCCCCACAATGTCTGGGTGACGAGCGTCATGCCCTGCCAGTCCGTGAGCCGGAACGCACCATCCTGGACCATGGCCTTGACGGGCAAGGCAAACGCCCAATCGTCGTTGATCGGGAAATTTCCGACCGGGTTGATCACGCTCGCGACGACGACCCAGGCCAAAATCACCACTGCCATCGGCCAGGACCGCCGGGCCATCGCAACTAAATTACCGTGCATTTTTTGCATGTTGAACTATCTTGACATCTTTAACGACGGCCCCAACCATGGCTCCCCCGTCACAGGCTGGCCATCATCCCAGGAAACTCCGCCTTTCACAACAACTCAAAGAAGCAAGGGCGTCGCTCTTGCTCCGTAGAAAACCCATGAACCCCCGTCCGTGACGGCCTGTAGGGTTGAACAGGCCAACCGATCACGTCGAAGCCGGATCGGAATCGGGAAGATCGCGGAAAGCGTGGGAGGGTCCGTCCGGCTCCGGGAAGGTCGTTCCCGGCCGCCAGGATGTCAGGCGTCTTCCGGCATTCCATGCGTAGATTCGTTCGTCACCGCGTGATCTTTTGTGCTCCTCGGTTCGTCGTTCCCGTCGCCCCAAATCGCGGATCTCGCCATTCCGGGTTCGAGGCCGTCGCCTCTGCTGCCCGACCTGCGAATTAAAACTCCCCGAGAAGACTCGAAATTCCCCCGTGCCAAGATTTCCTCCGATCTCCATCGGCCGTCTGCCGCATCGACCAACTCCACGGAATAACATCGTGGCGGCCGATCCTTTTGAGTAGCGAAGGCGAAAAGTGAACGCGCATCCGGGGACTTTCTGCTTTTTCCTCAGCGAGAACGAGCCCTCTGTGCGACTTTGTGGTAACATTTCCCCCTTGTGCTCGACCTCGGAGCGATTCCGCTCCATGCCCTCTGAACCACTCGGAGGGATCAAATAACCCCTCCGTCTGCTAGAATGTGCCGTTCATCTGCCCGAACCTGGGAGCGATTGCGGCGATCTCAAGCGAGACGGATCACTGAAAATCTCACGCGAAATTCTTGAACCTGGCATGCGGCATGACGATGGACGCGGATCAGAATGCCGGGTGGTCGGCTCGCAGAGGCCGGGCCATGGCATGTGAACTCGCGGAGGTCGGCATGGTCGACGTTGAGATCGACGTCGAGCCGTCGGGCGATCGCGATGGTGGGACGACCGGCGGGGCGGGGCAGAGAGGCCCTGCGAGTCGAACATGGACACGGCGGAGTGTGACGGCACTCGATCCTTGAACGCCCCGTCGGCGTGAGATGGCGGAACCACGGCACGGTGGGTCAGCTACCATGTTCACAAGACGGCGGTTCACGATTTCGACAGGGGTTCCGTGACGCGACGCTCAACCAAGCGAGGCTTGCTCGATGGCGATCCTAGACCCGGCGGATGATCTTTCCCTGAAAACAGACAGCGCGGCCCGGACGACGTCTTTTCTCGCTGACGCTAAGTCCATTCGGTTTCTGGATAGTACGCTTGGCCTGATTTTATTCGCGTGGTTCGGTTTCACCGGCTTTCAAATCGCTTTCTCGAAGCTGGCCTGGCAGGACTGGATCGCGTATGCCCTCCCGTCCGCCAATTTGGTGGCGCGGGGTGCGCTCACGACGCCTCAACTTGGCTCCTTCGCCCACTTTGATCGGATCTGGCTGTTTCATGGACCGTTGATGGGGTTGGGCCCCGCGCCGTTTTACTATGCCTTTCACATCGGGAGAGTCCCCTATCTGTCGGGGATCGTCGTCGGCTACCTCGTCAACCTGTTGCTGATCACGTGGTTCCTGCGCCGAACCATCTCGGGGCATAGCTGGGCGGCGAGCGTGCTCGGATCGCAAGCCTTCCTCGGGCACCGGCACCTGATGAGCGCCGTCTACATCCAGAGATACGACATCCTGGGTCTCTTCGCGATCTCGTTGGCTTTCGCGCCCGTTTTCACGGCCTCCGGGCGAATCCCTGCGTGGCGGTGGCTGTTCGCGGCGCTGCTCCCGTCGATTCACCCCGCACTCGGCCCGGCGAGCCTGATCTGGCTGGTCGCGGCCTCGATCGATCTCCGCAGGAGGAGAACGGGTCCGAGTGAGCCGGGACGCCCGGCCTGGGCCGGACCCGCCCTGTATCTGCTCGCGGGCCTGGCGTGCCTCGCGTGGTACATCCGCCCCGAGGGCCTGAAGGAGCAATTCTTCCCCTATCTCCGCTGCATGGCCCATAGAAACCTGGTCGCCGTGGGACCGCTGACCATGTTCCGGGTCCAGGCCGGATTCCCGTACAACCTGGTCTCGATGTCAGTCTCCCTGACGATCGCCCTGACCGCCGTCTATTTGTGTGTGCGACCGTCCCGCAATGCCGAGTCACGCCCGGTCGGGGTGCAGATGCTGAAGCGGCTCCCGGCCGCGGTGATCGTCCTGTTCGTCCTGTTCGACATGGTTCGTCGCTTCCAGTACCTGGACTATTACGTCCTTGGGCTCGCGCCCGCGCTGCTGTTTCTCGCGGATACCCCGGTCCGGCGTCGCGTCGCCCTGGCGATGGTCCTCGTCCTGGCAGCGGCGAATGTGGTGGTCAGCCTCCGGATCGACCGGCAGACGCTCTTCCACGCCCAATCGCTCGCCGATCAGGACCAGGAGATTGCCCTGATCGTCGAGCTGACCAGACCCGGGGACCGCATCGTGCTCGGGCCGCCCTTCGTCCTGTCGGCGGCCCCCCCCGTCCTCCCGGGGGATCGTCGCGTCGTCGCCGTCTCGCCCCAGGTCTGGTGCCTGGAGGACTTTGACGTCCCGTCCTACCGCGAGGAGTTGCGTAGATCGGGCGATGTTTATCTCGGGGAGCGGACCTGGTACGACTACGCCGATAGCTTCGACGCGACGGACGAGGTCATGGGCCGAACCCCAAAGAACCCCCGGATGCCGCTGTTCGAGGGCGCCACAACCCGTGAGGTCTCCTTCGAGGGGCGACCGATCGTCGTCGCCCGGAACCCCGTGCGTGGGCGACCGACGACGACCACCCCACCGCTCCTACCGAGATCCCACGCGGCCGGTCACCGGACCGGCCAGTGACAGAGCCGCCGCGAATTGGCCCAGCAACCCCGAGAGCATGCGTCATGGTTCCTCAGACGACGGCCGTTGCAAACTCTTCCCCGCGCCCCATCTTCACCCGAGATCGTCGCGCCGAGAGGGTCGGGCGATTCACCCTCTGGGCCCTGTCGCTGACGCTCGTGGGGCTGGGGTTCGCAGGCGTATCGTCCGCGCTCTGGCTGCTCACGCCGTTGGCGCAATCGAGCGGATTCGTCGCCGTCCATCGGGCGATCCTGGCGGCGACGTTCCTCACGGGGGGGACCGCGTTCTTCATGCTATTCTGCGTCCACAATTGGTTCGTCCCGCCGCGTAATTTCCTCTTCTCCTCGCTGAGGCACGCGCGGGTTCACGTGGGATTGACCGCGTACAATGACGAGGAGGCGGTCTCGGCCACGGTCCGGGAATTCAAGGCATGCCCGGAGGTCCACAAGGTCGTCGTGGTGGACAATAACTCCCGCGACGGCACGGCGCACGCCGCGGCCGAGGCGGGGGCCGATGAGGTCATAATCGAGACCATCCCAGGCTACGGGTCGTGCTGCATGAGGGCACTTGCCGAGGCCGCCAAAGGTGCCGACGTCGTCATCCTTTGCGAAGGCGATATGACGTTTTTCGCCGAAGACGTCAAGAAATTTCTCTCCTACCTGGAGAACTGCGACCTGGTGCTCGGGACGCGCGCGACCCAGGAGCTGCGCGAGACCCAGACCCAGATGGACTGGCTCCTCAACCCGTTCAATCAGATCGTCGCGAAGCTCGTGCAGACCCGATTCTGGGGCACGCGGCTCTCCGACATGGGATGCACCTACCGGGCCATGCGCGTCGAGTCGTACGAGCAACTGCGGAAGCACCTCACGATCCGTGGCAATCACTTTTCTCCCCATATGTTCATCGAGGCCCTCCGACTCCGCATGCGGGTCATCGAGATCCCGGTCGTCTTCCGGGTCCGCGTGGGAGAGTCCAAAGGGGTCGGCTCCGACAAGATCAAGGCCGCCAGGGTCGCCCTGAAAATGCTGGGGTTGATCTATCGATCCTGAGATTTCCCCGACAGGGCATCGCTCAACAGCCTCCCCGTTCCATCGACCCCGCCCGATCCATCTCGGCGAAATATTGGGCCATTCCAGGCCTTACGATGACCCGAAGTAGCTGGATAACGTCGCCGCGATCAGACAGCGCTCATGTTGTCAGTCCAGGTGGTAGACAGGTATATTGGATCGATTCGCGTACTTCATTTTAAGGCTATAATCGTGAGCGACAGCGACATGAGTCTCGTCGTGGGAAAACGGTGGACGACGCGACGCCTCGTGTTGCCCGCGATCCTCGTGGTCGCGACCGTGCTCAGGCTGTTGTTCCTGGACCGCAAGAGCCTGTGGTATGACGAGACCGCCGCCATGCGGCTCGCGTGTACCGAGAGCCCGATGGCCCTGGTTCAACTGATCCAGCAGATTGATGCCACCCGCGGGCTGCTTCACCCGTTGATCTTGCAGGGCTGGTTCCAGGTCTTCGGGGTGTCGGCCTGGTCGGCCCGGTTTTTCAGCGTGATTTGCGGCGTGTTGACCGTGGCGCTGGCCTATCGGATCGGTCGCCGCGCATTCGACAAGCCGACCGCTCTCTGGGGCGCGTGGCTCTGCGCCATCAGTCCATTGCTGGTGACGTATTCCCAGGAAGCCCGGATGTACGCCTGGCTCGGGCTGATGAGTGCGCTGGCGTGGGATCTCCTTCTCTCATTTCGCCGTTCCGCGCCCTGGGGAAAACAAGTCGCATTCGGCGTCTGCCTGACGGCGCTGGGCTACAGTCACCCGCTCGGCCTGTTCATGGTGGTCGCCCTGGCCGCGGGCTACTGGGCGAACTGGCGATCGTTCCGGCTCTCTCCCCGGAACTGGCTGCTCATCCAGATGGGGTTCATGGCCTGCGTTCTCCCCTGGCTCCCTCGATACTTCGATCACAGTCCCGAGGCGCCGCCGACGCCCTTTCGTGCGCCGTATTACCTCGTCAACTGGCTCGTCCACTTGACGGGTGGACGGACGATTCTGCTACCCCTCTGGTTCGGCCTCATCGCGTTCGGGCTCTGGACGAGGAGCGGCGGAATCCCGGGTCGAAGGCGGCCCAATCGGCACGTGGGAGCGACCTCTCTGCTGCTCTGGTGGTGGGTGCCAACGCTACTGCTCTACGCCTACTCGATCGCACGCTATTCGCTGATGGGTTACCCTCGGTACACGCTCTATGTTGGCCCGGCCTTCTTGATCCTCGTGGCTCACGGACTCGCGAGGCTCCCCAAACCCTTGCGGCTGGCAACCGCTCTCCTCAGTCTCGTGGGCGCGGGCTGGATGATGGTGCATACCACGTATCATCCCTATCACGAATTCAAATATAACTTTCGCGACGTGGTGGCGCAGATTCAACGTCAAGATCCCAGTTCCCCGGTCATCTTCGTGAGCCCGAGCCCGCGCGACGCGAGCATTGCGACTCGCACGGCGACGGGGGCAAGATTGATCGACAACAATTTTGAGGCCTTGAAATACCATCTCAAGGACCGGCCGGACCTCATCTTCATCCCGGCCGACGAAGCCGGCGAATCCCATTCGCTCGACCACCCATCCTACTGGTTTGTCTATTTCAACAAACCGGGGATCATCTCATCCCCCCGGCTCGAAGAACTCGAACAGCACTATCAATCCGAAGGGGCATCGTCGTTCGGTCCCCTTTATTTCGCGCGATATCGTCGCTCCGCGCCACCGCCGCTCAAGGCGAAGGTCGAACGACCGACTCGTTAGAAGCCGACGTTCGCGACGGATTCCGCGATCGAACGCCTGTCCGGCTGCGATACTATCGCTCGCCGCGAGAGATACGGATGCGCCAAGAGCATGGCCGCAACCTGACGCGACGGGAAAACCCGAATCGTGACAGGGAATTAAGTTGGGTCCGGTGCGGCGCCGCTCATGGGTCGTGCCGATGGCGGCGGTCAGCTATTTCGATCCGGCGTCGCGATCGTCTCGGCCGAGAAGGACGCGGAGGTCCTCGCTTCGCAGGCCGCCGAGGGCCGTGAGGACGATGATGTAGACGAGGGCCCCGGCGAGGACCGGGACCGCGAGCATCTGACCGCGGAGAGACAGGCAGACGGGAACCATCGCGAGGGAGGCCAGAAGGGGCTTTCCAAGATGATGGTGCCAGGACGGCTGACGGCCTTCTTTGGCAAGGCAGGCGTAACCGGCGATGACCAGGCCCGAGCCGATGATCAACACCGCGCACGCGGCCCCGGGCAGGCCGAACCCCCATCGTAAGAGGCCGACAAGCGGGGCGGAGGCGACCGCGCCGCAGATCAGCAAGCGGACGCCGGCCGTCTCGCGGTTCAGGGCGATCAACGACGTCTGGTAGAGGAAGGCCAGGCCGAGCAGGGGGGCGCGCCAGATCCCCAGCGCCAGCAACAGGGCGGCCCCGGCGTATTCCGCGTGCAGCAGGCCCCGTACCATCGGCCCGGCAAGGACGGTGGCCCCCACGGCAATCGGGATCAGGCCGATCATGAGCACGCGGACCAGCACGTCCAGCGAGGCCCGGCTCGACATCGGCGACTCCCGCCACGAGCGGGCCAGGCCGGGAAAGACGACCTGCTGGAAGATCAGGCTGAACGTCAAGACGGCCATCGACATCCGGTGCGGTGCGCTATACAGCCCCACGTCGTCCCAGTGGCTCATGAGTCCGACGATCAGGAAGTCCACCGAGCCGATCACGGCTTGCGCCATCTGAATCAGGTAGACCGGCCGACCCCGCCGCACCACGACCTTGACGAATTGCCCGCTGCTGAGACTGGGTCTGGGCATCCCGAATCGGCGGACGTAGCAGGCCCAGACCAGCGCGATCCCGCACGCCTCGCCCGCCACGAGCCAGGCGGGCACCCAGACGATCCGCGAGACGTCACCCACCGAGAGCACCGCCCCGATCGCGTAGACCGTGGTCCGCAAGACCAGCGACACGGCCACCAGGCCCATGCGTTCGATCCCGCGATACACGTAGTCCAGCCCCAGCGCCGTGGTCAGCAGCATCAGGCCGTAAACCGACAGGATCGCCCGCTCCGTCGGCCCTTTCAGCGTCACCGAGCCGACGACGATCAATCCCGCCAGAAGCCCAAGCGCCAGCAAGCCTTTGAGTGCCAGGAGATGGTCAACCAGGGGGCGGATCAAGCGCGGATGTCGCGCGATCTCTCTGGCCGCGATCACCTCCAGGCCGTCGCGAACGAGCAACACCAGCCAGAACACGATGTTGAAGGCGAATTCCACCTTGCCATAGCCGTCTCGCCCCAGCCGTGCGGCCAGGGTGAAGGTGACGGCCATTGCGGTTCCGCGACACGCGACTTCGGCCAGGCTCAGGGCCGCGAAGTTCCTGGCCACGCGTCTTGGCGCGGGACGAGGGGGTGCGACCGGAACCGGCGGCGGGAGTGCGGCACGGTGGCGGCGGCGGACCGGGCGGCTCGTGGTCGACAAAAAAGGCATGCGCGGTCGCTCATCCCATCCCTGCGACACCGGCGACGGCCATCGTTCGCCACGCCGGGGCATCCATGCCGCCGGAGACTAGCCGCCGAGGTGAAGAGTGTCAACGGAAAGGTCGGCTTTGGAAGACTAGGGACTTGAGGATGAATGAGCATCATGACCGCGAAGCCACAACCCGGCGGGTTTCCTTCGACCACGGAACATCGGCAGGCCCCGCGATTATCATTAGATTAATATAGCCAATATCGACCATGTCGACCATTGTTGACGACATGGAGCTTTTTCTCGTACAGTGTCACGCATGAGAATTCTGTCGTTGCGACGCCCGATGCTGCTTCTCAGCCTGATCGCCGCCCTGGCTGGGACGCCGCTCCGGATTGCGGAGGCGGCCGACGACCTGGCAGGTTCCCTCGCCGAGCTAGGTGGCGGAGCGGGCCTTGAAGAGGTTGACGGGGGCGTGGGCGACGATTCGGACGCGACGATCAGGGCGGAGATCGCGCACGCCCCGGTTGTTCCGGTGTGGAGCGAGAGTCAACCTGCCTCCCTCAGCCCTGGTCTCCCACCGGCGGAATTGGTCTTCCGACTCCGCGCGGAGATCCGCCAGGATTGCCGGATCGGACCCGTGGGACAGCACGTCTTTCTCCAGTGTTTCCTGTGTTGAATTCGGTGTGACGAGACCTCGTGTCGTTCTCCGTCCGTCACCCGTTTTCCGTTCAGGAGCATTCTCGTGCCCGGTCTCGCTCGTTCCCGCAGTGCGCGTGCGTTCACGCTCATCGAGCTTCTGGTGGTGATCTCCATCATCGGCATACTCATCGCCTTGCTCTTGCCCGCCGTCCAGGCGGCTCGGGAGGCCGCTCGCCGAGCCCAATGCGTCAACAATCTTAAGCAGATGGGCCTTGCGTTACACAACTACGAAGGGATTCACCAGGCCCTTCCGTCCGGTTATGTCTCCCTAGTTGACGCGACCGGCACCGAGCTTGGCCCGGGCTGGGGCTGGTCGGCGATGGTCTTGCCGCAGATCGAGCAAACGAACGTCTTCTCGGCGGTGAACTTCTCGATCAGCATCGAGGCTGCCGGGAACCAGACGGCGAGACTCGTGACCATCGCCGGATTTCACTGCCCGTCGGATCGGGTCATGCCGTCCTGGCCGGCCGTGGACCGCGACCTCCTCACGGGTGCCGCGATCCGAGAGATTTGCCGGCTTGCCCCGTCGAACTACGTCGGGATGAACGGCGTCAGCGAGCCGGGACCGGATGGCGAAGGGCTGTTGTTCCGCAACAGCCGGGTCGCCTATCGAGATATTACCGATGGCCTTTCGCAGACGATCGCCATCGGCGAGCGGTCGCACCTGCTCGGTCCGGCCTCCTGGGCGGGCGCGGTGACCGGGGCGCTCCTGTACGACGACGACGGCGACCACATCGGCACCGCGACGGTCGAGACAGCGCCCGGCATGGTTCTTGGCCATGCGGGCGAAGGGGCCGGGCCGGGCGCCAATCGCTCGGAGCCGAACCAATTCTATAGCCTGCACGCCGGGCGGGGGGTGAACTTCCTGTTCGCGGACGGCCATGTGGCGTTTCTCAAGGCGGCGATGAATTACAAGACGTACAAGGCCCTCTCCACGCGCGGCGGCGGCGAGGTCATCTCGGGCGATTATTGATCGAGAGGAAGGTGTCCTGTGCGACGATGGACTGCAACCGCCGTGCTTGCGGGGTTGATCTGCGGGTGCGGCGGCGATGACGACGATGTGGCGGAAGTGAAAACGGCACTCCCGATGGATCAGGTTCCCGCCGTGGTCCTGCAAGCGGCGAAAGCGGCGGCGCCGGGCCTGACGTTCTACGCCGCATACCGGGGTAAGTACAACGGGCAAGAGAGCATCGAGCTGAAGGGCAAGAGCAAGATCGGCAAGATCACCGAACTCGAAATTTCTCCCGACGGCAAAGTGCTCGGGACCGAGTAGGATTCGCGATCGTCCGGGCGGACGTGATCATCCTCGCGAATACACGTCCTGTTCGGGTCTTGCGGCGACATGACATCTGGTTTCCCGATGAAGGGTCCGACATGATGATTCGTTGTGTCCTGATCCTCGTGGTAGGACCTCTGTTTGCCGCCGACGGCCCCAAGCCGGGGGCGAATCCCGCGGGAGACCTCGAGGGGCTCCGCGGGACGTGGGTGACCGTCTCGCTTGTGAACAACGGCAGGACGCTGGTGGACGAGACGAGTCCGCCGACGACGACGGGGCGGATCACGAAGCTCGCCTACAACGGCAATTCGTGGATGGTCAGGCTGGGCGACAAGGCCGTCGCGACAGGAATCACGAAGATCGACTCGACGAAAACTCCGAAAGAGATCGATGTGATGGACGAGTCCGGGATGAAGAACGCCAGGACGCAGCTCGGTATCTACAAGCTGGATGGCGACACGTACACCTACTGCGTCGCCCCACCGGGGAAACCCCGGCCGACGGAGTTCGCGAGCAAGGAAGGCAGCAGGCACTCCCTCGTCGTCAGCAAGAGAGAAAAATGACCGTCAAACAGCTTTTGTCGAAGACGACGCCCAAGTATGTCGCGGTCCTGCCGCACGTCAGCGAGATCGCACTGCTGGGCAGGGCGGATCTCGGCTTCTGGAGAGATCGGATGAAGCCGGACCGGCTCGTCCCGGAGGAATTCGACGGCAAGGCGCGGGTCTTGATCAGCGCCATCGAGTCGAAGTTCCTGGGGCTGACGTTCCGAGAAGTCTGCATCTCGGTTTTTGCTCGCCGGGAGGACGACGGTGACGGGCGGCAGGGAATCTACCTCGCGGCCGCGTTCAACACGTCTCGGATCTTCGCGACGATGGAGCGCGCCTTCTTCTCAACTCCGTATCAGCGCGGTGAGATCGAACTCGCGGTTCATCTCCCCGGCGCGATCCGCTTGACCGGGGTGTCCGGCGGTTCGCTCCGGTTGGCGATGTCGGCTGCCCCGGTTGGAAAGGGGCGAACGCCCTCGCGGACCGGGATCGAGGGCTGGGACGGAGTCGTCTTCTTGCCTGGAACGGGCCGCGATCGAAACAAGGTGGGCAAGTGGTTCCTCGCCAGGATCGGCGGGCAGACTCAGGCGTACGCCTTCTCTCCGACCGACGATGTCGTGGCGATCGAACACGCCACGGGGCTTCCTTCCCTCCGGGCGATCACGGATTCGGGCTTTTCCGGAGAAGAGTGGACCATTCGGGAGGACTCGGCACACGCGAGAACGAAGACGTTCTCGTCATGATCGCACGAGCCTCTCGCAGAACCATCGGCTAGCCCTGCCGCGTCCGCGCCGGGTGTTTGTTTTGGCGATTCCCGGCGCGGACGCGGCCGCGCTCCCCGGCGACAGAGCGAGACGCTCCACGGGTCGCGCGAAGGGCGATTGTCGGCGTCCGCATGTTCGGGCAACCGCGAATGTCGGGTGGTGGCAGAAAAACCTGAATTTCTGCTCCTGTCTTCACCTGTTGGTGCGCGAAGTGCATCGGCCGTCTCTCTCAACGAGACTCAACCGAGACGGCCCTGAACTCGACTCAACTTTTCGGAAGCAATCCTTTCGTGAGCCAGGTCGCCGTCCCGGCGTGCCGAGGATTTCTCTCCAAGTAGCCATGTCGAGGACACCATGATGACGCTTCGAAAGCTCTTGGGTCGTCCGACTTGTGTCGCCCGAGACCGAAGAAAGCGCACCCTCAGTCTCCAGGCCGAGCGCCTGGAGGGGCGTGAATTGCTGTCCCATGTCCATGGCGTGACGACGCTCGCGCACCACGTCGCAAGGTCGAAGACGTATATCCAGACGAACCTCGTCAGCAACGACACCACGATCGTTCCGGCCGCCAGGGCCGACCCGAATCTGGTGAACCCCTGGGGGATTGTCGCGAGTGCGTCGAGCCCATTCTGGATCTCGGACAACGGCAAGGGCGTCTCCACGCTTTACAATGGTTCGGGAACGCCTCAACCCCTGATCGTCACCATCCCCGCGCCAGGAGGATCCACGTCGACGGCCGCCCCGACGGGCATCGTCTTTAACGGCTCGACCGATTTCTCGGTCACGTCCGGCGGCAAGACCGGCTCCTCGGTGTTCATCTTCGCCACAGAGGACGGTACCATCAGCGGTTGGAGCCCGACAGTTGACGCGACCCACGCCATTCTCGCGGTGGACAATTCGGCCTCAGGCGCGGTCTACAAAGGACTTGCGCTCGGTTCCTCTTCGTCGGGAAACCGCCTTTTCGCGACCAATTTCCACGCCGGGACGGTCGACGTTTTCGACGCGAACTTCAAGCCGGTGACGTTACCGTCCGGCGCGTTCACGGATTCGAAGATTCCGAGTGGATTCGCGCCATTCGGCATCAGGACGATCGGCTCGGACATACTGGTGACCTTCGCCAAACAGAACGGCGCGAAGCATGACGACGTCGCCGGCAAGGGCAACGGCTTCGTGGACCTGTTCGACTCGAACGGGACCTTGATTTCCCGCATCGCCCGCAAGGGGACGTTGAACTCGCCGTGGGGTCTGGCCCTCGCACCCAGCACGTTCGGCAAATTCTCGGGTGACCTCCTCGTCGGCGACTTCGGAGACGGCCGCATCAACGCCTTCAAGATTGGCCGCAGGAAGGCCACGTTTGCCGGCCAACTCTCGGGCACGAACAGGAAGCCCCTCACCATCGACGGCCTCTGGGGCCTCTCGTTCGGCAACGGAGCCCAGGCCGGCCCCGTGGATACCCTTTTCTTCACCGCCGGACCCAATGGTGAGAAAGACGGACTCTTCGGCAACCTGACGCCTTCAGCAAGGTGAGTTGAAACAAGGTCGAAGCGAGACCTGGAAGCAGGCGTCCGCGCCGGTTCTTGCTCCCGGTGCGAACGCCATGCTGTCCCGATCTTGATCATGTTTCGTCGCCGGGGCTTCCGTCGCCTGTCCAACGATCCTTTCCGCATCGCCCATCCGGTCCCGAAAAACGCAGCAAGAGAGCTGAAGCGAGACACAAGAGCCACCTTCGATCCGCGAGTGCGGCAACGCGAGGAGATGGGCTCCGCCCTGTACGGGCGCAAACGCCGCGAGCCTCGGGCGGGAGCTTGCGTTCAGGCACATCCATTCCCGGCCGCGATCCACCATGCGGAGTGGCGGAGCACAGGGGATTTGACGTAGCCCGTACTCTCATAAATCTTTATGCATGCGCATCTTCCCGGACCGACTTAATTTATGTGATCAGTTGCTGATTCAAGTCCCTTGTTGC
Organism: Planctomycetota bacterium; assembly: GCA_028291545.1. GTDB lineage: Bacteria > Planctomycetota > Planctomycetia > Isosphaerales > Isosphaeraceae > JAQGHR01. The sequence continues at coordinate 15,452 of JAQGHR010000084.1, read as the reverse complement.
AAGTGAGGCATGACGGCGGGCGGAAGGCGGTCGGGCCGGTCGCGGCGGTTTGACTCATCCTTTCCGGGGGCTTATAATCGGCGATGTGGACCGGACTGTGAACGGTCTTCGTCGGCATGACCTCTCTTCTGGAGCCGTGCGACGGTGACCGAACCGGACGTCGGTCCTCGAGGCTCGACTCGATCGGGGCGAACCGGCCCCGATCGGCGGATTCACGGCCCGTCCCGGAGGGAGTCTCGCACCTCATGATACGCTCAAGACTGCTCTCGCTCCTGGTGCTTTCGTGTGGGATCGCGGCCGCCGTTGCGGGCCGTTCGTTCTCGCAAGAACCGCCCGATGCGAAGCCCAACGGCAGCCCCAGCGGGGCGGTGCGGGTGGTGGAGCCGATCACCGACCTTGCCATCCAGCAGATCCGGGAAAGCGTCTTGCCGTTTCTGGACAAGGTCTCGCGACGGCCGGCCGGACCGGACGGGAAGAAGCCCGAACCGATCGTGGTCTTTGAGTTCCTGCCCGGCGACAAGGACCCCGGCAAGAGCCCGTTGGGTGTTTCGAACGACCTCGCGAGATTCTTGACGCTGGAGATCACTCACTCGGAGCGGACGAAAGGGCGCACGGTAGCCTACGTACCCCAACCGCTGAAGGGCTACGCGGTCCTCGCGGTCCTGGCCTGCGACGAGATCGTGATGGGCCCGGACGCGTCGCTCGGGCCGATCACCCCCGACGGCCAACCGGTCGATGACGTGGCGGTTGCCGCGGTCCAGACGCTTGCCAAGAAGAAGGGCCGGGAGTCGGAACGCGCGCTATTCCTGGGCATGGTGGACAAGACGCTGGACGTCCACCTCGTGAAGACGGCCGACAATCAGGTTCATTTCGTCCTGGGTCGCGACCTGGCAGCGTTCGGCAAGGAGCATCAGGTCTCCGACAGCCCCCTCTTCTGGGAGGGTGGGACCCGGGGCGTCCTGAAGGCCGAATCGGCCCGTGATCACGGCGTGGCTTCCCGCGTGCTCGACGATCTGGGGGCTGTCCGCAAGGCCTACGGGATGGACTCGACGGCGTACCTAGCGGCCCTCGACAGCGAATCGGGCGAACTGATCTTTGATGGCCCGATCACGCGCGGCGACGAGAACGTCGCCCGTCGCTATCTGGCCGAACAGGTCGCCAACAAGAAGACGAGCCGTATCTTTATTCGTCTGCGAAGCCCGGGCGGAGACGAACGCGCCATCACCTTGATCGCCCAGGAATTGAGCGACTTGAAGGGCATCGAGACGGTGGCGTACGTCGAGGAGGAAGCGCGAGGGCTGGCGTCGTTAATCCCTCTGGCTTGCGACAAGATCGTTTTCAAGCAGGGCGCGACCATGGGCGACGCCGGTCGGGCTGTCAGCGGCCGGAACGGCAACGACGAGATCAATGAGGCCGTGATCGCTCGGGCGGCCGAGGAGATGGCCCGCAAGAAGGGGCATCCCGCGGCGATCGCCCGCGCGATGGTCGACTCCCAATGTGTCGTCGTCCAGGTCAACGACAATCAGACCGGGGCCGTCGTCGCGTTGCTCGATTCCGAGGTCAAGGCGGGCCGCCACACGATTCAGGCCACGATCAAGCCGGCCGGCGAGGTGCTGACGCTCACGGCCGACGCGGCGCTGTCGCTCGGCCTGGCGACTCAGGTGGTCAAGACGGACGAGGAATTGTGGTCGTCCTTCGGACTCAGCAAGCCGCCCAAGAGCGCCAAGGCGAGCTGGGTCGACAACCTGGTCGCGACCCTGAACAGCCCCTGGATGAGCGGATTGCTGCTGTTCATCGGGCTTTTCATGCTGATCCTGGAGCTGAAACTGCCGGGCATCGGCCTGCCGGCGATCATCTCGGCGCTGGCCTTCCTGCTGTTTTTCTGGAGCCACTACCTGGGCGGGACGGCCGATCAGCTTGAGATTTTGCTGTTCCTGGTCGGCGTGGTCTGCCTGGCGCTGGAACTGTTCGTCTTCCCCGGATTCGCGGTCTTCGGCCTGTCCGGCATCCTGCTGATCCTCGTCAGCGTGATCATGGCCAGCCATACCTTCGTCTGGCCGACGCAAGAGTATGAATACCACCAGATGAGCCAGACCATGATGGAGGTCACCGGCGCGATCCTCACCGTCTCGGTCGCCGCCGTCGTCGTCGGCCGCTACTTCCCCCACATGCCCCTGTTCCGCCGGATGGTCCTCGTCCCCCCCGATCTCTCCGCTGGGCCGGACACCCCCGATGGCAAGCCTCGGGTCGATGACGGCGAATTCTCCCTGTTCTTCCTCCTCGGCGAGGTCGGCCGCACCACGACCGCCCTCAAGCCCACCGGCAAGGCCCGCTTCGGCGAGATGCTCGTCGACGTCATCGCCGACGGTTTCTACATCGAACGCGATAGCGAGGTCGAGGTGGTTGAGGTCCAGGGCTCGAAGGTGATCGTCAAGAAGGCGTGAATCTGAGGGGTGAGGGGCTCGGAAGGTGACGTTACCTTGAGGGCACCAAGCGGAGCCTATTTCGGTGGGATTACGCCACCAAAAAACCTCTCTTGACCGTACCCATGTCAATATCTCGCAGTTGTCTCTCCTGCCGCTCGGCATGCATGTTCGCTTGGTTCGCGTTCTCCTGAACGGCTGCGGTATGACTTCGGGCGGCTGCGATTTTTCTCTCTTCGATATCCAGGTCTTCCGCTCGCTGCCTCTCCTGCCGAGCGACATCGTCCCTATGAATCCGATCCTGCTGGTCCATCTTCTCCTGATGGATCTTATCCTGGCGTGCCACTTCCGCCACCCTCTTTTGCTCTTCCACCCTTTCGTAGTTGATCTTCAGCACGAACCAAGCCGGCACAATGAAGAGGGCCAGCACCGGCACGAGGACCAGGATTTTCTTGCCCGTGCTGAATGAACTGAACACACGCGGCCCAAGCTGGAGATAGCCGAGCTCGGAAACGTGCGAGGCGGGTCCCCACGTCGCCATGCCTTCGGCCCAGACCAGTTCATGGGGTTCGAGCTGGCCGGAGGAGGCCATGAGTTGCAGGGTCGTGAGCGGAACAGGGCCGACGCGCTGGCCGTCTTGCTGATAGAACCAGGCCTTGTCGTGAGGGCCTTTGACGACCTCGACGGGGATCGAGCCGGGAGGATACAGCTCCAGCAGGGAACCGGCCGCCATCCAGGAGGCTCGATTCTCGGAGATCTCGGTGCGGTGATCGAGGCGTCCCTGGTCGCGAAGTTGCTGTAATTTCGCAAGCGGGAAGGGGCCACGAACCCGGCCCTGGACTCGGATGAACCAGACCGTCGATTGGGTCGTCTGCATGGGACCTCCCGCGAGTTCGTTCGAAACGAGGTGTGGGGCGGCTCGTCGAACCGAACGACGGCTAGCTCACGGGGACTTGGCACCCGCAAGTCGGTGGAGGAGATAGATAACAGCGGCAAACGATCCTGCCAGAAAAGCAATAAATAATACCATCTTCGCGACGTAATCGAAGACGACATTGTTTCGATAATTTCGATAGATGTCCCCGAACGGCTCCGGAATCCCCTCGTTGTAGGCCAGGACCGCGTCGCGGTGCTGGCGTAGCCGAGACCACGAAACTTTGGCCTGGATGGCCTCGTAGAGGAGGTCCAATTCCTGTTGAAAGGCCTGGTCGAGGGCTTCTCGCCGGTCCTCGGCCTTGAGCCACTCCAGAGGCGCCCTGGTGGATCGGCCGAGATGTGGGGCTAGCTGCCACTCGGCATTTCCCGCGGCCGCGTCGCGAAGGGCTTCGTTCCATTCCGCGCGAAGCTCGCGGCCCCAGACCAGGTCGGAGCTTTGATGCGCGTCGCCGAGCTGTTCGGCAAGACGGGGCAGGGTCTCCATGTCGCTGATTCGCGACGCAAGTTGCTGGGCGTGCCGGACGAGGCGCGAGGGCGGCTTCTGGAGCCAGGCCCCCGTTCGCACTTCCTGCACCACGGTCGTCATCAGGCCCACGTCGGAGGCTTGGTCGGCGCGACGGCCAAGCTCGGCGAGCTGGAGGAATCGGGCGGTCTCGAAGGTACGGAGATCGTCATGCCAGAAGGGGCTGATGCTATCAACCGCCGCGATCTGGCGCATGACGTCGATGCGGGTTTCCAGCGGTGCTTGCGAGAGCGCGAGCAGGCGGTGCTTGTGCATCAGGGGACCAAGCTGCTCTTCGAGGTGATAGCCCTGGTTCAAGAGGTCGGCCGTCTCCAGCTTCAGGCCGTAGGCGCGGTCCCAGCCGTAGGAGGCGGCGATTTCCTCCCAGGCGAGGCGATCGGGGAAGTCGAGCAGGACCGTGCTTTCGAGCAGGTCGGGCTCGATCTCGGCAAGCTCGATCGCCTGCGGCCTCAGGCCCTGTTCGAGCAGTTCGCCGCAGCGCCGCAGCCGATCGTTCACCTCGCGGCATGCCACGGCGTACTGGTTGGCCAGGACCTTGATCTGCTCGTCCTCGGTCTGGTCGGGCGAACCCATGAAGCCGCGGATCTCATCGACGACCTTGCGGTAATTCGCCGCCATGTCCGTGCATCCTCGGGGTGGGTTCGGGTTCGAGAACGGCCAGATCGACCCAGACGCGGTCGACGAGCCGACTCACGCGCAGCCGCGTGACGCGGACGTCGATCAAGTCCGACCAGGGCCAGCTTCGCGGCGGTTCGTAGCGGGCCACCACGCGCGTGCCATCCCGGGAAATATTCACGGTCGGCGTGCCGGAGGTTCCCTCCCACGGGAAGGCTCGCGGCACGATTCCGGGCCTGGGGCACGAGAACGAAAATTCGACGTCGCGAACCTTCAGGAACTCGCCCAGGCAAAGGACACGCGCGGAGTTGGGGGCGTCTCGCCGGGGATGGCCGTCGGATGGCTGGACCAGGAACGAGAACGGCCGAAGGTAGGAGACCGTGAACTGGCCGTGACGAACGGAATGGTACAGGTCGCCCTGGAGTTGGGCCTTCGCGATCAGGTCGGAAAGCGCGACCTCTTGATCGGCCGTCTCGCTGAGGAACAGCCGCTCCTCGTAACCGATCAGGTTCTGGTTCGATACGGCGTCGGCGTCGGTGAAGCGAATCGCGAACATCGACGGCAAGGTCTTGCGGAGCGATCAGATCATCGAGGCCAGGTAATACGACTTCCCGCACGAAGGGCTGCCGAGGATCGAGACGAAGAGCGGCTCGAACTCCAGCAGCGACCGAGGCAGCGAGAGATGACGGCGCGGAGCGGGATGGTTGTCGTGGACGGATGGGGATGGGTCATGTGCCACCGATCTCCGAGACTCGCCCGGACAATACCACGGAATCCGTCAACCTACTTCGCCAGGAGGCGGGCGATCTGCGCGTGCCCCAGTCGATTCACGCTCCCCTGCACCAGGGCGGCGAACAGGGGGATCACCAGGAAAAGGTCGAAGACCACGAAGATGAGAGGGATCTCGAAGAAGATCAGGATCGCCTCCTTGAACTCCTCGAACTCCTTCATCCAGAGCAACAACAGGACCACGCTTCCCGCCATCGCCATGAGCGCCGGGCCGACCAGGAACCCGCACATGGTGACCGCGAGCGCGCTCGACAGCCAGCCGCGAAGCCCGTACTTCGCCAGGAGCTCGTTGATGCGAACGCAGAGTCGATAGTAAACGACGAACACCCAGTACAGGTTGAAAAACGGGACGAGCAGGAACCCGATCGCACGCCCTTCCGTGAGGTCGTTCGGGAACCGCTTGGGGAGCTTCGCGTGGAGGCCGGTAATTCGGAAAAACGAATAGGAACCGAAGGTGATAAAATGCATGAAGAGCAGGACGCTCACCGGGAAGGGGATCAGCACGAAGTTATCCAGCGCGGGATCAACCATCACGAGCGGAACGGCCTCGTCCGGCTGGAATTCGACCGCCTCGACGGGCGGCGCGGACCTCGCGGTCGCGGTCGGTCCCTGCCTTCGCGAGGGTTGGCCGCCGGTTTCGTCGCGACGGATCGTTCCCGGCATCGGCGGGGGCGTGGCCTGGACCGATCCGGACTCGGTCTCCCACTCCAGAGTGGGTATCCAATGCGTAGTGTCGCGCGAGACGTAGTGGAACCGGTTCAAGGTGCCCTGGTCCTTCATCGAGCGCAATTCCGATGAGGAGAACGGACCTTTGACCTTGCCTCGCTCTCGGAGGTATCAACCTTGGCCCGGCATCGAGCGACGTCCCCCCCTATGAAAGGCGGCTATGCGTGGTTCAAACTTGCGGCTTGAGAGAACAAAGGCGAACGCCATCGAGAATGGGAACGATTGGGACGCCGTTGTCCCGCTGCGGGAATCGCCCTTCGGTTCTCGCTCCATCTGCGGCGAGATGTAGCTTCATTACCCGAATCGGCGCGTGGTTGCAAAGGTTAATTCCGGCCAATCCGGATCTGTTCCAGCCCGGCATCGCTTGGTTTGACCGTCTTGCGGGAAACCGTCGGGAAGAGGCTGGTCGTCGCATCGATTGATGGGGTCTGGCTGATGGATCGGCCTTCTCACCTGCAACGTCAGCACCGGTCGCGGAGAACATTGGCAAAACGGTGGACCCTGAGTCTACACTAGAAGGTGAGGGGGTGCGCAGCGGTTCGTCGCCCCCGGAGGAGGGACCGCGGGACGATGGGAACGGAACTGGTCTGGCCGACATTGTGCCTGGCGCTGGGATTGATCCTCCTGATCGCCGAGGTGTTCATCCCGTCGGGCGGTTTGATCGGGCTCCTGGCCCTGGGCCTGATGGTGGTGAGCCTGTACCTGGGGTTCACAACGACCGCGCATGGGCTCAAGTTCCTGGTGGCGCTGGCGGTGCTGCTCCCCCTGTCGATGGTGGCCGCCGTGCAGCTCTGGCCACGGTCGCCGTTCGCGAAGTTCATCTTCCTGAAACCACCCACGCCCGAGGAATCGGCACCCGAGGTCAGGGGCGTGGTGCTCGATCACCTGATCGGCCAGTTCGGCCGCGCGCTCACGCCCTTGCGGCCTTCGGGGCTGGTGGACTTCGACGGCCGACGGCTGGACGGCCTCTCCGAAGAAGGGTTGATCCCCTCCGGGGCTCTAGTCCGGGCCGTGCAGATCCGATCCGGTCAGATCGTGGTCCGGGCGGCCAACGAGAAGACGTTGGATGAGCTGCTTTCCTGAACCCCGCGGGCGATGACCGGCTCCTTATCGGACGGAGACTCTGTCGGCCCGGGCACGATCAGGCCGCCAGCCGACTGGGAGTGTCGCTTTCGATTCTTGAGATCGGCCGGGCCCTCCGTGTGGCCTGGGGTCGGCCACACGGCAACGGGATCTATCCTCTCAGCGTCGAAACCGACACCCGTTGCCTGATAAGGACGAGCGACTGGAGCGACAGGGGGGATGCAACCGGGGGGCCGCTCGTCTATGATGAATGATAAGCGCGGGGAAGATCCAGAGCCTTGAAGCGGCCCCGCCACGCAACGGTCGCGATACGTCACGAACCGAGAGGTCCCGATGCCACCGATCCTGTTCGCCGCTCCGGAAGGTCCGGCCCAGTACCAAGTGATCATGTTTATCACGTTCGGCGTGATCATCCTGTTCTCGTTGGTCCTGACCGTCCTGTTCGCGAAGTACTTCAACCTGTGGATTCAGAGCAAGACGACCGGCGCGAACGTCGGGCTGATGGACCTTGTGGGCATGACGTTCCGCAAGGTGAACCCGAACATCATCGTCCGCTCGAAGATCATGGCCATCCAGGCCGGCCTGACCGAGAAGGAAGGGATCTCCACCCGCAGTCTGGAAGCCCACTACCTCGCCGGGGGCAACGTCCCGAACGTGGTGCGGGCCCTCATCGCCGCCAACCGGGCGGATATCCCCCTGTCGTACAAGCGGGCCGCCGCCATCGACCTCGCGGGCCGAAACGTGCTGGACGCCGTCCAGACCAGCGTCAATCCCAAGGTCATCGACTGCCCCGACCCCGCCAAGGGGCGGCAGACGATCGACGCCGTCGCGAAGAACGGGATTCAGCTCAAGGTCAAGGCTCGCGTCACGGTGCGGACCAACATCGACCGACTGGTCGGCGGTGCGACCGAGGAGACAATCATCGCCCGCGTCGGCGAGGGCATCGTCACCACGATCGGTTCCGCGGAGTCGCATAATCTCGTGCTCGAGAACCCGGATTCGATCTCCAAGCGCGTCCTGGAGAAGGGCCTGGACGCCGGCACCGCGTTCGAGATCCTGTCCATCGACATCGCCGATATTGACGTGGGCGACAACATCGGCGCCAACCTCCAGGCCGCCCAGGCCGAGGCCGACACCCGGGTCGCACGGGCCAAGGCCGAGGAGCGGCGGGCCTTCGCCGTCGCGATGGAGCAAGAGAACGTCGCGGCCGTTCAGGCCAACCGCGCGAAGGTCGTGCTGGCCGAGGCCGAGATTCCGATGGCGATCGCCGACGCGTTCCGCAAGGGAAACCTCGGCATCGGAGAGTACTACAACCTCAAGAACGTGCAGGCCGACACCGAGATGCGGGCGGCCATTGCCGGGACCGGCCAGAATGCCCGGCGCGATCCGGTGGTGACGTGAGCTGAGCGACTCGAAGTCTTGTCCTCATCGCCGGGTTGCAGAACTACGAACGGGGCGGAATCGATGCGTAACGACTTCGAAATCCTGGTCAAGTTGATCATCCCGGCGATCCTCTTGATCTTCTGGGCGCTGAGCAACCTGTTCAATCGCGAGAACACCTCGGCCCAGTCCAAGAGCACGGGTGCTCCCGCCGGACCGCGACCCGGTGGCTTTCCGGCCCCGAGACCGTCCGAGCGGGACCGCCAGATTGGCTCGCAGGCGGCGAACCCGGTGCGCTATGTGACACCGGTGGGGAATGATGAGGTTCTGATCATCCGTTCCGAGACAAGTCGGCCTCCCGCTCGCCCCAATCCGCAACCTCGGCGAAATCAGGGGCGGTCTCGTGGCCCGCAGAATCCGCAGAACCGTCGCATCGTCGATCCGCCGGTGCCCAAGCGCGAGCAAGTCGGAGGTCGGCTTTCGACGGACGTGAATCAGACGATCTCCAACACGATGGACCTGCGTTCGCTCACGCAGTCGATGGCCGCCGCGTCGGCATCGACGTCGATCGGAACGCAGACGGTGGCCTCCTCCGTGGCTGAAGGCATTCAGCCCACGATGTCGGCGCTCGACCTCCGCCAGAACCTCACCGACCCCCTCCGCATCCGCCAGGCCTTCCTCCTGAATGAGTTGCTCCAGCCCCCCGTCGCCCTGCGGGGACGCACCGGCAGAAGGCGCTGAGAAATTTTGCTTTTCCCGCAGGGCGGGCCTCCGGGTAAGGCGGTAGGTAGCCTCGTCGAACCGTCGTGTCCCGCGATCGAGCGGCCCTCCGGGTTTCTTCTCCAGTCTCCCCCCGGTCCCGTCCGATAGACAGATCGAACGATTCCCTTCACTGTCCTCCGCCAACGGCTTGGCACGATCGTGGGCGTCGCCAAACGGCGTCGCGATCGGAATCTCCAGGGATGGGGTGGCGTTGCCCCCGGGCGATGCTTTCCGGACTGGTTCGCTCCCTGTCGCCGCCGACGGAGGCCCTCATGCCCGATCGCTCCACCCACCCGGCGCGCGCTTTTGCTCGCGCCCGCCTGGGTTTGATCCTCTCACCCATTGCTCTCGTGATCCTTGCGAACGCCGCCGTGGCTGGCGAGGGGCGCGGCATAGCGTGGCGGACGGATTTCGCCTCCGCGCAGGCCGAGGCGAAAGCCAGGAACCTTCCGCTCTGGATCCAGTTCACGGGTCCGTGGTGCATCTTCTGCCGCAAGATGGACGCCAATGCGTTCGTCGAGCCCGGCATCGTGGCCCGGTCGCAGAGCCGGTTCGTTCCCGTGAAGCTGCGTTCCGAATCGCATGAGAATCTGGTCGCGCAGTTCGGCATCTCGGGCCTCCCGTCCACCGTGATCCTCTCCCCGTCCGGCAAGACGATCCTGGCCCGGACGGAGGGCTATTCCGACCCGAAGGAATTCGCCTCGACGCTGAACGGTGCCTGGGCCAACGCGCTGGCCGACCCCGGCGTGCTCGCGATGTCGGGTTACTGCCCGGTGCGGCTCGTTCAGGGCCAGGGTCGCATCAAGGGAGACCCGCGTCTGGCCGCGTTCCACGATGGCCACGCGTATCGATTCGCCGACGTCGCGGCACGAGACCTCTTCCTCAAGGACCCGGAACGCTTCCTGCCCAGCGATGGCGGTCGCTGCGTCGTGACCAGGAAAGACGCGAAGCGCGACGCGGCCGGCGACCCCGCCTTCGGCGCGACCTACAACGGCCGCCTCTACCTCTTTGCCGACGCCGCGTCCCGATCCAGGTTCGCCGACTCGCCCGAGACGTACAGCGGCCTGGATATCGCCGAGAACGGTCTCTGTCCCCACTGCAAGCGGCTTCAGAACAAGGATGTCGCCGGCAAGGCCGAGTTCGCGGCCACCTATTCGGGCAAACGATACCTCTTCCCGGACGAGACCCACCGTCAGGCGTTCCGGATCGCGCCCGATCGATATCTGCGGTAACTCCCACCGATTCCGCCGTAGCCAGAACTTCCGGCGCTAACGCGACCGGCCTGCCCGGGTCTTGTCAGGGAGGCGAAGGCTTGCCCGGAGTGGCCGGGCCGGGGCGGGAACGGCGGTCCCACCAGGTTTTGACGCCTTCGAGCCGTAGCTCGTTGCGATCGCGTCCGGTCTGATCGCCGAGGTTCAAGGTCCGCATGTTCTTCTGGATCTTGTCGAACTCCTGGCTCTCGATGTACCAGTTGAGCGTCTCGAGATTCTGGGAAGTGTGGCTGTATTGCAAGGTATCGCAGGTGAAGATGACGGTTCGGAAGAAGTCCGGATCGTCCTGCTGCACGTTGAAGAACCGTTCGAGAATGAAGAGCTGTTCATCGTTGCGGAAGTACATCGAAGATTCCCTCGCCTTGGCGACGCCCTGGACCGGGAGGAATACGGACTGAATCCCCTCGTTGAGGAGAGAGGCGGCTTCGGGCAGGAATCGGGCAACGGTGCTCGCCCCGCTGATCCATCGCGCGAGCTTGCCGGGCTGACTGTTCGGCTTCGGGGCGGAATGGATCTCCTCGTCGAGGAGCTTCAATCGCTTCTCGTTGCGGAACGCCCGGATCTGGACGACGAGGACCCCGCCGGTATTCTCCCGGATCCAATGGTTATGGCTGGCGATCCAGGCCGAGGCGAGGTTCACGCCGTAATTGTCGTAATAGCCGGCATCGACGACGTGTCGGGGCGGGTCGGTCGGCAGCACGACGGCCGAGGTCACATAGGGGAAGGTTGCGCTCATGCGGACCGCGCTGGCGAGGCGGAGCTTCTCGCGAGCATCCGGGATCGCAAGCTCCGGGTGAGCTCGGGAATGGGCGTTCATGAGGTCGAAGAACTCGACGGCCGAGATCGAGGCAATCGCGGGGTATTCGAGGTCATACCCGTCGTAGTCTTTCTTGGCCGGGTTGCGTTCGCGTAGCCGCTTGCGAAGCTCGGTCAGATCCTCTCGAAGGAGCGCGCCGCCGCCGCTGCCGGTCAGGTCGGCCAGCGGGAGGTTGCTGATCAGGAGGCGCCGGCCATCCTCGACGAGCATGGGCGAGAAGACGAGAGACGGGATCGTCCCATCCTCTTCCAGCCTCTTGAGCTTGTCGAACGTGAGACCCAACCGGGGCGCCGTGGCCAGCCAGGCCTCCTGGAGCACATGACCGCGATTGTACGTGGCCCACGGGAGCAGCGAATTCGGGAAGAAGTCGCGGAACGCGATCTGCCAGGCGATGGGAGAGAGATAGTCGGACCCGATTCGGCTGGGAGGCGGATTCGGCGACCCTGGGACGAGGCCGCCGACGTAATTCGCCGCCCCGAGCATGCCCCCGGATGCGCCTGTGATCAGCCGGACGTGACGGGGGAAATCGGCGACCTTCCCCTCGATTTCCTTCAGTACGACCTCGGTCCAGATGGCCGCGCGAAGCGCCCCGCCGCTGGTGGTCACGACGACCAGGACCGGCTTCCCGGTCGAACGCGACGCGAGGGATCGCTTCCATCGCTCCAGAAAGTCCTCCCGGGAGGCCCTGGCATCGGTCTCGGCGCCGACCCGTGGTCTGGCGGTCGGCCCCAGTTGCGCCTCCAACGCGGCGGTGGGATCGATCGATCTCTGATGATCGGCCAGATCGACCACGCGCCCGTAGCCGGCCGGGCGTTGCCGGTCCGACGCGAGCCGTCGCGTTAGTTGCTGGCCGGCCGAAGGATACCAGTCTTCGAGGTCATCCAGCTCGACCTCGTACTCCAGCCCGCCGGAAATGGCCAGCAACAACGCGACGACCCCGACGAACGCCAGCCGGGCGCGGAGTCGCATCATGCTGAGCCAGGTTGCGAAGGTCGCGACGACGCCGAGCACAACGCAGATCGAGAACGCGGGCGGCGAGATCTGTCTCATGCGGTGCGGCGCAAGGTAGGAAGTCAGGAAGATGCAGGTGATGATCAGCAGGATGTTCTTCATATTGGCGTGCGGATCGAGGTGATCGGGGTCGAGATCGACGGCCAAGACGGACGCCGGCAAGCGTTTCCTGAGCTTCTGCCATCTCGCATGGAACCGCGTCACGGATCGTATCGTCACCATGCCGACGACGAGCAGAACGCCCAGGCCCAGGCCCGCCAGCCACGGCCAATCGAAGACGCGAGAGACATTTCCTGGCCGCTCCACCGGCAGCACTCCGGGCAGGACGAGCAGGATCAGCACCGGCAGCCCGGCATAGGTAAGGAACCAGGCGAGCTGCTCGGACGACCCTGCGTTCTCGACCTTGCGACCAAGCAGCCGGGGGAGGCCGGAACGCTCGAGACCGGGACGGAGCCGCGCCCAGATGCGCTGATCGGGCGCGCCGCGGTATTGCTCGAAGTCCCTCACGAAGAGCAGATAGAACATCCAGAAGCAGAAGATCGTGACCCCGGTCCCCGCCATCATCTGGGAGAGCCAGACTTCGTTCCAGAACAGGCCCGGCATCCCCATGCTGGCCATGCCGCCGAAGACCATCCAGAAGAGCATGAGCATCTCGACCCCGATCAGCAGGGTCGAGATGTTTACGAGGACGAGCCTCCGGAAAAGTGGAATCAAGGGATAAAAATAAAACAGGACGAGACTCATCACGACGAGGAAGATCGAGGTCTGGAGGGAATTGAGCGTCGAGGCGACCTGGACAATATCGCCATCCTGGAGCAACGAAAATTTCAAGGCATGCGCGATCTTGATCAGGTTGCAGTCGCCCTTCTTCAGCGCCGGATCCACCGATCCTCCGTGAGTCACGGACCTCAGCCACTCCACGCCCTCGCCACGCGAGGCCAGGACGTGGAGGCAGACCGGGCCGATCACCATTAGCGCGACGATCGCCGCCAAGGGCCAGATTCGCCGCTTCCCGGGGGATTGGCCGGTATCCGGTTGCTCACTCATGTCAATTCACCTACGACCCTTCAAGACAGGCGACGTGACCTCAACCCCGAGGAACCGCCGCGGCGCGGCCCGCATCAAGGAGCGGGAACCGGTTGATCGGGATCGGGTTCAGACCTGTGTCCGACCCGCATCTTTCCGTTCGCGATATGCGGCAACATGATACCACCCGGACGCGGCAACAGACGCCTCAGAACATCCGGCTTGAACCGGTATTCGATAGATTCCGCGTCGTGTCGACCCGATTTGTGAATCGGAATCGCCCCGCGGCGATCTATCCTCGCAGCCGGGGCCCGATTGACTCGACCACACTCCGCGGCCGATGATAGTCGGGGCGCTCCTTTCCCGAGCAACCCCTCCTCGAGCGAGGTGACGCATGCTGACGCTGTGGGGTTCGAAGCATCGGGCGTGTGACGGCATCAGCCGGCGCGACTTCTTGCGGGTCGGGGCGCTGGGCCTGGGCGGGATCACCCTGGCCGACGTGCTCCGGTTGCGGGCGACGGCGGGCCTCTCCGGCTCTCCCAAGGCCGTGATCATGGTCTGCCTGGCGGGCGGGCCGAGCCATATCGACATGTACGACCTGAAGCCCAACGCGACGGTGGACTGTCGCGGTGACTTCAAGCCGATCCCCACCAACGTCCCGGGATTCGACATCTGCGAGCTCATGCCCTTGCAGGCGAAGATCGCCGACAAGCTCGCGCTGGTCCGCACCGTCCAGTTCGTCGAGCCGATGCAGCACGAGTTGCAGGAATGCTACACCGGCTTCCCAAAGTCGGCCAAGCGCCCGACCTTCGGGTCGGTGATCGGCCGGTTCCTACCCGGCCACGACCCGCTCTTGCCGCGCTACGTGAGCCTCGACGAGTACGCCGCCGATCATACGGTCCTCGAACATCCCCAGTATGTCGGCGAACCGTATCGGCCGTTCCTGTACGGCGGCGAGGCGGTGAGGAACCTTGGCCTGTCGCCCACGGTCAACGCCGCCCGGCTGTCCGACCGCACCCGCCTGATGGAGACGTTCGACGGCCTTCGTCGAGAGGCCGACGCGCTGGGCAACGTCTCGGCCGTGGACACGTTCACGTCCCAGGCGTTGGAGATGATCACCTCGCCCAGGGCCCGCGCGGCGTTCGACGTGAGCAAGGAACCCGAGCGAATCCGCGAGCGATATGGCCGTAAGGACGACAAGTACACCTACGGCAACGATCCCAAGCCGACGAACCCCTGGCCTTACGAGAAGTTCCTCATGGCCCGCCGCCTCGTCGAGGCCGGCGTCTCGGTCGTGACCATGCGGATCGGCACCTGGGACTACCACGGCAAGACTTCCGGCACCGGCAACATCTTCACCGGCCTGCGGACGCAGTTGCCTCTGCTGGATCGCTCGATTTACGCGCTTGTGACCGACCTCCACGAACGCGGGCTCGACAAGGACGTCGCGGTCCTGGTCTGGGGCGAGTTCGGCCGCACGCCCAAGGTCAACAACGTCGAAGGCCGCGACCACTGGCCCGAGGCCGGTTTCGCCCTGTTTGCCGGGGGCGGATTCCGCATGGGCCAGGTCATCGGCGAGACCGACAGCCACGCCGAACGTCCCAAGACCCGCGCCGTCGGCGCCCAGAACGTGCTCGGCACGCTCTATCACGCCCTCGGCATCGACCCCTCGTGGACGATCCCTGATTTCAGCGGTCGTCCGATGCGCCTGCTGGATGATGGAGAGCCGATCGCGGAGTTGGTTTGAGAGAGATCTCCTCATCCGTGGCCTCGGTTCGCCTGATGATGAGACGTGACGTGAAGCCGATTCGCGGCCACCGATCTCGGCCTGGGTTGTCGCGTGCGAGGTGCGATAAAAACTCCCCGAGAGGGATCGAAATTACCTCATCCAAAGGTCAGGCCGCCGATCCGGGGTCGAGACCTCGGCCACCGAGATTATCATCGTGACGCGCCAGGATTTTGATCGTGAGAGTCGCCGAAATGACGCGATTTTCCGCCCCTGGCTGGTAAGATGATCCCGTTCATGCCTCTCATACCCAAGGCGAGCCCGGTCGCGTCAGCGCCGGGAGTCTCCAAATCCGCAGACTCCC
>JAQGHR010000062.1 GCA_028291545.1 Planctomycetota bacterium | reverse complement strand
CCTTCGAACTTGCACGGCGCGTAGTAGTGGCGGTGGCGCCCCCTCGTCTCCCAGGCCATGGTCGGACCTCCGTGTCTCGTGTCGGGCCGGATCGCCTCCCCCATCTCATAGCCTAAACCACCCGTCGCGTCAGGGCGGCGGTCCGGCGGCCCGTCAGCCGGCGGCGCGGCCCGCGCGCGACCGGCCCGCGACGGGATCCGGCGTGGTCGCGGCCAGGATGGTCGGGCCGGCGGGAATTGGTCCCGAGGCCGGCGACCGTAGGCCGCCCGCGTGCGTCCTCAGCCGCTCGGCGAGGCCCGGCGGTGCAAGGGCTGCGGCAGATTCACGTCCCGATAGGTGCGTGTGCAAGCGGATCGCGAGGATCGCGCCATGGGCGCCCGTCGGGATCGCCCGGACGTCGACGAGGTTCCGAAAATGTCCGTCGAGGTGCGCGTCGGCGAGGACCGGCACTCCGGCCTCATCCAGGCGAAGTCCGGGTAGCAGGGCGTCGGCCGCGACCGGCCCGCCGAGGTACGCCAGCAGCGTCAGGGCGACCTCCGGCCCCCCGCCATGCACGTCGTGGAGTTGTTCGCCGAACGCCGCGAACAGGAGGGCGTCCCGACGATCGAGGAACGGCCCGACGTCGGAGACGAGGGTCGCGTAGGCGGCGACGACCTCGGCCCCCAGGCCACAGGTTTCGGCGATCCTCGCGTCGTCCTGGCCCGCCGGGAGCCGGGACTGGATCTGAATCCGGAGCGTGGGGCCGCCGAGGGTCGGGCGATGGGCCGCCGCGATCGCGGGATCCGCCCGGGCGACGCGGAGGGGCGCGATCGCAGGTCGCGGACAGGGCGTGAAACCGACGGGCGCGTCGTGTCCAGGCATCGCCTCGCCGTTTCCGACATCGGGATGAGGATGGCGTGCGGCGGGCGTACTCCCGGCGCCAATCGAGGGGGCCGAGGCGTCGAGCAAGGCCAGTGCCTCCTCCTCCGGGGCGATCCGGGCCGAGCCGGCGCTCCTCGGGATTCGTGGCGTCGCCGTCATCGTCTTCGCTCCCCGGCCCCGTTGACAAGGACGCCTTGCGCCGTCGCAAGTTCGCTCGAACATCGCGGGCTCGCCGGACTCGTGGCCCGGGAGAGTCCGACGACCTCGCTCCTACCCGGCCCGGGCCGGAGCCTCGGGTGACGAGACAGGGCCGGGCTCCCTGACGATCTCGATCGGAGGACCGGCGGGCTCGAGCAAGACGTCGTCCGTGCCTTCGATCGGGATCACCTGGTCGTGACTTCCGGACTGCTGAACCTCTACGCGGGCCGCCCCGAGGAATTGAAGTGCGTGGTCGGCCACGAGCTGGGCCACGTCAAGTGCGGCCGCCTCGAGCTGAAGAGCAAGGCGTTCGGTGTCCCGTCGGCGGCCCGGGCGATCGACGTCGCGGTCGTGCCCGACAAGTACCAGGCGGTCCTGCCGAATCAAGGGCCTGGCGGTCGGATTGGCGATCGGTGCGGCGTTGGCTTGCTCCGGTCGCGAGAGCTCCGACGGGACGGGTACGGCCGAGAAACCGCCCGGGGAAGTGGGGCCGTCGCAGACTGCGTCGCAGGGCCCGACGCGCGGGGGTGAAATTCCCCAGCAGTCACGCCGAGGGGCCCTCACGATCAAAGTTCAGAGGCAAAGGCCGGCGGCGGGGGGCGACTCCCTTGCCGCCCGGGCGACGTCGTCGGCGCATTCGCCCGGCCCGGAGCGACTTGGGCGAGTTGCCAGGGTCGGGTCGTCCGGGCCGGCGTCCAGACCATCTCGTCGGACGCGGTCAGGATGCCGCAGGGCAGGAATCGCCCACGAAGCGGACCCGGCTCGATGGTCATGGGGTCCGGCCGGACCCCCAGAGGCTCATACTTTTCTCATCGCACCGCTGACACGCCGGACGGAGTGTACCTCCGCGGTCGATCGCGACGACGATGGACGAGGGCCCCGCGGTTTGCGGGGCCACACACAAGGACCGGACCCATGGGACCTCGCCCTCTGCCTGCCGAACGGACCGCCGTCGAATTCGACGTCGTCATCCGGTACATCGACGAGGAGCACGCGGCCGCTTTCCCGTACTTCACGAATCCCATTTTGCGCCTGAGCGACTGGACCCGAGCCGCATGCGAGGGGATGGATGAGATCCGGCCGCTGGCACGGGACGACGCGAGGATCCTCATTTCCCACCCGCGAGACGGAGATCAGGTCCAGATGGCCCTGGAGGCCGCGGGATTCCGTGTCGGGCGTGTCGACTCGCGCGCGAGGTCGCGAGGGAGGTTCATCGATCCCGCTTGGCTCTCGCGTCAGGGCCACGAGGACCGGGATTTCCTGGCGGCCATCGCGCCGAACCGTCACGGCTGCATCCTGGCCGCCGGGGTTGCGGAGCGGGCCAGGCCGATCGCCCTGGTCGCCGAGGCGCCGCCCCGCGTCCCGATCGCCGTGGCGCTCGGCTCGCGTGATGCGGCCGCGGCCTTCCGCCTGCGGCTAGGTCGCCGGACGAGCGAACCGATCGGGCTCGACCTGGACGGCAATTCACGGATGTACCGGCGGATCGCGGTCGGCAGGCTGGCCTCGGTCCGCTGCAGCGGGGGCCAGGTCGTCTTCATTGCCGAGGGTGAGCAGGTCCTCGCGCGCCACGGCGAGGAGGCCCTTCTGGCCTGCCGGGATGGCCGCCGGTACGGCTCCTTCGGCCCCGGTGCGTCGTTCTCGGCCGGATCGCGGGCGCGAATCGCCGAGGCGTCCGGGCCCGCCATCTACGATTCGCCTCCCATGCGGGTCGCCGCGCGACCGTTCACGTCGCCCGTGTGTCCGGCCCTTCGAGTTCGCTCCCCACCATCTGGGGCGATGCCTTCGAGCGGAAGCGGGCCGCATTCTGGCGGAATCGGGACCGGAACCTCACGATCGCCGCGATCGCCCGTGCCGTCGTGGCGCTGACCGGGCGTGGATTGTCGCCGTCGATGGCCGAGGGGCTCGTCGGCGACGGCCCTCGGCCCAGGCGCGTGGCGGTCCTGGTGGAAGCCCCCGAGCATGGGCGCCAGCTCCGCGATCTCCTGAGGGGCTGGACCTTGCGCCAGGGTCGGCCCGACCCCGACGCCGATTCGCCGACCGACGAGTCGCTCGATCGCGACCCTGGTCCACCTCTCGGGCCGCGGGTTTCTGGATGTCGAAGTCCTGATCCGCGCCGATGGCGGGCGGCGTGGCCTCGACCTGAGGGATTCCCCGGACTACGGACCGACACGCGCGATGGGATTGCGTATGTGGTCGACCTCGACGACCGCGTCGATCCGCGGGCCATCAGCGACACGGCCGATCGGATGTCGCCCTATTCGGCACGGGGCTGGTCGATCGGCGCCGACTGACTCCATCGCCTGGTCTCGACCCCGAGGTTCATGTCGGCCGCCCCGGACGTCCGACGATCGAGAATCCGCATGACCGGTGTATTCTCGAAGTCCGGCCCGGTGAGCGCTCACGGGGCCGGGCTCCGAGAATAGACCGATCGGATCGATTCCTGGTCGTGCCCCGCGCGGGACGACCGTCAGGGGCATCGAAATCCAAAACGAGGCTGTGGGGTCAGCCGGCGCCGATCGACCAGCCCCGCGCCTCGTACGTTGAGAGCCGGTCGCGCGCGTCGCGGGCCGCGCGAATCGATCCGGTCGTCGAGGTCGACGATGAAGGCCTCGCCGCCGGGGCTGTCGAGCTGCAGGTCGGGAAATCCCCGCAGTTCGAGGCCGCCCCGGCCGCCATCGGTGCGGATCACGACATCGAGGTCGAGGGATCTCTGCGCATGGACACGGACCAGGGTGGCGATCGTCCGATCGAGCGACGGCCCCGTCGCCGAGTCCGTCAGGTCTCCATCCACATGCCGCCCCTGGCGAATGTCCCAATCCGGCAGGAGCCCCCGGAGCCGGCGCGCATGCTCGGGGACCTCGACGAGCACCCCCACACGCCTCGCACCGGGGCCGGCCCCCACGAGTGCTCGGGCCTGCGCCGGGGCGATCACGCCCCGTCCCAGCGTCTGGACCTCTCTCATGGCCACCGCGTCCGCGATCGTGGCGATCAGCCGGTTGCGGGCGCCATCGGCCCAGATTTGACGGCGCTTACGCTCAACGGCGGTCAGCCCGTCGCTCGTGGTCGCCCCGGACATCACGGCCGCGCGCACAACCTGAACGGCGGCGCGGCGACCATCACGCGGGGGCGATTCGTAGGGCGTCGCGCCGAAGGCCAGATCGAGGCGCCCCCGGGATCGCGACGAGAACCGCTCGGCCGGGTGGAAAAAGCCGTAGCACCGGGATTCCCCGGCCGCCAGGAGCGCGTCCTCGCCTCCGACTGTCAGTCCCTGGGCGCCATCCAGGAAGGAGACGATCTGGTCGTGGTGGGGGACCACGGAGGCCAGGCTGCCCACCGTGACCCGTTCGTACGCGCGGGTATTGCCGTCGAGGTGCAGGCCGATCGGCTCGGTCAGGTTCCGGCCGAGCCGGTCGTGAAAGTCCCGCGCCTCGTCCCGGGAAGCGACCGCCACCGAGATGAAGGTGCGCGCCAAGGCCTCGGCGACCAGCGCGATCAACCGGGCGTGCTCGGCCCGTCCCGGGGTCAGGATGCGACCGCGGCGGTTCGCCTCCAGTGCCCGGAGGAACTGCTGATCCTCGCCGGTCTGGCGTGCCAACCAGCCGGCCTCGACGACCTTCCCGCGTGAATGCGGCCGCAGATCCCTCCGCCCGATTCGATAGCCCAGCGACTGGAGGCGTTCGAGGACGAGCGCGGCGACCCGCGGCTCGAACGTGAGGATTTGGGCCGCCTCCAATTGCACACTCTCGACCGTGGCGATCCCCGCGCAGGCCCCGCGCGTCCAGTCGGTCATCCGTCGGCTCATGTCCGCGAAATTGGGATGGGCGAACGCGTGTCTCGCGTCGATGTAAAAAAAGATCACGTCGAATTCGGCGGTGGGCCCGGCCGTCTTGGCGAAGGTCGCGAACGTCATGGATTTCCCATCCGAACCCGTCGAAACACCAAGGGATCACCCTGAAGGAGGCGATTCCGTACGCATAGTCTGGGACGCCTTGCCCACCGGGAGAATGCCGAACCGCTAACCCCGCGGCGAAGTCGTTGATCGGCGTTCCTTACTCCATCCGATCATCCCGCCGGAAACGGAGGGCAGACGGTGGGTGATCGCAATCCCGGAACATCCCAGCCCGCGATTACATGGACCTGACCGAATCGACTCCCCTTGGTTCCGGTTCGAGAACCTGTGGAGGGCTCGAGCGAGACGTTCGCATTGGGTGGGGCCGGCGCCGGCCCCCCTTCGGAGTTCGGTCCAGGAATTTCAACCCTGCAGATCGAGCATCGTCTCCGTTTCGAGATCGGCCGCGATGGGACCTCGCGAATCGAGATGGGTTCGAACTTCGGCGCCGTCCTCACCGGTCACTCGGGCCGTAGGTTGTCGGGCAGCCACGTGACGAACACTTGGAGGTCGCCAGATCGCCCCCAATTCTGGGTCACGCCGAGCACGTCGTCCGGCCGCCCCGGAACGTGTGGGCCGACCCCGCCGACCTGTTCACCTCGAACGATTCCGCAAGGAAATCCTCACGACTAATTGGGCGTTCGAGGCGGTCGCCCCGAATGGGGCTCCGAGGGTCAACGGTGAAGGGTGGCATTTGAGGAGGCAACTCGATTTCCCCGAGGTTGCGGCCTTCCGGATCATCCCCGGGGTCGGGCAGAGGCAAAGGCATGCCTCCCCGGGTAACGTGATTTCGGGATCCGCTCAATGGCTCTGCATCCAGCGGCTGAGGCCGGGGCGTAACCGGCCAGCCAGGCGAGCAGCGTGGACAGTGAAGGCCGACCCCGGACGAGCATGGGCAAGGCCGAACTCCCTTCCGGCGACACCTTGCTTGCAAGGCGATCGGGTGCATTGCCATCCCGCGGGGCACCATCGCGAGGTCCCGGCATCATCCCCGAGCCGAGGCGACGAAGCGGCTTGCCGGGCGCGTCTTGCGGTCCCAGGGACGCGTCCCGATGTCCTTCCCAAGTGCGGCCCGCGACATCGGCAGGATCCCGATCGCCGTGAAAGCGGCGCTCGAGGCTCGGGATTTCGAGGCCCAGATCAGGGCCACCGGCGACTTACCGCCCCCTCGGCCGCCTCCGAATGCCGGGCGATCCGTAGCAAACGGTTGAAACGGCGACAGTCCCACTAGAATTTCGGACTTATAGGCGATCTGCCGGGGGCGCAAGGAGGAGCGGACCGTCACCTGCCGCCCGGTTATCCTGGGGTTGTTGTCGCCCACCAGGATCGTCGCCGCATGGAGGTCCACTCCCATGGACGAGCTTATCACCACGCTCGCCCCCCTGGTAGCCCCGTTCCGCGACTGCGTCCGCACCGAGGTCTTCCTCACCTTCCAGGCCCTGATCGCAGGATGGGTCGTCTGCCTCGGCCCCCACACCCTCAGCGAGGTCTGGCAGGCCACCGGCCCGGCCGCCCGCCGGTACCACGACGCCGCCTACGCCGTGTTCCACAGCGCCGTCAGGGAGTGGGGCGATTTGGGGATCGTCCTGGCCACGCTGATCCTCACCCACCTGGTCCCCGGCGGCCAGGTCTGGGTCGTCGTCGACGACACCCTCGGCCACAAGCGCGGCGCCAAGGTCGCCTTCGGCGGCATCTTCCTCGACGCCGTCCTCTCCTCCCGGCAGCGCAAGGTCCTGCGGTTCGGGCTCAACTGGGTCGTGCTGGGCGTCATGGCGCCGATCCCGCTGCGCCCGGACCGCCACTTCTGCCTGCCGGTCCTCTGGCGGCTCTACCGCGGCAAGGGCCGGGCCCGGTTCCAGACCCGCTCGCAGGCCGCCGCCGAGCTGGCGCGGGAGCTGGCCGAGGCCGCCCCCGATCGCACCTCCTGTGCTGGTCGGCGACGGCGCCTACATCAACGCCACCGTGCTGCGGGGCCGGCCGGCGAACCTCCGGGTCATCGGGCCGCTGCCCTGGAAGGCGGCGTTATATAGCCGCCCCGGCCCGCGGCGACCGAATCAGAGGGGGACGCCGCGCGAGGAGGGGGACCGCCTGCCCAACCCCCGGGCGATGATCGAGGATCCCGCCACGTACCCCGCCGAGCTCGTGACGATCGCGTTCCCGAAGCAGACCCGCGAGCTGCGGGTGCAGGCAATCCGCGACGCGCTCTGGTATCGCGGCGCCGAGACCGACCCGGTGATGGTGGTCCTGGTCCGCGACCCGGCCGGCCAGTGGCGGGACGAGGCGCTGGTATGCACCGACCCGACGACCTACGCATCGCTCGTGATCACGGGATATTGCCGGCGCTGGAGCGTGGAGCAGGCGTTCTTCGACAGCAAGGAGTTCCTCGGCCTGCACAACCCGCGAGTGCGGGCCGAGCGGAGCGTGGAGCGCGCACCCGATGGCGTGGTTCGTCGGCACGCTGGTGATCCACTGGCACAGCCTGGTGGGTCACGAGGGCTCGCACGTGGTCCAAGATCGGCCCTGGTACGCCAAGAAGGTGACGCCGACGTTCGCGGACATTCTGGGTGCGCTGCGACTGCAGTTATAGGCGCGGGCGATTTATAAAGAGTCCCTGGAGGGACCACCCTCGCCGGAATCCATCCGCATCATGCTGCATAGGCTCGCCGCCGTTGCCTGAAAGCCCGAAGCTCTAGCCAGAAACGCCGCCGTGATTCCCACGAGGGCAAGAACGAGACTCGACGGCTCGGGGACCGCGACCGGCGTAACATTGATCGAGCCATTGACGAATGTGTAGGGCAAGTCGAGCCGGTTGCCGTCCGGGTCTAGGACGCTATCCGTGAAGTTCGGCACGATGGTGACAACCACAAGGCCGCCGGCGGAAGGGGCCACGTCAAAAGTCACCCGGCCCAATCCGACCGTCTGCAGAGGGTCGAGGGCCACGCCGCTGTTTAAGATCGTGTAGATGTCCGACGCGGTGAACGTGGTGTTCGGGAACGTGTCGAACGACAGCGGCGGAGCGCTCGTGTTGGTCCCGAAAATGTACGGGTTGTTCGCCGTCAAGATGTCCGCGTCGGTGAACGTCACGCCCGAGGCTCCGGATACCATGAGCCGGAACTGGAAGGCGGCGATCTCCGGTGTCGCATCGGTCGTGCTGTCATTGGTGAGCGACACTTCCAGCGTCGTATTGCCGGTCGAGCCCGCCGCGGCCGTCACGTCGTTCACGGTGAAAACCAGGCCGGCATGCGCCGCCGGGCCGGAGAGCAAGGTCATTCCGGCCGCGAGCAGGAAGGCAAGTCGGCAAGCCGCCGCCCATCGCATATGCGGTTGTGGGCAGACCGCCAACCCGGGATACTGTCGCACTGTTTGGTCCCCTTCCGGTTGCAGGAATGAATCAATGAGGCGTAATTATACGCATTGTTTCGTGGCTTGGGAGTTTCCCTGACCGGGATGATGACAATTTCCGCCACGAGGGCGAATCCCGAGCAGCCATGAGCACCCGGCCCTCCCTCACGTCAGACGGGCATTGATGCGGCTGCGAGCGATGTTGTAGTCGTTGGTATCCACAACGCCGTCGCCGTTCAGGTCCGCGAAAATGTTGCTGCTGCCGATCAGATTGCGGATCAGCACGCCGTCTGCGAGTGCGACCAGGCCATCGCCGTTGAAGTCGCCGTATAGCACCCGGAACTCGCGGAAATAGGTGTCGCCGCCCGTGCCGTTGCCGTCGCCGTCCAGCGAGGAGCCCGCCGCATCGTGGATCCGATCGGCGCCGGTCGCGACCAGTTGGGACATGACGTCCGCCGTCGCAATCGCGTTCAGAAACGTCCATCGGAGGGTGCTGGTGCCGTTGCCGCTGAAGCCGCTGATCGGCAGGGTGCCGTTGCTGCGGACCAGGCTGGCGCTGGTGCCGAAGACGGGCTCGCTGAACATGATTTCAACGCCGGTGATCAGCCAGGGCACATCGAACCGCGAGCTGGTGGTCAGGTCGTAGCTCTTGCCGTTGCCGTATAGCACCCGGAAGGCGATCACCTTCGGCGCGGGGGTGGCGGTCAGATTCTCCAGGCTGAAGCTCGCGGGGGTCGCGATGCCGCCGGCGGTGGCCGAGACTGTGTAGCTGCCGGTGCTGCCGTTGGCCGTGGCGCTAACACTCGCGATGCCGGCGGCGCCGATGGTCGCGGGGCTCCCGCCGATGGCCGCCGATGCTCCGCCGGCCGGCGGGGTGAATGTGACGACCCCTCCCGCGACGGGCTCGATCGGGTTGTTGGCGGTGACCGTCACGACCAACGGGATGGAGAACGCTTGGGAGACGATGGCCGACTGTCCGCTTCCCGAAGTGACGACGATGGTGAATCCGCTCGACTCGAACGCGCCGATGTCCGTGGCGCCGACGCGGCCGAGCCCGCGCTGGTCCGCGCTCGGGGCACCCGTGGCGGTCCCGGTGTTGATGGCGGGGCTGCCGGGTAGAAGCGGCATGGTCGGCGTGGCGCCGCCGTAATTGCCCAGTGGGGCCAGCATCGGGTCGCCGGTGATCGTGCCAGTCAGGCCGCCGCTGCCATCCTGGATCAGGTTGTGGACACCGCTAACGGAGACGGCGCTTGTGTTGGCGATATCCCCACCTGTGCTGTGGGCCACGATCGTATTGTTGACCGTCAGCGAGCCTTGATAGTTGCTGATGCCGCCGCCCAGGACACTCGCTGAGTTGCCGGCCAGGGTGCTGTTCGTGATGGTCGCAGTGCTCTGCTCGGTGTCGATGCCGGCACCGATCACACTGGTGTTTGCGATGAATGTGCTGTTCGTAACCGTCAAAGTGCTGCCGGAGAAGTTCCCGATCCCGCCGCCGACCCTGCCGTAATTACCGGAGAATGTGCTGTTCGTAACAGTCAGAGTTCCGGCGGTGTTTCCAATTCCGCCGCTCAAACTGGTGCCCGTGTTGTTCGAGACGGTGCTATTCGTAACCGTCAGCGTGCCTTGATAATTGCTGATACCACCGCCCTGGTTGCTGGCCGTGTTGTTGGAGATGGTGGTGTTCGTGACGGTTGCGGTGCTCCCCTCGGTGTCGATGCCGCTGCCGACCTTGGCGTTGTTGCCGGTGATCGTGCTGTTCGAGACCATCAGCGTGCTGCCTGAGAGGTTCACGATTCCGCCGCCGACGCTGTTGACCGCCGAGTTACCGGAGATGGCGCTGCCCGTGACCATCAGAACGCCGCCGGCGAGGTTCGCGATCCCGCCGCCGTACCCGCTGGCAACGTTGCCGGAAACGGTGCTATTCGAGACGGTCAGAATGCCCAGGTTTTGAATTGCGCCTCCGTTGTCGCCGGACCCGTTGACGAGATTGAGGTCGTCCAGAATGACGCTGGCACCGGGGTTAACCTTGAACATCCGGCTCGCGGAGTTTCCGCTGATTGAAATGAGGTTCGCACCCACTCCGGCGATTGTTGTTATGCCCGCGCTGGTCAGCGTGAGCTGGCCACTGGTCAGCGTGATGGTCTGCGGCGTGCTGAACACGGTGCTG
This sequence comes from Planctomycetota bacterium, assembly GCA_028291545.1. Lineage (GTDB taxonomy): Bacteria > Planctomycetota > Planctomycetia > Isosphaerales > Isosphaeraceae > JAQGHR01. The sequence goes on along the minus strand of JAQGHR010000062.1, from coordinate 6,844 downwards.
TCGAAGTTGATCGTGTCGGCCCCGATGGTCGCGTTCGCCTGACCGACCGCCCAGCGTAGGGAGCCGACGCTGTTATTGTCGAGCGTGTTGGTGACGAGTAGCAGGTTCGTCACTTCGTAGGCACCGATGTCGAGTCCGTTGCCGCTGATACGGGCGAGTCCTCGCTGGTCGGTGGTGGCTCCAGCGGGAATGAGCGAGATTTTGCCGTTGTTGAAAGCGGGGCTGCCGGGCAGCAGGGCCATGGTCTGCGTGGGGCCGCCGTTATCCGCTAGCGGAGCCAGCATCGGGTCGGCTTTGATTGTGACCGCCAGAACAACGCTGCCGTCCTGAATCACGTTGTTGCTGCCGTTGACGGTGCCTACCGTAGCGATATCGGCGCCCGTGCTGTGGGCCACGATGGAATTGTTGAGCGTCAGCGTACCTTGATAGTTGCTGATGCCGCCGCCAACCAGGCTGGCCGAGTTGCCATAGATCGTACTGCTCGTGATCGTTGCTGTACTTTGCTCATTGTCGATGCCGCCGCCAACCAAACTCGTGTTTCCGAACACGGTGCTGTTCGTGACCGTCAGCGTGCCGCTAACGAAGTTCCCTATGCCGCCGCCGATCCTGGCGTTGTTGTTGGTGATCGTGCTGTTCGTAATCGTCAGCGTGCCGGAGTTGTTGTTCAGGCCGGCGCTCAGGTTGACCGCCGTGTTGTTCGAGATGGTGCTGTTGTTGACTGTCAATGTGCCCAGAAAGTTGCTGATCCCGCCGCCTTGGTCGCTGGCCGAGTTGTTGGTGAAGGTACTGTTCGTCACCGAACCCGTCGTGCCTTGCTCGGTATCAAGTCCGCCGCCGATCCTGGCGCTGTTGCCGGTGAAGGTGCTGGCCGAGACGAATAACGTGCTTCCGGGGAAGCTCGCGATACCGCCGCCCACGCTGTTGGGGGCCGAATTGCCGGAGAAGGTGCTGTTCACGACCGTCAGCGTGCCGAAACGACTCGCGATGCCGCCGCCATAACCATTCGCAATGTTGCCGACGCCGACGCCGGTCGCGGTGTTTCCGGAAAAAGTGCTGTTCGTGACCGTCAGCGAACCCAGAGTGAGGATCGCGCCTCCGATAAGTTCTTTGCCGTTGACCAGGGTCAGATGGTCGAGGATGACGCCGGCCCCCGAGGCGACATTGAACACCCGGCTCGCGGAATTGCCACTGATCGACACCTGATTCGCACCCAAGCCGACGATCGTGGTCGTGGCCGCGTCGGTCAGCGTGAGCTGGCCGCTGGTCAGCGTGATGGTCTGCGGCGTGCTGAACACGGTGCTGTCGAAGTTGATCGTGTCGGCCCCCGGCGAAGAGTTCGCCTGACCGACCGCCCAGCGCAGGGTGCCGACGCTGCCGTCGTCAGTCGTTTTGTAGACTGTGAACGTGGAGCCCTGTCCAGCCTTCACCGTGAGAGGAAGACTGTAGGATGTCGAGCCACTATTCTTGTCGAAAATTCGAGCGAAGACGGTGTGTGTTCCCACGGCGATCGTGCCGAATTGGACCGTGTTGCTGGTCCCGCCGGAGGCATACGTCGCGAGCCCTGTGGTATCGGTGTCGAGCGAGAACGCGTAGTGGAAGCCCGCGGTGGTGTCGGCGGTTGAAGGATCGGTGGGATTCGCCAGCTTGGCATTCGCCGATTGGCCGTAGATGATGCCGCTGTTGGTTTGCAGGGTCGCCGTCGGGGCCACGTTGATGACAGAGTAGGTGAACGTGACGGTCGCCGTGGAATTCTGGTTGTCGGTCGCGGTGATCGTCACCGTGATCGGGCTGGCTGGGCCATCGGTCCCCGGCAGCGACCAGTTCCAATCGCCGGTGGCGTTGTTCTGAGTCACCATGCCGATGTCGGCCGACAATGTCACCGTGTTATTGCCCTGAGGATCGTTGAAGGAGCCGGTGTTTGTGGCGGTGCTACCTTCGTTGGCGATGACTGTGCCGGTCGTCGCTGTCACCGTGGGAGGTGAGTTGCCGAGGCCGGAGACCTCGAACACCGCGCCCTTGTTGAACCGGCCGCCATACAGTGTGGTGCCGAAGAGATTGCCGCTGCTGTCCATCGTCAGCGGGCTCTCGGAGTCGGAGGTATTGGTATTGTCGAAGGAGGCGAGCCTCGTGATGACACCGCTACCAGCGACGATCTCGTACACCGTGCCAACGCCAAACGTACCGCCCTGAGTCGTGGTGCCGAAGAGATTGCCGTTGCTGTCCATCAACACGCCGCCGGTCGGGTAGGCACCGTGGGTGACGTCGAACGATACGAGGGTCGTGATGGTGCCACTGCCCGCGACGATCTCGAATGCAGTGCCATGATCCGACGCGCCGCCCAGATGCGTGACACCGAAGAGATTGCCGTTGCCGTCCATCACCACCGCGCCGATGGGGCCTGATCCATTCGTACCGATGAAGGAGGCGAGCGTCGTGATGGTGCCACTACCCGCGACGATCTCGAATACGGTGCCAATATTCAAATCGCCGCCCTGATGCGTGACACCGAAGAGATTGCCATTGCCGTCCATCACCACGTTGGATAGGGGCTGATTCCCGTGGTTAACGTCGAAGGAGGCGAGGGTCGTGATGGTCCCGCTGCCTGCGACGATCTCGAATACGGTGCCGTCGAAATCCGAGCCGCCACCCGCTGTGGTGCCGAAGAGATTGCCACTGCCATCCATCAGCATGTCGGCTTCGGGGGCCGCCCCGTTCGTACCATCGAAGGAGGCAAGGGTCGTGATGGTCCCGCTGCCTGCCGCGATCTCGAACACCGTTCCATAACCGAACGCGCCACCCAAGAACGTGGTGCCGAAGAGATTGCCGCTGCCGTCCACCACCATGCCTGCATAAGGAGTGGCCCCGTTAGCACCATCGAAGGATGCGAGGGTCGTGATGGTGCCACTGCCTGCCGCGATTTCGAACACCGTGCCTTGGTTCGACGCGCCGCCCAGCGACGTCGTGCCGAAGAGATTTCCGTTACCGTCTGTCACCACGCTGGCATAGGATGCAGACCCGTTAGACCCGTCGAAAAAGGCCAGAGGGGTGAGGACAGCGGGATGGATGCGGTCTTCCATCAACTCCACGTTGAGACACGCCGAGCGGATGGCGCGAGCAGCCAATCGAGCTTGGGTCCGCCTCTTGCCGATGACGTTGGTCTTCAGGTTCTTGAGCCGGCTGGTGAACGAGAGCGACATGGTGGATTTCCTGAGAGAGGAGCGCAGGATGGATGCCCGCAAACCCGGCTAAAATCACCGTGCGAGACAATTCGAAAGCGTGCGACGACGCGACCTCTCCTCGTCGGGGAAAGGTCATTCGTTTTCGGACAGCGGCTCACGACGTGCATATCGGCGACGTGAGCGTTTCATCGGGATAGTAAGAGGGACGGCGAGCCGACGCTCCTCACCCCCAATGCGAGATTCCGACCGAAAGCTGGCCAAAGTTTTTCAATCTTTTTTCCTGCGACGTTTCTACCGCCAGGTGAAGCCAGTTCGGCCGAGGCGCGCGAGGACCACTCGTCGCACAACGAGGCCCAGGACGGAAAGCAGGAGGAGGCGGGACGTTGTCTACGGCCCGCTCTCCGTCAAAGCGCCGCCGGGGGCGCGACCAGGCAGACGCGAAAACCGATGGATTCCGACCGTAAGTGTGGTGTCGCCCAGGAGCGAAACGCACTCCGAGCGTACATGGGTGGGTATTTCCAACCGCCACCGCGAGACACGCGACAGCTTCCGAGCGGCCCAGTCGGGTCTTTCACGGAACCGCTCTTGTAATAATCGAGATCATGCCAATCCTGGCACAATTCAAAGGCATTACCGTACATGTCGTAAAGTCCCCATGCATTCGGCAGCTTCTTGCCAACCGGATGTGTTCCTCCCCCGGAATTGTTGGAGAACCAGGCGTATTTTTCGAGTTCGGCATCGTCGTTACCGTAGCAGTACCGCATCCCGGACCGACCGGCTCGGCAACAGTATTCCCACTCGGCCTCCGTGGGCAAGCGATATTCCCTTCCCTCCTTTTCGCTCAACCATTTGCAGAAATCGAAGGCATCCTGCCAGGAGACCTGAACCACGGGATTATTCTCGGAATGGAATCGTCCCGACGTATTCCAAATGTCATCGCCCAGGACGTATTTCGGATTGGCTTCGATGAATTGCCGAAACTGGCCGATCGTAACCTCTGTCATGCCCATGTAGAACGGCTGTGTGATCTCCACCTCATGCTCTGGGCCTTCGCTCTGGAACATGCCCTTCAGTCTTTCATCCTCGGTCAGGCCATGGAAATGGTCGATCTCTTTCTGAGAAGAACCCATCGTGAACTTGCCTGATGGGATCAGCCTGAATTTCATGCCAAGCGTGTTGGTGTAATCCGCGGGCCGTCCAATGTTTTCGGGTCGCGCTTGCGGCATCTGTCTCGCGTTAACGCCCTTTGACCCGTCGGATGCCGATTGCCGACCCCGCACCAAATGCGTGAATCCACCGATCTCGGTCATTGCAAGTGCGAAGACGGGGAACAGGAGAGCCAAGGCCGCGACCCATTTCCACCTGTCCGCCCCCTTGACCGCGCGCCTGCTTTTGGGGATGCGAGAGAAATCCTTGATCTTGCCGCTCGCCTTGAGCTGAGCCTCGCAATCGGCGAGCAGGTCGGCCACATCTTGGGCCGATTGGAACCGATCCGCCGGCTTCTTGGCATGCAACTTCTCGATGATGTCACACAGCCAGTGCGGAATTTCCGGGATCACCTCGCGGATTGGCCTCGGGTTGTCCTCCACTAACCGCTTCAACACGGCGTAGGTGGTCGAGGCCCGGAACGGTGGTCGTCCGCTTGCCATGACATAAAGCACGCTGCCGAGGCTGAACAAGTCGGCCCTGTGGTCAAGCGTCTCCCCCTTGGCCTGCTCCGGTGCCATGTACATGGGGGTTCCCGCCAGCACGCCGCTTTGAGTCAGGCTGGCGTCGTCGGCCGCACGTGCCAGGCCGAAATCGGTGATCTTTGCCTGTTGGTGTCCACCTTCGATGAGCACGTTGCCCGGCTTGATGTCCCGGTGGATGAGCCCGGTGGCGTGAGCGGCGGCCAGGCCCTCGGCGATCTGTCGGCCAAGGCGAATGATTTCGGTTACTTCCAGCGGGCCGGTGCGATCGAGTCGCTCCTGGAGTGACTCGCCCGGGATGAATTCCATCACCAGGTACGGCAACGGCTGTTCTTCGATGGCATAGACCTGAACGACGCTCTCGTGGCGAACTTGCGCGAACGACCGGGCTTCACGCAAGAAACGCTTGCGGGCCGGCGACGTGGCGGCCATCGCCGGGGCCAGCATCTTGAGCGCAACGACACGCTGGAGCACGTCGTCGAACGCCCGGAAGACAATCCCGAACCCCCCTTTGCCGATGACCTGGAGCACCTCGTAATGGCCGATGCGGCCGAGCGAATCGGGACGGCTGGCCGGTTCCAGGAAGTGCAGATCCTCGGGTTCATCCTCCGGCTTCTTCTCGTCCTCGACGATGTCTCCTAGAAGGTTGACGTGCCGGCTCACGAAGTAATCGTGGATCGGGGCGGCCAGATCGACTCCCATCTGCTTGCCGACCGGCTCATCCAGGAACTCACCTGTCTTGAAGTGGGCGGCCAGCAGGTCCTTGACTTGTTGACGAAAAGCGACATCCCCGCCGCAGACCTCGTCCAGGTAAGCATTGCGCTCGGCCGGGTCAGGCAAGTCCATAGCAGCCAGAAAGGCTTCTTCTTGCGTCATCGCGAGACTCTCTGATGATGTCCGGTGACGCTCTTCATTCCCAATGCGTGATTTCGACCAAAAGCTGGCCAAAGTTCCTCAGCTTTCCTGCGTCCCCTCCACCTCCCGACGAAGCCAAGCCCGCGCGTAAGCCCAATGGCGACCGGCAGTCCGCTCGGACAGCGAGAGTGCGGCGGCGGCCTCCGCCAGACTCAACCCGGCAAAATAGCGGAGTTTTACGAGGGTTGCCTTGAGGGGGTCTTCCACGGCGAGCCGGTCCAGGGCCTCGTCGAGAGAAAGCAGGTCTTCGCGAGGTTCGGGGATCGGTGCGACATCCGGATCAAGTGCCTGGCGCTCCATCCCTCCACCACGTCGTTCGGTGGCTTTGCGGCGAGCGTCGTCGATGAGGATGCGCCGCATCGCCTCGGCGGCGGCGGCGAAGAAGTGGCCGCGATGGTCCCACTGATCGCCGCCTGGCGCTCCGACCAGTCGGAGGTACGCTTCGTGGACGAGTGCGGTCGGCTGAAGCGTATGACCGGACGGCTCGGCGGCCAACCGAGCGGCGGCGAGGCGGCGAAGTTCGTCGTAAACCAAAGGCAACAAGTGAGTGGCAGCGTGCGGATCGCCTTGACCCATCGCATACATGAGTTGCGTCACTTCGATCATGACTACATCCAGGCGAGAACAACCTCAGGCCGTGAGAAGTCCAATTCCGGCGTGAGGGACCAGCCGAAGCACGCACGGCAGATTATCGCAGACGAGCGCGGCCCGCAAAAGGGGAGCCCCGCCCATGTCGCCTTGAGTCACTAAATACTCACATTCCGCGCCTCCGTAGGAGTTACGCGGTTGGTCGTCAGGCGTTCATGTTGCGCGAACGTGATGCGTTCGTCATTCTGTTGTCATGAGAGCCGGGAAATGCCAGGATTCTGATTACATCGACGTCCTCATCGCCTCGCCCAACGCCTTCACCTGCACGGAGGCCGCCCGCGTGCAAAGGCCTTCGCCGCGGGCACCGGCCCACGACAGCTTCAATCGGCTGCTGACCCGCCTCGAGCCCGACCCGGAAGCCCTCTGGGAGGAGGCCCGCGGCCTGGTCACGCTCAACCGCGGGGCCCTGGTCAT
>JAQGHR010000030.1 GCA_028291545.1 Planctomycetota bacterium | reverse complement strand
TGTAGGTACGCCCGCCCCGCTCCGGACCCTCCCTTCGTCTCGTGAGCGAGGCCGGCGTCCATGAAGACGAGGTCTCAACGAACCGGGTCCAACGGCCCGGCTCTCCTCGCGAGCGAGGCGACCGGATCTAAGGATCACACCATGACCTTACGCCATGTGTTCAGCTGGAAGTTCCTCTTCTATGATGCCCTGCTCCCCCTGCTCCGCCGCCTCGGCCCGTCCCGATGTGACGCGGTCCTCGCGGGGCTGGGGCGCCTGGCCTCGGCATGGCCTCCGACGAAGGCGGCGCAGATCGCCGCGATGGAAACCGCGCGCGACGCCCTGGGCGCCGATTGGGACGTGCGGGCCGCCCGGAAAGCGCTGGCCGCCAATGTCGCGAGGTTCGTGGCGAGAGACTACCCGCTCGACGGCCTGACTCGCGACGAGGTATTCTCGCGGTTTGACATCCAGGGCTTTGAACATCTCGAATCGACCCTGGCGCAGGGCCGGGGCGCGATCCTCCTGGGCTGCCATCTCGGGGCGTATCTGGCGGGCGTCCACTGGCTCTATCGGACCGGCGCGCCGGTCCGCCTCCTGGTTCAGCGTCCGGGTCACGTTTCCGGCTTCTTGAACGAGCAGATCCATCGCGCTGATACCCCTCATCCCCAATCCGGCTTCTTCCTCCGCCGACGGATGCCGGCCGGCGAGGGCGCGGAGCGATTGGTCCGGGCGCGGATGGCCCTTCGCGACGGTCTGGCCGTCTACCTGAGCGGCGACATCCCCTGGCCGTCCTGCCACGCCCGGCCCGGCCGATTCCTCGGCCAATCCCGGCCGTTTCAATCCGTCTGGGCCGAACTGTCGTCGATCACCGCCGCCCCCGTCGTGCCGATCTTCTGCCTCCACCAGCCCGGTGGTCGCTATGCCCTCCGGTTCGACCCGCCGTTTCATCCCAACCCCGCCACGGCCGTGCCTCAGTATCTCGAACGGCTCGAATCCCTGATCGCCGCCCACCCGTCCGAGGCCGTCGCTCATCTGACCTGGCCGTGCTACCTGGAAGCCGGTGACGCCCTGCCCATCCCTCCACCCGCACGCCCGTCGTTTCTGGCCCCCGCTCCCCTCGTGGCAGAGGGTTAGGGCGAGGGGCGGCCCGCGATGAGAAGACAAGAGTTTCACGCAGAGACGGGGAGGGGATGCAGAGGACGCGGAGGAAGATGAGGGAAGGAGAGAAGGCTCATGATGGGTTGCGGGGTGATGGCTACGCCGGGCCTCGGATGAGTAGGTCCGACTTCAGTCGGTCCCGCCCCCGGCAAGAATCCCCGGACAGGACCGACTGAAGTCGGACCTACCGGAGAACCTGGCAAGGGCCAATCCGCCACAGCCCATCATGAGCCAGAGAGAAATCGCAAAGAGAGTAGGGCAACCCTCCGATCCCTCCGACCCTTTCTTCTCCTCTGCGTCCTCTGCGTCCCCTCCCCGCCTCTGCGTGAAACTCTTCGATTGGGATCGTGGTATCCTGTTGCCGCGAGCCCGTCCTGACGATCGCAACACCCATCCATCCGCCCCGTTCCGAGACGACGCATGCAATATGGATTCTCCTTGAACCCTCACGAGATCCTCGGCATCGGCGAAGAGGCGTCCCTGGAAGAACTTCGCAACGCCTACCACGAGAAGGCCAAGCGCTACCATCCCGATCGCGGGGGCGACGCCTGGGCGTTCCGCCTGGTTTGTCGCGCCTACGAGATCCTCGGCACCGCGAGGGTGGCCGGCCGCGCGGCGACCGAGACCGTGCGACCGGCCCCAGGTCCCGATCCCACTCCCACCCCGAAAGCCCGGCCCGCAACCGGCAGCGCCAACGCGAAATCGGAATGGACCCGCACGGGCATTCGCGACGCGGTGGATCACCCATCCAAGCTCGTTGATGTCGAGACGTTCCTGCTCCGCTACGCCATCACCGACCCGATGCAGATCCTGTTCGGAACGACCGAGGACCGCGTCCTCAGTTGCAACCTCAACGTCTCGTGGCCGAGCAAAGCCCATGCGCCGAACTGGCGCGAGGACGACGACTCGCCCGTCCTCGCGCTCGTCTCCAACATCTTCGCCCCCCTGGCCCGCAAGACCCGCGCGATCGGCTCGCAGGCCCAGGTCGAGAACGGGCGATTCCACGGCTGGCTCAGCTATCCCAGCGAGAAGAAGGTCAAGGAGGCCCTCCAGTACCTTCACAAGGCGTTCCTCGCCAAGGGCCTCGGCATCGAGCAGTGGACACGCGAGATGATCGTGCCCCGCGAGGATTCGTGAGGGCCGTCGACTGCGAACGGGGACCAGGGTCGACGCGAGCCCGCGAATCGGGTGGCACTGGCAGGCGAGCTGCCAGTGCCACCCGAGATCCAAGAACCGAACGGGCCGTCCTCGCCGCCGATCGCGGTGTACGCCCGACGACGATGCCGCTATACTCGGCCAGTGGACGGCCCATCACCCGACCGCGAAGGACCGCGACTCATGTCCCGCCTACCGCTCTCCGTGAACCGCGACGGGCCGACCTCGGAACGGTTGATGACCGTCTCGGAGCTGACCGGGCAGGTTCGAGCCGTGTTGCAGGCGGACTTCGCCGACGTGGGCCTGACGGGCGAGATCACGGGCCTGTCGCGGCCCAGGTCGGGGCACGTTTACCTCTCGCTCAAGGACGACTCGGCGCAGATTCGCGCGGTGATGTGGAAGAGCACGGCGCAGAAGCTCGCCTTCGATCTCGACAACGGCCTGGCCGTCCGCGCGTGGGGGTCGCTGGAAGTCTATGCGCCTCGCGGCGATTACCAGATCATCCTCCGCAAGATCGAGCCCGAGGGCATTGGCGCCCTGGAGCTGGCGTTCCGTCAGGTCGTGGCGCGTCTGGAGGCCGAGGGGCTGTTCGAGCCGGAGCGGAAGCGACCTCTGCCGCTTTTCCCTGGCCGGATCGTGGTGATCTCCAGCCCCACTGGCGCGGCCATCCGCGACTTCGTCCAGGTCGTCGGCCGGCGCTGGCCGATGGCCGAGATCCTGATCGCTCCGGCCAAGGTCCAGGGCCAGGGCGCGGCCGAGGAAGTCGCCGAGGCGATCGCGCTGGCGAACACGGTGGCCGGGGCCGATTTCGTCGTGCTGGCCCGCGGCGGAGGCAGCCTCGAAGACCTCTGGGCCTTCAATGAAGAAGTGGTGGCGCGTGCCATCTTCGCCTCGCGGTTGCCCGTGGTCTCGGCCATCGGCCACGAGGTGGACGTGACGGTGTCGGACCTCGTCGCCGACGTCCGCGCGCTGACCCCCACCGACGCGGCGTCCCGCTGCGTGCCCGACCTTGCCGAGCTGCGCGTGACCCTGGACCTGATGGGCCAACGCATGGCCCGCGCCGTCTCCGAGCCGATCCGCCGCACGCGCATCCGGCTCGACACGCTCTCCGACCGCGCGGACCGCGCCTTCGAGCTCCGGCTCGGTCGCGTGAGAGAGAAGCTCACGCATCTCAGCGACCGCGCCACCTGCGCCATTCGCCTCGACCTCGACCGCCGCGAACAGTCCCTCGGCCGCCTGGCCGCGCAGCTCGAAGCACTCAGCCCCCTGAAGGTCCTGTCTCGCGGCTACAGTCTCACGCTCAAGGACGACGATGTGACCGTCCTCCGCTCGGCCGACGAGGTTCAGGTCGGCGACGTGATCCACACGCGCCTGGCCTCGGGGACGCTGGTCAGCCGCGTGATCTCGAAATAGACGAGGAACTCCCCATGGAACCCGAAATCAGCTTCGAAACCAGCCTCCGCCAGCTCGAACAGACGGTCAAGGCCCTGGAAGGCGGCGACCTCGGCCTCGACGCCGCCCTGGCCCAGTACGAGACCGGCATCCGCCTGCTGGCGAAGTGCCACGGCCTGCTCGACGCCGCCGGCCGCAAGGTCGCCCTCCTGACCGGCGTGAACGAAGACGGCTCCCCCGCCACCGCCCCGTTCGACGCCTCCGCCACGTTCGAGGGCTCGGTCGGCAAGTCCCCCGCGAAGCCCACCGAGTCGAAAAAGGTCGATAGCCTGGACGATCTGCCGTTCTGAGCGTCTGCCGTCGGTCCCGATGCAGCAGCGCAACCACTCATTCCCACGCTCGGCGCGGGAATGCCGTCCTCGACGCTCCGCGTCGGCCTTGTGGGTGCCACGGGCCGCTCCTCAATTCTTCGCCCCGAAGGGGCCTGGGTTCATAGCCAGGGGCGAGCACGCCCCTGGTACAGTTCCACGCGTGAACCGGCCCTCGCCCCGCAGGGGCGACGGAGCATGGCCAAGGTCCTCGGCGCGTGGTAGAAGCATCGAAACGAGCAATTCTACCCACGTCAAAGGGACACCTTCCCCTTCCGGCGGTCGCACATGCCTCAATCCTTCGCATGCCTGCATTATCATTTGATCTTCAGCACCAAGAATCGCGCTCCGTGGCTCGCCGACGCTCTTTTGAATCGACTCTACCCTTACCTCGGAGGCATTTTGCGGGCCGAACGCGGAGCGCTCGCGGCTGCGGGAGGGATGCCCGATCACGTTCACCTTCTCGTCTCGCTCGGCCGTGAATCCTCGGTGTCGGACGTCCTTCGGCAGATCAAGGGAAGTTCCTCGCGCTGGATCCACGAGACTTTTCCCGACCTTCGAGGATTCGCCTGGCAATCCGGTTACGCGGCATTCGCGGTGAGCTATTCCCACATCGATCGCGTGAAACAGTACCTCGCGGCTCAGTCGGATCATCATCGTACGGTCACGTTTCAGGAAGAATTCCTGGCGTTCCTGGGGCGGCATGATATTGAGTTCGATGAGCGTTACCTCTGGGATTGAGCCTCGCAATTCAGACCACATTCCGGGCACGCACCTCGGGGCGTCAGAATTCGTCGGCGAGTACCGCCGCCCTTTGCAGGGCGGGGGCGGTTGGCGCGTTCCCGGACCAGGGGCGGAATACCGCCCCTGGCTATGTACCCAGGCCCCTTCGGGGCAAGGCTAGTCGAATGTTCGGCGGCTTGCCATGGCCGCCGGGGGATCCACCAGCATGATCCCCCGGAACGGGGCGGCGGTTGGCTCCCGGGATCCGCCGAGTCATGTGTAATGCTTCGCACTTCGGCCGGGAACCAGAAATTCCAGGATCTGGATTCCAACCATGCGCCTCGGTTACCCTACGGCGCGTCCCCTACCCCGCTTGATCGCCCCGTCGTCGCGATCTCCCACCGATTGAGGCACGCGACCATGATCCGCACCACGCGATTTGCTCTCGTCCTGGTCGCCGTGAGTGTGACGGCCCCGTCTTTCGCCCAATCCCCGAAAGACGGGATCTGGGACGCCACGATCATGAAGCAGCCGTTCGACACGCAGCCGTTCCGTCAGATTAAAATACCCGCATGGGTCCAGGAGACGATCGGCTGCGGCTATACGCTCTCGGTCATGGACGGCAAGGCGCGGGCCAACGCCGCGAAGCATGGGGTCACGATCAGCGAGATGGGGTTCGTGGATCCGTTCTACGCCTATTACGACAGCAAGCTCCTGAAGAAGCGCAGCCCGCACGTCCCGCCGGACCGGCTGGCCAAGGACATCGCCGAGTACAAGAAGCTCGGCGTCCACATCCTGGGCGTCTACCCGCCGTGCCTCCAGGGCGAGGTGTACGAGACCCGGCCCGAGTGGCGGCGGATCGCCACCGATACGACCGAGATCCCGACCATCGACATGGTGAAGTTCCCTCACGGCGGCATGCTTTGCCTGCTGGGGCCGTACGGCGATTTCTTCATCGACGTCCTCGCCGAGATCGTGACCACGTTCCCCGACGTGGACGCCTTCAGCTTCGACGGCCTGCACTACGGCGGCGTCTGCTACTGCAAGAATTGCCGCGACAATTACCGCAAGGACGCCAAAGCCGAGATCCCCAGGATGGACATGAACGACCCGGCGTTCCGTCGCTATCAGCACTGGGCCGATCGCAAGATGGAGAACCTCGTCCAGCGCATGCAGACGCGATTGAAGGGCATCAAGCCGAGCCTTGCCCTGGTGACCTGGACCACCAACGCCGGCCGATGGGGCCACTTCCTCAGCATCCCCCGGAACATGCCCACGCGCATGAACCTGTTGCTCGATGTGCCCGACCAGGAGTTCTGGCTCGACGAGACCAACCGGGGGACGACGATCGTCCCGGCGTTCGCCAACGCCTACATATGGGCCACCACGAACCACCGCGTCGCCTTCAGCGAGCCGTATATCCTCAGCCACGGCAACCCCTACGGCAAGGACAGCTTCCCCCCGCAGGAGATCCTCCGCCGCATGATGCTGGCGCTCACCTACGGGGCCACGCCCAGCATCGCCGTGGCCCAGCCCACGTACTTGCAGCAAGAGCTGTACGACTGCATGGACCAGGTCCAGGCGCGCAAGCCCTGGCTCACGCACAAATCGCCCGAGCCGTGGGCCGCACTCGTCATGAGCGACAACACCCGCAACTTCTACGGCCGGTCCGCGGGCCTCGTCGAAGAGCGCTACATGGCCAATGTCCTGGGCACATTCCGCGCCACGGTCGAGGAGCATCTCCCCGTCGCCGTCATCAACGACTGGAATTTGAATAGCGCGGATCTCTCGAAATACAAGGTCCTGATCCTGCCGAACACCGCGTGTCTCGACGACGCCCAGACCGCCGCCATTGACGCCTTCGTCCGCAACGGCGGCGGGCTGGTGGCCAGCCTGGACACATCTTTATTCGACGAGTACGGCACGCCCCGCAACAATTTCGCCCTCGCCGACGTGTTCGGCGCCGATTACCGCGGGCTCATCGACGCCTCCGGCGGCGCGAAGGAAGACCTCGACATCAACTTCGCCAAATCGATCGGCCCGGACTACTGGGAGAAGCGCAAGAACGTCTTCGACTTCCAGCAAGACACGGCCTCATTCCTGAATCGTGGCAAGATGAAGACCTACGTCGGCCCCGACCTGGTCACGTTCAAAGGCCCGGCGGTGAAGGTCGCGGTGAAGGATGCAAACGCCAAGATTTCCGGCACGATCCGCGCCAAATCGATCGCCGGCGCCCCGGCCCTCCCCGGCGTGATCTCCCGCAGCCACGGCAAGGGCCGCGTCGTCTACCTCGCGGCCGGATTCGACGCCGCCTATTACCTTTATGCGTATCCCTACGAGCGCCTGATCCTCCGCCACGCGATCGAGTGGGCCTCCCCCACGCCCTCCCCCGTCCAGGTTGAGGCCCCCATGTGCGTCCATTCCCCCGTGATGCGTCAAACCAAGGACGGCGCCGACCGCCTGATCGTCCACCTCTTCAACGACCTCAACACCACCGCCCACCACGCCCTGCCCAACGAGGACGTCCCCCTCCGCGAAGAAGTCGTCCCCATCCACGACATCCGCGTCACGTTCGGCCCGCAGTACAAGTTGCGGCGTGTGCATCTGGAACCGGGCGGCAAAGACCTTGAGATGAAGGCAACACTCGCCGGAACCACGGTGGTCGTGCCCAAGCTGGATGTGCATGCGATGGTGGTGGGGGAGTTGGAGGACGAGCGCTAGGATCAGGGCTTCGGCTGGAGGATGAAACCCATCATCTCGAAGTGGGAATCAAGGCCGAAGACCTCATCGGTTGAGTTTCGTCGCAAGAACGAAGGACGTGCAGTCGGTGAAACTCAGGCGGGCATCTGCGTAGCGACGGAAGATCGCCTCAGCCTCGGACCACAAGTTGGCGTCGACGTGCTCGACCCGGAGGTCGCCTTCGGCCTCTGCGGCGTGGACGAGGTCAAGGAATTCGAGGGCCTTTGGGTGCCCGACATCGTAGCGCAGACGCGTCAACACTTCGTCAAAAATGAAGTTTGTCGTTACGAGCTTCGCGTCGAGGTCGATGAGGGCCATCCAGTGCCCGATGCGCGCCTCATGATATTGGTCGCCCTCGACCAGGACCGAGAGCCGGCCTCCCGTCTCGACGAAGCTGGTCATTGCTCGTCCTCAGGCCGCCAATCGTGGCGGACCGAGGAGTCGGCCGGCCCCCCCTTGGCAAGCCCGATCATGGCGCGGAGCGCGGCGTGGCGATCTTGCGGGAGCCTGGCGTTCGGATCGTCGTCCTGGCGCGCCTGGAGAAAGCGATCCAATGCCTCGCGGCCGAGATCCTCGGGCGTCCGGCTCTCGGCGGCGGCAAGGTCCATCAGTCGGCGCATCTGGTCGGGGTTGAGATCAAGGGTCAGTTGGGACATCATCGCTCAAGCCTCCTCGGCGAGGGCCGGCCCGGGACTGGATCTCACCCAGCGTCAGATGCCCGAAGAGGGCGTCTCGCTCGGACGTGTCATCTCCTGATCCCGTGCCGAACGGGCTGAAGAACCGGATGGCGTCGGCCGGGCCGAGTTCCCGGGTGAGGACTTCGATGGCGTGACTTGTCACCTCGGCCAGCGGCTTGGTCTTGATCGTCATGCTTCCAGTGACACCAATCGTAAGAGATCCGGTTCGCCCTGCAATCGGCCATCCTCCATTCCCGCATGGACTTTCCTCCTCGGAAAGTCCACAATACTTAACATGATGGACCGCAGTCCGTCTGCCCGGGCGATCGCCCGAAGGTCGGGCCTGGATGCACGACCGCGCCGGGGCGAGGACGGCCCACCGAAACCTGCCGCATATGACCCGATCCCACGAACTTGCAACCGCGGAACTCGCCGACTTCCTCCGGGACGCAAGGCGTCGGGTGGATGAGGCACTGGACCGGTTCCTGCCGCCCACGGACGATCCGAAGGCCCCCTGCCCGCCCAGGTTGGCGGAGGCCATGAGGTATAGCCTCCTCGGCGGCGGGAAACGGCTCAGGCCGATCCTCGCGCTGATGGCGGCCGAGGCGTGCGGGGCCGACCCGGTCGAGGCGTTGCCGGCAGCCTGCGCGGTGGAGATGGTGCATACGTATTCGCTCATCCACGACGACCTGCCCGCGATGGACGACGACGACCTGCGTCGCGGGCGGCCGACCTGTCATAAGGCGTTCGACGAGGCGACGGCGATCCTCGCGGGTGATGGTTTGCTCACTCTGGCATTCGAGGTCATCGTTCGGTACACTCGCCCGCCCGACGCGGCGGCGAACTGCGTGCGGATCCTGGCCGAGGCGGCCGGTCCCGAGGGGATGGTTGGCGGCCAGATGGCCGACCTCCATGCCGAGGGACGGACCGATGGCACCGTCGCCGCGCTGGAGGCCATCCACCGTCGCAAGACCGGGGCGCTCTTATGTGCCCCCTTGCGAATGGGTGCGGCGGTCGCCGGGGCGGCGGAATGGCAGGTCAAGGCGCTGGATGATTATGGGCGGGCCGTGGGGCTGGCATTCCAGATCATCGACGACCTCCTGGACGTGCAGGGGGACGAGGCGAAGCTGGGCAAGCGGGTGCAGAAGGATTCGGACCTGGGCAAGTGGACGTACCCCGGCTTCCTCGGGATCGAGGGGAGCCGGCTGAAAGCGCGACAGCTCGCCGATGAGGCGCTGGCCGCGCTCGGGCCGTTCGGTGACCGCGGGGGCCGGCTGAAGGCCCTGGCGTGGGATCTTTTGGAAAGGGATCGCTGATGAGCAGCAGCGCGATTTTGCCCCGGATCGGCTCTCCGGCCGATTTGAAGCGGCTCTCCGAGATGGAACTCGCCCAGCTCGCCGGGGAGATGCGCGATGAGCTCATCGGCGTCGTCGGCCGCCGCGCCGCGCACTTCGCCAGCAACCTCGGCGTGGTCGAGCTCTGCCTGGCGCTGCACATGGCGTACGACTTCTCCAAGGACCGGATCATCTGGGATACCGGGCACCAGATCTATCCCCATAAGCTCATCACCGGACGGGCCGACCAGCTCCACACCATCCGCACCAAGGGCGGGTTGATGGGCTACCCGAACCCCAACGAGAGCGAGTTCGACCTGTTCATGACCGGCCATGCCGGCTGCGCCCCGTCCACGGCGCTGGGGCTGAAGGCGGGCGACGATCTGGTCGGCCATCCCGAACGGCACTCCGTCGCGGTGATCGGCGACGGCGCGTTCCCCTCGGGCATCGTCTTCGAGGCGCTGAACAACGCGGGCGGCCTGCGCAAGAACTTCCTGGTCATCCTCAACGATAACAAGATGTCGATCTGCCCCCGGGTCGGGGCCCTGGCGTACTACTTCGACAAGTGCCGCATGACCCCGATGTATAACGACCTGAACAAGCGCGTGCGCAAGCTCTTGCCGCAGATCCCCCTGGTCGGCGACGCGGCGGACCGCTGGCTCCAGCAGTTCAAGGACGCGGTCAAGGCCTCGGTCCACGGCGGGATGCTGTTCGAGGATCTGGGCTTCACCTACATCGGCCCGATCGACGGCCACGACCTCAAGACCCTGGGCAAGTACCTCGCCAAGATCAAGACGATGGAAGGCCCGATCCTGCTCCACGTCCTCACGGACAAGGGGCACGGCTTCGAGCCCGCGATGCAGGACCCGGTCAAGTTCCACGCCCCCGCCCCGTTCCAGAACACCGAGAGCGGCATCATCCCGCTCAAGATCTCCTCCAGCAAGGCCTACACCGACGCCGTCAGCGCCGCGCTCCACGCCGCGATGGCCCGCGACCCGAAGGTCGCCGTGCTCACCGCCGCGATGTGCGAGGGCAACAAGCTCCAGAAGATCCGCGAGGATTACCCGGACCGCTTCTTCGATACCGGCATCTGCGAGAGCCACGCCGTGGCCTTCGCCGGCGGCATGGCCAAGGCCGGCGCCAGGCCCGTGGTGGACATCTACAGCACGTTCCTGCAGCGGTCCTTCGACCAGATCTTCCAGGAGGTCGCGCTCCAGGACCTCCCGGTCATCTTCACCATCGACCGCGCCGGGCTGGTCGGGGCCGACGGGCCGACCCATCACGGCACCTACGATATCGCCTACATGCGGATCTTCCCCAACATGGTGGTGATGGCCCCCGGCGACGAGAAGGACATCGCGCCGATGCTGGAGTTCGCCCTGGGACACACCTCGCCGGTCTCGATG
This sequence comes from Planctomycetota bacterium, assembly GCA_028291545.1. Classification (GTDB taxonomy): domain Bacteria; phylum Planctomycetota; class Planctomycetia; order Isosphaerales; family Isosphaeraceae; genus JAQGHR01. Next base: position 16 of record JAQGHR010000030.1, on the reverse strand, counting down.
CGCTACCCCCGGGCCG
>JAQGHR010000138.1 GCA_028291545.1 Planctomycetota bacterium | reverse complement strand
ACTTCGCCTGCGCGCGGACCCGGGTGTCGCGTGCCGGCAGGATCAGCCCCTGCGCCTGATAGGCGCGGGCCAGGCCGAGCAGGCTCTTCGCGCGGAGGGTGTCGGTGGTCGCGATCATCGACAGGCGATTGTAGGCGCGGACCGCCTCGGCCGGCTTGTTCTCCGCCTCGCGGAGCGTGCCGAGCGTCCAGAGGGCCTCGGCCGCGACCTTGGCCGAGGGATAGGCGTGACCGACTTCCTCCAGGTCGCGGGCCGATTTTTCGCGACGACCGCGTTCCAGGAGCTTCTCGGCCTCGCGGTCGAATTCGGCATACAAATCGGGTCCGCCCTCGCGCAAGACCTTGGCGAGCTCGTCGCCGATGAACAGGTCGGCGCGGACGGTCCAGCGATCGTCGTTGGCCACGGTCTGGGCGCGGAGCTTCTCGTTGCCGAGGATCTCCTGGAACGTCACGACGGCGGCCTTGGGATCCCCGGCCTTGGTCTGGGCCGAGGCCAGGCGAAGCCGGGCGGAGAGGCGGTCGCGATCGGTCCGCGCCGCCTTCGCGGCCGCCTCGAACCTTCGGGCCGCTACGGTCCAGTCTCCGGCGGCCATGGCCCGCGTGGCCAGGCGGATCAGCAGTTGGTATTGCTTGGAACGTGCCTCGTCGGCCAGGGGCTGACCGTCGATGGTGTCCGACGGCTTGGCGCGGCGGTTGGTCTCATCCAGACTGGAGAGCGCCAGCTCATCTTGCCCGGTCGCCTCGGCCACGCGGGCGAGCTGGAAGTAGGTCGCGGCCCGGTCGGGGTCCTTGGCGATCTCCTGACGGAACCGATCGATCAGGCGGCTGTTCTGGGCGAAGACGATCAGGGCGTCCCTCTGCGCCACGACCAGGTAGCCGTCGCCCACGGCCAGGTTGCCGCCGCCGATGCCGTGGTGCTGCATCAGCCGGATCGGCTCCCGGTCGCCCGGGGCGCCGGAGGATTGATCGAGGACGTAGATATCGGTCTTCGTGGGCCAGTAGATCGAGTCGCCGGCCAGCAAGCCGCGGCCATAGCCCTCGAAGCCGGACGGGCCGTCGGGCCAGGCCTTCAGCATCGCCCCGTCTTTCAGGGAGAACGAGTAGACCCGGTCGCCCGTGGCGATCAGCCGACCCTTGGCGACGCCGAGCAGGTGAATGACCTTCTCCGTGTGCGCCGACGGTGCCGTCTTCCAGGCGAGCCGGCCGGTCGCCGCGTCGAACGCGAAGATGGGGATGGCGTCGTCGGGGGCCACCACGACCAGGCCGTCGTGGACGATCGCCGGATTGGACTCCCGAGGCAGATTCACGCCATTGCGGTCGCGAGTCGGATACGTGGCCAGCCACTTGATCGCGCCGGTCTCGCAGTCCAGGGCGGCGACCGCGCCCAGGTTCGTCTGGTAATAGAGCGTCTGGCCGTCGAGCGAGAGGAGCCGGCTGCCGATGTCGGAGGAACTGCTGCCGTTCACGGCACCCATGCCGCCCATGCCCATGGCGTTATCGCTCGACGGAGCGGTCCCCAGGGGCTTGATCCAGCGGGGGTTGCCGGTCTCGGCGTCGAGGCAGGCGACGTAGGCGCGGATCTCGGCGGCGTCGGCCTCGGTCATCGCCACGTACACGCCGCGCTCATCGGCCACCGGCGAACCTTCGAAGACCGCCGAGTAGCGGCTCGGGGCATCGGGCCGGGCGGCGGGCAGGGGGATGGCGGCGGCGGACTTGTCCCAGAGTCGTTTGCCCTGGATCTCGCCGACATGCCGCACGGCGATGATCGTGCTGGTTCCGCCCGACTTGCCCGTGGGGCCGAGGCGGGCGTAGATCCGGTCGCCGACGGCCGTGAGCGTGAACCGGGGCGATCCGGCGCCCGGCTGGCGAGCGATCGGCGCGGCGTTTGCGCTGCGGAGTTTCTGATCCCAGAAGAAGGGCTCCTCGCTCGTCCCCGCGGCCGCCGCGTCGGCGCCGCCGGCTCCTCCCGGGCGTGCATTGAGGTGGTAGGCGAGGATGCGGCCCTCGTCGCAGACGAGCACCTGGTCGCCCAGGACGATCGGGTGGAAAGGCAGTTGGATGTCGGTGGTGGCCGGGGCGACCATCGGACCCATCCCGACGAAGCCTCTCTGGGGCGCGACTGGCCGGATGGGAGGCGGGGCGTTGAGCGGCACCCGCCACTGGAACTGGCCGATATCGATCGGGCCGGGCGCGATCTTCGACCGGGCCTGCGAGCCCGCGAAGGTCGGCCAGCGGCCATCGCTCTGCGGCGGCAGGGCCAGATGGTCGGAGCGGATTGCGTCGGCCACGATCTGGGCCAACGACCCGTCGCGCCCGGCGATCGCGCCCTTGGACCCCGGATACGAGGCCGAGAACGCCGTGAAGTCGGCCGCCGTGGGCGGCTCAACCCCCAGGGCCGCGCGGCACAAGAGCTTCTTGGCCGCCACCCGCGCCAGGTCCACGTCCGGGTCGGGATGCAGCAGGCCCGCGGCCCCGGAGCCGGGGAGGTCGGGGACGATCCGGCGGTAGGTGGCCAGCGCCTCGGCGAACTGCCCTTCCTGGAACGCGATGTCGCCCAGAAGGTCCAGCGCGTCGTCGCCCCACGAGGAGCAGAACGCCTGATCGACCACCTTCCGCAGCGCGGTCCGATCGCGATCGGCGAGCCCCTGGCGATACCACCGCTCGGCCTGCGCATCCATCCGCGACCGGTAGATCGCGCGGCCCTCGGGCGGCATCGCGGCGATCCGCCCTTGCGCGTGCTGCCGGGCGTCGACAAAGAGCCTGGCCCTCTCGGCGGCGTCGGCCATCGGGTCCCCCTTCGGGACCGGGGCCATCGCGTCGCCGTACTGGGTGATGACCTTCTGGTACAGGTCCAGCGCCTCCGGCCACTGGCCTTGCTTCGCCTGGTCGCCCGCGCGTTGCAGCAACGTTTTTGCCGTGTAGCTATCCAGTGGCTTGAACGTCCACGACGCCGGGGCCTGGGCCCGGGCCGCCGGGGCGAGGATCGCGATTGCGAGGATCGTGCCGAGCCCGGTCCGCCAGGGGGCCTTCCTCGTACTCACCACGGACTCGACCATGAGTGTGACCTCCGTGCTCGGCAGCCGGGTTGGCGGCGTGTCCGGCAGGGCTTTCGGGGGGTGGGACGAGCCCAGAGACCTCAATCGACGGTCGCCGATTCGCTCGCGTCCTCCGGAGTTATCGCGTCCCCGAGCGAATTCGATCACTCCCCCCGATCCGAGGCTGTTGCGTGCATGCGCTATGGTATTGTCCACCGAAAGACCGGCCGCGACAATCCCCCCAACTCACTTTGGCGTCAAACTTCCACGTCCGGCAGGGCAAAATCAATGCCATGCTCGGATTGCCCAAGAATTAGGCTCTATTGTAGCGATTATGCCACTCATGGCAAATCGATTGCGAGCAAATCGGGCAGATCAAGCGACGAATTTCGGCATATCGTCGGCTTCCGCAGACCCCGCCCGCTCTCCGTCACGGCCGTTTTGGCTGGAGCGAGTGCCCGACGAAGAAAATCAGCACGCCGATGCCTCCGATCATCAACGACGTGCCTAGCCCGATCTGATCGTTCAATTCCGCCGCGATCCCCAGCGGGGCCACGATCAGGCCGAGGAGTTGCAGGCTGCGAGCGAAGGCGTATTTGTTCATAGCTTCAGTACATCTCGATGATATATTCGCCGCCGTGCCTCGGGTCGCCGATCAGCCGATGGGTGCAAGGATCGCCGACGAAATCCATCAGTTCCAGAGGGACTTGTCCGATGAGAATCGGTGTCCCGTCGGGTACTTCCATCACGTCCACCGTGCAATCTCGCCCTTGGATTGTGAGCCGGACGGCCTCAAAAACCGCGGCTTCTCCGGCACCGAGGCTGTTTCGTATGTGTCGACTGCCCGTCTTTTCCAGACCGAGATGATGGATCGGCGTGCTTCGGAAGAGCCTCCTCTGTGCAAGCCTCGATCCGTAAAAGGCGGTCTCACGCAGAGGCGCGGAGACGGCGAGGGGAACACGAATAGGCCACAGATCCTCGCGATTTCGCCCGCCCTCTCCCCGCCTCTGCATGAAACCCTCTGGTCCACTTACTTCTTGATCTTCGCCGCGTCGAGCGTGATGTCGCCCATGTCGGCGGTGCCGTCGGCCTTGACCTCGACGGCCTTACCCTTGGCGGCGCCTTCGGTCACGTAGCCAGCCTTCTCTTGCCAGACGATCACGTTCTGGGTGCCGGCCGGGACGCCCGCGATCTCGAACGAGCCGTCCGGGCCGGTGACGGCGAAGAACGGGTGGTCGGAGACGAGGACATAGCCTTGCATCCAGGGGTGGATATCGCATTTCAGCGACATCGGCCGCTTCTCGGACGCGAGCTTGGCGGCGGCCTTGCCCTTCGGGGCGAGCGCCACGTTCACGCCGTTGCTGAACCCGGTCACGTGCGAGTTATGCCCGACCGGATCGCTGGAGGTGAACTCGATCGACTGGCCCTTGAAGATCGCCGTGCTGCGGGGGACGAACGCGCAGTTCTTGTTGTCGATCTGGACCTTGGGCGTCTTGGCCACGAGCGCCTTCTCGGCCCCCGGATTCTTGCCCTTGGGGGCGACGAGCCAGACGATGGCGTTGGCTACGCCCTTGGTCTTGGGGTCGACGTCGACGGAGCGATCGACGATCGTCTGGTCCTGGCAGAACGGCTGGTTCTTGACGTCGATCTTCAGCAGGGCCGGGGCATCGCCGCTGTACACCAGGCGGCCCTTGATGGTCCCGTAACCGGCCACCGGACCCGGGACGAGCGTGGCGATGGCGACGACCGGCGGGTTCGCGGCCGACGCCGTGGGCGAGGGGGCCGCGAAGAACAGGCCGGCGGCGAGCATCGCCGCGGCCGCGCCGGCGCACGCGAAGAGGGAGTTCGCGATCTTCATGATGCCTGCATCTCCAAAGGTGGAAAGAGAACGGTTCGCCAGTCGCGAGATTCGTCGCGGCCGACCGAAAAAAAGAAGGAAGGAAGGACGGATCGGCGCGGATGGCGGGGGCGTGACGACCGCGCATTGTCTGTCTGGCAGGGTTGGCGAGCAGGTCGGTTCTCTATCCTGGTCGGGCGGGCGTCCCTGCCCAATGGCACTTACTTTCGATGCACCCGTGAAAAGTTGTGCGCTTAAGCTCGGGATTCTGGGTCGTCATTCGA
>JAQGHR010000071.1 GCA_028291545.1 Planctomycetota bacterium | reverse complement strand
GAAGACTTGGCAGGCGGGCAGGGACGCCCGCCCCACTGAAAATCCTGGCTCAACCCCGGTCTCGTTGGCGAGGCTGCCGTCAATAGAACGCCGTTTTTCGTTCGTGTGCGTGGTGCGATTCCCCCGCCGTTCCGAGCGCCATGGTGGCTGGGGCCGAGCGACCCGGACCACATCCGCAGCGATAAGCCGGCGGCCCGGCCACGCGGGCCAGGCCGCCGGCCTGCTCATCGAGCGATGCCGATCAACGCCCGCCGCCGGCCGCGGAACGAACGGGGGAATCGGGCTTGGTGATGACGAAGCGGTCCAGTTCCTTGCCATCGGCCGTGACCTGGCGGACCGTGAGGGTCGATCCGTCGACATCGGCGACGGTGAGGGAGTGGACGGTGGAGAAGAACTTGTCGGTGAACCCCTGCCAGGTGTCGCGCTGGGCCTGTTGCTCGGGGTTGTAGAGCTTCTGGCCGCCGGCGCCGGTGACCACGTAGATCACCCCGTCGGGCGTGGTGTTGGTCCGGCCGTCGAAGGACTTGTCGAGGGTCCAGGGACCGTTGATCACCCGGCCACGGGGGGTCCTGGAGTCCTTGCCGACGAGGAGGGTGCCCTTGCCGTCCTTATCGGGCTTGAACCTCATGGGGAACGAGCGCTGGTAGTTGTGGACGTGGCCGCTGAAGACGACGTCGACCTTGCCCGCTTCCAGGATCGGGGCCAGGGCGCGCATTTGCTGCTGTTCGAGGTGCTCGCGGGCCGAATTGAAGCCGGGATGGTGGAAGGCGACGAAGCGCCAGGTCGCATCTTTGGCCGAGGCGAGATCGCGTTCGACCCAGGTCTTGAGCGCGTCGTCGGTCCAGTCGACGTAGGGGTTGGAGTCAACCACCGTCCAGTGAGCATTGCCATAATCGAAGGAAAAGTTCGTCATCCGTGGATAGGCGTCGCCGGCCGCCGAGGCGAACGGGCGGCGGTTGGCGGCGGTCGCCGTGAGCGCCGGGACGAAGGCCGTCCCCTCCTTGGCGAGAGGGCCATTGAGCGGCTGGTCCCAGAACAGGTAATAGGCGAGGCCATCGGGGAACTTGTCCAGGTCGCGAGCATCGGTGTCGTGGTTGCCGGGCGCGGCGACGAACAGGCTCGATCGGAGCAGCGGCACGCCCCCGGTGGGCGACGCCTGGTCGGCGTTGTAGGCGGGCCAGAACTTCTCGCGGTATTCGGCGATGGTGCCGTGTTCGTAGACCATATCACCGGGGATGACGACGAGATCCGGCCTGGCCAGGTACGCCTGGTATCCCAGCGGTTTCTGCTCGGGCGTGCCCGCGCCGACATCGCCCAGGGCCACGAACCGATAGGGCTGCGCGGCCGTTTTCCGGGCCATGCCCTCGGCGGCGAACACGGCCGTCTCGCCGCGGCGGACGCGGTACTCGAACGCGACGCCGGGCTCCAGCCCGGCGAGCGCCGCGCGGTAAACCCGATGCGGATCGACGCCGGTCACGGCGACCCGGCGTCCGCCGTCGACATCGGCCTTCCGCCAGGCTTCACCGCCTTGGCCCTTGGTGCGATGCTCGACACTCCAGGAGGCGTCCACGTCGTCGGCGTGCCAGAGGAGTTGGAGCGTATCGACCGCCTTGGATCGGCCGATTTGCAGGTACGGCTTGACGAGAAAGACCCCTTCGGGCGACTTCGTCGCCGGGGCCGGGCCGTCGGCCGTCGCGGCCGAGACGAGCGTGAGCCAGCATGCGGCAGTAACGTACCAGCGGGAACGCCTCATCGTTGGGACTCCGTGTACCCGGGCCGAGATCGGGAGTCGCCTGCGCCCGCAATGAGCCCGGCCGTTCGCCGCCCGATCTCGCCGCTCACTGTAGCGGCCCCGCGCCATCGTCGCGCGTCGATTCGAATGTGACTTCGATGAGGTTCCGATGATGACCGGACGGCCGGATTTTTGGAGACCGGCGAACTCCGTTTTTCTCCGGTCGTGGCGAGAACGCCTCGTCTGGAACGCGGGGCGCGCGCCATCCGTGTTCTCAACAGCCGAGAAAATTGGGTACGAATTTCCTGATTTGGAAAGTAAGATGGGACGAAAAGCCGTAGATTAGGATGACAGAGGTCCTGGTTCGACTCGAACAGAAAGTCGCCGGTCGAAACGTCGCGAAGTGTGACCCGCGACAGAGTCCTCGATCGTGCCGGACAGGCAAAAGATCGTTACGCGGTGGCCGGAAGGACGCCGCGACCAGAAGGAACAGGAGACGAACATGCGTAGATTCGCGAGGCTCGCATTCGCGGCGGCGGTCGCCATCGTCGCGGCCCCTTCGGCCTGCTCGGCGCAATACGGCGGCATCGGAGGCTACGGCGGAGGCATGGGGATGTACGGCGGAGGCATGGGCTTTGGCGGCGGTCTCGGCGGGTACGGCGGGGGCCTCGGTGGATACGGCGCGCAGAGAGGAGGAGGCTTCACCTTGCCCCAGAGGACGACGTACGCGCCCCTGCCGATCACGTCGTACTCGACGACTTCCAGTAACCCCTACTGGTACCACGTGCGGGACGAAGCGGGACTCAACCGCGGGCCCTATCACTCACCTCGCCGAACCGGACGACGCGACCCGGCGACCCCATCGACCCCGGGCACGAACGCCGCTCCCCCTCAGGTCCGCGCCAGCCTCTCGCCGCGCCGCTGAGGCGCGACGATCGACGGGCACGGCCCGGACTTCATCCCTGGACCGTCTCGGGAACGCTCGCCGGCGTACTTGACGCGAACAGCGGGATCTCACCGCGAACGACCTGATCGTTGATGGTGTAAGTCTGGCCCGGCGAGCGCTCGGGCAGCTCGAACATCATGTCCAGCATCAGCCCTTCCATGACCGACCGCAGCGCCCGCGCCCCGGTCCCGCGGGCCTTCGCGCGGCGGGCGATCTCGCGGATCGCGTCGTCGGTGAATTCGAGCTTCGCGCCGTCGTAGTAGAAGAGCACGCGGTACTGTTTCGCCAGCGCGTCCCTCGGCTCGGTCAGGATGCGGGCGAGATCCGCCTCCGAGAGCTGGTTGAGTGTGGCGAGGATCGGCAGCCGGCCGATCAGCTCGGGGATCATCCCGAACCGCTCCAGATCCTCGGGCGTGACCTGGGCCACCAGCTCGTCGCGCTCGCGCTCGGCGTCCTGGCTCACCGCCCCGCGCGTGAAGCCGATCCGCTTGCGGCCGAGACGCTTGCCGACGATCTCGTCGAGGCCGACGAACGTGCCGCCGCAGATGAACAGGATGTTCGTGGTGTCCACCCGGAGATACTGCTGCTCCGGGTGCTTCCTGCCCCCGGCCGGGGGGACGTTGGCGATGGTGCCTTCGAGGAGCTTCAGCAACGCTTGCTGCACGCCCTCGCCGGAGACGTCGCGCGTGATCGAGACGTTCTGGCTGGTCTTGCCGATCTTGTCGATCTCGTCGATGTAAATGATGCCGCGTTCGGCGGCGGCGATGTCATAATCGGCCGCCATGACCAGCTTGAGGATCAGGTTCTCCACGTCCTCGCCGACATAGCCCGCCTCGGTCAACGTGGTGGCATCGCCGATGGCGAACGGGACGTCCAGGCGGCGGGCCAGTGTCTGCGCCAGCGCCGTCTTGCCGCAGCCGGTCGGGCCGATCAGGAGGACGTTGCTCTTGGAGACCTCGACCTCGCGGAGTTCCGGATCTTCGATCTCCCCGCCCATGACCCGCTTGTAATGATTCACGACGGCGACCGAGAGGGTCTTCTTGACCCGCTCCTGGCCGATGATGTACTCGTCCAGGTGGGCGACCAGCTCCCTCGGCGTCGGCAGATCCGAAAGGCCGATGCTCTTGTGGGCATGTTTTTCGAAGATTCCCTCGCACGTCTCGGCGCACGAGGCGCAGATGTGCGCGATCACGGGCCGGACTCCGGCCGCGAGCAGGGCCTTGCCTTCGATCATCGGTCCGGCGTCGGCCGAGGCACGGCCGCAGAAATCGCAGTAAATAGGGCTTGCGCCGCTGGTCAGATCGCCGTCAGTCGTCGCCGTCAACGTTATCGCTCCGCTCCGCCTCGTCCAAGCCAGGGCGGTTCTCGACCCGAGAAGAACCGCGTAAGCTTTCCACCATAGAGCGGAGCCCGAAGATTCACAATGAGGGCGCGGTCCGGGAGTCGTGTCGATCCTTCGGGGAACCTGGGGTGCTACTGACCCCGCCAGCGCGCGGCTGTGGTCCGGCACTGACCGAGCCAGCGGCACCCATCGACGATTTCTCCGTGATTCTTCATCCGTGGTCCTGATCTGGCGGACGCCTCCGAGGCACCCGGCGTCCGATCCGGGCCGATCGCGATGCGGATCTCCGTACCGTCGTCGAACGTGAAGTCGATGGCCCCCTTGAGCCGGAGCGTGATCAACGTCCCGCGCAACTCCTGTTTGGTCAGGCCCGAAACGCGCATCAACTGGCGCCCCCGGATCGTGAATTCGAGGCCGTGGGTGCGCGCAAGTCGTTCCAGAATCATGAGAAGGGAAAGACGCCTCACGGTCATGTGGTGCAACCTAACAGATTCCGCCATCATCGCCTGTCTCTCCCACACCCGAGGCATTGCATCATCGCCTACTCTTCTCTACGGCATTTCTCCCCAGACCTATCGCGCCCGCATCTTATAAGATGTCGAAAGGCTGATTCCCGAGACGCCTCCCTCCTCGACGGAGCTTCGCGCATGATCGACGCCCAACCGATCGTCGACTTCGGGACGCCCTTGGTCCGGCTCGGGGCCGCCGCCCTGATCGGCGGCGCCGTCGGATTGAATCGCGAGTTTCACGACAAGCCCGCGGGCCTGCGGACTCACGCGATGGTCTGCCTCGGCGCGGCCCTGGCCTCCTACCTGAGCATTGAGGTGACCGCGTCGGGTCAGATCGCGGACATGAGTGCCTTCACCCGGGTGATCCAGGGCATCTTGACCGGGATCGGCTTCCTCGGCGCCGGGGTCATCTTCCGCGAGGAGAGCGGGAAGCATGTCCAGGGGCTGACCACGGCCGCCACGATCTGGGTCGTGGCCTGCCTGGGAGTGGGCTGCGGGGCGGGGCGCTGGCATTCGGTGTCCGTTGCGGTCGGACTCGCCTTCGTCGTCCTCGTCCTCGGCGGGCCGGTCGAGCGGACTGCGGAGCGCCTGCGCAAGAAGTACGGCCTCGGCCAACCCCCGGCCACGCCCGAGGGCCGGCCGGATGACGCCGCGGCGCCCTGATCGCGCTTCACCGACGGAATCAGGACGATCAGGGACCCATCGGAACGGGCGGAGGCGGCGCTTCGCGGACCAGCCGCCAGCGGTCGCCGGACCGCGCGGAGACCGCCTGATCGGCGATCGTGGCGTGCGTCCTCGGATCTTCCACCCGGATCCGGGAGAACTCCCGGGCGCCGAACGTCATCGGGACGGCGACGTCGAACCCGCGAGATCGGCCGTACTGGTGCGTCACGCCCGAGGGCGTGGTGACCTGCACCAGATATTGGTGGTAGGCGAGCCCGATCACGTGGCCGGTGAGGTTCAGCTCGTCGGTCATGCTGATCGCCACGCCGAGGATTCGCCCGTTGGCCGCATCGCCGATCCATCCCGGGTTCGAGATCCGTTTCTTCGCCACGGCCGGGTCGCCGGCCGAGAGGATGACTCCCGCCTCCTCGAAATGGACGCCGTCGCGGCTCTCCAGCTTGATGTAGTTCGTGAAATTGCGCTGGACGACGGCCACGAACGTCCCGCCCACCAGCGCGACGTCCGGCTCGAAGAAACCCGGGAAGCCGTTGACGTCGGGATACTCGTGGACGAACCGGAATCGCTTCGGGAACGGCTCGCTGCATTCCGCGAGATAAGAATGCCGCCCGCCGCCCTTGATTTTCCCGTCGAACCAGAGCTTCCACACGGTTCCCGTCCAGAGGAGCGACGGGCGGGCCATGTGCGTGAACTCGGCCCCTGAAATCCGGATCTCGGCCTCCCGGGTGGCAATCCTGGGCGTGAAGGTCAGTCCGTCGGGGCTGGCGGCCACGGCGATCCAGTCGCGGCCGTCGGCCTTGTCGGCCGTGGTGAAGGCCATGTACCAATCGTCCGGCGCGCGCCTCTGGACCGACGGGTCATTGACGTGGACATACTCGCCATTGTCGATGATGACTTGCTGTCCCTGCCATGGCCCCGACGGCATCGCGCCGATGGAGACCGCCGCGTAGATCCGGTCGTTCGCATCGGCCGCGTCTCGCCAGCCGCCGTAATACAGGTTCCAGGCCCCGCCATTGCGCACGAGGTTGGCCGCGTACACGTTCTTGCCGCGAATCACCGGGTTGGCTTCATCCGGACGGGCCGACACGCCATTCGGCAGGCCGACACCGGCGACAAGCAGGCTTTCACCGCCGCCCGTCCCCTCCCGGACCAGGCGTCCCGAGGGTCCGGCCCAGGCGAGTACCAGGATCGTCATCAATCCGGATCGAGCGAGTGGTCTCATGCTGCCTCCTCAGAAATGTACCATGCAATCGGCGGGCCGGAGGTGGATGTGGCGGCCGGAGGGCGAACTCCGGTTGCTACGGGGGCATCCGACGGGAAGAATGGCGACTTCGCTGGCCTATTGGCGTGTCGAGGGCGACCATTCTCGGATTTCGGAGGGAGCCGATGACGATGCTGCGCAGGTTCCGTGTTTCCCTGGCGACCTTGATGATGCTGGTCGTCACGATCGCGGCGGCGTCGGCCCTCTTCGCCAAGATTCGCGCCCACATCCCGGTCGCCAACAAGCCCTATCTGAAGATCGACGCCCCTCTCGTCTTCGTGGCGTCGATCGCACTGACGGCCGTCGCGCTGGCCGCACTCAAGAGCCACACCGCCAATCAGACGATGGTGCAGGCCACCATCGCGTACCTCGGCTACCTCTCCCTGATCGGGCTGGCCGAGACCGGTATGCCGCGCCCCCTGCTCTACTGGTTCCAGGTGGGATTCTGCCTCCTGGTCACCTTGCCGCTCCTGGCACGGAAGATCGTCAAGTCGGAGATGGAGCGCGGGCCGCGAAGACGGTGGTGGAAGAATATGTTCGAATCCCTCTTCTTCGCGTTCCTGACCATGATGCTCGTGCTGGTCGGAATCGTCATCGAATTCCTCACTGTCGCGATCGGGACCAACCTCCCGAAGGTGTAGGGCGTCCGGAAGAACGGCAGGCGAGCCAGGCGCATCCTCGCCGGAATTGGCCCCGGGGTCGTATCGTGACCGTCCGACCCCTGGTAGTTTATGGCCCATGGGTAACGGCGGGGAGGAACGTCCCTGGGCGGGACGAGGGCCACAGTTCCGGACCACGCGCTGGAGCGTGGTCATGGCCGCGCGCGGAGGCGCGACCACCGAGGCCCGCGAGGCGCTGGCCGCGCTCTGCGAGGACTACTGGTATCCGCTGTACGCGTTCGTCCGTCGGCGGGGCCGGGATCCGGAGGGCGCCGAGGATCTCGTGCAGGGGTTCTTCGCGCGCCTGCTGGAGAAGGGGGACCTGGAGACGGTGGATCGCCGCAAGGGGCGATTCCGGTCGTTCCTGCTTGCGGCGTGTTCTCATTATCTGGCCAACCGGGCCGATCATGATCGGGCCGCGAAGCGGGGCGGAGGGCGGACGCCGATCCCGTTCGACCGGTTCGACGGCGAGGGGCGCTACGCCGCCGAGCCCTCGCACGGGTTGACGGCCGAGCGGCTCTTCGAAAGGCAGTGGGCGCTGACGCTGCTGGACCGCGTCCTCGGCCGGCTAGAGGCCGAGATGGCGGTCGCCGGTCAGGCCCACCGGTTCGAGGCCCTGCGGGCGACCCTGCTGGGCGGAGGCCGCAGCGCGCCATATGCCACGATCGCCGCCGGGCTGGGCCTGACGGAGGAGGCCACCCGCGCCGCGGCCTCGCGACTCCGACGCCGTTACCGCGAGCTGCTCCGCGAGGAGGTCGCCGGCACGCTCGACGATCCCGCCGAGGTGGACGATGAGATCCGCGCGCTGTTCGGGGCCCTCGCGGGGTGAAAAATAAATTGTAGGCCGCGTGTCACAGATCGCGACGGTCGCTTCTTTCCCAAGGTAGACGACCGATGGCCGCGACCCGGAAGGAGCTATCCATGAGCGAGACGAACGCCTGCCCCGAATGCGGCGGCACCGTGCCGTACGACGCCCCCCGAGGGCTCTGCCCGCGATGCCTGATGGGGGCCGCCACCTCGCAGATCGGCGGCGGCGGCCCCACCGGGACCCGGGGCGGCGCCCCGGGCGTAGACCGAGACGAACTGGTGTCCATCCTGCGCGAGTTGGACCTCGTCCCGGCGGACGAGCTGGACCGGCTCGCCTCGGACGGCCCGGACGACCCGGTCGGCCTGGCGCGGGACCTGGTCCGGTCGGGGACGCTCACCACCTATCAGGCCGGCGCACTGCTGCAAGGCAAGGCGCGGGGCCTCGTGATCGGCACCTACCTGGTGCTCGGCAAGCTCGGCGTCGGCGGCATGGGGGTCGTCTTCAAGGCGAGGCACCGGCCGTCGGGGCGGATCGTCGCCTTGAAGATCCTGCCGCCGTCGTTCGGTCGCGAGGGGGAGGCCGTTCGCCGATTCCGTCGCGAGTTCCAGGTCGCCAGCCGCCTGAACCACCCGAACATCGTCGCGGCGATCGAGGCCAGCGAGGACCGGGGCGTCCACTACCTGACGATGGAGTACATCCCCGGCTACGACCTGGACCGCCTGGTGTCCAACGGCGGCCCGATGGCGCTGAAGCTGGCGCTGCACTGCGCCATCCAGGTGGCCCGGGGGCTGGAGGCGGCCCACGCGCAAGGGGTCATCCACCGCGACATCAAGCCCGGCAACATCATGATCGACCCGGCCGGCGCCGTTCGCGTTCTCGACCTCGGCCTGGCCCGCGTGATCGCGGCCACCGGCGGCTTCGGCCAGACGACCGCCGACCCCCTGACGAATACGGGCTCGTACATGGGAACGGTCGACTTCCTCGCCCCCGAGCAGGCCAACGACGCCAAATCGGCCGACGGCCGGGCCGACATCTACAGCCTGGCCTGCACCCTGTACTTCCTGCTGAAGGGCAAGCCCCCCTTCCCCGGCGACAGCGTTCTGAAACGGCTGATGGCACATCAAGATCGCCCCGCGCCGTCGCTCCGCGCCGCCCGGCCCGAGGTCCCCGAGTCGCTGGAGGCCGTTTACCTGGCGATGATGGCCAAGCGCCCGGCCGACCGCCCGCAGACCGTCTCGGAGGTCGTGATGGCGCTGGAGGCCACCCGGAGCACGGTCCGCGAGGCGGGCGATGCCAGCGCCGAGCTCAAGACCTTCGCCCGGACCGCCATGAAGCGCGCCCCGGCCCGAGGCGCCCGCGGGCCCGACGACTCGGTCTACGCCCGTCCCAAACCCCGCCCCGGCGGCTTGACGTTCGATCCCGACCTGAACCTGGAAGACCTCATCGGCGATTACCGCGATGAGATCGCGCACGACTCGATCCCCGAGCAGAAGCTGCCGCCGATCGTCTCCCGGCCCCTCGCGATGCGGCCCCGCCATCGGAATTCCTCCGCGCCGTACGTCGTGTTCGGCCTGGTCGTGTTTCTGGTGGTCGTCGCCGGATTCGTCTTGCGGCCCCGGACGGAGCCCGAGCCGGTTCGCCCGGCGACGGCGGCCGTCGGAGCGTCCCGGCCCGCCCCGGCCTCGTTGTCGAGCCTGCCGGCACCCCCAACCACGACACCGCGATTCACGGCCCTGTTCAACGGCCGGGACCTGTCCGGCTGGCAGACCCATCCCGGCCAGCCGGGCCACTGGCGGGTCGCCGACGGCGTGCTCGTCGGCTCGGGGCCGGGCATCAGCCACCTCTACACCGCACGCGACGACTATGCCGATCTCCATCTTCGAGTCGAGGCACGAATCAACGACGGCGGCAATAGCGGGCTCTACACTCGCGCGTCATTCGGGGCCGCCACGGATGTGAACTCCCCACTCTCTCCGAAAGACGGTTTCGAGGCCCAGATCTACAGCACGCAGCGCGATTCGAACGGCCGGACCGGCAGCCTCTTCGCGAGCAGGCCGGTCGGTAGTCGACGCGTCGTCAACGTCACCGAGATGCTCGCCCCGCCGGGGGAGTGGTTCACGCTGGAGATGATCGTTCAGGGCAACCACGTCGTCGTCAAGGTCGACGGCCGCGTGACCGCGGATTATACCGACTCCGACGCCAACTCGGTCCCGGCCCGCGGCCGGATCGCGCTCCAGCAGTTCTCCCCCGTGACCCTGGTCGAGTTCCGCAAGGTTGAGGTCCGGGAACTCGCTCTTGAGCTCGCCTCCAAGCCGGTCAAGCCCGAGGAAAAGGGTGGTCGCATCCTGCTCTCCGAGGATTTCAGCGTCCCGCACGTCGGATGGCCGGTCTCGACCCCGGAGGAACTGGTCAAGAATCCGGAATATGCCCACGGCTATGGCGACGGCGTCTGGTATTGCACGTCGCGCGGGTACGCCCAGTTCTACTGGAACGCACCCGGGGGGCCGTATCCCGAGATCGAGGCGGAGTTCGCGTTGCGGGTCATCGGCAATGGGGACGCTGATCCGCAGGGCGGCGCCTTGATCCACTTCATCGCCAAGGTGCCGGGTGAGGAAGGCGATCGCGCCTACCGGGGCTTTCAGATCCGCATGAACGGCGCGGGCCGGTTGATGCTCGAACCGAGCTTCGCCACGGCGAAGGCCTACCCCAACGGTCCCTGGCAAGGGCCGATCGCCCACGCCGCCATCCGGCCCGGCGGGCAACCCAACGTCCTGAAGTTTCGGATCCAGAAACGCCAGCTCCGGATCTTCGCCGACGGCGCCCCGGTCGGCGATCCGATCGTGTTCGACTGGGACCTGACCCCGGCGTCGATGAGCCTCGGCGCCGATTCCTGGAGCGGAACCGTCCGCGCCGAGTTCGACCGGATCGAGATCCGCGAGTACACCCCGTGAGCTTGAAGGGAAAGTCGGGATCGAAGAGTTTCACGCAGAGACGGGGAGGGGACGCAGAGAGCGCAGAGGAAGTGGGGACGGAGAAGGCGAGGAAGTAGATCGAGGAAACCACGGGACATGCCGAGCCCGTGATTCCTCTCCTCTGCCCTCCAAACCCATCGCCCTCTTCTCCGCGTCTTCTCCGCTTCCTCCCCGTCTCTGCGTGAAACCTCGTCGATTCCGGCTCGCCAATCCTCCAAGCCAGTTCCGGCTCCGCTTGTGAGGTCAGGCCGGGTCGGCTAATCTAATCTTTGTTTAACGTGTCGCGATCGGCGGGGAGTGGGGGATTCGACAGACGATGCGGACGAGCTTGCTCCTGACAATGGCGATCGGCCTGGCGCTGTCCTTCGTCGGCCTGCGGACGGCGGCCGACGACCCGACCCGAGCACCGGAGCCCGGGGCCGTCCAGATCGAATCGCAGTTCCGGGACACCGTCCGGCCGTTCCTGGAGGCCAATTGCCTCGGGTGCCATGGCGGCGACAAGCCCAAGGGCGACCTGGACTTGAGCGCTTTCACGACCGCCGAATCGGCCGCGAAGGACTTCGCCCGCTGGGAGCTTGTCCTGGAGCAGCTTGAAGCCAGGACGATGCCCCCGCCCAAGGCGAAGCGGCAGCCGACCGCCGAGGCCCGCCAGGCCGTGATCGCATGGATCGAGGCGGTTCGCCAGCGGGAAGCCGGCCGGAACGCGGGCGACCCCGGCGCGGTCCCGGCCCGCAGGCTGAGCAACGCCGAATACGATCACACGGTCCGGGACCTGACGGGCGTCGACCTGCGACCGACGCGGGAGTTTCCCGTCGATCCGGCCAACGAGGCCGGATTCGATAACTCGGCCGAATCCCTAACGATGTCGCCCGCCCTGGTCAAGAAGTACCTGGAGGCCGCGAGAGAGATCGCCGACCATCTCGTCTTGAAGCCGGACGGGATCGCGTTCGCCACGCATCCGATGCTCGCCGACACCGATCGCGACAAGTATTGCGTCCGCAACATCATCGACTTCTACAAGCGGCAGAAGGCCGATTTCGCCGACTATTTCTTCGCTGCCTGGCGGTTCCGGCACCGCGACGCGTTGGGTCGGCCGGAGTCCTCGCTGGAGGCGATCGCCTCGGAGGCCGGGCTCAGCCCGAAGTATCTGGCGGCGATCTGGGCGGTCGTCTCCGACCCCCCGGAGAAAGTCGGCCCGATCGCCGCGTTGCAGGCGATGTGGCGCGAACTGCCCGCCCCGGACGGCGCGACGACCGAGGCCGCGAGGGCCGCGTGCGAGCGGATGCGCGACGTCGTCGCGGACCTGCGCCGCCAGCTCACGCCGGAGGTCAAGAATCTGCCCGCGAAGGGCATCAGCAACGGTTCCCAGCCCCTGGTGCTCTGGAAAAACCGCCAGTATGCCGCCAACCGGATGCGCTATGCGGGCGGGGCGGCGAAGATCCGTACCGCGTCGCTGAAGCTCGGGACGGCAGCGGAGACGGCGCTGGCCATCCCCGAGAACCCGGACGATCTCAAGCGATTCGAGGCGACTTTCGACCGCTTCTGCCGGACGTTCCCCGACGCGTTCCTGGTGTCGGAGCGGGCACGGGTGTACCTCGATCCCAAGCAGAATCAGGGCAACGACGGTCGGCTCCTGAGCGCCGGGTTCCATAGCATGACGGGCTACTTCCGCGACGACGGGCCGCTCTTTGAGCTGATGCTGGACGAGCACGGTCGCCGCGAGCTTGACCGCCTGTGGCGGGAATTCGACTTCATCACCGGCGCCCCCATGCGGCAGTACGCCAGCTACCTCTGGTTCGAGCGGGCCGAGACCAGCTCCCTGCGCGGTCGCGAGTTCGACTTCGTCCGCGCCGAGGACAAGGACGCCGGGTCCGAGGCCAAGATCGCCAGACTTGCCGAGGTCTATATCGCCAAGGTGCGGCGGGACGGCAACGAGGCCCCCGCGATCGCCGCGGTTGAGGACCAGTTCCGGATCATCGCCGCCAGCATCCGCCAGGTTGAGCAGGATCGGGCCGCCGCCGAGCCCAGGCACGTCGAGGCCGTGCAGGCGTTCGCCGCCCGCGCCTATCGCCGCCCGCTCTCGAACGCGGAGCGCCAGGGCGTGGCCGACTTCTACCGCACCCTGCGCCAGAAGGACGGATTGGGCCACGAGGACGCCGTGCGCGACACCGTCGTGAGCGTCCTGATGTCGCCCCATTTCTGCTACCGGGCCGACCTGCCCGTCGGCGCGGGCGGTCCGGGCATCCGGCCGTTGTCCGATTACGACCTGGCCAGCCGCCTCAGTTACTTCCTCTGGTCCAGCATGCCCGACGAGGAGCTGCTCGCGCGTGCCGCCGCCGGCGACCTGCACCGCCCCGAGGTCCTGGCGGCCCAGGCGCGTCGCATGCTCCGCGACGATCGCGTGCGCGGCCTGGCCACCGAGTTCGGCGGCAACTGGCTGGACTTCCGCCGTTTTGAGGAGCACAACAGCGTCGACCGGGGCCGATTCCCGACCTTCGATGACGAACTGCGGCGCTCGATGTTCGAGGAGCCGGTCCGGTTCTTCGTCGATATCGCGCGGAATGACCGCCCGGTCCACGAATTCCTCGACGGCAAGCACACCTTCATCAACCCAGCCCTGGCCCGGCATTATCGGATGCCGGTGCCCGAGGGCGGCCCCGACGCCTGGGTGCGGATCGACGACGCGACCGGCCACGGACGGGGTGGGCTGCTGCCGATGGCGGTGTTCCTGACCCGGAACTCGCCGGGCCTGCGCACCAGCCCCGTCAAGCGCGGCTACTGGGTCGTCCGCCGCCTTCTGGGCGAGAAGATCCCCGCGCCCCCGGCCGATGTCCCCGATCTGCCCGACGACGAATCCAAGCTCGGCGAACTGACGCTCCGCGAGGCGCTGGCCCGTCATCGCGCCGACAAAAGCTGCGCGGGCTGTCACGAGCGCTTCGACGCCATCGGCCTGGCCTTCGAGGGCTACGGCCCGGTCGGCGAGGCCCGCACGACGGATCTCGGCGGCCGTCCCATCAATGCCCGAGCGACCTTTCCGCGAGGCGGCGAGGGCTCCGGGGTCGAAGGCCTCCGCGCCTATCTCGACGCCAGCCGTCGGCCGGAATTCGAGGACAACCTCCGCCGCAAGCTCCTGGCTTACGCCCTGGGGCGGACCCTGATCCCCTCGGACGACGCGACGATCGACGCCATGCGGGCGCGGCATGCGGCCGACGGCGGACGCTTCGGCGGGCTGGTCGAGACCATCGTCACCAGCCCCCAATTCCTGAACAAGCGAGTCGAAGGCGAACACGCGGAGTGACGCGGATGAAAAGCTCCTCGGACCCGAGAAACGACCACAGGGCGAACCCGCGTGGACGGGCCTCCCGCCGGACATTCCTCCGCGGCGTGGGCGTGACGATGGCCCTGCCGTGGCTGGAGTCGCTCCCGGTCTGGGGCGCCTCGGCCGTCGCGGGCCAGGCCGCCCCGAAGCGGTTCGCCGCCCTGTTCATGGGCTGTGGCGTGAACCCCACGCACTGGTGGGCGAAGGGCTCGGGCGCGACCATGGAACTGGGCCGATGCCTGGAGCCGCTGACGCCTTTAAAGGCCAAGATCAACGTCGTCAACGGCCTGTTCAACAAGCAGGCCCTGGGCGTGGGTATCCATCCGGGGCAGACCGGGAACATCCTCTCGGGCGCGGCACTCCAGAAGGGGGCGGAGCTGAAGGGGGGCATCAGCGTCGACCAGATGCTCGCCCGGCACCTGGGCGAGGACACCGTCCAGCCCAGCATGGTCCTGGGCTGCGAGCAGCCGATCACCGGCTACCACGAGACCTACTTCTCGATGGCCTACAGCTCGCACATCTCCTGGCAGAGCGCCACCTCGCCGGTGCCGATGGAGGTCTACCCGTCGCTGGCCTTCGACAGCCTGTTCGACAATCGCGGCAGCCTGCGCAACCGGAGCATCCTCGACCGCGTGCGCGAGGAAGCCACCGGACTGAGCCGTCGGGTCAGCGCCGGAGACCGGGCCAAGCTCGACGAATATCTCACCAGCGTCCGCGAGGTCGAGAAGCGTGCCGCGCCCATGCGTGCCGCCAAGGACGCCGCCGACGAGCGGGCCAAGGGGCGGGATCGGCCCGCGATCGCCATGCCCCGGCCCGCCAACGGCCTGCCGGAGGACATCCGCGAGCACATGCGGCTCATGTGCGACCTCATCGCCATCGGGTTCCAGACCGACAACACCCGCATCGCCACCCTGCTCTTGTGCCGCGACATCTCGGGCCTGTTCTACCCGTTCCTCGACGTCCGCGCGGCGCACCACGGCGCCTCGCACGACGACAAGTCCGAGGCCTACGAGCGAGTGACTCGCTTCTACGTGAGCCAGCTCGCCTACCTCGCCACGCGGCTGGACGCCATGCCCGAAGGCGAGGGCACGGTGCTGGACAACACCTGCCTGCTGTTCACCAACAGCCTGTGGTCGGGCACCAAGCACGACGCCAGCAAGGTGCCGGTCCTCCTGGCCGGCGGCCTGGGCGGATCGCTCCCCACCGGCCGCGTGCTCGACTACGCGGACAAGGGCGACGCCAACCGCAAGCTCTGCGCCATGTACCTCTCGATCATGGCCCGGATGGGCGTCCGCCTCGACCGCTTCGGTGACGCTGACACGCCGCTCGCCGGGCTCTAATCACGCGGACATGGTTTTTGTAGGGTGGGTCAGCCCGCCGGAGGCGGCGCAACCCACCAGGAATCGGCATCGCGCCGGGGTGGTGGGTTGCACGTCGCGGCACGACGTTGACCCACCCTACGAATCCCGCTTAAAATTTCATCAACCTATTCGCGGATGTCTTATCCGACCGGGAGTGGTGCCGTGTAGATGTGGATCTCGAAGGCAAGATCGCCGTCCATGCCCTGAATTTCGATGAAGGCGGGGAATCCGTCGCCGGGACCATGGACCTGGATACGTTCCAAATCCTCGAAGCATTCCGTCTCCAGGAGGCTATCCGTGACGCTGGTGATGTCGCAGAGGATGCGGTGGTCACCGTCGGACGGGAAGAAGTGGTAGAGGTAGTGTTCCGGGATCATGTCGTTGGACGGATTGAAGTGGTAGGCACGTACTTCGAGAGTGCCCGGAGTGCCGAGGAAGGAGACGCTGTCCTGGACGGCAAGGCGGATGTCTTCGTGTTCGGCCGGGAAGGGGATCGCGTCATCCGCCTCGAAGTATTTGCGAATCCGATTTTCCATTTCATATCCCTGGTTGGCACGGAGCCGGAGAGAATTCCACCCCACGGTGACTCGTTACCCAGTGATTATATCCGTGTATCAAGCTTCGTTGTGATTTTTCACGTCTCCCATGGCAGCAAGCCAGCATTTATTCATGATCCTCTCGACGGTCCTTCCTCGACTCGCGATCCAGGCTTCCCGGCGGCGAACTGCTCCCTGAATCGTGCCCGCTTCCCTGGTGTTAACGCGGAGACGTACGATGCCTGACGGTGCCGGGGATTTGTCCCCCTCGTGCGCATCCCTAGAATTGGGGTACGATGCTAGCGAGCAGCGCTGCAACCTCGCGCGCAGTCAACGATACCTCTCCGGGATCGAACGGTGCTTGAATTGAGTCATCCCTTCGGGTAAGATATCCATATGAAATACCTGGCACAACTAAACGGGTAATAGCAGTTATTAGGCGATGGGAATTAAGCTTCTGTCGAGCTCGGTCTTGCAAACTCCCGAAATCCGACTATTCGTCGTATCGCCCGTTCGATAATCCTATTCGTCGAAGTACTCTCCCGGCGGACGTTCCCCGACGTGATGGGGATCTCGCAATTCCCCCCCCGTGGCGCGCGGACGTGCCATGCAAACGACTGTAGGTTTCGATCATGACGATCCCAACCGAGCCGATCGGCAGCATCCCACGCACTCCGGATTTGATCGCGGCGATCGCCACGCACGACGGTCGTGACCCCGCGCTGGAGCCACTGTACGACGCCGCCATCCGGGACACGATCGAGCGGTTCGAGGCCACCGGCTCGCCGGTGATCACCGACGGTGAGCAGCGGAAGTACCACAATTTCTGGACCTACTGCGTCCACGGCATGGCCAACACTGCCCCGGACGGCTTCAAGATCCCGTTCTCGGCCGGGCACACCCGCCGGATGCCCAGACTCACCGCCGGGCCATTCCACTACAAGATGTATGCCGACAGCTACCTGGACACGGCCCGGCAAATCACCCGGTTACCGGTCAAGCAGGCGGTGATCTCACCCTCGGCCCTCAGCCTGCTTTACCCGGCCCAGGAGATCCCGGGCTACTCTCGCGAGCAGTTCCTCAACGACCTACTGCAGGAGCACGAGACCGAGGTCCGCAACTGCCTGCGCAAGGGTGCGCACAAGGTCCAGGTCGACTTCACGGAAGGGCGGCTGGCCGTCAAGATCGACCCCTCCGGCGAGCTGCTCCGCAGCTTCATCGAGCTGAACAACCTGGCGCTGTCGCGATTCTCGGTCGAGGACCGCGCGCGGATCGGTGTCCACACCTGCCCGGGGAGCGACCGCGACTCGACGCACAGCGGGGACGTCGATTACGCGGAGCTGCTGCCCAGCCTTTTCCAGCTCAAGGCGGGCAATTTTTACGTCGCCCTGGCCGGCGAATCGGACCGCGTCCGGGTCCTGAAGATCATTCGCGCCCACCTCAAGGCCGACCAGCGGGTGTTCGTCGGCGTGGTCGCGCCGATCGATCCCCGCCTGGAGACGCCGGAGGAGATCCGGGACCGGGTCCTGGAGGCGGCCAGGTACATCCCGGTTGAGCAGTTGGGCACGACCGACGACTGCGGCTTCTCGCCGTTCTGCGACGACACGTCCACCACCCGCGATCTGGCGTTCGCCAAGATCCGCGCCCGCGTTCTCGGCACGGCGCTGGCGTCGGAGCAACTCGGAGGCCGTTGATGGCGCGCGGCGACGGCGAGGAAGAAGAGGAGCTGCTGCGGTCCGTGGCGCTGCAGAACGCCCGGAGCATCCTGCTGGCGAGGGACCGCGCCGAGGAGGCGCTACGGGCGCAGTCGGAGTGGCTGCGGATCACGCTCGCCAGCATCGGCGACGCTGTCATCAGCACCGACGCCGAGGGCCGGGTCACGTTCCTCAACGGCGTGGCCGAGTCCCTGACCGGCTGGCCCCAGGCGGAGGCCGTGGGCCGGCCCCTGACCGAGGTCTTCCGGATCATCGAGGAAGGCACCAGCCGACCGATCGAGGACCCGGCGCTGCAGTCGCTGCGTGAGGACACGATCATCGGGCTGTCCGGCCCGACGACCCTGATCGCGCGGGATGGCACGAATCGGCCGATCGACGACAGCGCCGCCCCGATGCGCGACGCGTCCGGGGCCGTGCTCGGCGCGGTCCTGGTCTTCCGCGACAT
>JAQGHR010000120.1 GCA_028291545.1 Planctomycetota bacterium | reverse complement strand
GGTGAGTCCGGGGCGAGGGGTACGCATCGGGGGCCGCCTCGAGAAGTCGGGTGGTGAAATCCGCCGTTCCCATCAGTGGCCCCTGTTGTACGGAATTTCCCACCTACTTTCGAGACGCTTACCCCCTCCAGCGGGACCAATGCGATCGTGCTGGCGTGCCAGGCGACCGTCGGTCCGGGATCGTCGGCGATCGTGATCACTCCGCTCTGGCCCAACACGGCGGCGGCGATTCGAGTCACGGGAGCGGAGGCGATCGAGTTTCCCCTGGATTTCGCGATGGATGGCTACACGCTCGACTTCGATCGTCTGGAAGCGACTGTCCGTCCCGATACAAGAATGCTTGCCCTCGCCAGCCCTGGAAATCCGACGGGATGGACCGCAACGCCGGAGGATTGGCGTCGTCTGATCGCCTTCTGTGAACGGCACGATCTCTGGCTCATGGCCGACAGCGTCTACGAGCGGATCGTGTTCCAGGGAACCTGCGCCCCGAGCCCTCTCTCGCTAGCGGAAGCCCATCGGCGGCTGATCGTGGTCCAGAGCCTGTCGAAAGCGTATCGCATGACCGGATGGCGGATCGGATATGTGGTGGGTCCGCCGCGGCTCGGCAAAACGATGGCGAACCTCCAGGAGTTCGTGGTGAGCAATGCGCCGGGGATCATGCAGGAGGCCGCACGAGCCGCATTGATCGACGGCGAGCCCTTCATCGCGGAGTCGCAGGACCGATATCGTCGCCACATGAAAATCGTGGTCGACCGGCTCTCGGACATGAGCGGAGTGCGCATCGCCAGGACGACGGGGGCCTTTTACGTCTTCCCTCGCCTTGAGGGCCTGACCGACTCGATCGGGCTCTGCGAGTGGTTGGTGCGCGAGCACCGGGTCGGATTCGCCCCGGGCGTCGCCTTCGGTGCCGGGGGAGAGGGACACATCCGCATCTGTTTCGCCGTCGAGGAACCGATTTTGCAAGAGGCCCTCGACCGTTTTGCCATCGCCTGGCCCCGTTATCGGGAGGAGCGAAGACATGTCGGAACCTGAGACGCAAAGGCGCGTGATTTATAAGGGCCGCAAGATCGACCTCGCCTTGCAATCGGTGGTGCTCTCGGACGGGAGCGTCGCGGATAGGGAGGTCGTCGTTCATCGCGGCGCGGTCGCCCTGCTCGCGATGGTCGATGACGATCACGTTTGCCTCGTGAAGAACGAACGCCACGCGGTGGGGATGACCTTGCTAGAAGTCCCCGCCGGAACGCTCGACCCGGGTGAGTCCCCAGACGCGACGGCCGCGCGCGAACTCCGCGAGGAAACGGGCTACATCGCCGGCCAGATCACCCGGATCGCCGAGTGGTGGGTCTCGCCGGGCGTGATGAGCGAGCGGATGTATCTGTACTTGTGCGAGGAGCTGACGCCGGGACCGACGGACCATCAACCGGACGAGCGCCTCGAACCGGTGGTCGTCCCATGGTCCGAGGCGCTCGCAATGGTCGGTGACGGTCGGATCGACGATGCGAAGTCGATGCTGGCGATCCTGATCGGAGACCGGAGGCGCCGAGATCGCTCAGCGTAGCGAGACCGGCATCACGCTTGGGATCAGTGCGGAGTCGCCGGAGTGGAGACCTGCCGCGGGACGATTGGCGTTGTTCAGGAAGATATCGCGATCGAGATCGCTGACCCAACGGTTGCGGCGCCACGACACGTGACCGTCCGTGAACAGCACATTCTGACCGTGCCCACCGTGGTTGGGGCTGTTGCCGTCGAGGATCTGGCCCTGACTGTCGCAGGCTGGACCGTCCGAAGCGATGGGCATGAGTGAGGCCGGAGTCTCCGGCACCGGGACGGCCTCACCCGAAGGACGGCGATAGCCGACGTTGTAGGCGAAATGGCCTTCGAGCATCGCATTGCACGACTTCGGCGACTCCGCAAGGAGCCTGCGGAACCTGTCATAGTCGGGCAGGGGCGGATGGTTCTGGTTCCTGATCGCGCTGGGGCAAGCCAGGATGGATGGATCGGGGAGGTTGCTCGACTCCTGCAACATCACGCCGTAGGTGCCGACGGGATACGACGCCGGGACGAAGGGGTAATTGCCGTGCGTGGACGAGTATTTGGCCAAGCTTACGCCGAGCTTGCCCAGGTTGAACGCGCAGGCCGTCTGGCCCATCTTGGCTCGCGCCTGGAGCAGCGGAACCGTGAGGGTCAGGATCGACGCGAAGAACACAGTGGCGGCGACGGCGACATCGGCCCATCGAAATGGGACGCGTGTCGGGACAAAGTCCTGAAATTGCGGCTTCTGCTTCCGCCGTTCGACTGTGGCCAGGGCACGAACCGCGAGGCCGGTGGGAGGCTCGATGACTTCGCCATCATCAACGAGAGTCGCGATGGATACGCCGAGACGCGCGACGCGCTGGAATAACGCGGGGTCGGCCGCCATCTCACGCTCGCAGGTGATGCGACGGGGCTCATCCAGGAGCCCAAAGGCATAGTCGAGCATTTCTTGGGCAGTCATGGGATCACTCGCTTCCGTCGTGTTGTGCCGACTTGGCCATTTCCTGAAGCTTGGCCAGAGCGGCATGGAGGCGCGATTTCACCGTGCCGACGGGAATCTTCTGGATGTCGGCAATTTCTCGATATTTCAAGTCTTGAAAGTAGGCCAGGATCAAGGTTTGCTTCAGTGCATCAGGCAATTTTTCGACCGCCGAACGAACCCATTCCTTGCGTTCTTCGCCCTGGAGTTCTGCCAAGGGGCCCTCGGCGTCCCCGACGAGCAGATCGATCAGGGCGCTGGGTTCGGAATCGCCACCCGAACCGCCACGATGGTCGAGGCTGATGGTTGGGTGTCGGCCGGATTTTCGGAGGGCGTCAACGGCTTGGTGGGTTGCGATCGAATAGAGCCAGGGGCGAACCGGCCGGCCGTCTTCGTAGAGGCCGCGTTTCAGATGCACTTGGAGAAAGGTGTTCTGGAACACGTCTTCCGCGAGAGCCGCGTCGCCGGTGTACCGGACGAGGTAGCGATAGAGTTCGCGCTCGTAACGATGCACCAAGGCGTCGAAGTCGGCCGTCCGGCCCTCGTCGCGATATCGGCTGAGCAAGACTTCGTCGGTCGTCTGGTCAGTCTCTTCCACCACACCGAGGGCCTTCATCATTGGTTACGTCCAGCCGCCGCGAACAGTTCGGAGAGGCGCCTCGGGTTCGGAGAAAAATTTCGGGACCGGATCAATACGATTCCCAGAACTCCCGACTCGCCGCAACGATCAGTCTAGGGAGTGGATCAGTCCCGTCAAGCCGGGCGCGGATGCGATCATGCAGAGAAGATAACACGCCGGGTCGCCCAAACAGAAGAAGTCATCACAACAGGAGCTTGCCGATCACGCGTCCACCGACGTCGGTCAATCGCTCGTCTCGCCCGTTGTGGAGTTGGGTGAGTTTCTTGTGATCCAGCCCCATCAGGTGCAGAATTGTCGCGTGGATGTCGTTGACGTGGGCCCGATCCTCGGTCGCGTTCAGGCCGATCTCGTCGGTCGCACCAACAATCGTCCCGTTCTTGACGCCTGCTCCGGCCATCCACATCGTGAACCCGGTGGCGTTATGATCACGGCCCCGGCTCCCACCCTGCGAGACCGGGGTGCGGCCGAATTCCCCTCCCCAGACGACCAGGGTGTCATCCAGGAGCCCGCGTCGCTTGAGGTCAATCAGGAGTGCCGCGACCGGCTTGTCGGTCATCCCACTCATGGCCGCATGATTCGCATCCACGTCATCATGCGCATCCCACTGTGTCGCGACGGGGCCTCCGCCCGAGTAGACCTGAACGAACCGAACGCCTCTCTCGACCAGGCGCCGGGCCAGGAGGCATCGCGTTCCGAAGTCATTCGTCTTCGGGTCGTCGAGACCATAGAGGGTCCGTGTCTCGGCGGATTCGCGCGAGAGATCGACAGCCTCGGGGGCCTCGCTCTGCATCCGAAACGCCAGCTCGTAACTTGCAATCCGGGCCGAAAGCTCAGAATCCTCGGCGTCGAGGTCCGATTCGTTCATTTCTCGCAAGAAATCGAGGGTGCGGCGCTGGCGATCGAGGGTGAACTCGGGGGAGGCCGACTTCAGGTTCACGATCGGATTCGGTCCCGGACGAAAGAGCGTACCCTGATGCGAAGCCGGCAAGAAACCCGCTCCCCAGCACGGTGCGCCGCCTTCGGGAGTGCCCTCGGGCTGAGTCATGGCGACGAAGGCGGGCAGGTTTTCACACTCGGAACCGAGGCCGTACGTGACCCAACTGCCCAGACTCGGGTAACCCATGAAGATCCGGCCGGTGTTCATCTGGTAGTGTGCCGGGGCATGGATGACGCTATCGACCACGCAGGACCGGAGCAGGGCCAGGTCATCGGCCAGGGGATGCAGATGCGGGATCAGGTCCGACATATCGATACCCGATTGCCCGTACTTGCCAAACTTTCTGTGTGAGCCCAGGCAGAGCGGATCACCCTCGATGAACTGGCTGTGGACCTTACCGAAACTGGGAGGCAGCGGCTTCCCGTCGAGCTGATTCAGGACGGGCTTCGGGTCGAAAAGATCCATCTGGCTGGGGCCGCCGACCATGAAGAGAAAGATGCAGCGTTTCGCCCTGGCCGGGAAATGACCGGGCTTTGCGGCCATCGGATTGTTCGCAGGACCGGAGGCGGTCGCCTCTCGCTGGAGCAGATCCGTCAATCCAAGGAGCCCAAATCCCCCACCCATGACCTTCAGGAATTCACGACGACTCCCCGGACCAAAGGAACCGGGGCCGGGGCATCGCTTGTGCGGGATCATGGACGAGGCCCCCGACTCAGGGTACGTAGAGGAACTCGTTACGATTGAGCAACGCCAGCGCGAGGTCGACCCAGGCCGCCATTCGTGCCGGATCCAGGTTCAATGGGGCGGAGCCGGTCCGGGGCAGGGGCCGATTTTCCTCCGCGGCTTTCTCGCGGAGGAACTTGGACTGGGAGTCGAGGAACTCGCGAGCCGAACTCCTCTCCTTCGCGATTGGATCGCGGTCCAACACGCACTGATACGCATAGGCGATTCTCGCCTCTTCGCTCCACGCCGGATCTTTGTGGACGCGACCGACGAGGGACTCCGCGCGATCGAGGGCGAACCGGCTGTTCAGCGTCACGAGCGGCTGCAATGCATGAATACTCGCGCCACGCTGGGGGCAAGAGATTTGTGTATCCGGGGCGTCGAAGGCATCGAACATCGGGTAGCGGACGTTTCGCTTTCGGAAGAGGTAGAGCGAACGACGTCGATGTTCCGCCGGGTCGGCGGTTTCGGGCCAGAGGTCGACGACCTCGGCCTCGGTGAAGATCAGATCCTTGACCTCCTTTTCGATCGGCACCAGCACGCCCGGCCCACCCGATTTGGGGTTCAGGTCGCCCGCGACGAATAGCATGGCGTCGCGAAGTCCCTCCGCGTCCATCCTGCGCCGGTTCATGCGCCAAAGATAGGAGTTCTCGGGGTCGTCTTCCCGCGCCTTCTTGCTGGATTCGGCAGGAACTCGGGATGACTGGCGATAGGTCGCCGACGTGACCATCAATCGGTGGATCGGCTTGAGTCTCCATCCGCCGGCAACGAACTCGGAGGCCAGCCAGTCCAGCAATTCCGGGTGCGTCGGGGACTCACCACGAACGCCGAAGTCGCTGGTCGAGGCGACCAGGCCCCGGCCGAAATGGTGCATCCATAGACGGTTGACGATCACGCGCGACGTGAGCGGGTTATCCGGCCGCGTCATCCATCGGGCCAGGGCCAATCGTCGGCCCGACGAAGGCCCCGGAGGCTTGACGGGTTCGGAGAATGCATCCGGTTTCTGCGACACGAGGAGCACGCCGGGGGGGCGCGGCGCGACCTTCGGACCGCGGGCCTTGACGTCCCCTCGGCGCAGTACGAACGTCTCCGCGGCCTTGGGACGGGACTCGATCAGGGCCATCGCCTTCGCGGGCGTTTGCGGCTTCGTCCGCTCCAGTTCGTATACCTCGCGCTTGAGATACTCTCGCGCGGCATGGTCGGCGGGATTTTCCCGGACGGCGGCGGCCACTTCTTCCCAGGTCACATTCAGGGCCTTGTTCGTCCCCTCGGCGAGTTTCTTCTGCGCGGGCGTCCGCTCCTTGTCCGGGATCGCCAGGACCGTACGTTCCGCCGCAGTGAGCATCGCCTGTTTTTTCTCGCGCAGCGCCTTGCGATACGGCGCTTCAAGTGCCGACATCCTGGCTCGAAGTGGCGCGACCTTTTCGTTGATCAGTTTCACGGCCGCGTTATAGGACTCTTCCTCGGCCTTCGTCGCGATCGGGCGATCGACCAGGTCGGAGGAGGCGAAGAACGACTGGAGTCGGTAGTAGTCGGTCGTGGGCAGGGCATCGAACTTATGGTCGTGGCAACGGGCACAACCCATCGTAAGACCAAGGAACACCGAGCCGACCGTTGAGGTGATCTCTGTCAGTTCGCTTTGTCTGTTCGCGGCCGGGTCGACATTACCTCCCACGACCTCACGCGGGCCGCACCGGCCGAACCCGGTGGCGATCAGGGCGTCGATGGAACCGGCTTCCGCCTCCTCACCCGCGATCTGAAGGGTGACGAAACGATCGTACGGCATGTCATCGTTCAGCGCCTTCACGACCCAGTCGCGATATCTCCAGGCGTCGGGCCGATCCCCGTCCAGCTCGAATCCATTGGAGTCCGCGTAATGCGCCAGATCGAGCCAGTGTTGCGTCCAGCGCTCCCCGTATCTGGGGCTGGCGAGAAGACGGTCGACGAGGCACTCGTAGGCATTGGCGCGGGGATCGGAAAGAAACGCGAAGACTTCGTCGGGCGACGGCGGCAGGCCGGTCAGGTCGTAGGTCACCCGCCGGATCAGCGTGATCCGATCCGCTTCGGAGGCGTGGCGCAGGCTCAGTTCTTCGGTGGCCGCAAGGATGAACCGATCGATCGGGTTTCGCGTCCAGGCCCGGAGCTTCACGGTCGGGGGGTCTGGCCGCGCGACGAGCCGGTAGGCCCAGTGGGACCGTTGCTCGGGCGTGAATGTTTCAAGAGGAGCAATCCCGTCGTCGGCCGGCGAGTTGCCGGCGCAGAGCAGGAAAGCCCCGAGGATGGCCAGGCGGATCATAGAGAGAAATCTCCGCGACGCGGGAGTCTCCCTCGATTAGAGCAACTCGCGAATCAGACGGCCATCGTAATTGATGCGAATCGGCCGTCCGTCGGGCGTCTTGTGGGTCGTGTCGAGGGGCACGCCGAGCCGTTCGTAAATCGTCGCCGCCAGGTCTTCGGTGATGTACGGCGCCTCGATGGGTTGTTCGCCAAGGCTATTGGTCTGCCCAACCGCAACGCCCCCCTTGATTCCGGCCCCAGCGAGCAGGGCTACCCCCGCCGTGGACCAGTGGTCACGACCCGCCGAAGGATTGACCTTCGGTGTCCGCCCGAAATCGCTGAGGACGACAATCAGGGTCGACCCAATCTGGCCGCGATCGGAGAGGTCCTCCAGGAGCGCCGAGAGGGCCGAATCCAGGCGGGGCAAGAGGCGATCCTTGAGCGACTTGAAATTGTCCTGGTGCGTGTCCCAGCCGCCGTCCGTCACGGTCACGAACCGAACACCCGATTCAATCAACCGGCGGGCGAGCAAGCATCCCTGACCGAGCGAGTGGCGACCGTACCGGTCGCGCATCCGGGGATCTTCGCGTTGCAGGTCGAAGGCTGTCTTGGCCCGTGGCGAGGTGATCAGACTGTACGCTTTTTGGTAGAAGCTATCGGCGGCCTGAATCGGGCTGGCCGAGGATTCCATGCGACTCTGCCACGTGTCCACGGCCTTCAGTGCCTTCATTCGCCTCCCGAAACGATCGCTGTCGACGCCAGTCGGGAGCGAGACGTCCCGGACTTTGAAACCAGGACTGGAGGCGTCACCGGGAAGAACGAACGGGTTGTACTGATCGCCCAGGAAGCCTGCCACACCGCCGCCGAATCGCATGTCGATCGACTGGCCGACCTGGACGTAGGGGGGCATGCCGCCACGGTCCCCCTTCTCGCGTGCCACGACCGCTCCATAGCCGGGAAAGGTCAGGGCGGGATTGAACGGGTGGCCGCTCATCATGTACGCGTCGGCCACGCCGTGAGAGCCGTTCTTGGGATCGAGAGAGCGGAGGATTGAATATTTATCCTGGTGCGCGGCGAGCTTCGGCAGGGGCTCGCAGAGCTGAATGCCGGGGACTCGTGTGGCGATCACCCCGAAATCGCCGCGGATCTCGGACGGGGCGTCGGGCTTGGGGTCGAAACTATCGATATGGCTGATGCCGCCCTGGAGCCAGAGCAGGATGCAGGAGACGTCGGTTGCCGGAGACGCCGCGCCCGCCTGAGCCCGAAGCAGCGTGGGAAGGCTCAGTCCCAAGGCGGCGAGCGAGCCCACGCGGAGAAAATTGCGGCGACTCGCGCCGTCACAGCTTATGCTGGAGCCCTGCTTGATCGTGAACATCGGAACCTCCAGGTCCAGGGAGGCCGGGACGGCGGGGATCGGCGGGAAGCACGATTGAATCCTTATTAAACATCGGTTCGATGTCGCACGCAACAAGAATCCTTCCAGGGCGGACGAGGTGACCACGTGCCAAGAATCGAGATCGCTGGAGTTTCGAGGCGATTCGGGACCGGTCATGCGGCCTTGGATGGGCTCCATCTCATCATTTCGATACACGAGCTTCTCACGGTGGTCGGTCCCTCCGGATCGGGTAAGAGTACACTGCTTCGACTCGTCGCCGGGCTGGACAAACCGGATTCGGGCACGATCACGATCGACGGACGCGACGCAGGGGCGCTCGGTCCGCAAGAGCGGGACGCGGCCCTCGTTTTTCAGAATCAGGCCCCGTTCCCCTATCTGAATGGGCGCGAAAACCTGGCGTTCGGCGCCAAGGCCCGTCACGTCCCCTTAGCGGAGGTCCGGGATCGTGTCGACAGTATCGCCGACTTCCTCGGTCTCGAGGATTGTCTCGGACGGATGCCCGCGACGATGTCGGGGGGTGAGAAGCAGAGGCTCGCCCTCGGACGCGCCCTCGTCCGGCGTCCCTCGCTCCTGCTGCTTGACGAGCCGTTCTCGAATCTCGACACGCCGCTCCGGGTGTACCTTCGAGCCAAGCTCGCCGAGGCGCACCGCCGCTTCGGGATGACGACGGTCCTCGTCACGCACGATCAGGAGGAAGCGTTGGCAATGGGCGACCGGGTCGCGGTCCTGAACGAAGGGCGTCTCGAACAGCTAGGCCGCGGGCGAGACCTCTACGATCGGCCTGCCAATCGATTCGTGGCCGGGTTCATCGGGAACCCACCGATGGGGTGCCTGCCGGTGGACCTGGAATTGCGAGGGGAGGCGGTCGTGCTGGTATTCCCCCACGGGGGAAAAGTGGAGGTCGACTCGCCCGCTTGTGCCGCGGTGCTTCGAGCCTCCGGACGGAGTTCGCTGCATCTTGGCCTTCGGCCGGAGCATCTCCATCTCGTCCAGGACGGCTCGCTTTCCTCGGGGCCGGAACTCTCGATGCGCGTCCTTAGCGTCGAAGACCGGGGCCTTGATCGAATCGCGCGACTAGGGCGACCTCCAGAGGAATTCTGGATACGACTTCCGCCGGGCCATGAGCCGGGACTCGACGATGCGGTTCAGGTCCACATGGACCTGGAAAAGGCCTCGTGGTTCGACCAACGAAACGGATCAAGGCTCTCTTGAGGATGGAAAGGTGCCGCCACCGGGGATTCACGGTGTGGAATCCCCAGAGGCGGCAGGAGCCTCCGCGCATCATTCCCGGAGTCTCGACGAAGAATGTGAACTTTTGGAGACTTGCGCGCTCGAGTCGTGGCGGCATGACTTATCCGCCATTGCCGTGACCGTCGTGAGGCTGGCTGGAGGAGGCACCGACCTTGATCTGCCGGGGCTTCGCCGCGTCCGATTTGGGGAGCGTCAGGGTGAGCACTCCGTTGTCGAACTGAGCCTGGGCTTTGTCCGCGTCCACTGGCGTGGGCAGGGTGATGGATCTCTGGAACACCCCGACCCTCCGTTCACGAATGTGCCATTGTTCGCCTTTCTGCTCCTCCTCCGCCGTGGTCTCGGCTCGGATCATCAGCGTGTCGCCCTGGACCGTGATCTGCACATCGTCGGGCTTGACGCCCGGAAGAGACGCCTTGACCGTGTACGCATCCTCCGACTCGGAGACGTCGATCAGGAGCGGTACCGCGTTGGGTTTGGCCGGAGCATTTCCGGGCCGGACGAAACTCTCCTGGAGAAGCGTGTTCATTGCATCTCGGAGGCTGACGGCCTCGCGGAAGGGATCCCAAAGTTCGATTGCCATAACTCCTTCTCCTTTCCGACCATGAACGTGGTTCGAGATAACGTCTTCTGCAAGACCTTGGCGAGCCCGGTCGCGTCCCCACGGCGAGTCCTGGTCGACTGACCCTCGGCACAGGCTCGATCGGGTCTGCTCATCAGGTCGTGAGACCCTCTTCAGGCGGGCATCGTGTCGCCTGACGAAGCCACCACCGATTGTCGGAACAAAGCAATGAACGTGCCAATTCCTTATGGATAACCCCAAGGGAAGAAAAGGGAAGCACTTGCATAAGTTTGGCCTTGGAAGCTCGGCACCGTGAGTGCCAGATTGGCAGCGGATGCCTGGCTGACTTCGGTATCAATTCGGCAGTCATGACCTGCGAAAAACGACACAAAGTCCCGCATTGGGACTCGCTACAATGGGAATACCCTGCGACCCTGGGATTTTCCAAGGAGATCGGTCCCAAACGTGGACAATCCCAGGACGGGCCCCGTCCGGCGGGCGAACCTCGCCCTGGTTACCGTGTCAAGCAACCGCCGGCATGCATTCATGGGGTCGATTTTCAGACGTCCCAGGTCATCCGCGAGGAGCGAGATCCATGGCCGAGTACAACGGACCCCTGGAGCAGATCGGACCATGCCAGTGGAGGATTCCGAAGACGTACCGCGCCGACATGCGCGTCGACGGGATCATCTTCGCTGACGAGCATCTGATCGCTCAGATCAAGAAGGATCAGGGACCGGAGCAGGTCGCCAACGTCGCGACGCTGCCCGGGATTCAGAAGGCCAGCCTGGCCATGCCCGATATCCACTGGGGTTACGGCTTCGCGATTGGGGGCGTCGCGGCGACGGACCCCGAGCAGGGGGGCGTGATCTCGCCGGGTGGGGTGGGTTACGACATCAACTGTGGGGTCCGATTGCTCCGTACCAACCTGGAATGGGATGAGGTCAAGCCACGGATTCGTACCCTGGTCGATCAGCTTTTTCGAGACATCCCGACCGGCGTTGGCCAGAAAGGGAACTACAAGTTCGATAAGCCAAAGCTCGCAAAGCTGATGGAGCAGGGTTCACAATTCGTCGTCGACCTGGGTTACGGGACCGCGGAGGACCTGGCGTTCACCGAGGCTGGTGGACGTCTCGACGGCGCCGACCCCGGACGGGTAAGCGATCGCGCGTTCACCCGGGGCTACGACCAGTGTGGCACGCTCGGTTCGGGCAATCACTTCCTTGAGGTCCAGGTGGTCGATCGCGTGATCGACGAGGAGGCCGCGAGCGTGATGGGGTTGCGCGAGGGCCAGATCACGGTGTTGATCCATTCCGGGTCTCGCGGCCTCGGCTATCAGGTTTGCGAGGATAACCTCGCGGCATTCGCCGGCGCGCCGAAGCGGTACGGATTTGAACTGCCGGATAAACAGCTTGCCTGCGCGCCGGTGCGTAGCCCAGAGGGACAGGCCTATCTTGGGGCCATGCGTGCCGCGGCGAACTATGCCTGGTGCAATCGCCAGCTCCTGACCCATCAGGCCCGAGAGGTTTTCGGACAGGTTTTCGGCGGCTCATGGGAGCGGTTCGGCATGGAGCTTGTCTACGACGTGGCGCACAACATCGCCAAATTCGAGGACCACGACGTGGGCGGAGGATGTTACAAGCAGGTGTGCGTCCACCGTAAGGGCGCCACGCGCGCATTCCCTCCGGGGCACCCTGAAATCCCCGGGGCTTACCAACACATCGGCCAGCCCGTGATTATTCCTGGCAGCATGGGGACCGCGTCATGGGTCCTTGCGGGGCTGCCCGGAAGCATGACTCAGTCCTTCGGGACGACCTGCCACGGCGCCGGTCGCATGATGAGCCGAACGGCCGCCGTACGCCTCGCTGGCGGTCGCCGCATCGACAAGGAACTCGACGCCCTCGGCATCATCGCCCGCGCCAGGGGCCACAAAGGACTCGCGGAGGAGCAGCCCGCCGCTTACAAGGATGTCGATCAGGTGGTGGAGGTGGTGGACAAGGCGGGGATCTCGAAGAAAGTGGCGAGGTTGAGGCCGGTTGGAGTGATCAAAGGCTAGAGACCTCGGATTTTCGAGCAGATTGCGTTTCAATTCGAGGCGGTCTCTGCTCGAAAATTTCCTGTCGCCGTCGGCTGAGTCGTACGCTTTGCCATCGCTGAGCCGGTTTTGCGCCGATTGCTCGCGAGGTGGACGCCGCGCGATTATAATGATCGCTCGTCCCCCGATTCGTCCCCGTCCGTCGCCAGGAACGGCCATGAGCATCGCGGGCACATCGCCGATCGATCTCGAACGCACCCTCCGCGAGCGATTCGCCCTGGAGCGGTTCCGCCCCGGTCAGCGCGAGGTCATCGAGCAGGTTCTCGCGGGGAAGGATGTCCTCTGCGTCATGCCCACCGGGGGTGGAAAGAGCCTGTGCTACCAGCTACCCGCGCTGAGATTGAACGGGGTGACGCTGGTCGTCAGTCCCTTGATCGCGCTCATGAAGGATCAGGTGGACGCGCTTTCGGCACGCGGCATCCGGGCGACGTTGATCAACAGCACGCTCGATCTTGCGGAACAGAACGCGAGGCTCGCGGAAATCGAACTGGGCGAGTACGACCTGGTCTACGTCGCGCCCGAGCGTTTTCGCAGCGGCCGGTTCGTGGAGATGATGAACCGCGTCCGTCCGGCGCTGCTCGCCGTCGATGAGGCCCACTGCATCAGCGAATGGGGCCACGATTTCAGGCCGGACTACGCCAGGCTCGGAGCGGCGCGGCGGGCGCTCGGGATGCCCCCGTGCATCGCGTTGACCGCCACGGCCACAGATCTCGTACGTCGCGATATCGCCGATCAACTCGACCTCCACGAGCCCCAGCAGTTCGTCACCGGTTTCGATCGACCCAACCTGACGTACCACGCGCGCAATGCTCGCAAAGACGTGGACAAATTCAACGCGTTGACGGCTGTCCTCGAGCGCAATCCGGGTCCGGCGATCGTCTATGCCTCCAGCCGCAAGCGATGCGAGGAGATCAGGGCATTCGTGGCGAAGTCGATACGTCGCGATGCGGTGATCTATCACGCGGGCCTGACACGTGAGGAGCGGACGATCGCTCAGGACCGATTCATGGGGGGCGATGCCGACGTGGTCGTCGCGACCAATGCCTTCGGCATGGGCGTGGACAAGGCGGATATCCGTTCGGTCACCCACTTCAACATGCCGGGGACTCTTGAGGCCTATTACCAGGAGGCCGGCCGAGCGGGTCGCGATGGTTTGCCGGCCGAATGCGTGCTCCTGTACGCGCCAGGCGATCGCTTCTTGCAGGAGATGTTCATCGAGAACGAGTACCCGCCCAAGGACGCGGTGTACCGGATCTACGACTACCTCCGCACGCTCGACGCCGACCCGATCGAGTTGACCCAGGCGGAGATTCGCGAGGCGGTGCCCGTGGAGCTGAATGAGTCGGCTGTCGGGACGGCCGTCCGGATCCTGGAATCGGCCTCTGCGTTGGAACGGTTCCGGCCTCGTGAGAACATGGCGATCGTGCGGATGAACTGCGAGCCCGATGAACCGCCCTTCTCCCAGAGGGTTGGTGCGAGCGCACACGTCCAGAAGATCGTGGCCCTCGGTATCGAGGGGCTCGTCAATCGTCGTTTCGGCGAGACGATTTACTTTCAGCCCGACGAATTCGCCTCCCGACTCGGCCTCGATCGAACGGCCCTGACCCGGGCGATCAAGAATCTCGCCAGCGAGTTTACCCTCGATTACATCCCGCCGTTTCGCGGCAATGCGCTTCGCGTGCTGGATCGGAACAAGAGGTCGAAGGACATCGTCATCGATTTCTCCTCGCTCATGACCCGGAAGAAGCAAGAGTACGACAAGCTCGAACGGATGTTGAGATACGCCGAGTCGAAATCCTGCCGACGCGCCTACATTCTTGGGTATTTTGGCGACCACGATATCTCCCAGTGCGGCCGGTGCGACAATTGCGGCGGGGCTGAGAGGCCACGTCCGGCCTTGTCGGTACCTCCAATCGACACGTCCGCGGGGAGAGAAGTGATCCAGAAGATCCTCTCGGGTGTCGCGAGGGCGAAATCCCGTTTCGGAAAAATCGCCGTCGCCCAGATGCTCGTCGGATCCACTTCTGAGCGGATGGAGCGTTCCGGCCTCACGCGATTGAGCACGTTCGGCATCTTGGCGAAGTCGGGTTTCACCCAGAAGGAGGTTGCCGAGATTCTCGACGCGCTCTTGAACGGCGGGCTGATTGAATCGGAGGAGGTCGACCGGTTCAAACCCGTCATTAAGCTCTCGGAGGCGGGTTGGGCGTGGATTCGCGACATCGAGTCGCCGCCGCTTCAGTTGCCGCTCACGCACGATCTCGTTGAGCGGATTCGTCTCGGCGGGCTGGAGCGGATCGCGTCGAATCCGAATCGGGCGAAATCGCCGCCGATCCTACCCTCTGGATCCGGGGAGGAGCTGCACGACTCAACTTTCGCAGCCGATGACATTAGCGGTGACCCACTCCACGAGAGCCTGCGTCGCCTTCGCTTGAAGCTCGCGAGAGAATCGGACCTGTCCCCCGCATACGTTTTCTCGAACGAGACCCTGAGCGAGCTGGTTCGGCAACGCCCCCGGACGCCGCAATCACTGGTTCAGGTGAAGGGGATCGGTCCTTCGAAACTCGAACGATTCGGGGCGGCTATCCTGGATCTGATCAAATCCTCGGGAGGGCCGTCCGTCGAGGAGCCCGTGACCGAACGCGTCGAAACCCCAGACCGACGCGAGCCACAGGAATTGCCGCCGGGGCGGAAGTCCCTCAATCTGGAATCGACTCCGAGACGACCGGAGCCATCCTCGAGACCCGAAGAGGCCACAAGTCCGCCGTCGATGTCCTCCGCCGGCTCGTATGTCCCGACGGAGGAATGGACGTGGCGTCTGCTCGATCGCGGATTCTCGATGGATGAGGCGGCAGCAATTCGGGGGCTTGAACTTGCGGCCGTCGTCCGGCACGCGCTCTGGATGGTTAGAAAGGGAAAAACGGTTGCGTTGAATTCCTTCCTCTCTTCCGAAGAACAGGCGAGCTGGTCCGAGTGGCTTCAAACTCATGGCGCGGTGTCACCGCCCCCGGATCAGGCCTCGGCGAAGCTCTATTGGACGCTATTCGTGGCTTGTCATGCTCCAATGAACCCGACGACCGAAAGCCTTCCCAGCGATTGGAACTGATGGTTCGACCGGAGTTGAAAAGGGAGCCCGATTCCGCCCGCAGCTTTGCTCCGCTATGGGCGCGATCATCGCCTTACGACGACCTGACTGTCATGCAATCGCCGATCCGATTCCCACCAAGGACTGACGAACCAAGGAGTTCCAAGTGCGGCGATTGAGGACCGCTCTGATAGGTTGCGGCAAAGTCGGTCAGATCCACGCCTCTGCGTTGCGCGACCTGCCCGGATCGGAGCTCGTTGCCGTTTGTGATTCCGACATTCACCGCGCGGAAGCCTTCTCGCAACGCTTCGGCGGGCGAGCATTCACTGACGTGGCGAGCATGGTCCTCGACGCGTCTGTGCAAGTCGTCAGCATCTGTACGCCGCATCCGTTGCATGCGACTTCGGCGGTCGCTTGTGCCCGAGCCGGCGCTCATGTGATCGTCGAGAAGCCGATGGCTGCGACCCTCACGGACTGCGATCGGATGCTTGCGGCGGCCAGGGGGTTCGGGGTCAAGCTCGGCGTGATCAGCCAGCGCCGCTGGTATGAACCGGTGCGCCGAATGAAGGCGGCGATCGACGCCGGCAAGATCGGCGATCCGGCTCTCGGCGTCTTCCAGATGTTCAGTTGGCGAGATCCTGGCTACTACCGGTCCGACCCATGGCGAGGGCGATGGGACGCCGAGGGTGGGGGAGTCCTCGTCAACCAATCCCCACATCAACTCGATCTTTTGCGATGGTTCATGGGCGAGATCGAGGAAATCAGCGGAGACTGGGCCAACCTCAACCACCCGGATATCGAGGTCGAGGACTCGGCCGTGGCCATCGTCCGGTTCCGTCGGGGAGGGCTCGCGTCGATCGTCACCAGCGTGTCCCAGAAACCGGGACTCTTCACCAAAGTCCACGTTCACGGGACGAATGGTGCCTCGATCGGTGTCGAGACCGATCGTGGCGCGACCTTCATTGCCGGCGTTTCCTCGATTGCCGAGCCCCCGCTCAATGATTTGTGGACGATCCCCGGCGAAGAGCACCGGCTCGCGGAATTCCAGGACGAGGACCGCGCCCGATTTGCGACGATCGATGCCACGTCCCACTACCACGCGTTGCAAATCGCCGACTTCCTGGAGGCTGTGCGGGATGACCGCCCGCCTCTGGTTACGGGCGAGGACGGTCGGGACGTGGTGGCGATGTTCACGGCTATCTATCGATCTCGCCGCGAGCGCCGGCCAATCGGATTCCCGCTGCTTGCGACGGAGTAAACAGGAAAGCCGGTTTGCGATAGCAAGAACCCGCGCGCATGGCGCCTGGCTTCCGGCGGGGATAGCACCTGGTCGGAAAAGCTCGCACGGACCCCTCGCGAGCCGGTCGTGGGAGCCGTATAGTCGGGACGAGTGGTCGTCAATCCTTCCTGTGTCGGAGAGTCCGGGCATGGACCGTCGAGAATTCCTCCAGGCCGGCGCCGCCGGTCTGGCGTGGTCGGCTGCCGCGAGTCGCGTGGCGGGGTTTCAGGGCAAGAAGCCACTGAGGGTCGGGCTGATCGGATGCGGCTGGTACGGCAAGTGCGATCTGTTTCGCCTGATCCAGGTCGCTCCCGTCGAAGTCGTCTCTCTGTGTGACGTGGATAAAACGATGCTGTCGGAGACGGCCCAGATGGTCGCCGCCCGGCAGGTCTCCAGGAAGACGCCCCGAACCTACGGGGACTTCCGCGAGATGCTGAAGGAGAAGGATCTCGACATCGTCCTGATCGCCACCCCCGACCACTGGCACGCCTTGCCGATGATCGCGTCGGTGGAGGCCGGGGCCGACGTCTGGGTCCAGAAGCCGATCAGCGTGGACGTGGCGGAAGGCGAGGCCATGCTCGCCGCCGCCCGCAAACATAAGCGAGTCGTCCAGGTCGGGACTCAGCGGCGAAGCACGCCCCATCTGATCGAGGCGAGAGATCGAATTATTCGGGAGGGCAAGCTCGGCACGGTCGGGCTTGTCGAGATCTACTGCTACTACCACATGAGAGCGCGCGGAAATCCGCCGGACATGGCGCCGCCGGCAAACCTCGACTACGAGATGTGGACCGGCCCCGCGCCGATGCGGCCGTACAATCCTATGGTGCATCCGCGCGGGTGGCGCGCGTTCACGGAGTACGGAAACGGAATCCTGGGCGACATGTGCATCCACATGCTCGATATGGTGCGATGGATGCTCGGGCTGGCTTGGCCCAAGCGAATCGGCTCATCGGGCGGCATTCTCGTGGACAAAGCGAGCAAGGCCAACATCCCCGATACTCAGACGGCGACCTTCGACTTCGGCGATCTCAACGTCGTCTGGCAGCACCGCACCTGGGGGAGCGAGCCCGACCCCAAGTACCCCTGGGGCGCTACCATCTACGGCGACAAGGGCACGTTGAAGGCGAGCGTCATGGGCTACGATTTCATCCCTCACGGCGGAGGAAACTCGGTCCACAAGGACGTCACGTACGAGCTGGATCAGTACCCAGAGGACAAGACCGAGAAAGACCTTGAGCGACACGTTGCACCGGCCATTCGCGGGCACATGAAGGACTTTCTCGCCGCGATCGAGTCCCGAGGAAAGCCCGTGGCCGATATTGGGGAAGGTCACATATCGACCGCCAGTTGCATCCTGGCGAACATGGCGTTGGGACTGGGCCGGACGCTGACATGGGACGCGGCCCAGAGTCGAGTGGTTTCGGATGAGGAAGCGAACGGACTCCTGCGCCGACCTTATCGCGATCCCTGGGTTCACCCCTCGCGGTCACGCGCCTGAGGCACGCGGAATGTTCGAGGGGCCGGAGGTTGTGGCGAAACGTCGCCTCATTCCGAGGGTATCTCGGGATTCAAACCCGGACCGGGATGCGTTTCGCTTCGACAACATGGGGAACGCTGGTTCGATCTCGGGGCCATTCCGCCCTATGGCATCCGTGAGGTCGAGTTGCTAAACTTCGAAACAGCAAGCCAGGTCCGCCCTCGCGGACCTCGGCTCGAACCCGCCTGAAAGCCTCGTGCGGCATCGTCGGAGCCTCGCCATGAGCCGCCGTCCGGCCCAAGCCGTCGGCCTCGCCCTCACCCTCGTGTTCGCCCCCGCCATCTGGATCGCCAACCCGCCCTCCTGCCTCGCCTCCCCGCGCCACGGAGCCGACGTCATGCTCGAGCCGCATACCGCCTCGCTGCTGGTCGATTATTTCGAAACCTTCCTCCGCGAAAAAGACATCGAAGCCTTCCATCGCAGCGTGACGGCCCGCTACACCGAAGGAACACTCTCGCGTCTCGCCAGGTCGGGAAGCCTTCAGGCCCGCCGCGCGGCAGTCCTCGCACTCGGTCTGATCGGGAGCTTCCAGGTCAACGAGACCGTCGCACGAGGGCTGCGTGATCCCGATCCGGTGATCAGAAATCTCTCCCACAATGCACTCTGGGCCATCTGGTTCCGCGCGGATACGGCGGAGAACAACGCG
Source organism: Planctomycetota bacterium (assembly GCA_028291545.1). GTDB lineage: Bacteria > Planctomycetota > Planctomycetia > Isosphaerales > Isosphaeraceae > JAQGHR01. The sequence goes on along the minus strand of JAQGHR010000120.1, from coordinate 36,569 downwards.
ACGCTTCAAGAAGTCCGCGACCTGATCGGCCGCGAACGATATCGCGAGGCCCAGGATCTTGCCGCGAAGTTGATCGCACGCTCACCGAATTTCGCCGAAGCGTACAATCAGCGGGCCATCGCGCTCTTTTCCCAGGATAAGTTCGCCGAGAGCGCCGCCGATTGTCGCCAGGCCCTGGAGCGCAACCCGTATCACGTTGGGGCGCTCGCCGGCCTCGGCCAATGCTTCCTCCGCCTCGACCGTCGTCGCGACGCCCTCGCGACCTTCCGCCGCGCCCTGAAGGTGGAGCCGTACTCGACCAGTCTCAAGCAGACCGTGGAGCACCTTGAGACCGAGGGCGATTGAGCGAGGTCTCGCGAGAGAATCATCCCCGCCCGATCGTCTTCTAGGTCACTCGCGGTCCCGAGCAGCCAGTATTTCGAGGGCGTCTCCATCGACACGATAGACGGTCCAGTCCTCCATGGGTCGCGCTCCGAGCGCCTTGTAGAAGGCGATGGACGGCTCATTCCAATCGAGCACCGCCCACTCAAACCGTCCGCAATCCCGCTCGACGGCCGTCCTCGCCAGGCGTGCCAGGAGCGCCTTGCCGATTCCTCGTCCCCGAAATTCCGGCTTCACGAACAGGTCTTCGAGATAGATTCCGGGCTTGCCCTTGAACGTCGAGAAGTTGAAGAAAAAGAGCGCGAATCCGATCGCGAATCCGCCGTCCTCAGCGATCAAGGCGTCGGCATACGGACGCTCTCCGAAGAGGTGACGGCGCAGATCCTCTGCCGTCGCCCTGGCTTCGTGTCCCAGTCGTTCGTAGACGGCAAGCTCGTGGATCAGGCCGACGAGAGTCTCGCAGTCACCTTCGCAGGCGTGGCGAATTTGAAGGTTCATGATCCCGGCGAGGGCGTATTGCCCCGCGATGAATGATATGACTTGTCCCGGGTATTGTGAGAGGCCTTGTCTGTCAGGTTTCTTCCTGCAGGAGTGGATCGGTGACAGAGAGTCGAATGTCCACACTATAGCGGTGTGCTGTCAGTCCTTCCTTGTCCGCGAGCATGCGGATATCGGGAGCCAGACGGGCAAGGCCGTCGTGGTCGACATGAATCAGGCTCGTTCGCTTGAGGAAGTCGTTCGACGAGAGCCCCGATGCCCATCGGGCGGTCCCCCCGGTGGGCAACACGTGAGACGGCCCCGCGGCATAATCTCCGACGGCAACCGGGGTGTCGTGGCCAAGAAAGATCGCTCCGGCATTGGTCAGCCGTTCGGCAAGGCGCTCGGGATCGCACGTTGAGATGTGCAAATGCTCGGGGGCGATCGCGTTCGAGAGCGCCACGGCTTCATCCTCGTCCCGGGCGAGGATCAACGCGCCGAACTGTTCGAGACATTGACGCGCCAGGTCGCCTCGGCTGAGCGTCGTCAGGGCCTCGGACAATGCCACGGCCACCCGATCGATGAGGTCCGGCTCCCAGGTGATCATGACGCTCGCGCCCGGCGAGTGTTCCGCCTGGGAGATGAGATCGGCGGCGATGTATCGCGGGTCAGCCGTCCAGTCCGCCAGAAGCACAACCTCGCTGGGGCCTGCGATGCTGTCGATGTCGACCTCGCCGAAAACATATCGCTTCGCCAGCGCAACGAACAGGTTGCCGGGTCCGACGATCTTGTCGACCGCCTCGATCCCTTCGACTCCGTACGCCAGGGCCGCCACCGCCTGGGCGCCGCCGACTCGGTGGACCTCCGTCACGCCCAGGGCATGGCAGGCTGCGAGCAGGTCGGCGTTGTAGCCCCCGAATGCCGTGGGCGGGACCACGACGGCGATCTCCGGCACGCCCGCCGCCTGGGCGGGAACGACCGTCATCAGCAACGACGACGGATAAGCGGCCGCTCCGCCGGGGATGCAAATCCCGACGCGACGCAGCGGACGATAGCGTAATCGCAGCTCGCAGCCAGGCCCGCGCTTGAATCTGGCATCGCGATGGAGGATGCCGGACTGAAATGCGAGCACGTTGTCTCGCACTCGTCGGATCGTCTTCAAGAAGGCCGGATCGGCCGCCCGGAACGCATCGGACAGCTCACGCTGCGAAACGCGAACGTCCTCGGGTGCGAGCGTCTTGCCGTCGAGTTTCCTGGTGTACTCGAGTACGGCCGGAAGTCCCCGATCCCGCACGTCGCCGCAGATCCGCTCGACGACCTGTTGCGGGGTGAGCGGTTCCCCGAACGAGGCCATCGTCCGGGTCCGATCCCGCGCACTCACCACGTCGCCCCGAGGGCTCAATTGGCGGCGAAGGCGCAGAATCGCTTCTCTCGCATCGTCGGTGGCGCAGTCGATTCTCGGAATATTCAGGATCGTCGTCATCAGCGTCGCGGTGTCTCCGTCGCGGTTTGGTCTGGGAAGGGCATTCTAATCGGAAGGGAAGTGCGATGCGCCGACTTTTTGGAGACGGACAATCTCCGCACCCGACATCCCCGATGGATTGGCGGTTGAACGGATTTCCCGCTATCGTGAACAGACCATGCAACCTCTCCCCATCGACGCCCATCTCAGCGAAATCGTCGACTCCGCCCGTCGCCACCGTCGTCTCGTTCTGGTCGCGCCTCCCGGTTCCGGCAAGACCACGCGCGTCGCACCGGCTCTCGTCAGGGCAGGGGGGTTGGAACCGGGACATCCGGCGCTGGTCATGCTCCAGCCTCGACGGGTCGCGGCCCGAGCCTCTGCGAAGCGGATCGCGGACGAAAACGGCTGGACCCTCGGTCAAGAAGTTGGTTACCACATCCGCAACGAAAAACGGATCGGCCCACGCACACGCCTCCGAGTGGCCACGGAAGGCATACTCACACGACAGCTTCTCAATGATCCTTTTCTTGAGGGCGTTGGAGCGGTCATTCTCGACGAATTCCACGAACGGAGCCTACATACCGACCTTGCCCTGGCCTTGGTTCACGAGGCGGCGGAGTCCGTTCGCGACGACCTGATTCTCATCGTGATGTCCGCCACGCTCGATGCCGAGCCTATCTCGGCGTTCCTTGGCGGTTGCCCGATCGTTCGGGTCGAGGGACGCGCCTTTCCCGTCGAAGTCGAGTACGAAGCCCGCGACCAGAAGGTGCCGCTGCCCGATCGGGTCGCGGATGCGGTGGCTCGTGCCGTTGAAACAGGCCGGGAGGATCGAGGCGACATGCTCGTCTTCCTTCCCGGTGTCGAGGAGATCCGTCGTTCTCAACGCGCGCTCGCAGCGATTGCGGATCGTGAGAACTTGCTTGTCCTTCCCCTCCATGGGAGCCTCGCGTCCGACGAGCAGGACAAGGCGCTGCGGCCGGCCAATCGCCGCAAGGTCGTTCTGGCGACGAACGTGGCCGAGACGTCGTTGACGATCGACGGGGTGACGACCGTGATCGATTCGGGCCTCGCCCGCTATGCCCGGCATGACCCGGCCCGAGGACTCGATCGGTTGGAGCTTGGCTGGATCAGCCGGGCCTCCGCGGCTCAGCGAGCCGGAAGGGCCGGTCGGACTGCCCCTGGCCGCTGCTTGCGCCTCTGGCCCGAGCGCGAGGACCGAGGACGGCGGGAGTTCGACGAGCCGGAGATCCACCGCGTCGACCTGGCGTCGACGGTTCTTGCCTTGAAGTCGTGGGGACATTCGGACCCCACCACATTCGGCTGGTTCGAACCGCCTCCGCGGGAGTCTCTGGACTCCGCCGAGCGATTGCTTGTTCGACTCGGTGCCCTTGACGATCGCAAGGCGATGACCCCCGTCGGACGGTCGTTGCTCGCGATGCCGGTCCATCCCCGACTGGGGCGATTGCTCGTCGGCTCAGCCGCTTGCGGTCGTCTGGAGGACGGTGCATCTCTGGCCGCTCTGCTCTCGGAGAAGGACATCGTGCCCCCCAGGGATCGCAGCTTGTTTCGCGCGGAGCCGACGCGAGGAGAGTCGGATCTTTTCCCGCGCATTGACGCCCTGATCGAGGCCCGTCACCAGCGATTCGCTCCTCGTCTGCGAGATCAGGGAATTGACCCGAACGCGGCTCGTCGCGTGGACGAGGTTCGAGCGGAACTTCTCCGGCTCGGTCGTCATCTGGAATCGTCCGATCGCGACGAGGGGGGAGAGGAGACTCTGCGTCAACTCGCGCTCCTTGCCTACCCGGACCGTGTCTGTCGTCGCCGGTCGGCCGACCCGATGACGGCCTTGATGATAGGGGGTCGGGGCATCCGCCTGGATCCGGAATCCACGGTTCGCGACGCCGAATTCTTCCTGGCGCTCGACCCTCGTGATGTGAGTCGCGGGGGCAAGCGAGAGGCCATCGTCAGGATTGCGAGTGCGATCGACCCGGCGTGGCTCGAAGAGGCGTTTCCCGGCTCGGTGAGGCGCGAGCGTGTCGTAAGCTTCGAGGAGTCCCGCGGGCGAGCCGTCGCCTCCGAAACCTGGAGCTATCTCGATCTCCCCTTGCGAGAGGAGACCCACGGTCCGGTCTCCTCAACCGAAGCCTCCGCGGCCTTGGCCGAATGGCTGGCACCACGGGCTCGCGAATTTGTCGCCCAGGATTCCGCCGCGTCCTTCTGGCTCGATCGCCTCGACTTCCTGCGATCGGCCATGCCTGGAGCGGACCTTCCTGACATCGACGACACAGTTCTTGCCGAGATGCTGATATCCGCGTGCGCCGGAAAGAGAACACTCGACGAAGTCCGCCGTGTTCCGCTCGCCCCCTTGCTCCGTGGTTGTCTCACGTTCTCTCAGGCCCGATTGATCGATGCCGAGGCCCCGGAGACGATTGTCGTGCCGACGGGTAACAAGATCCGACTCACGTACGAGACGGGCCGATTGCCCGTCCTCGCCGTCCGGCTTCAGGAACTCTTCGGGCTGGCGGATACGCCTCGCGTTGCCGGCGGCCGTGTCCCGGTGCTGCTCCATCTCCTCGGCCCCAACTATCGCCCGGTCCAGATCACGGACGACCTCAAAAGCTTCTGGGAATCGACATATTTTCAGGTTCGCAAGGACTTGAGGAACCGCTACCCGAAGCATTCCTGGCCCGAAGACCCGTGGAACGCAAGGCCGGAGGCAAGAGGGAGCCGACGCCAAGCACCCGGCTGAGGGAATCCGACCGAATCGCTTTCTCCGCCGCCGTGCGGCCCGTCCGTGAGCATCCGGTCGCGCGGGACCGGATCCACTCCGAGCCGAAACCTGATTCTCTGTGAGTTTCCGGGTCCCATTCCCACCCAAATTTCAACCGACGCACGCCCCTCTGCCAAGAAGATCATCGTGGAGTGTCGGGATTTCGATCACGAAAACGCAGGACGCCCTGCTCGCCGAATGCCATGGCGTTCGCCGGCCGATCCAACCCGGAGTCCTGACATCCTGGACGGCGGCCGTCTGGATCTCGCATCAAGACGGCTTGGGCCGCCTCATGCCCTTCTTCCCGCCCGCCTTCGCTTTGGCTTTGGCGCTGGTCGCCTGGGCGGACGCCTGCGGTCGGCTCTGACCCCCGTCGCGACCGGATTTCAGCGCGACGATCCGGTCGCGCAATGCGGCCGCGCGCTCGAATTCAAGGTTCTCGGCGGCCTGGAGCATCTCGGCCTCAAGTTCGTTGAGGTACTCCAGCGTGACCTCCTCGGCTTCATCCTTGCCGACAGCCTTCCTCACCTGCTCGCGCGCTTGAATCTCCTCTTCAATGCCTCGGCGAATGGCCTTGACGATCGTCTCGGGCGTGATGCCATGCTCGATGTTATAGGCCGTCTGGAGGGCGCGACGGCGGTTCGTTTCGTCGATGGCGCGCTGCATGGAATTGGTCATCGTGTCGGCATAAAGCACAACTTCGGCGTTCACATGGCGAGCCGAGCGGCCGATGGTCTGGATCAGGGATGTCTCCGAGCGCAGGAAGCCCTCCTTGTCGGCGTCGAGGATGCAGACCATCGAGACTTCGGGGAGGTCGAGCCCTTCGCGCAGGAGATTCACACCGACCAGCACGTCGAATGCGCCTTCGCGTAGTTCGCGCAGGATCGAAACCCGCTCGAACGCATCCAGTTCCGAATGCAGCCATTTGCAGCGGAGCCCTTGCTCCTTGAGGTATCGAGACAGGTCCTCCGCGAGGCGTTTGGTCAAAGTGGTGACCAGCACACGCTCGCCTTTCTCGGCCCGCTTCCTCGCCTCGATGAGCAGCGCCGGCACCTGGCCACGCGCGGGCTCGACACGGACGATCGGGTCGATGAGGCCGGTGGGGCGAATCACTTGATCGACGACTTCGCCGCCGCTCATGGTGAATTCGTAATCGCCCGGAGTGGCCGAGACGTAGACCCGAGGCCCCAGCTTTTTCTCCCACTCGTCGAAGCGGAGCGGGCGATTGTCGAGGGCGCTGGGCAGGCGGAACCCGTGCTCGACGAGCGTACTCTTGCGGCTGAAGTCGCCCGCGAACATCCCGCGCACCTGGGGCACGCTGACGTGCGACTCGTCCACGAAGAGGAGGCTATCGGGCGGGAAGAAGTCGAGGAGCGTGTTCGGCGTCTCGCCGGGCTGGCGGCCGGAAAGCGGGCGGCTGTAATTCTCGATCCCCTGGCAGTAGCCCACCTCCATCAACATTTCCATGTCATAGCGGGTCCTCGCCGCGAGCCGTTGAGCTTCCAGCAGCTTGCCCTGCTCCTTCAACTGTTGAAGTCTCTCATCCAGTTCGCGCTGGATCTCCTTCACGGCGCCTTCGATCCGCTCTTCCGGAAGCACGAAGTGCTTGGCCGGGTAGATGTACATGTCGTCTTTTTTTTCGATCACCGAACCGGTCAGCGGATCAATCACGGCCAGCGTTTCCACCTCGTCGCCGAACAGCTCGATGCGAAACGCGACCTCCTCATAGGCCGGCCACAGCTCGACGACATCGCCCCGGACGCGGAACTTGCCGCGCTCGAACGAGATGTCGTTGCGGTCGTACTGGATCTCCACGAACCTCAGCAGCATCTCGTCGCGGTCGATCTGCTGGCCGAGCTGGAGACGGACCATCATCTTGCGATAGTCTTCCGGCGAGCCTAAGCCGTAGATGCTCGAAACGCTGGAGACGACGATGACGTCGTTGCGACTCACCAGGGCGCTCGTGCATGCGAGGCGAAGGCGCTCGATCTCCTCATTGATCGAGGCGTCTTTCTCGATGTAGATGTCGCGCTGAGGGATGTAGGCTTCGGGTTGGTAGTAATCGTAATAACTCACGAAATAGCGAACGGCGTTATGCGGGAAGAACTCGCGGAACTCGCCATAGAGCTGCGCCGCGAGCGTCTTGTTGTGCGACATGATGAGGGCGGGCCGACCCATTCGCGCGATGACATTCGCCATGGTGAATGTCTTGCCCGAACCGGTGACGCCGAGCAACGTCTGGTGCTTCTTGCCGGACGTCACGCCCGCGACCAACTCCTCGATGGCCTTGGGTTGGTCCCCCGCGGGTGCGAACGGGCTGACGAGTTGGAAATCGGGCATATTTCGTTCAAGGGTGAATGAGAGGCGGTGGATCGAATCGAAGGAATGGCTGCAACTCCGCGATCGTAGCCGGCCCGATCCCTTTCACACGCCGTGACAGGTCAGCGGCTGAGCGAAACGGAGCCTTGGCACGGCCCTCTTCAATCGTCTTGACTCGCGCCGGGCCGAGATTCGGCAGGGCGGCCAGGACTTCTCGGGGGGCCGTATTCGGGTCGATCCTCAGGATCGTCCTCGTCGCGCGATTTCCGGGCGATCGGACCGGCAGGAGCAACGGCGAAGCACCGAGCACGACCATGAGTCCCAGGAGGATCCTGGGATCTAATCGCACCGGTTCGGCGATTCTTGCCATGTCCGCCGTTGCTCCCGAGACCATGAGGCGTTGAAACTCCGTTCAGTATACGCGACATGCCAGGCTCGCTCAAGTCGGACGGTCTGGCCGGGGTGACGGCTTCGATTCTGGAGGATGGCTCCGATTGCTGGAGTCGGTACCCCGTCCCCGGAACTCGAACGTTCGGCCGACCGCCAGGATTCCGGGGGCGGGGTCCCGACCCCGGCCGCATGGAAGTGCTCGGTCAATCCGTAGAAACGAAAGCGACTCCCGTCTGGCATCGTTCGCGTGAAAGCATCGGCGTAGGACGGCTTCCGACCTGTCTTGCGGCCGGGAACCCGGTTGGGTAGGCTTTCCGCGGGTGGTGGATACCGCCTTGATCGAAATCGGTCCATGGAAGGGCACCACGAATGGCCACTCAGGGCTCGCCGGAAAACTCGACCGAATCTACAGATGCGCCTCACGAACCATCGGTCGTTCAATGCATTCTGGCGGTCGCGTTGTGCCTTGCGTTCGCCGTCGGGACCCGACTGCCGGTGGCTCGTTCCGCGGCCCTGGACTTCGACGAAGTCGGCTTCCTGGCGATGATCCACGAGGCCGATTTTCCGAAACACCACACGCTCTTCCTCGCGACCGCCAAGGTGCTGGGCGCGTGGGCCGCTGACGAATATCGCGGCTTCATCTGGCTCGATATCGTGATCAGCGGTCTGGCGATGGCCGCGACATGGTGGTTTCTTCGGGCTGTCGTGGCGCCCCGAACCGCGGCTTCGGCGGCGGTTGTGCTGGGAGTGGCCCCGGTGTTCTGGTCGTATGGCGCGATGGCGGGTAATTATACGGCGATACCGCTGGTGGGATCGACGTTGCTGGGGATCGCGGTGCGAGGACGCTTTACCCCCAGGCCCTGGCATCCTTATGCGGCAGCCGCGATTCTTGCATGGGGAGCGGGCTACCGCCAGGATATCGGGCTGTTCTGGCTACCGGTGTTCCTGGTCATCCTGTGGAGACATCGGTGGATCGCGGGACTCCAGGCGGGCCTGCTTTTCACGATCCTGAATCTCGCCTGGTTTATTCCGATGCTACGCGATGCCGGTGGTTGGGCCACGTATCGCGCACAGACCGGCGAGTTCGCCGACAAGGCCGGGCGGATGAATTCCGTCTGGCAGCTCGGGCTGATCGACGCCTCGTTGCGATATGCGGTCAAGATCGCACTTGCGCTGTCGTGGACGCTCGGGATCGGGTTGTTGTTCGTCCCCCGGGGGTTGACCCGCCTGGCACATCGAGACGGCGGACCCTTCCTGATCGCGACGCTGATCCTGGCCGCGATTCCGGCGATGGCGATGCATCTGCTCGTGCATTTCGGGGTCGCCGGCTACGCCTTTCACTACGTGCCGGGGCTGATGGTTCTGATGGCCCTGGGGCTCGGTCGAGAGGTGATGGGATCGGTGAGCGATTCCTCGGCGGCGCGGCGAGGCCTGGCGCTCGCGGCGACGCTCGCGGCGCTCTTCTTGTTCTATCCAACGAACCTTGACCGCACGGATTTACGAGGTCAGTTCGACCTTGCTTGTGCCCGTCACACACGTGTCGGCCTCGCCACGAAGCCGCCCATGCGCGATATCGATCTCTGGCGGACGACGAACTCCCAGCGCCTGCCGGAGAATACGATCCCTCGGCCCACCGAGGCGAGAAAATCCTTACTCCAGATCTGGGGTCGGTAGCGCGGAACGTGCCGAAGCACGATGCGTCAGAACGGCGTACCACCGGCGGCCGGTGCGGGCTTTGTTGTCTTGGGAGCGGCCTTGACGGCGCCTGTGGCCGGTCGGGTCCCGGTCTTGCCGGTGGTGTTTCCGTCCGGCGAACCGATCGGGGCAACGCGGCCGGCACCGGGGCGGGCGGGGCCACCCACGGGCGGCGTCAGGTCCACGAGCGCACCGGGGTTGGCTCCGGCGGCTCCCGAGACCGGGGGTTCTCCGACGAACCGGATCACGGTTCCGGCGGTCATGGGAAACGAAGACTCGACGATCGCCGCATCGGTCGGCAGGAACGGGCCGGCGACCTGCGTGCGATCGAATCCGACGTCGCCGATGATCTTCACGGGGATGTCCAGGACGTTGCCGAACCGGGCGACCTGGACCACGCCACTGCCCTCACTCGCACCGTGAACGGCCCGGCTGGGAACGGCCGTGATCGGCTGCGTAGGCGCGAATGGCCCGCGAACGCGCTGGCCGGGTTCGAGTGAGGCAGAACTGTTATTGATATTCACCCATGCGGCGGCCCAGGGGGTGGCCAGCTCGCGAAGCGCGGCGTAGGATTCCGGCAACGGAACCAGGGCCATGACCTTGCCGGTGATCGGCTTGCCTTCGATGAAGAGTTCCAGGTCGGACCCCGCCTTGACGATCGTGCGGTCGACGGGGACGAGCACCTTGAGGATCGCATAATCGGCGAGTTCCGCCAGCGTCTGCCCCTTCGAGACATACTGCCCTGGCGAGACCGGCGCATTGAGGACCTTGCCGCCGAACGGGGCGCTGAGGGTACAGCGGGTCAGTTCGAGCTGCGCGAGTTCCGCCTTCGCCTTGGCCGCGTCGAGTCTTGCCTGGGCGACGGCGGTATCGCCCGGCTTGGCGCGAGCGAGCTCGGCCTGAGCTTCCTTGACGTTGGCCTCGGCGACCTTGACTTTCGCGGCGGCCTCGGCCCGGTCGAGCTGTGCGACCACCTGCGTGGCTCGCACGGTCGTCCCCACCGTCGCCGTCATGTCGGTCAGCATGCCGTCCGCCGGCGCCATCATGAACACCTTGCGGTTCGGCTCCAGCACGACGGACAGGGCATAACGGTCGGGGTAAACCAGCGCGACGCTCGCCGTCTCGACCGTGGCCTGTAGCGCCGGGCTCGCCGCGGCCTTGCCCGTCGTATTGCCGCCCACCCCCTGGCCTCCGCCCGGCCCCTGGGCCAGCGCGGCGGCTCCGAGAACGCAGGCAGTTCCAATCGCCGTGGCGACCGCTCGGTACCTCATTGTGGCAGTCCTCATTCGATTCGGTGAGAAGGCGGACCCGGAGAGAGGAGCGATCCTTCGTTCAACCTACTCGGCGCGGCGCGGCACGGTCAATAAAATTGCACCGAGCGTGCGGTAGCTTACGCCGACTCGACGACCGAATCGAAGACTCGCACGGTCGCCCAGCCATCCTTGTTCTCGTTCACGAACTGGTGATGCAAGGGGGCATCCTGATACAGGTCGTGGCTGGCGATGGAATCGAAAACGACATGGAGCGAGACGTCGAAGTCGTGGTCATTGACCGGCCGGGCGAGTTCCTCGGCGAGAGTCCCGCACGCGAAGAAGACGATACCGGGATGCTTGACGAGATATGTCTTGCATGCGGCGACAAGCTTTGCCCTGGCGGCTGGGGACTTGTCCTTGAGCGAGAAAAAGACGTTGTGCGCGAGCATGAGGGTCCTTGAGAAGCTGAGGGTCGGGGTCGATTCACGTATGAGGATTTGCGGCCAGGTACTGCTCCACCATCGCGGCGAGCCCACCCTTGACGTCCAGCCCCATCCCACGCCCGTTCGTGATGGCATCGGACGCGGACCAGCCGCGTTTGCGAGCCTCGAACAATAGCAGGATGGCCTGGGCACGCCCACCCGAGCGGCAATGAACGAGTACCTTCTCGGATGGGTGACGATCGAGGAAGTCATAGACCGCTTCGACGCCATCCCGAGAGAACGGGGCGCCGCCGACGCCGTAGTGGAGGTACTCCAGCCCCAGCTTTTTCGCCAGTTCACCCTCCTCCTTCGTGGTGATTGGCTGCTCGGGCTCACCGTCGTTGCGGAGGTTGATCACACCGACGTATCCCTGATCGCGCAAGGTTTTCAGGTCGCTCTCCGTGGGCTGCCCGGCCACCGCGAGATGGGGAGTGATCGTCTTGAGGGTTTCCATGGGGGGTTCATTCCTTGCGGGTCGGCTACCTCGATTCGGGCGAGACGACCCAAGGCTAACCAACTTTCACGATCATCGCCAGGAGGCATCCGCGTCACCTGGATTGATTCTCACCGATGAAGTCGGGCGATAAGGTGACATCGATCCTGAGACCCTTCCGGCTGGCCTTGCCGAACGTGATGGCCTGCAAGAATCCTTCGGCGTCGCGGATCGGGGCGATCGTGAACGAGAGCTCACTGTCATTTGCGCTCCGGGCCATCTTGGCATCGGGCGCGAGTGCCTGGATCCGATCGGTCAGCGAAAGCGCCAACGATTCCCGGTCGTTCGCATCCTCGGGGAGACCCCCCACGTGAATGGTAACGGCCTGGCCGGGGTACTTTTCCCGGAGGGCGTGTTGTGCAGCCCGGGAAGCGTCCACGACGGCCGCTTCCTCTCGATGCGAAGGGATCTGGATCACGTCCATGCTCAACAGGATTGCCATCACCAACAGAGTGACTCCCGCGATTGCACCAAGCATTCTGGCCCGATCGGGACGAAGTAGCGACGTGATGCGCTTGTGCAAGGGACCCTGGAACAGCTCTCTTCCCGCAATCGCAGACATGAGCGACACGCCGCCCAGAGTCAGTGACAACAGGATGGCTGTTCCTCGCGTGGCGATGAACCCCAGCAACCACGCCACGATAAGACCGGCCGTGAGGAGAACAACGAGACGGCCGACGAATCGACTCCTGGCCGGACCAGATGGGTTTGGATGCTCCCCGCTTTCTGGAGCGGCGAGCGGAGCACCTTCTTGCGAATCCGGCTCGATGGAGAGCAGGACATCGGTGATGGACGGGATGTCCTTACGTGTTCGCCGAGTCTTCGGCTTGATCGGCGCCGGGCTCGGGATGATCGTGGGAACGGGAACGCGAAAATGCGTCGCGCATTGCTTGCAACGCACTTTCTTTCCGGCCAGACGGCCCGCCACATCGTACCGCCGCGCACAGGTCGGGCACGCGACCGCGATGATCATCCGTGTTGGTCCCACCGAGAGAGGACGACCGAAACCGTCCCTCAGTTTACGGCCGCGATCGCCGCAGGCAATCCTCATCTCGCCTCTGAATTCCTTGATCCCCGGGGTCAAAGGACTCCGGCGGTGACTTCCGCGAGGGCATCGAGGAACATGTCAATCTCTTCCGCCGTATTGAACGGTCCGGGGCTGAGACGCAGGGTGCCATCGGGAAAGGTGCCGAGGCGCCGATGGATGTAGGGTGAGCAATGAAGGCCGGGACGCACCGCGATGGCGAAGCTCGTGTCGAGGATATCGGCCAGGACCTGCGGATGAAACTCGTCGAGGTTGGGCGTGATGAGCGATAGGGCACCGACATGCGTGGCCGGATCCCATCGGCCCGCAATCTTCCAGCCGTCGGAATGGCCTTGACCGTCAACCCAGTCCACCACCTTCTGCAACAACGCGACTTCGTGACGCCGGTTCGCCTCCTCGCCCTGTTCCGCGACCCAGGCGATTCCCGCCGCCAGGCCCGCGATCCCGAGGGCATTGGGCGTTCCGCCCTCCAGGGCATAGGGCAATTCCTCGGGCTGAATTTCCTTTTTCGAGTCCCCGCCCGTCCCTCCTTCGCGCCAAACGCGTGGCTTGGTGCGCGATCCGACGTAGAGCGAGCCCGTGCCCGTGGGGCCATAGAGCGCCTTGTGGCCGGGAAAGGCGAGGAAGTCGATCGGGCATGTCCTCAGATCGATCGGAACGATCCCGGCGGACTGGGCTGCATCCACGAGCATCAGCGCCCCGGCCTCGCGGACGATCGCCGAGATTGCCGCAATCGGTTGAACCGTGCCGAGCACGTTGGACGCATGCGTCATGGCGACAAGCTTCGTCGCCGGTGTGAGGGCACGCCGAATGTCGTCCGGATCGATGTATCCTCCATCGGAAGCGACGCGAGTCAGGCTGATGACGCCAGCCTTCTCCAGTTGCCGCAATGGCCGACTGATCGAGTTGTGTTCCAGGTCCGTCGTTATGACGTGATCGCCGGGGGAGACGGTGCCCTTGATGGCGATGTTGAGCGCATCGGTGCAATTGAGGGTGAAGATCCAACGCTCGGGGGCCTCGCCGTGGAAGAATCGATTCAGCGCTGCACGCGCATTGTCGATCGTCCGCTCGGCCTCCTTGGCCATCCGATGGCTCGATCGTCCCGGATTGGCGAGCTGCGTCCGGGCAAAATGATCGAGGGCCTGGTAGACGGGCTCGGGCTTGGGGAAGCTCGTCGCGGCGTTATCGAGGTAGGTGATCTTCTGTTGGGTTGTCATGGCCTTGCTTCCGGTTGCCCTGCTCGGATGTCTCTCAGCTTCCCACGAATTGCGAGTAGAGCGTCCGCGCCTTCGCGATATCGTTCGTACCCTTGATGATCGCGCGACCGTCCGGGAAGACGGTGAACTCGTGCCCTTCGGTGGCGAACCGGAGCATGAATGCGTTGTGGCGCACCTCGCCCAGGGGGGCAAGTCGCGTTGCCATCTCGGGGAAGTTGAGCGGTTCGTGGCGACGAGTCGCGATCTGCACCGCGTTACGACCGCAAAGGGTCGTCGTGTGCGAGCCGAGGGCTCCGTCCAACCACTCGAACTTGCGGCCCTTGCAGCACGGACAATCGACCTTGTCCTTGAGCGCGGCGATCTTCAGCTCGCGGAACGACCAATCCCAGACATCAAACATGATGAGCTTGGTATTCAGCTTCTCGAAGTTTCCGCTCAGGATCTTGATCGCTTCCACCGCCTCGAACGAGGCCACCACTGCCACGGCGGGACCGAGCACCCCGGCCGTCTCGCACGTCGGGGTCATGCCCGGCGGGGGGCTGTCCTCAATCACGCACCGCATGCACGGGCTCTTGCCCGGCAGGATCGTCATCGTCTGACCTTCACTGCCGATGACCCCGCCGAAGATCCATGGTTTATTGAGCTTCACCGCGGCGTCGTTGATCAGATAACGCGTTTCGAAGTTGTCCGTACCGTCCAGGATCAAATCCACGTCCGAGACGAGCGCCTCGATGTTCGTATGATCGATGTCCGTGACGATCGGCTCGATCGTGACCGTACTATTGATCTTCCTCAGCTTCCTCGCCGCCGCCTCGGCCTTGGGAAGGTTGTCGGCGACGTCGTCCTCATCAAACAGGATCTGCCGCTGGAGATTGTGAGTCTCGATGAAATCCCGGTCGACGACCCTCACGAATCCCACGCCTGCCCGGACGAGATGATTGGCCAGCACCGTGCCGAGCGCGCCGCAACCGCAGAGAGTCACTCGGCTGGCCATCAACTTTCGCTGGCCGTCTTCTCCCATGCCGGGGAATCGGACCTGGCGAGAATAGCGGTCGAGGGGGTCGTTCGGATTGGAGGCGAAGGCCATCAGACGATCCTCAGATGCGGCGTTGAAAAAGTGTCAGGAACGGGAGGAGACATCGCGATCCCTCTCCCGCGAAGGATTCATCCGCCCGCGATGGCCGGGATGATGCTGACCTCGTCGCGATCGGCCACGGGGGTGGCCAGGTCGTCCAGGTAGCGGATGTCCTCGTTATTCACGTAGATATTGACGAATCGGCGGACCTCGCCGGCATCGAGGATTCGGTCCTTCAGGTCGGGCAGGGCCGTGGTCAGGGATGTCAGGACCTCGCCGACCGTGGAGCCGGAGGCCTCGACGGAATCCTTGCCACCGGAGTAGGGGCGTAACGGCGTGGGGATACGGACAACGGGCATCTTCAGGTCCTTCGTAGGGTCCGCGATTGCGGACCTTTTCGATTCCGGGGGAGAGAACGACGTCCGCGATCGCGGACCCTACACACCGACCAATTCACCCGCTTCGGCTCCGATCAATGCCTCGAACTCTTCGAGCGTCGGCTTGATGACCACGGGGGCGGCGATCTTGCCTTGCAAGGCTTCTTGCGTCTTCAGGCCGTTGCCCGTGATGCAGATGACCGTCGAGCCGTCGCGGTCGATCTTACCTTGTTCGATGAGCTTGCGGGTGACGGCGACGGTGACGCCGCCGGCCGTCTCGGTGAAGATGCCTTCGGTCTCGGCGAGGAGCTTCATGCCCTCGACGATCTCATCGTCGGTCACGTCCTCGCCCCAGCCGCCGGTCTCGCGGAGCAGTTTGGAGGCGAAATAGCCGTCGGCCGGGTCGCCGATGGCGAGGCTCTTGGCGATGGTGATCGGGTTGCGGATGGGCTTGACCTTGAAGGCGTCGCTCTTGGCGGCATGCGTGATCGGGTTGCACCCGGTTGCCTGGGCGCCGAACATCTTGGTGGAGACCGGGCCGATCAGGCCGAGGCGCTCGAATTCCTTGAACGATTTATAGAGCTTGCCGACCAGGCTACCGCCGGCCATCGGCACGACGACGTGGTCGGGAGCGCGCCAGCCGAGGTCCTCGGCGATCTCGAAGCCCATCGTCTTCGAGCCCTCGGCGTAGAACGGCCGGAGGTTGACGTTGACGAATCCCCAGCCGTAGCGGAAGGCGATCTGGGAGCACAGGCGGTTGACGTGATCGTAATTGCCGTGGATGGCGATGACCTTGGCGCCGTAGATGGTGGCGCCGAGGATCTTGCCTTGCTCCAGGCCGTCGGGGATCAGGACATACGCCTCCAACCCGGCGGCCGCGGCATTCGCGGCGACCGAGCCGGCGAGATTGCCGGTCGAGGCGCAGCCGACGGTCTTGAAGCCGAACTCGACGGCCTTCGAGAGGGCCACCGCCACGACGCGATCCTTGAAGGAGAGCGTCGGGTGATTGACCGCGTCGTTCTTGACGTAAAGTTCTGCCACGCCAAGGGCCTTGGCCAGTCGATCCGCCTTGACCAGGGGCGTCCCGCCGACGTGGAGGCCGACCGTCGGCTCGCCGTCGATCGGTAACAGCTCGCGATAGCGCCACATGTTCCGTGGCCGTGCGGCGATGGATGCGCGATTGAGGGTCGCCCCGACGGCCTCATAGTCGTACACGACTTCCAGGGGGCCGAAGTCATCCGTGCAGAAGTTGAGCGCTTCTTTGGGGTAGAGCTTGCCGCACAGGCGACACTTGAGGCCGAGCGCGAGATCGGTAGACACCGGCGAACTCCCCTGGAAAGTCATCCATGTCGCGAGGACACCGACGCATCGGGCGTACGGTGGGTGCGCGACTTTCCAGGGAAGCGATGGTGACGGGGTGACGACAATGGACGAGGGTTGGCGCGGGTTCGCGACCTAGCTCAATCCATCTTATCTGTCCCGGCGAACAATCGCGCGATGATCGAAACTCGATCACCGCGCGTGCCCCGGGCAGGAGTTAGCACCTGCGCCCGCCGTTGCGGCGAACCGGTTGCTGTGGCGTCATCGGGCCCGTCCCTCAGCCACTCTGGATAAGATGCGCACCGAATTGTTATAGCGAGACTCTATCCCCCGAACCGGGGACAAGTCAAGCGGCGGGCGATGATTTCCCGGGGATTGGGGCGGCATCGACGGCTTGCCGATCGGCCCCATCCGCTCGATCTCGCCTGACGAAAACACTGGCAGCAGACTGCCAGCGTGCGCCGTCAAGGAGTTACTTCACCTTGTCCTTCTTGGTCTCTTCGTTCTTCGGGGCATCCTTCTTCGGAGGGGCACCCTTGTAGACGATCTTGGACGCGACACCCTTGTCGTGGGTGATTTCGACGGGCACACCATCCTTGGCCTTCTCGACGTTCTTCTTCATCTTCTCCAGGTTCACCTTGCCGGACTTTCCCTTGCCCCGATCGACCACCGTCTCGTCATTCACGGTGACGTCAACATCCTTATCCGTTCCCTTCTCCTTGACGGTGAGCTTCTTGGCGTCGATGTCGACGGCCGTGATCCGCCCGATCAACTCGTCCGCCAGCACCGGGGCGACCAGGACAGCGAGGGCGGCAAAGCCGCAGGCCAGAGCGCGGATCATGTAGCGGTTGCGCATGGAACAGGTCCCCGTCATGGTTCCAGTCATCGCCCGCGCCGAGAGCCGGGGCGGGTCCGCATTGTTGAACACCGGACATGTATCCGGGTAACGATGCGAGGCCGAAACAACCGGTTTCCGAGCGTTTTCCAGGCGGATCGCGTAGAATCTAGGAGACGGCCAATCCGGCGACTGGCCCATTCTGGTGGAATCGAGGATTTGCATGCCGGTCCGATCATTGCCTGCGCCGCCCGTGGCGGTCGAGGATCTGGAATCTCGCACCCGCTCGATCGGTCGCGCCTTGTTCGCGCGGATCGGCCGAGGGCCGAAGCCGTGGCAGCGCGCGTGGTGGGACAACCGACTCATGGCGATGACCATGGGGGACGAGCCCACGAAAGTCCAGCTCTTCCGGTTTATCGATGCACTCCCCACGCTTACGAGCCCCTTGACCACTCGCCGACATCTCGCGGAGTACCTCGACGAGGCCGGACCCGGCGTGCCAGGTGCGATCCGGGCCCCGCTTGCGATCACGCCGAGCGGACCCCTTGGCGACCGACTCCTGTCCGGAATCGCCAAGTTCGCCGCCACGACGATGGCCAGACGGTTCATCGCCGGGTCGACGCCCGAGGAGGCGTTCGTCACGGTTCGCAAGCTACGGGAGAAGCATCTCGCCTTCACCGCGGATTTGCTGGGAGAGTCCGTCATCAGCGAGGCCGAGGCCGACACCTACCAGTCGACATGCCTGGAATTGTTGCGCGGTCTTGCCGGACCGCTCAACTTGGCTGCGGAAGTCCCGTTGATCGATCGGGATCATGACGGCCCAATCCCGCGAGTGAATCTGTCGCTCAAACTGACGAGCCTCACGACCGAATTCGATGCGATTCACGCGGAGACGACGCAAGATCGCGTCCTGTCCCGGTTGCGTCCCATCCTGCGGACGGCGCGGGAGGTCGGGGCCTTCGTGAACGTGGACATGGAGCAGTACGCTCACAAGGATCTCACTTATGAGATCTTCAGGACCGTGCTCTCCGAACCCGAGTTTCGAGATTGGTCGAACGCCGGAATCGTCTGCCAGGCCTATCTGCCGGAGGCAATGGGCGACCTGGAAACGATTCGCGATTGGGCCGAGGCACGAGGCACACCGATCACGATCCGCCTCGTGAAAGGCGCTTACTGGGATTACGAAGTCCTCCACGCCCAGCAGCTCGGTTGGCCGATCCCCGTCTACACAGAGAAGTGGCAGTCCGACGCCAATTACGAGCGATGCGCCCGGTTCTTGATGGAGAACTACCGCGTCTTGCGGCCTGCCCTGGGCAGTCACAATATCCGCAGTCTCTCGGCCGGGATCTCGGCCGCGGAGGCGGCCGGCGTGCCTCGGGACGCCTATGAGGTTCAGGTTCTGCACGGGATGGGTGAGCCCATCGCCCGTGCGCTGGCGGCGGAGGGGCGACGCTGTCGGGTTTATACGCCGTACGGGGCGATGCTCCCCGGCATGGCGTATCTTGTGCGCCGGTTGCTGGAAAATACGTCGAACGAGTCCTTCCTGAAGGCGTCCTCCTCGGGTTCGGCCCGGATCGACGACCTGTTGCGGAACCCCGAGGAGACTGGCGCGATGCTCGGCCGGAAGAAGACCGCCCTGAAGAAGCCGGCCCCATCCGGTGAACTTCCGCCGTTCCGCAATGAGCCGCCGACGGATTTCACGAGGCCGGAGTACCGTGAGAAGATGCGGGCTGCGGTCAAGTCGTTCTCCGACACGCGCAGGAGTGAAGGTCCCGCCAGGATTCCCGTTCTCATCGGAGGCGGGGAGGAGATGACTCAGAATGTCTTGCGAGGGGTCTCTCCCAATGCCGTCGATCACGAAATCTCCCTCAGTGCCGACGCCGACGGCTCGTTTGCAGAGCGTGCGGTGAGGATTGCGAAGGAGGTGTTCCCTGCGTGGTCGAACACTCCGGCTCGCGATCGCGCCGGGGTCTTGATCCGGGCGGCGAAGATCCTCAGGGAGAGGAAGTTTTCGTTCGCGGCCGTCGAAGTTCACGAGTGCGGCAAGCCCTGGCGAGAGGCCGACGCGGATATTGCCGAGGCCATCGATTTCTGCGAGTTCTACGCTCGCGAGATGATCCGATTGGATCGCGGAGAAGCGCGGGACGTCCCGGGTGAGACCAATCGCATCGAGCACATCGCGCGGGGCGTCGTCGTCGTGATTCCGCCCTGGAATTTCCCGCTGGCGATCCCGTGCGGCATGACCGTGGCCGCGCTCGTGGCGGGGAATTCCGTCATCCTCAAGCCCGCCGAGCAATCGCCGCTGATCGCGAGCCTGCTCGCCCGGACCCTCGCGGAAGCCGGCCTTCCGCCCGGCGTCCTCACGTTCCTCCCCGGTCGGGGCGAGGTCGTCGGACAGGCCCTGGTCGATCATCCCGGCGTCGACCTCATCAGCTTCACCGGAAGCCGCGCCGTCGGGCTGGAAATCAATCGCCGGGCGGCCGACACGAAGCCTGGACAGGACCACGTCAAGCGTGTGATCGCCGAGATGGGCGGCAAGAACGCGACCATCATCGACGACGACGCGGACCTGGACGAAGCCGTCGTCGGGATCGTGCATTCGGCGTTCGGCTACGCCGGGCAGAAGTGCTCGGCCTGCTCGCGGGCGATCGTGCTGGAGCCGATCTACGACGCGTTCGTGGCGAGATTGGCCGAGGCGACGAAAGCCCTTCGCGTCGGGCCGGCCGAGGACCCGGATACGAACGTCGGACCGGTCATTGATGCCGACGCGAGGAAGCGGATCGAGGAGTATCAACGCATCGCCGCGACGGAAGGGCGGGTTGTCGCGAAGATCGACGTAGGAGACCTGGCGCATCGGGGCCACTTCGTCGGTCCGATGGTCGTGGCGGACGTGAGTCCGTCGGCACGAGTGGCTCAGGAAGAAATCTTTGGACCAGTGCTAGCAATCATCAAGGCACAAGACCTGGACGAAGCGCTACAGATCGCCAATGGGACGGAGTATGCGTTGACGGGCGGTGTCTATAGCCGCAGCCCCGCGAACATCGATCGAGTGAGGCGGGAATTTCGGGTCGGGAACCTCTATATCAATCGCCCGATCACCGGGGCCCTCGTCGATCGCCAGCCGTTCGGCGGATTCAAGCTCTCCGGCATCGGCACGAAAGCGGGCGGCTCGGACTATCTACGCGAGTTCCTCCTGACGCGAACCGTCACGGAGAACACCATGCGTCGCGGCTTCGCGCCTGACCTGGATGTCTCCGGTGCCACGGCCGTTCAGGCGGCCGGCGGCATGGCATGATCCGCGAGCAATGCGTGTCGTCTAGCTGACTCGCATCTGATCACATAGTATGTAAAGACTCTCGACGGGCTTGCGTTGTGCCCGCGGAGTGGCTAGTTTGCCCTCCGAGCCCGATCCCAAATCGGTCCGGAGACCCCGACGCAATGCCGGCCAATCTACCGCCGCAATATCTCAAGGCAGAGGACGCTTACCGGAAGTCCGGCTCATCTGCGGAGCGGCTCGAGCGTCTGCGCGAGATGTTCGTCTTGCTGCCGAAGCACAAGGGGACCGAAAAGCTCCAATCGGACTTGAAACAGAAGATCAGCCGCGCCCGAGACGAGATCGAGGCGGGCAAGACGGGCTCCGGCAAGAAGGCGGGCGTGAGTTATCGAGTGCCGCGTGATGGGGCCGGTCAAGTCGTCCTGGTCGGGCCACCGAACTCGGGCAAGAGTAGCTTCCTGGCCGCCCTCACCAATGCGAAGCCCGAGATTGCCGCGTATCCGTTCACGACGCGGTCGCCCCAGCCCGGCATGGCGACCTGGAAGGACGTCCGATTTCAGATCGTGGACCTCCCGCCGGCCTCGGCCGAGTTCTTCGAGCCCTGGGTGTCCGGCATCGTCCGCTCGGCCGATGCCGGGCTGCTCGTCGTTGACCTCTCCGATGACGATCTGATCGATGCGGCCGAGTCCGCGATCAAGAGGTTGGCGGAGAGCCGGACGGAACTGGTGGGAGAACTCCCCTGCGATGTCGAGGATGAGGTGGTGCAGCACGTCAAGACGGTCATGATCGCCAACAAGGCCGATTCGGACGGGGCCGAGGTTCGCCTTGAGATGTTGCGCGAATGGTTCGGCCCGAGATTTCCGATCATCTCGGTATCGTCACAAAACGAATTAGCGCTGGACGATGCGAAGGCGGCAGCATACGATCTATTAGGTATCATACGAATTTACACCAAGCTCCCGGGCAAGCCGGCCGATTATTCCAGGCCGTTCACGGTGCCGGAAGGAAGCACCGTGCTCGACCTGGCCAGGGAAGTCCACCGAGATCTGGAACAGTCGTTGAAATTCGCGAAGGTTTGGGGAACCGGAGTCTTCGAGGGGCAAACCGTCAAGCGGGACCACGAGCTGCACGACGCGGACGTGGTGGAGTTGCATGCTTGAGTCAAACGATGCGGCATGTCGTCATCGCCCGAGCGGGCGGGAGCGCGAGATGAGTACGGCTCTCATCATCGAGGACGATCCGGACCAGGCGATCCTGGTCTCGAATTTGATCGCGTTGCGCGGCTTCCGTACGGTCGTGGCCCATTCGGGGCGCGAAGGGCTGATGCGTGCCCGCACGCAACCGCCCGGACTCATCCTTCTGGACTTGATGTTACCGGACACCAATGGATTCGATGTCTGTCGACGGCTTCGCAGCGATCCGGTCACGCGGGCTGCACCCATCGTGATGGTCACGGCCATGGATAACCCGCCGCATCGCCAGCGAGGATACCGCGTGGGCGCGAACGCCTATGTGACCAAGCCCTTCGCGCCGGCCGATCTCTACGAAGCGATCAAATCGGCCATTCAGTGGAGGGCCGACCTCGATCGTGGGAAAGTCCACGGCGAGATCCAGGTCGAGCTGCCGAGTGAATCCTCGCTCCTGCTCGAAGTCAACGAGTTCCTCACGGGCCTCTGCCGAGAGACTCCGCTGGACGGCGAACAGATCGCGCAGCTCCGTCAATCGATCATGGAAATGGGGCAGAATGCGATCGAGTGGGGCAATCGTCATCGCGCCGAAGCGATCGTGACCATTACTTATCGGACCTATGAAGACCGGGTTGAGGTGGTCATCCGTGATCAGGGATCGGGGTTCGACCCCAAGCGGCTCCCCCATGCCGCCGGACCCGAGGACCCGATCGCTCACATGGATGTACGCGAGAAGCTGGGTTTGCGGGAAGGCGGATTCGGGATGATGATCTCGCGCGGGATGCTGGACGAGCTGCGGTATAATGTTAGAGGAAACGAAGTGACGCTCGTCAAGCGGTTCAATACTTCTGGCGTGGTGGCGTCGCGATGACGAGCAGACGGGTCGAGGGTCTCGATCGAATGAAAGGGCCTCGACCGACTCTGGTGATCGTGGACGACGAGCCTCACGTCCTGGGCACGCTCAACGATCAGTTTCGCAAGGAATACCACGTCGCGACGTTTGAGAGTGCGTCCGATGCGCTCCTGGTGCTCGAGTCGCTCAATCCTTCCGTCGTACTGACCGATCAGCGGATGCCCGACATGTCGGGCGTGAATTTCCTCCGCCAGGTCAAGGACCGTCGGCCCGACGCCACTCGTCTGCTCTTCACGGGATATGCCGACATCAAGGCGGTGATTGATGCAATCAATGAAGGTCATGTCTTCCGCTACCTGACCAAGCCGTGGGAGCCCGAGGAGATGGAGGCGACCATCCGGCAGGCCGTTGAGCAGCATGACCTGCTAGTCGAGCGGCGAAGCCTGATCGCGGAGCTGACGAAATCGAACCGGAAGCTCGAAGAATCCAACACGTTGAAGAAAGCGTTCATCGAAGTTGCCAGCCATGAGCTGAACACCCCGGTCGCCGTGATCCTGGGGATGACGGACCTCTGGAAGATGATGCCAAGCGTTGACGGTGTCGGCGTCCAGGCGGCATGGCTGGAACGGGTCCAGGGTGCGGGCAAACGGCTGGCGGGCACCATCGAGCGAATGCTCAAGCTGCTTCGCGCGGACCAGTTCGACGAGCCGCTCTCTTTGCAGGTGACCGACCTGGAACCCTTGACGTGGCAGGTCGTCGCGGATATCCGGCCCTTCCTCGATGCGCGGGGGCAGACCGCGGAGCTTCGTCTTGAGAGTGGGTTGGGCTCTGCCGAGATCGATCCGGCGAAAATCAGCGACATACTCACAAACCTGATCGTCAACGCGATCAAGTTCACGCCTGACGGCGGTACCATCGTCGTCATCGCGGAGTCGGTCGGCACCGATCACGTCCGATTTCGCGTCGTCGATCGCGGGATCGGGATCAACCAGGCGGATTGTACCCACCTTTTCGAGCCGTTCTTCACCGGCTATGACACGCTCCACCATTCCTCGGGTGATTACCAGTTCTGCAAGAAAGGGATCGGACTGGGTCTCTGCCTGGTCAAGACCTTCGTCGAGCTGCATGGAGGCTCGGTGGATGTGATGAGCAGCCCGAACAGCGGCTCGACGTTCGGGTTCACGCTGCCCCGGCAGGCTGCGCGCCGGAAGGCGGTTGGCAAGGTGGTAGACCTGCCTGGGGCAAACGATTCCTGGGCTCTGCGATAAGAGTTAGCCACTTCTTGTCGTGGGATCAATCGCTCTCAGGCGCTGGCGGAATGATCTTTGAGGTAGTCCCTCAAGTAGCGTAGAAACGTCGGCAACCCCGCCTCGTCCCACGCGACCTCGATCGCCTCCTTGATTCGAGCATTTTCGGCCTGAAGGACGCGAAAGGCCTCGGCGTCGGCGGCCGTCGGGTCCAGACCCAGAACCTGATCGTGCGTATTGACCGAAAGCATGTAGCCCGCCTGGGTGGGCCACGGCTGAATCTGAAGCTTCATGTGGGGATAGCGGGCATTCCCGAGTCGAAGGGCGTGAATCGGCGGTGAATCGGCCTTGCTCGCCCGCTCAAAGGGAGATCGGGACAGGAGCGTGACGGGATCCACGCCGTCGGGCCAATCGGTGCGACGACGCACGGCTTCGGAAGGCTCCGACGACGGATACGACAGCGACAAATAGATCGCCACGGCGCGCCGCAGGTCATCAAGGTTGAGCCCGCGCAGGTCCGAGGGAGGGTTTAACGACAACGTGTTGCTCCGTCGCGATCTGTAGGCGGGGCCGGCGATTCATCATAGAGAACCCGGGCGATCGGTGCCAATCTTTCATCCCAATTCGATCGGGATGGATTCGAAGGAGAGCTCCAGTTCGTCGGACTCTCCCGGGGCCAGGATCCGCATCCCGGCATCGATTCCCCGATCTCGCAGGCTGAATCCATCAGCCATCTGGGTGTAGGGCTCGACGGCCACGATCCCGGCTGACCCAGATGGTGTGAAGATGACCATCTCTCGAATCGTGTTACCGTAGGTCAGCCGCAACTCCGCACCCAGGGCCTCATCGATCAGACGAGCGTTCCCGTTTGGATCAGACGACAGGCCGGTCAAGGCGTCATCGGCCAAAAGGTCCGCCATCGACAGGCCGCGCCGATAGTCGAGAGGTGTCCCGTCGACGGGGCGCCGTTCGCCCGTCGGCAAGGAATCCGAGAGGACCCAGAACTCCGACGCATCGACGACGAGTCGGGTCGTCGAGCGGTCCTCGCGGCCATCGAATGGGAATCGGAAGTAAGAATGCAGACCGAACCCCCAGGGCAATGGCCTCTCCGTCGGGTTCGTCACGGAGGCGTCAAGCGTCAACTTCGATCCCGCAAGGCGATAGGTTATTTCAAGAATCGCGTCCGCTGGCCACCGGTGAAGCGCCTCGGGGGCATTTCTTGAGATCTGGAATCGGCCAATGAGTGTCGCCGAGCCATGCTCAACCCCGTGCTCGATCACGTCCCAGTTCGCCTCGTGGGCAAATCCGTGGATTGCGTGCGGTGGTTTGTTGGGCGCCAGTTCGTACGCGATTCCCGCGAAAGTGAATCGAGCATCACGAATACGACCGGGGAATGGGAAGAGAATCGGGAATCCGTTTCGCGCCGGGCGCGATGGATTCTCGGCGAATCCAGGCTCCGACGCAACGACCGCGCGAACTTCGCCGTTGACGGGAAGGCGAAGGTCGAAAAGGTTGAACCCGTAGGAAGGCAGTATCGAGGCCGAGGCGCCGGACGCGTCATCATGAAGATGATAGACGATCCGCTCCCCGGCCCATGACGTACTGACGCGGGGCGACATGCGGAATCCTCAACGAGCAGTGGAAAAGAGGTCCGATGTCAGCCGGAGTAACCGTCGGGCCCTGGGCGAGACTAGAAGGCGCACCCGCAAAGGATTCGCACGTTTGCGTATGGCGTGAATTCCGCGGAGCGGATGATTCCTTTCACCGCATCACCCTGCTCGCGGAATTCCCGGTTCGGTACCTCGTCGATGTCGACGTCGCCGACAATTCGGAGAACTTCCTGGTATAATTTCGGACTATATTCGGACATCTCCGAAGCAAGCGTGACGGACTCGATGACCAGCTCTTCCGCGACCGCTCGGAGCACGTCCAGAAACCGGGGAATTCCGGGGGTGAGCGTCAGGTCGATCACATGGCCGTCGGGCGGGAGTGGGTATCCGGCATCAACGATCAGAAGTTCGTCCATATGACCAAGCTCGGCCAGCAGCGAGCAGATCGCCGGGTTGAGGATGCCGCCCTTTTTCATGACAATGCCTCGTATGCGGATCAACCGCGGCGCGACACTCGGCGAACCCTTCCAGCGAAAACGCCAGACCAGTCTCGTCGATCAGGTTCGCCCCGAAAACACCAGTATAGCGGTTCTGAGCAAGAGCCTCCATCCCCCTTGCCTCGGCCGGGGAGTCAGGATCGACGAATGACCAAGCGATTTCGGCTCGCGCTCTCCACCCCGGCCGCGTTTTGCGGTGCCCTGGTGGTGATATTCGGCGGGTTCGCCGGCGCCCAGGATGAGAATCGGCCGCCGATGTCGCTTTACGATCCGAGGCTTGGCGAACTGAGGCGGGCGTCTGTGAAGTGGGACATGCATCGCGGCCCGACGCGTCGCGTGATCGATCAGGTGGCTCTCGTACCGGATCTGCCGTCGTTCTTCGCGGCGATCTCAACCTGGGATGAGTCGAACTGGTTTCCGATCCTGATCGACGACGCCGACCTGGCTCCCAAGTTCCTGCGTGCCTTTCGGCCCTCGCGCGTGATTCGCTACCCTGGCCGGCCGAAAGCCATTGCCCCTGAAGAGATTTGGGAGGTGGCCACGGTCGCGGTCGCGAACGCCTGGGCCCGGGAGGCGATCGGCCCGCCCGAGAAGGCCGAAAATCCCGGATTAAGCAGGGTCGAAGCCCCCAAGTCCAGGACGAGAAGCCGGAAGGGGTTGCGTGGGGACACGGTCCCGAACTGGATCAACCAGGCTCCGCCCGGGGTCGTGGTTTCGTCCTCGTCCAGCCCGAGCCTCGCGGGCGCGGTGGCCCTGGCCGCCGGGCGGTTCCAGCCCCTGGTGCAATGGGAGCCGCCGGGCCGGAAAGTGGATCGACTCACCGAGCAAGAGGCCCGACGCCTGACCCTCGACCTCGAGGCCAAGCTGGCCGACGTCACGCCACAATATGCCATCATGGGGGACGCATGCGACTTCATCACGCTCGCGGGCGAGTATCCGGATCGATACCAGAGCGCGGGATCGGGCTTGCGGGCGGGGACGTCGTCCTTCGATGATCTGGTCGGTCGCGACCGCGAAACTCTGCGCCGTTGGGCCTATACGGGGCGACTTACCGGCGACGCGACCGAAAGCGTCTACCGCGCCATGTGCTCCCTGTTTTTGCAGCCGGGTTCGGCCCTCTTGTTCGACGGTTACGACGCGGCTGATCCCGATTTTCGCGACTATCAAATGAAGGCGGCCGCGACGAGGATACCCAAGGGGATTTCCGTCACGGTCGCCTCGGGATCGAAAGCCGATCTCGACGGGTGGCGGCGAGTGATGGGCTCGCTGAACAGCTACGGGCTGATCCTGATGAATAGCAGCGGTGGTACTCCGTTCGCTTTCAGTGTCGCGGGTGGACAGTCCGGAGTCGTCCCCGAGATCCCCCCCTCGGTGCCGACAATCATGATCATGATTCACAGTAATTCCGCAGGTGATCCAGCGAACCCGCGGAGCATCGCCGGGGCCTGGATGACGGGCGGAGCGTTTCTCTACTTCGGGGCCGTATCGGAGCCGTATCTCACGTCATTCCGGACGCCTGCCCTCGTCGCATCGCTCCTCAATGAAGAGATCCCAATCGGCGCCGCGGTTCGTATGGGAATGGACGAAAATCCCGTGTTCGGTGGCCCCTGGCGACTCATGCTCCTGGGCGACCCTCTCTATCGCCTCGACCTACGGGCGGCGAAGGCGCCTCGATGGCCGAGCTACGAGCTCACGGACAACTGGACGGCCTATGCCGATGCGCCGCTACCCAATGGGCCAGGCGTCAGCGAGGGTGCCCGACTCGCGTGGGCGGCGAAGACGACGATCCTGGTGGCTTCGCGGAACCAGGCTCCGACCGATCGACCTGAGCTAGAAGCCACGATTGTCTCCCTCCGGCGTGAGGGGCTTGCGCCAAACCTGCGGCCGATCCTCGACGACCTGCTGATCGACCTGCTTCCTCGATCTCGCGATCGTCGCGAGCAGCTTCTGGATGCCCTGCTGGCCATACCGGAGGCGGAACGCTCTCCCAAGGTGCGACGGGCCATCGAAACCGGTCGGCTCACGCTCCTGGCGTCCGCCATCAACCGCAAAGACTTCACGCTTGCCGTGAAAGTCTGGGATCTCATCGTTCGCTCCGACGCGACGATGGAGCTGAAACAAGAATCGACGCGGCGTGTCGGGCAACTCGCGGAGAAGAGTGCCCACGTGGCGCCGTGGAAGACTCGACTCAAAGAGATCATGCGGGATCGGCCCGGGATTCCCGAGGCGAACATGCTTCAAAGAGAGTTTGAACGGATCGAGAAGCTCGGTGCCAAGGCGGTCGCGCCATCAGTCAGGCGAGGCGGTTAGCACGCGAGAGCGACGGTCCGATCAGTGGACCGTCGCCCGCGCCGATGGCCTGGGTCGGAATACGAGTTTCGTACCGGTCAGGAATCCGGAGAAAGCCCGATCGATTGCGCGTTCCGCGGGATCACCGACGGTAGGGGAGCCACGCTAGTCGATCCTGTGGTGCCTGAGGCGGCATTCCCGGCCGAGCCAGGAGGAGCCGAGACGGGAGGTCCCGAGAGCTTGGACTGAAGCGCGTCGAGGGCCGCATTCAGGTGCCGGACGGACGGATCGCAGCCCTGGGGGTTGCCGGAGAATGAGAAAGACGTGGCCCGCAGACGCCCTCGATAGCGGTCGTAGGTCACCACCTGAACCTGTTCGATGAAGTCGGCCGCCGGCCCACCGCAATATCGGGCGACCTTGTCGAGTTCGCCGGACTGGATCACCTGGGCGATCGGGCGAAGGCTCTCGGCCCCGACCTTGTGGACGCCCTCGCTATCCAGGACGGTGCCGTCGGCGAAGACCTGCATGAACATGCAGAATTGCTTTCCGTCGTCGCTTCGGCCGATTGAGATCCGCGTGACCATCGGGTCGGACTCGGTCGCGGCCTTGCTTACCCGGGGCTGCGGAGCGATCCGGTTGTTCGACGGCGGGGTCCCCGGGTGATTCGGCGGAAGGGAATAGCCAGGCGAAGTGGAAATCGGCTGGCCGGTCGAGTTCGAAGGGTCCGAGAACGGCCGCGACGGTGCATCGGGCTTGTTGCTCGAGGCCGGTTTGCCGACCGCCGTGGAATCGGACGACTTGGTCGTGCCGCCCAGACGGAAGAGACGGCCGATGCGGCTGGGTTCGTCTCCACGCAAGGAGGGCGCGGTGACGAAGCCGAGCAACACGCCCGAGGCGGCCAAGCTCATGCCCAGCCTCTTGGTTCGATGCGAGACCATCCATGACCTCCTAGTCGCGAATCGCGCCGGAACCGAACGGGGCCGTCCTGGCCCTGGGTCTCGGACGACGTTGAGAATCCCTTTGATCGCTAGTATCGACACCCGCCGCCTGGAACTTCGCTCAAGAACGCGGTCCCTGAGGAGCAGGCTCACCCAGGTTCGTTCGTTCGTGGGAAGGGGCGAGGAATAGGCTATGCACGCCGTCGTTGCGCAACGTCAAGGCCGGGCGCGTGCCGGCCGGACCTCAATTCCCCGAGGGGAAGGTCCGAGCGGTACGCGTCCGGCCCTTGAGCAAGACAGTCCGGTCGCGATCCGTCGCAGAGCGAGACTTACCAGCCGCTCAGCTCGTCGAGCAGGCGATCCATCGCCAGTTCGAGCTTCTCGGGGGTCTCGTACACGCCCGAGGCGATCTGGGCCCGGATGGCCTCGACCTTCTCGTGGCGGATTTCCGGGAGTTGGCCGATGCCGTCGAGCATCTGGCCGAGTGGGGAGATCTCCACCTGATCGCGAGGCACTCCCGCGTGGATCGTGCCTCCGGCCTCCACGCTGAAGGCGGCCAGGCGAGGATAGATCGGTTGGGGACCCTGGGTCCCTCCGGCGCCGTGGATTTCCACTGTATGCCTCTCCTTTGGATGCAAGATTGCCGGCGGTCGGGCGGCCGGCGACGCTTGGGATCTCGGAAGCCGCGACGGCCCCCTCGCGAGATCCCTCGGACTCTCTGGTTCGGGTTCAGCCAGCGGGGCGGTCGGGTTCACTCCCCTCCGGCCTCCGTTCGCGATCCGTTCCGCAAGTCTCTCCGACCCTATTCATCGGCTCGATCGCGTTCCGAATTTAACTTGAGGTACGGAAATCGCGATTAGGTAATCCTCAAATCAGCGTCGCGTTGGGGTGTTCAACTGTTCCGCGAGACGTTGTTGGGTGACTTTGAGCTTATTTTTCAACTCCCAGGCCTCTCCAAACAGCAGCTGGTAGGCTTTCCTGTCCTGCTCGGTCATCGGTCGAGTCTGCATCGCCTGGAGCGACTTGATCGCGTCGTCCAGTTCCTTGGCCCCGTTCATGAAGACGTTGGCCGAGTCATAGACCTCTTGTGCCTTCAGGTCGGCGGCCGTGGGCTTGTAGAATGGGCTGAGATAGAACGGGTTGGCAACGAGCTTCTGGACGAGTTTGACCCCAAAGTCGCTCGCGTCGCGGGCATTCGCCATCACTCGCTCGATGTCGCCGCGGTTCTTCGCCAAGATCGAAGCCCCCGTGCCGGTCATCGATTCCGCGTTCGCCAACACGCGATCCGCCTTGACTCGTGTCCCGTTCAGCCCGACGAGCAGCGCATCGACCTTGGGTTTCTCGTCCTTGGCCAGTGCGCTAACAGTGGCCGAGAGCTCCGCGACGTTGGTCAACGTCGCACCGAGCTTCGGTCCCGTTTGACGCACAAGGGCCTCCGTCTGGGTGAGGACCCCGCGTAAGGTCTTGATCAGTTCCTCGACTTTGGCATCATCGAGCCGTCCGACCATCTCCTCGACATGGCCGGCGGTTGCCACAACTTTCGGCTTGGTCTGTTCCACGGTTTCCTGCAGCGCCACGGCGGCTTCCTGGAGTGCGCCAAGGGCACGCCGTAACTTCGGACCGGCCGCGTCGACGGTCTGCCGGACTTCGGCAATGGTATGGCTGAGGTGGCTACGCTCTTCGGGCCCCAGCCCAACTTGCTGGAGGACAGGATCAAAGAACGAGGACTCGACCCCCATGACGAGCTGTCCGCGAACCAGCGCGACACTCGACCGGCCCGAGGAGACGATGTTGACTACGCACTGCCCGGTCAGCCCCGACTGAACCGCGACCTTGACGTCCTGTCGAAGCTTGGTGGCCAGCGAGGCTGGGATGGAGATCCGAACCCGGGCACGTAGCGTTCCTTCGACCTCGGCCAGGTCAATGTGGTCTACCCGTCCCGAGTCAATCCCCGCGACCCGGACCGGGCTGCCCACTCGGAGACCTTGGCCATCGCGGAACACCACGTCGATCGACCTTCTGGGCGTGAGGAAGCCCGGGCCTCCTCCCGAAACGACGAGAAGGCCTCCGAGCCCGGTGATGGCCACCAGCACGAGCAGGCCGACTCCGACTTCGCGACTCGATGCTCGACTCATCCCGATATCCTCCTCATCCGGCCGGTGCCGCGGCGACGTCGGGACCGAACGGGTCGCTCGCGAGGTAGACCAGGTTGAACCAGGTGAAGTTCAGGAAAAGGATCATGAAGATGGATCGAAATACGGCCCGGTAAGTGTCCGGGCCGCCATCGCGATCGTGACGGAGCCCCTCGAACGTGGAGATCAGCGCGGCCATCGCCGCGAAACCCGCACCCTTGACGACCATCCCCGCGACATCGACGGGTCGGAGCATCTCGGCAATTTTCCCGAGGAAGATCGCCGGCGATTGGCCCAGCATGGACTTGGTGACGAGCAGGCCCATCGTTGTGCCGACGGCCACGCCCCAGGCGGCAAGCACGGGGCCGGAGATGGCGGCGGCGAGGAGACGAGCGAGGGCAACTCGGCCTGCATCGGGTCTAGGTCGATCATCGGGCCGCGCGCCCTGGAGGACGTCGCGATCGGGCACGCTCCGCCGGTCGTCCAGTCCGGGTCGGAGGCCTCCGCGTAGGTCGGAGGTCACCTTGACGGCGATCAGTCCCGCCAGGATAAACCCGCTCAGTAATGGGGCCACATTGCGGATGAGTCCTACCCCGACGACGGCGCCCGCACCCTCGGTAAAGGTCGCCCCAAAATAGGCTTGCATCGCCAGGAACGAGCCGAAGGAGAGATGAACCAGGCCGACGAGAGGGATTCCCATCGCCAGCATCCACGTCATCTGACCCATCACGGCGGGCACCAGAGGCGGGCTGTTCGGGGACGGTCGGATCAATGCGCGTAGGGCCTTCACCGCGAGGATGGCGATTCCTCCCAGGTCGGCGAGTCGGCCCAGCGGGAGCCAGGCGATGCGGCTTCGAAGAACTGCGCGTTCAGCGTTGGCGGGAATGCTCATGGCGGGCCTTCCGTGGCCTCGTTGGGGCGTGTTCACAGGGGGGGCGCGAAACTCGCCTATTTTCTTGGGGTCATGAGGGCGCGCTTGCGTGACCCATCAAGTCCGGGCGGAGTCTAGCGGAATCGCCGGGATCGGGGTAGCCCAGGCTGGGAATCTTGACCCTGGCCCTCCCACCACGATTTCCACATCGCGACGGCGGGGGCTCGCTCGTTCGGCTCAGCGTAGGGTATGTACCCGAAATCTTGCCCCGACCGTTTCTTCAACTCCGCGAATGCGGCGAGCCTCACGACCTGGTCCTTATCGTCGAGCGATCTGAGCAGCGAGGGCACGACGGCCGGGTCCGGGAGGTGGCGACCCATCGAGATCGCTCGCGCTCGCACCAGTGGCGCCGGATTCTTGATCGCCTTGAAATTCTTGGGTGCAAGGGAACATCCCGGCATGATTGCCAGCAACGTCACTCCCCAGAGAATTTTCCGAGTCAGGCGGGATGCCACATGTCTCCCTCGTTCGCACCCATCCAAGGCGACCTGTCGGGATCGCGGCGGGACGATACTCCACCGCGTTCGGGCGGTCAATGAGACTTCACGATCATCGATTGTCGTCATGTGAAATACTAATATTTCTTGGTGTATGAAGAACACGATTGGTGAGGCAACTCACCCTCAGTTGAACGCTTCGAAAAAGAATTTGGGCCAATGCCGAAGAAATCACGCTTATCCAAAGTAGGCGATGCAGCCGAGGTCGGGTGCCGGAAGCGAGTGGCTTCCGCACGATTCCAGCTATTGGGGATCTCCTGACCCATCTTCGCCAGAGGATGCCAGCCATGCTGTGTGGTACGACCTCGACCGGGCCTACGGCTTCACGGACAGCAGCATTCCAGACCGAAGCTATTGACCCGATCGAGCGTATCGAGGCATGGGTCGCCGGGAACCTCGATCGCGAGGGGGGCGGCGTTCCGGGAGACGGGATGGATGATTGGCATCGAAGGGCGTTCGAAATCTTTAATCCGAGACGAACGGAACTCAAGCCATCGCAGAAAGCCCTGGATTCCGCACCGGGCTGGAAACGGGTCTCCGTCTCGAAAAAGACGGGAGCGACCGTCGTCCGTCTCCGCGATAAGTCACTGGTGAAGGAGTCGGATCTTCAAGAACTCGGCGAGGAGTTGATCGACCTGATCTGCGCGGGACACCGTCGGCTGGTCATCGACTTTTCCGTCGTCGAGCGACTTTCGTGCCTCGTCCTGCCGGTGTTGGCGAATGCGGCCAATCTCTGCGAGGAAGAGGGAGGCGGTCTGCTCAAGGTCGTGAACCTCCGCCCGGAACTCTTACCGGTGGTCGGCCTGAGCCCGCTGACCAGCTCTTTCCCGGTCCCGCCGGATGAATCGACGGCCCTCGGAGGCCCCTGGCCCGAGCAAGGCCCTCGACCGCTCCCCCAGGCCCTTCTGTTTGGATTGAATTCCCTGAAGCGCAAGGTGGAGGAGCCCCTGATGTCCTCGAGTTCCGGGATCACGACCGTCGATCCGGTGTCCCCGCCCCCCGCCTTGCGACACCAGATTCCCTGCCTCGTGGTGGCCGAAGGACGTTCGACGGGACGGAAAGTGTTGATCGGTGAGGATGGCCTGGTGATCGGCCGCGACGCCGAATGTCGGGTCCGGTCCGATCATGCCTTCCTCAGCCGAAAACATGCGTTCGTTCGTTCCGATGGGGTGCGAGCCTGGGTGCGTGATCTCGCTTCCACGAACGGTACGAGCCTCAATGGCAAGCCACTCGGTCGCGCAGAAGTCGAAGTCTTCGCGGGGGACCGGCTGCGGATTGGTCCCTTCAAGTTCTTGATTTCGATCGATAATTCGCGGCGGTCCTCCATTGACGAGGCCCAGATCGTCAACTGGGTTGGCCACGATTCCGACGAGGAGCCGACTCGCGCGTTGTCGAGTTCCGAGACCGCCTATGAGGTGCCTTCTACCTCGCGGCCGTTGCGCATCGAGGTGATCCAGGACGTGGTGGTCGTGACACCTCTCGACCCGAATCTACTTCAGACCGCGGAGCCGGACGTCATTCGCGAAGAGCTTTCCGCCTTGATCGAGGGCGGGTCGTCGCGGCGCGTCGTCCTGAATCTGGAACACGCCGGACGATTATCCAACGCGACCCTGGGTTTACTCGTCGCGTTCCACCTTCGTCTCGATCGACTCGGGGGCGCGCTTCGCCTCTGCCAGCCCCACGTGCGGATTGCCCAATTTCTGGAGCAGATTCGCCTGCCGATCCTCCTGGATATCTTCCCGACCAAGGAAGAGGCCGTCCTATCCTCGTGGGACCGACCGGATGGCTCGGCGGACCGGGCGTGACCGGTTCTTTGGTATGACGTGAACGAGTCGAAGTAAAGTGGGTGCGACGGCCGTATAAGCCGGATTCTGTCGAGAGCCCGAAGGCCCCGGACGGCCATTTCTCTGGGACGGCGGTCTCCCGCCGCCTCAAGCGACCTACCCGGGAGTGATGGCGGACCGGGCCGACCCGCGCGCCAGGAGAGTTGTCGAAACAATTCCCCGCAGCGCTCCTCCCTTATTTGGTCTTGCTCCCGGTGGGGTTTGCCAAGCCGAGGGGGTCGCCCCCCTCGCTGGTGAGCTCTTACCTCACCGTTTCACCCTTACCCCGGCGAAGCCCGAAAGCTCCGCCGAGGCGGTCTGTTTTCTGTGGTACTTTCCCTGTCCGAACGAATCCGGACGGTGGGTATTATCCACCACCGTGCCCTGAGGAGTCCGGACTTTCCTCTCTGGCTCGTCCCCAACATCCTGTCGCCAGGATGTCGGGCGCTGGAGCGACCGTCCCGGCCGTCGCGACCCACACGATATTCTAACAGAACCTGTCTTATCCTTACCATCCATAGAACCGGCAAGCTTTGCCCAGAAATCACTGTCTCAAGCTTCCTGCGCTCTCCACATTAGCTATAATTCCATCAATCACCTTGAGGCGGCACCAAAGTGAGGCGAGTTCGATGATGATACGCGAGTACCTGCGAGGTCGGCACGTCCCCCACGAAACTCTGCTTCATAGCCCCTCGCCTTCGGCGGCGCATCTTGCACAGAGCGTGCATGTTACAGGCGCCAGGGTGGCCAAATCCGTGCTGGTTCGGTTCGGAGCGGGATATGTGCTGGCCGTCTTGCCCGCCACGCATCGAATCGACATGGCACGCCTCGGGTCGGCTCTCCAGGCCACGGGGTTGACCCTTGCAACCGAGGACGAGGTCGAGTTTGTTTTTCTCGATTGCGAGCGTGGGGCGGTGCCGCCCTTCGGCAGCCTTTATCACTTGACGACCGTCGTGGACGCGAGCCTCTCCGGCGGGAATGAGATCGTCATCGAGGGTAATACGCGTCACGAGGGAATCCGGCTCCGATATCGCGACTTCGAGGCCGTCGAGAACCCGATCCGCGCCCGGTTTGCCGACCCGATCGCACCCAGGCGCAAGCGGTCCTCGCATCGAAGGGCCGGTTAGCCGCGATTTGATCGGGGCAGTGAGCCGGCGGGGCGTCTACTCGACCTTGCGAATCACTTGCGCGTTGTCGCCGTTCCAGAGGAAGAGCACTCCGTCGGCCCCTCCCGCGGCAACCCGGGAACGGTCTTTGGAGATCGCCACGCCGAAGACATAATCGACCGGACCGGTAAACGTGCGGGGAATGCTACCATCGGCCGGGTTCCAGAATCGCACGAGTTTGTCGCCCGATGCCCCCGCGACGGTGGTGATTCCCGTACCTCGGCCCCATCGCACGGCCGTGACCTGTTTACCCGCGGCCTGGAGCGTGCGGAGTTGGTCGCCGGTTTCTACGTCCCAGACCTTGAGGACGCTATCGGCCCCACCCGTGACGAGCTGCTTGCCGTCCTCCCGCCAATCGACGGCCAGGACGTGCCCGGTGTGCCCTTCGAACGACTTCAGCTCCTTGCCGTCCGCAACATTTGTGACCTTGAGGAACTTGTCAGCCGCGGCGCTTGCCAGGCTCTTGCCGTCCGGGCTGAACGCGAGCCCGAAGATCGTGTCGGAGTGCAGGGTCTCTGCCGAGGATCGAACGAG
>JAQGHR010000108.1 GCA_028291545.1 Planctomycetota bacterium | reverse complement strand
GGGCTGCTGGCGGAATTGGCGGCCGGGGCCGGTGAGGTGCCGGAGCTGGTCGGCTCCCTGGCCCCGCACCTCGACGGCACGCCGTACCGCCGGCGGCCGGCCGAGGGGCGCTCGATCGGCAGCGGGACGGTGGAGGGGGCGTGCGAGACGGCGATCCGGCTGCGGCTGAAGCAGACCGGAGCACGTTGGCGGATCAGACGGCTGGAGCGGATGGCGGCCTTGTGTTGCCTGCATTACCGCGATCAGTTCGAAGCCTACTGGAGGAAGACGGTCGGGTAGCGACCAGATTCCGTTACCACACCATCTCCGCCCCTGGCAAACCTTCTTCGATTGTACGCCGTAGCCATTGGGGCGTGCGCGCGGCACGATGTACTGTCCGACGCTGCGGACGCTCGCATGCACTCCCGCGACCGTCTCAAGGCCGGATGGTGATGACGGGCAGGGCGCCCCCGGAAACGTCCCGGGGGTCGATCGAATTGTTTTCGGATCTTGGCGAGATGCTTCGCCCGGTGACGGCCGACGATCGGCCGCCCGAGGCTACTTGCCAGGATCGAACGCGTTCGGTCAAAGTAGGGGCTTGCGACACCCTCCACTCGTGTTCCGGAGAAGCTGAGATGAATCCATCGCTCAGCGACAGGCGACCACGGCCCGCCGTGATCTCCCGTCGGCGACTGCTCCAGGCCGGCGGGATCGGCGCCTTGTCCTTCGGCTTACCGGGGATGGTCGCCGCGGCGGTCAATGGCGACCGAGGACTTGGCGGCGGCGCCGCCGAGAAGTCCTGCATCTTCATCCTCTTGTGTGGCGGACCCAGTCACCTCGATACCTGGGACCTGAAGCCCGAGGCACCCGCGGAAATTCGCGGCCCCTACAAGCCCATCGCCACCTCGGTCCCCGGGATGCGCATCAGCGAGCTTCATACGCGCCTGGCCACGTTGACCCAACATTTCAGCCTGATCCGGTCGATGACGCATGTCGGAAACATCAGCAACCACTTCGACGCCATGCACCACTGCCTGAGCGGTCAGGCGGATGCGCCGGCTGACGCGCCGTACATTGGTTCGATCCTGTCCAAGGTTCGACCCACGCAGCGCACCGTGGCGCCGTACGTGTGGCTGATCAAGTGCGTGGGCGATCCCGTCTTCTGCGCCGTGAATATCGGCAACGGGGGCCACCTGGGCTTGAAGCATGCCCCGCTGTTCGTCGGCTCGGCGGCGAATCATCCGGCGATGCCTGGCTTCAAAGCCCCCGACGAGCTGCTTCCCGCGGTCCCGCCCGAGCGTTTGCTGGATCGCCGCCGCTTGATGGATGCCCTGAATCCTGCCGCGAGCGCCACCGACGGAGGTCGAACCTCGAAAGATTGGCAGGACTTGCACGGCCGGGCCTTCGAGATGGCGAGCGGAACGGGCGTGCGTGAGCCGTTCGAGGTGGAGCGAGAGCCCGCGGCCGTGCGCGAGCGTTACGGCATGCATCCCCTGGGACAGAACCTGCTGCTGGCGCGCCGGCTCGTGGAGGCGGGAGTGGGATTTGTCACCGTCAATGGCTGGACGGGACCATCTCCGAACGAAAAACTGAGCGGCCCGCCCAGTTCCAGTTGGGACATGCACGGCAGCAACATGGGCATGGGGAACGCCTTTGGCAACGGTTCCTATGGCATGGGCTGGTGCTTGCCTCGTCTCGATGAGGCGCTGTCCGCGTTGCTGGTCGATCTCAAGGATCGCGGCCTGCTGGAGCGAACCCTGGTCGTCGTCTGCGGCGAGTTTGGACGCACCCCGCGCATCATTCCGGGCGAGTTCCCCGGGCGTCAGCACTGGCCGTCGTGCTATCCCGCGATCCTCGCCGGCTGCGGCATTCGCGGCGGCTTGGTCTACGGAGAGTCCGACAAGATCGGGGCCTACGTCAAGGACAGGCCCGTGCGCCCGCAAGACCTCGGCGCCACGATCTACCACGCCCTGGGCGTCCCGCTCGACCTTCGTCTGGGAAAGGACGGCTTCACCCGTCCCATCACCACGGGCGAGCCGATCCTGGACCTGTTTGGATAGGATCGCGGCTTACGCCGGTTTTCTGCACGACCAGGGCGGAGAGGATCGGGCGGCGCATCGGAGG
Source organism: Planctomycetota bacterium (assembly GCA_028291545.1). Lineage (GTDB taxonomy): Bacteria > Planctomycetota > Planctomycetia > Isosphaerales > Isosphaeraceae > JAQGHR01. The sequence continues at coordinate 9,382 of JAQGHR010000108.1, read as the reverse complement.
GCCTCTACGGAAATGGGGCAGACCGGGTCATCGTCCCGCATCGACCGTCGCTCGGCAAGCGACCTTAGATCCGCTCGCCGATCATGACGGGCATCCGCGTCGCCCTGGTCATGATGCGGTGCTCAAGCCGACCGGCGTCTCGTGAGAGAATTGCTGACCGCGACCGGGGAGGCGTTGTGGTGGGAATTGCGGGGTGAGTCCGTGATGCCGCTCCATGCGGGCCGACCGCTCCACAAGATCCTCTCGCGGGCCGGGAGCTTCGGCGATTCCACGAGCGATCCGGCCGTGATTTATGCGTGGCTGGTCCGCAACCTGGAAAGGCTGATCGAAGAGCTGGAATTCCATGAGGTGAAAGCCGGACGGCTGGCGGTCCGGGTCGCTTACAAGGACGGTCGTGCGGGCGAGGGTCGGTCGAGCCTGGAATCCCCGAGCGACCGATTCGATACGCTGCTGGACGCCGGTCGAGCCTGCTTGCGGATGGCCTGGATTCCGAGGGCGACGGCCACCCGCATGCACATCTTCGCCGAGCGGTTGTCCCCGTAGTCGGGGCGCAATTGGGGTTGTTTGAATCGGTGAGCGACCGGACCGAAGCATTGGCGACGCTCAAGCGAGAGTTCAACGCGCGTCACGGCCGGTTCGCGATCCGTAGCGGGGCGACCCTCCCCTTGCATACGATCTATGAGGACTCGGCGAACGGGTACGATATCTGCGACGTTCGCGGGAAGATATGTTTCTGATGCAACGTCTAGAAGTCGAGCCGAGCCGCCTGGGGCGGGCGGTGTTGGGGATCGAATGACGGAAAGCGTGACATCGAGGTGACTGCGGCTCGGGCGATTTAGCGCGGGATGCGTCCGAGTCGCTTTCCCGCCCCACGTCATGATCGCCGGTCCGGCCTGGGGATTCCATGGATCGTCACGCGAATCTCCTGGCCATGCCGCCGGGCCGTCGATAGGCTCGCTGCCGCCATGTCGTAAGACAATACGTCATTTCGGGCGTCTACTTCAGGTTAGTCGCCATGCCGCGAGCGGTTCATCGTCGGACCGTGAGGAGTCCTCCTTCATGAATGGGCCGCGCTGGAAACTCTCCGATCTCCTGCTCGTCGTCTTATCCGCTGGCGTCGCCATGGCCGCGTACCGCTACTTCTGGCAGCCCGCCCCGAATCCCAATGCCAGGCTGTATCTCGCGGCTTATCTCGCCCTCCTCTCGACCGCCTCCCTGGGAGCATTCTTCGGGCGCCCGGGGTGGCGACGACTGTTTCGAGGGTACGCCCTGTTCGGTTGGTGCAACTTGGCGTTCGTGATGTGGGGTGGATTCGGCTTGTCGACCATCTACGACGCCCGGAGGTTGGTCGAGGGCTCGCAGATGGGCGTGGTGTTTGGAGTATTGTCCGGACTCGTCGCGACCTGGCTCTTCGAACCGCCCGGTGTCCGGGATGTCCCATAACCTCGCGCCGCAGCGGGCCCGTTCCTCCCCTCACTTCGGCTCGGGCGGATCGGGCTCGACGGGGAGCCAGGGATAGCGGGCGGCGCGGGCGTACTTCGCCGCTAGTCCTATCCGCCATTCTTCCTCGGGCGACGGGATCTTGAGCGCGATGTGGAACGGGTCGTCGGGGCCGCTCGCCTCAATGGCCTGCGACATGTGAGAGGCCGAGAGCCGGCGAAAACGGGCGTGACGTTCGACGATCCAACCCAGGCACGCCGCCACGATCGCCACCACGACCATCATCCGCCGCACGGTGAATCGGAATCGGGGCATCGCGGTCAGTCCCCGAGCATGCCGAAGTAGGAGCCGCCCCGCCGGAGAGCCGTCTCCAATTCCGCCGCGTGTCGCCGCTCCCGGACCAACGCCACGACCAGCGCGGCGATGGCCACCACAAGCATCAGCGTCGAGATCTGTGCCCTCGGCCATTTCATGAACATGCCCCCCCTGCTTTCCGGCCCTCGGCCATCATCGCCCGGGGTTGGCGGGAATGCCAGGACGGGCCGGGTCTATGCACCGTGCATGGCTCACGCGGCCCGTTCCTCGGATCGCTCCCGGTCCTGGATGGACTTGAGCGCCTTGCGAAGCAACTGGGCGAGCGTCGCCGTCGAGCCCTTCCGCCATTTCACCGTCACGGTGCCGTCGCCCAAGTCGAGGGTCACCGGCTCGGCGCGCGGGGTCGGCGCGGGACGCTTCGCCCGGACCGCCTTGACCAAGTCGCCAACCTCGCCCCGGGTCAACCTCTGCTCGACGGCCGCCTGAGCGACGAACGCCCGATCCTCGGCCTCTGGGAGCTTCGACACTTCGTAGGCCGTCGCGGGGGATAATCCTCCCTGCTCCACCATGTCCTGAACCTCGGCCGGGAGATCGAGCAGGGCGAGTGCCCGACTGATGCCCGATTGGTGGACCGCCAGCTCTCGCGAGGCGTCTGTCACCGTCCAGCCATTCAGGTCGATCAAGGCGCGGTAGGCCCTGGCTTGCTCGATGGGCCGGAGGTCCTCGCGGAGCGCGTTCTCGACCAGTTGGACCGCCAGGCGTTCGCCGGAGGTCATGGGGCGATCGGAGATCACGCAAGAGAGGGTCGCCAGACCGGCCATCGTCGCGGCCCTCCATCGCCGTTCGCCGCAGAGGATCACGTACCGATCGGCCGCCTCGTCCCACCGGACCCGGATCGGCTGGAGCTGGCCCTTGGATCGGAGCGACTCCGCCAGCCGGGCGAGGGCCTCCGGCTCGAACTCTTCCCGGGGCTGGTCGGGATCGGGGATGATCCGGCCCACGGACACCTCGGCCGCGTCGCGGCTCTTGACGATGCCTTTGAGCCGGGCTGGCACTCCGGCCCCCGGCGATGCACCGTGCATGGCGGGCCCGGCCTGGCGGTTCGCCCCCATCGACTCACCGACGTTCGCGCCGGCCTCTCGCCTCATGTCGTCGAGCTTTCCCATCATGCCACCTCACGTTTCATGCACGGTGCATCGGACAGCCGAGAGAGCAGTTCGTCGGCCAGCGCCCGGACCGCCTTCGCCGCGGCCCCCTTGGGCTTGTGGTTGACGATCGGCTTGCGGTAGGCGATGGCCTCGGGATACTCGGCCGCGTGCGGGATCATGGTCGCCAGCACGTCGGACCCGTACAGGTCGCGGAGCTGTTGCTCATACAGCCGATGTACCGTCTTACGTGGGGCGAACATCGTGATCAGATATCCGAGCAAGGCGAGATCCGGATTCGGCCCGGCCTGGACCATCGCGACGGAATCCTGAACGTCCATGATGCCCTGCGCGCCGTAGTCTTCGGCCTGGAGCGGCACGACCAGATGTGTGCTGGCTACCAGCGCGGCCCATGAGCACAAGCAGAGATTCGGGGGGCAGTCGATCAGCGTGATATCGTAGCCGTCGACCCCGCTGAGGAATTCGCGGAGGCAGGTTTGCGCCTCGTAGGGCTGGTCCTGGGGCCTGGGTAGATTGAAGTCATTGGCCGCGCGGGAGCCCGCAAGCAGATCCACCCCGGGGACACCGGAGGGTCGGATGACCTGATCGGGGAATGGCTCCTCCCCGCGATAGATCGCCGCTACCGTCTCGGCCGGGTCGATGCACCGTGCATGAGTCGGACCCCAGAGGCCCTGGGTGAGCGATGATTGCGGGTCGTTGTCGATGAGCAGGACCCGGCGGCCCATAAGGGCGAGCGTCCCGGCGAGGTGGTGGCAAGTGCTGGACTTGCCCACGCCGCCTTTCTGGTTCAGGAGCGTCACGACGGGGGGCAAGGTCGCCTCCATGCGGCAAGACGGCGAGTCGCCATGCACCGTGCATGACTACCGTCCCTTATCGTCCCGGCCGTCCGGCTCGCATGAGTCGATCAACAGGGCAGGGGCCAGGTAGCCTCGGCCGAGGTCGAGCCCTACAATTCCGCCGATCCACCCTTGCTTTGTGGTACTGCCCTCTGCCGCCGGCTGTGACCTACGTGGGTTGCGGCCGGCGGTCTTTCGTGCGCCCGATCACGACGCTTGGGCGATAGGCGATCACGGCGGCCGTTGAGCCGCAGCCACGTCAGGACGATTCCCGAACACCCGGATGGCCCTCGGCCACGCCGGGCGATTTCGCTTCGGTCCACGTCGGGATCGTCGCCCCGCCTGACGGCTCGACATGCACGACCACGTCGCTGATCGACGGGATGCGGCCCATGAGGCGGTCCTTGACGGCATGGGCGATGTCGTGGCCGCCGCGGACGCTGATCGTTTCGTCCACTTCGATGTGGATCTCGACGACATACTCGATCCCCATCCGCCGCACCCGCAGCTTCTCGACCGCCAGCACCCCGGGCACCGCCGCCGTCTCCGCCCGGACGCGCCGGAGGAGTTCCGGGTCCGCCTGACGGTCGATCAGCGACTGGACGTTCTCCCAGAGCAGCCCGCCACCGATCCAGAGGACCGTGCCGGCGATCAGGACGGCCGCGACGTGATCGGCCCAGGGCCAGCCGGCCCATTTCGCCATCGCCACGCCGATCAGCACGCCGATGCCGCCCAGGGCGTCGAGGCGGTAATCCCAGGCGGTCGCCAGCAACGCCGTCGAGCCTGTGCGGCGGGCAACACGGCTCACATAGCGGTAGAGCAACTCCTGGAAGAACGCACCGCCGCCGGCGATGAGCATGGTGAATGCGGCCGGCGGGGCGTGACGGACGGCGATGGTCGAGAGCGATTCGTAGGCGATCGCGGCGGCGAGGGCGAGCAGGACCAGGGCAACGCCGGCCCCGGCGATCGCTTCCAACCGGCCGTGGCCGTAGGGATGCTCGCGGTCGGCGGGCCGCTGGGCCACCACGAGGGCGGCCAGCAACGCCGCCGAGATGGCGGCGTCGACCAGCGAATGCACCGCGTCGGATTTCAGGGCCAAAGAGTGACCGAGCAGGCCGCCGATCAGCTTCACGGCGCCCAGGGCCAGGCTGACGCCAATTCCCCACAATGCGGCCCGGCGGCTCTCTCGGTACGGGTTCACGGAAATCTCCCGCCGACTATGTAAGATGCGATGACCGGCTTCCGCTCATCATATGGGTGCGGCCCAGATTGGTGTAGAGTCGAGGAGTGACAGGCCGGGTTTCTTCGTGCGCCAATTTTGCCGCGAGGCCCTTGCCCGCCGCTCTTCAAATATCCGACAATCCCCCCACAAGACCGAGAAGGCAGGGGGCGATGGTGCCACGAATCCTTATCGTCGATGATCATCTGCCGACGCGCCGCGTCCTGGCCCGGCTCGTGGCCCGCAAGGGCTGGGCGATCGACGAGGCCGCCGATGTCCACGGGGCCCTGGCGGCGCTCGACGCGCGCCCAGATTACGCCATCCTCGACCTGATGCTCCCGGACGGGGGCGGGGAGCGGATCGCGGCCGGCCCGGAGTAGGGGATGGCCGAGACGCTCATCAGGCTCCGCGGCTCGACGCGCTCCAGGGCCGGGCAGGTGGCGTGACGCGGGCGATGGGCCATGCTCTGCTCCTGATCATCCGGACCGATGGGCCGATCCTTCCTGGATCGCGCCCCGATGATTAGGCATTCGTCCACTCGGGGCCTCGGCGCTCTCCCCGAGATGGAGGGGCGTCCGTACAATCCTCGCAACAAGGATCGTCGGCGCGGTCAGTTGTTTCGATACCGGGCATGGCATCCCGAACAACTTCTCCCCACCGCGATGAAGGCCGCCTCAAGGCCCTTCCGCGATTCCGACGAGGGCACCTTGGCATATCCTCGCAGCGCCTCCTGCAAGTCGGCCGCCTGTCGCTCGACGGCTCCCAGCTTCCGTGAGAAGTCCTCCCCCTTGGCCCGGACCTCGGCAAGTCTCGATGCCTCCCGGAACTGCTCGGCCAGTTGCAGCGCCTCATGCGTCGGGTCGATGTCGGGCTGGTCGGCCGGGGCCGTGAACCCGGCCTTCTGGACGGCCTTCAGACGATCCCATCGCTCATCGACCTGGACCATCGTCCCGACCAGGTCGGGCACCTTCGCCCGCTCCGGCAACTCTTTACCGGCTTGCTTCATCTCATCGGCCGAGGGCCGGCTGAACTCTCGGGCTGATGCGTAGAGTCCCCGGTAATCGGGCGAGGTGCCCGCCCGTTCCATCCAGGAAACGGCTTGCTGCTTGCTCCATCCTTCGGTCGCGATGCCGCAGACGGCCGCGGCCGCGGGGCCGCGATGCTTACCGTGGTGGCAATGGACGTACACGGGGCCTGGCAGGGTCTTCACCGCCTTCACGAGCCGCACGGCCTGTTCGCGAGGCACCCCGTCATAGCCGATTGGCAAGTGGACGTAACGGATGCCGAGCTTGCGGGCGGTCTCGACATCGGGTGTCGCCCCGTCGACGCTGATGATGGTCTTGATTCCCAGGTCCTTCAAGGCCGTCAGGGCTTCTACCCCACGCGGGTCGCCGCCACTATAGAGCCGTGGGCTCAGGCGAAACGTGTTCTCAATCCCACGGATTTGAAGCTTCTCCGGGGCCTTGTCCGCACTGTTGGCCGGGACTTTCTCAGCGGGCGTCCGCTCTTGCCGATTGGCCGCGAGCGAGACCAGGAGGACGCCGAGGAGGAACGGGCCGCCCCAGTGGGTGGCCCCGAGCGCTCGTCTCGTTTTGGTCGTCACCGAGTCGCTCTCATCGAGTCGGAGACCCGTCTAGAAGTTGTCGGAACCGACGATTTCGCCACCGGATCGCGTCCCCAGGCCACGCCAGGCCGCCCGCGACACGCTATTCTTCACGAACCGGACCGAACCGTCGAGCATCAGGGCATTCAGGCCCCCGGTGTGGTAGCTCCGCGACGTGACCACCACGTACGTCTGCCGCGTGGTCGAGGTCCCCAGGCGGCTGGCGGTGAAGTCGATGTCGTACGGGGTGCCCGAGTCCGCGTAGCGGATGACCGTGTTGGGCGGGAACCCCGTGGTCATGCCCGAATGGAGGATGTGACCGCTGACCCACTCGGTGTGGCTCCAGTCGAGGGAGGACGTCCCGCCGTAGGCCGCCAGCTCATTCGGGGTACTCGGAGGCGGCACGCCGGGGCCGGTCGGCTGGCCCCCGTCATGCAAGGCGGGCTGGTACGCCTTGACCTCGGCGAAGGAAAGGGTGTTGCTCAGGCCATCGGTGATGTCGGCCAGGCGGTTGCTCGCGTTGATGCCGAAGGCCCCGTCCCCCCATTGCCGGGTGTTCGGGTCCCAGACGAGCCACGTCCCGATGGAGATGCCGTAATTGAGCGGATAGTGGGTGATGGTCGGCCCGACCTTGGGGCGGTCCCGCGCCTTGCTCGGGCACAGGAGCGTCGAGACCCGCATCTGGGCGACGGTCCCCTGGACCGAGAACGGGATCTCGTAATTCAGGGCGTTGTGGAGGTTCGTCTGCTCCATATACGGCAGGAGCCGGGCCTGGACGGAGTACGAGGTCATCGCCTCGCCCACCCGGAAGCAGCCCGCCGGGGGGAGCATGCCGAGGGCCGACTCGTAGTTGTGCAGGGCCAGGCCGATTTGCTTGAGATTGTTCGTGCATTGAATGCGCCGCCTCACGTGCCGCCTGCACGGCCGGGAGCAGGAGGGCGATCAGGACGCCGATGATCGCGATCACGACGAGAAGCTCGATCAGCGTGAACCCGCGGCGTCGGGCGAGGTGTTCCATCGGTCGGAGTCCATCGAGGTGATGGGGCGAGGAGGCCCGGTCCGTGGCTGCCCTCACATCATCCGGCCAGACGGTCCCGCATTCAAGACGAATTTATTAGGATTAACCATCTAGGAATCGCCGGCCCCCGACGCAACGGGTACGCTCCGAGACCCGGTTCAGAATTGATCCGAACCGACGATCTCGCCGCCGGCCCGGGTGCCCAGGGCCTGGTAGATTCCGATGTTGATGGAGAGCTTAAGGAACTTCACCGAGCCGTCCCCGAACAGGTAATTGGACCCGGCCGGGTGGTAGCTCATCGAGTTCAGGTCGTCGAAGTTCGGGTTGTTGATGAGGTAGATCGACTGGAACATCGTCGTGTGGCCGTGGTCGTCGGTCGGCTCTTCCTTGATGGCGCCCGGCCAGACCGTCTCCAGGTCGAAGTGGTTCGACGACCCGACGACGGTCAGGTACACGGCGTTGGTCCGCTCGCCGGCGACCAGCGTCTGTGAGAGGCCGTCGAGGGCGTCGGCGAACCGCGTGCGGCTGTTCCGGCTGAACATCCCCTTGTCGTCCTCGGGGGTCGCGTCCATGTCGGCCGGGCCGAAGCAGGCGACGTAGCTCGACCGGGCGTAGCGGAAGCCGTCACGCTCCAGGACCCCCGTGGTCGCGGTGTAGTCGGTCGGGCATTGATAGGAATGGACCATCGTGACGCAAGCCGTCGAGTTCGCCGCCGACCAGGCCGGGAGGCTGAAATTGACGGAGGCGAACAGGGGCGCCTGCTCCATGTGGGGGAGGATCATCGATGCCCATCCGAAGCCCCCCGCGGCGTATCCCTTCTGGTAGACGTAGCCCGAGGGCAGGACGTTGTGCGTGCCGTGGTAGTTGTGGAATGCGAGGCCGATCTGCTTCAAGTTGGTCGAGCATTGAGCCCGCCGGGCCGCTTCGCGAGCCGCCTGCACGGCAGGCAGGAGCAGGGCGACGAGCACCCCGATGATCGCGATGACGACGAGCAGCTCGATGAGCGTGAAGCCACGGGGGCGGTGATGCCGGGTCATGCGGGGGCCTTTCATGCTCGGGGGCCGCCCGGGGAGGCGCAGTCCCGGACGTTGACGGAGCCGATCGATGGTAACATGAGGGGAACCCGCCCGACAGGAACCCACCCGGGCTGAGCGATGACAGGCGACACGCCCCCACCCCCGCTCCGCACGCCATCGCGGCCCCGGTTCTCGCTCCGGGGCCTGATGGTCGCGTGCTTCTACGCGGCGTTCGCCCTGGCCGCGGTGCTCCATCCCTCGACGCTCGCGGCGAACTTCCTCCAGGCGACGATGGTGTGCCTCCTCGTCGCCGCGTCCGTCTCGGCCGTCCTGGGCCGGGGAACGCGGCGTTCCTTCTGCATCGGCTTCGCGACGTTCGGCTTCGCCTATCTCGCCCTGGCATGGCTCTCACGCGAGGGCAGCCCCACCCTGATGGCGACGAGCCGGCTGGTCTACCGCCTCTTGCCCGGGAACCTGTCGCTCCAGGACCAGCCCGCCTTCTTCGCGAGCTGTACGGCCATCGAGACCGCGGCCTACGCCACGCTCGGCGGGGCGACCGCCTGGCTGGTCGCCGTCGTGCTCAGGCGAGTGCCGAGGAGTCGCCCGGTTAGCCGGAGATAATCCCGAATGGCATTAAGCTAATTACTCACATTCCGCACCCCCCGTGGGCGGGTTTGACGCGAGGGGATAGCATCGTCGCGGTTCCTCTGGCAAACCGGGCAAAGATCCCGGTCGCCAAGAGGAGCCATCCATGGACGCCCAGACCCGC
>JAQGHR010000092.1 GCA_028291545.1 Planctomycetota bacterium | reverse complement strand
GTTCCACCGGCCGCCGGGCCGGCCGGTCGGCGGCAGGAGGCCCTCGATCAGCGCGAACCCCTCGTCCGTCATCTCGTAGCGTCGCGTCATGGCGGCCTCCCTGAATGGCCGACATGCTAACAACTTAGGAGCCGCCAAACAGAACCTAGCGGCGTTCCCCTCGTCGTCCTCGTTGGATTCCTCGCCCATGACGAGGCGGCAGGCGGCCGGGTTTGACGGGGGTGTCCAGGGCACGTCCACGCAGCAAAGCCGCCGCTGCAACGCCTTCAGCCACGACATGAAGTCCCCGACGGCGAAGACGTGGGACTCCATGAAGGGCCGCAGGGACTCAATGCCGTCAATCCGGTCATAGATCGGGTGAGCCAGCAGGGAGTCCCGCAGCAGGGCCAGGCGGGATCGGAGGAGTTCGATCTGGGGCGAAGTCACGGCTTGTTCCGGCAGGAGACAGAGGGCGATTCTCCGACCCGATTGTAGTCGCAGTGCCGTCGCTCGATCATTAGGCCCGCGGGGGCGCGGCCGAGAACCCCGCGTCCCGAGTCCGCTCGGTGCCGCTTACCATGAGGCGGTCGGGCGACCAGCCACGCCCCGGACCCGTACCCTCGAATCGAGGCCCGCATGCCACGCCTACCCGTCCTCGCCCTCGTCTTGCTCGGCCTGTGCCTCACCCGCCCATCGACTGTCGGAGCGCCGTCGCCCCGCCGCGCGACCCGGCCGTTCCACACGTACACGATCGTCGCCCGAGACCCGAAGACCGGGGGTATCAGCGTGGCCGTGCAATCGCACTGGATCGCCATCGGGCCGCTCGTGCCATGGGCCGGGGCCGGGGTCGGGACCGTCGCCACGCAGTCATTCGTCGATCCGAGCTGCGGCAAGCTCGGCCTCTGCGTGTAACCCCGAAATCAGGTCCATCGCATTTGAGAGACTTTATGGGGGCCGGCTGCCCCCAACTTTGGTCCATCCATACCGAGAGCTTGCGGGCGGCTTTGACCTGACCCCGCGTGTGTCGGTCGGATCAATCCTTCGGGGCAACCTCCGGGTTCTTCTTCGCCCAGTCCAGATACTCACGGATCGAATAGAACGCCCGGAATCGATAGAGACGGCCATTGTCCTCCACGGACGCCATCGAGTCGTTTGCCCACGAGTCCCCGGTCCGCTTCATCCATTCCACGAGCATCGCCTCCATCCGGTCCCTGACGACCGTGTGAGCGCTGTCCTTGGCCAGGTTTTTCAACTCGTAGGGGTCGGCCTTCAGGTCGAAGAGCAGCCACGGCCCCTCCTGGGTCCGGGCATACATGTAGCGATCCGTTCGCACCCCCCGCCACGGGCGGGGCGTGGTGTCTCCGGCAAACGGCACGAAAATCTGGAAGAAGGCCGAGTCAGGACCCCGGTCGGTCGTCCCGAGCACCACCCCCGAGAGGTCCCTACCCTGCATTTCGCTCGGCACCGGCAGGCCACAAAGCGAGAGCAGGGTCGGGGCCACGTCCACATGGGTCAGCAACGCCTCCGTCGTTCGTCCAGGCTTGACCTTGGCCGGGTAGCGGATGATCCCCGGCACCCGGATCGACTCCTCGAACGGCTTGCGTTTCAACCGCTGCCCGTGCGAGCCCAGCATGTCGCCGTGGTCGGAAGTCACGATGACGATCGTGTCCTCGGCCCGTCCTGTGTCGTCCAAGGTTTTCAGTAGCCGACCCACCTGCTCATCGACGGCGGTGATTGCCGCATAGTAGGCGGCCAGTTCCTTGCGACCCGCACCGGACACCCCTTCGACCCAGTTGGGCCGCATCGTGAGCTTCGCCGGGTCGTAGAGCTTCATGGACTTCTCGGGGGCTCCGTAAGGGTCGTGCGGCGGCCCCATCGAGACCACCAGAAAGAACGGATCATCCCCGGCCAGCCTCAGGAACTCGACGGCCCGGTCGGTCCAGACCTCGGGCTCGAACCGCTCCTCGGTGATAGGTTGGTCCGTGTCCCGGAAGTAGGTCGGCCGGAAGTGACGGTGGTCGCACTCGTTGGCCGCCCAGTAGGCGAAGCCCTGCCGGCGGGGTCCGGGCGGGATGAATCCGGGGAGCCTCGGGCCGCCGTCGAGGTGCCACTTGCCGACGAAGCCCGTGCGGTAGCCCTTCTCGGCCAGGATCTCGGCGATCGTCCGCTCCGACTCCCGCAGTCGCAGGTCGTTGGCGATCATCCCATTGCGGTGGGCATACTTGCCGGTGAGGAGATTGGCCCTCGCCGGGCAGCAGACCGGCGTGTTGGCGAGGGCGTTTCGGAACAGGAGGCCCTGGGAGGCGAGCCGGTCGAGGTTCGGCGTGCGAACGTCGGGATTGCCCATGCAGCCGAGGGCCTGGCCCCGCATCTGATCGGGCAGGATCATCAGGACGCTGGGACGACGCTTCTGGGGCGGGTCGGCCCCGGCCCCGGACGCCGAGGTGGTTCGGCTCGTACCGAGGAGACCGGTGGCGATCAGGGTCAGGGCCACGGCGAGGGCCGACCGGCCTGGGCGCGTCGTTCCATAGCTTTCCAGCATCGTTCAGCCCCCTGGAGGATCGGCATCTCGGATCATGACGCCCGGAGCGTCGAATGGGTGAAATCAAGGGGCCGGGTCGAGCAGCTTCCCGTTCTCGCCTCCCCACTGGTCGAACATCCATCCAGCGGCCCGGCGAAGCTCTTTTTCTCCCTCCACCTTTGGCTCCCGATGCCGCCGCTCGATCGCTCTCAACCTGTCCAGTACAGCCCGGTACTCGGCCCGCTTCTTCGGTGTCAGTTCGCCCCGACCCTTCATCGCCCGGACCCGCTCGGGGCTGACGAGCGGCGACGGCTGGCACCAAGTCCGTTCGAAGTTGAAGCCGGCCTGAAGTTCGAGCGCGTCATCGACAGCCGGTGATGTCGAGGCCACTCCGAACAGGTCACGTCCCAGAATCAGCTTGAACGCCTCGAACGCCAGGTCGGGGTTGCGGCTGAACTCCCGGTAGGCGACCCGGTTGACCCGCATCGGCAACTCGTCGTAGGGCGGGTCTCCGGGCTCTAGCCACCCGAATCCCAGGGGCACTTGACGCTTTCCCTTCAACCACGCCTGCCCCTCCTCGGCCTCGGTGGCGACGAAGGTGAACGCCTCCAGCGACGGGACGTAGCCCGAGACGCCCAACTCCCTCGCCCGCCTGGCTCCCGCCCGGATCTCCTCGGGCCGACGCAGGGCGGGCGAGTCGTCCCACCACAGGCTGCTCCGGGCCTTCTTGATCAGGTCGGGCTCGGGGCTGGAACTGTGCGGCGTGAACACGAGCGACCAGCGGGGATCGAAGGGCAGCTTCGCCGCCTTGACGCCGAAGCCCGGCACCTCGGCCCCGCTGAAGTAGTGCGGGAAGACCACGATCGTCGCCTCGGGCTTTCTCGCCCAGACCTCTCCCGAGATCCGCTCGACGAACTCGAACTCCTTCTCGAAGAAGCGTTCGCCGCAGTCCTTGCAGTGGCAGATGGCGTAGTCCGACGACTCGATCAGCAGGCCGTCCGCATCCGGGTAGAAGTCGAAGGCCATCTCCCGGACGTACTCCAGCATGAACCGTTGCGATTCGGGCCTCGACGGGCAGAGGTTGTAGCCCCAGCAGCCGATGCCGAACGGAGCGACCGGCTTGCCGTCCTTGCCGACCGCCTTCAGTTCCGGGTGTTCGAGGGGATACTGGTTCACGCCGTCGTAGCCGAACGGCGTGAATCCGAGCAGCACCCTGATGCCCCTCGTGTGGGCGTGAGCGATCAGGTCACGCACGAAGTCCTTGCGGACATTCTCGTGTTCGGCGTTGTACTTCCAGGTGATCGGATAGGTCTTCGAGCGGAACGCCCCACCGACCCAGAGCAGGAGCGTGTTGCCGCCGTCGTCGCGGATGCCGTCCACGATCCGCTTCCAGTCGGCGAGGTCGTAGGTCGGCATCCTCATGAACGTGATGTAGTAGCCCCGCTGTGCGAACGGTCCGGCTACCTTCAGCCCGTCGTCGGCGGGCATCGCCAGCAAGGCCAGGGCGGCAAGGATCGAGTGCATTAGCGTCACGTCCCCTTTGCGGACCGGCCGTGCGGGGCGGCCCGTTCGATCCCGATACCCAGGCCGACCCCCGCAGCGTAGCAGGCCAGGTCGCTCCAAACGAAGTAGAATCCCAGGATCAGGCCGCCGAGCGTCGTGCGGCGGATCGAGTCGATCCAGGGGGCGTGGTACAACTGCCCCACCTCGATCATCACCGAGAACGCCATCGCCAGGAAGGCGACCTTCCACGTCGAGGCCCTCGGCAAGATCAGGCCGATGCCGAGGAATGCCGCCAGTGCCCAGAGGATGTCCCCGGCGTAGTCCGCCACGACGCTCGGCAGGTAAGGGCCGAAGCGGCGCGAGCCGAGCCCCAGGGCGACGGTGAGGGCGATCAAGCCGAGCCACTGGACATGGTTACGGTTACGTCGCCGATTCACGGCCGTCATGCTCCCGCCCCGATCGCCCGCAGGTAGCGGTCCGAGGATCGCCGCACCGCCGCCTTGGCATCCCCCCAGATCGCCAGGTCGAACATGAACCCGTAGATCCGATCGAAGGCGAACGGCTCGATGGCAGAGGTGATGCGGTGGATCTCCGGGGCTGGGAGGGGGATGTAATTGGGGTAGCTGTACATGAAGCCGACGTGGCGGCGGTCCATGGCGACCTGGAGGATGTCCCCGGTCAGCAGGACGCCCTTCCCATCGGCCCCGCAGGGCCAGTGCAGGACCGTCCCGCCCTCGAAGTGTCCTCCGCAGCGGATCAGCATCAGCCCGTCGTGCAGCGTCCGGGTATCGCCCTCCCAGAACTCGATCGCCGGGTCGGGCCGCATGACCCAGCGGCGGTCGGCGGCATGGAGGTGGATCGGCACGCCCCCGAAGGCCCGGCTCCACTCGACCATCGCAGAGTAGTAGTGTGGGTGCGAGATCGCGATGGCGGCCAGCCCTCCCACAGCCCGGACCGCCTCGACCGTGGCCTCGTCGATCAGCGAGGTGCAGTCCCACAGGACGTTGCCGCCGAGGGAGCGCACGAGGAGGGCTCGTTGGCCGATGGCGAACCTGGGCGTCGTGCCGATGCCCGTCAGGCGCGGCTCCTCGTCACGGATCTGGTTCATGTGACCAGCCCGCAATCGGTCGAGCGTGCTCCACTCCTGGCCGCCCCAGCCGACGTACTGCCGCTCGTCCTCGCAGATGTCGCAGCGGACGGGAGGGGCCGGGGTCTCGGCGTGCTGGGTGCCGCAGGTGTTGCAGATGAAGTTGGGCATGATCCGATCCTGCGACCGACGAACTTGATGATCCGCCTGGGACGGCCCGATCGATTAACCACGAACAACGTGCCGGATGCCTTCGAGGAGTCGCTCGATCTCGTCCTCGGTGGTGTAGCAGGCGCAGCCGATCCGCACCAGGCCCTCCCGAGCGTGGCCCAGGCGTTCGATCGCCGTCGTTGCATAGAAGTCGCCGTGCGAGACGAAGAGGCCCCGGTCGGACAGGCGGCGGGCGACCTCTTCCGAGGGCAAGCCCTCGACAACGAACGACACGGTCGGCGTCCTGGGCCGGGATGGCGGCGGACCATACGCCCGGACCCCCGTGATGTCGGCAAGCCCCTCCCAGAGCCGGTCGATCAATGACTGGCTCCGGCGATGCAGCTCGTCGAAGGCGGTCTGGAGCCTCGCCCTGCGGGTCGGCCCCTCGGCCAGCGAGGCGAGGAACTCGACCGCCGCCGCCGCACCGACGATCCCCTCGTGGTTCTGCGTCCCGGTCTCCAGCCGCTCCGGGGCGGTGTCGGGCGAGGGCTTCAGCTTCGGCACGTCGAGCGACTCCAGGAGGTGTCGCCTGCCGTAGAGGACGCCGACGTGCGGCCCGTAGAACTTGTACGCCGAGCAGGCCAGGAAGTCGCAGCCCAGGGCCTCGACATCAACCAGTCGGTGCGGTGCGTAGTGGACCGCATCGACGAGGACGAGTGCCCCCGCTTCGTGGGCCAGTCGTGCGGCCCCGGCCACGTCGCTGACCGTTCCCAGGGCGTTGGACGCCGCCCCGATGGCGACGAGCTTGGTCCGTCCGTTGATCAGCCGCCCCAGGTCATCGAGATCGGTCTCCCCGGTCTCCGGGATCATGCGGGCGACCCGGATGGTCACTCCTCGCTCGCGCTCCAGGGCACGCCAGGGATCGACGTTGGCGTGGTGGTCCAACTCTGTGACGACGATCTCGTCTCCGGGGCCATAGCCACGCCCCAGAGACCGGGCAAGGTGGAACGTCAGGGTCGTCATGTTGGCCCCGAAGGCGACCTCGTCGGGCGATGCACCCAGGAAGTCGGCGAGGCACTGGCGTGCGTCGGCAATCGCCCTGTCGGTCTCCCGGCTGGTGGGAAAGGACCAGTGGGTGTTGGCGTTGTGGTGGGTCAGGTAGTCGGCGATCGCCTCGACCACGGGAGCAGGCACCTGCGTGCCGCCAGGGCCGTCGAAGTAGGCGACGGGATGCCCACCTTGGAGGCGGTTCAGGGCCGGAAAGCGAGAGCGGATCTCGGAGGTCGAGGCGACGGTCGGGATGGACATCGTGAGTCGTTCGCCGGGGTCCTGGGCTTCATGTCCGTGGGCGGTCGTCGGTATCGTATCGTGATCCACCAAGATCCACCATGACACGAGGACCCTTCATGGACGTGCAACTCGTCGGCAAGAGGGCGTTGGTCACGGGCTCGACTGCGGGGATCGGCCTGGCCACGGCAATCGGGCTGTTCCGGGAGGGGGCCTCGGTCGTCGTCAACGGCCGCACACCAAAGCGGGTCGAGGACGCCGTTCACCAGGTCAGGGAGCATCCCACGATCGGCCAGGCCGAGGTCATGGGCATCGCCGTCGACCTCTCCACGGCCGAGGGCGTGGCCGATCTCGTTCGCCAGTTGCCCGAGGTGGACATCCTGGTCAACAACCTGGGGATCTTCGAGCCGAAGCCGTTCGAGGAGATCCCCGACGCCGACTGGACCCGGTTCTTCGAGACCAATGTGATGAGTGGCGTGCGACTCACCCGGCACTACTTGGCGGGAATGCGCAGCCGGAATTGGGGTCGGATCGTGTTCGTCTCAAGCGAGTCCGCCGTGCAGATCCCGGCCGAGATGATCCACTACGGCATGACCAAGACGGCCCAGTTAGCGATCGCGCGCGGCGTGGCCGAGTCGGTCGCCGGGACGGGGATCACGGTCAACTCGGTGCTGCCCGGTCCGACCGAATCGGAGGGCGTGGCGACCTTCGTCGCCGACCTGGCGAGGCAGCGGGGCGTGGACCGCTCCGTCGTCGAGGCCGAGTTCTTCCAGACGGCACGACCGAGTTCGCTGATCAAGCGGTTCGCCACGGTGGATGAGGTGGCGAACATGATCATCTACATTTGCAGCCCCTTGGCCTCGGCCACCAACGGTGCGGCGTTGCGGGTCGATGGGGGCGTCGTTCGGTCCATCCTCTGAACCCGACCCACCGACCACCTGTCGAAGATTGGCACGGCGAGGCGACGTGATCGAATCTCGCAACCGTTGCAACGAAAGGTAGTCGGATGAGCCTGATCACCGAGCCGTACGTCGACCAGAACTCCCGCTGGCCGGGATCGGGCCGACACATCCTCGCCCAATTCGACGCCGAGTCGGTCGTCGTCTATCAGGCCTACCGCCCGACGATCGGCCACTTCGCCGCCCGGCACGGCGTCTTCGGCGGCGAATTTCGCATGGGCCGGATGACGTGGATCAAGCCGAACTTCCTCTGGATGACGTATCGTTCGGGGTGGGGGACGAAGCCGGACCATGAGGTCACGTTCGCCATCCGGCTGCGGCGTGACGCCTTCGACGAGATGCTTCGCCTCGCCGTCCACTCCTCGTTCTCTCCCGGGGTCTACGGGAGCGAGGAGGCATGGAAGCAGGCCGCGGCCCGGTCGGACGTGCGCCTGCAATTCGACCCCGACCACGGGCCCTCGGGGAATCCCGTCGAGCGGCGGGCGATCCAACTCGGGCTGCGGGGCGATGTCCTGGCCCGTTACGCACGAGAATGGCTGCTCGGCATCGAGGACATCTCCGAGTTCGTGACGGAGCAGAGGGCGAATGCGAAGATCCCCTACGATCGGCTGGTCACACCAAAGGAGGCGTCCTACCCGATAGTCGAGCCCGAGGTCGCCGCACGGCTGGGGGTGTCCGGCTTGCAAGGCCGGGTCTAGGATGCAGCGATATAAGAAACAAAGCTCCCGGCTGGCCTCGCCGCATGGAAGATGTACCCATTCTCGTCCAGTGCGTTGAACACTTCCAGCCAACCTTCGTCCACCTGGATCAGCAGCCTCGTCCAGATTTCGACGCCGGGTTTCAACCATCGACCGTCCGCGAGCGAACCGTACTCGCAGGATCAGAAGCCTTTGATGGCGACCGAGGGGTTGTGGGCCTTGACCGTAGCGAGGAAATCGTAGAAGCCATGGAACCGATTCGGCATCCGAAGTCTGCCTCCCTTGTGCCGCACCCTCACGGTCATCCGACCGGTTCCGGGTGCGATCGAGCGGAGGTCGGCGACGTGGAGTCGCTGCGTCCCCTTCCGCCCACGGAACTCGATCGAGCCGTCATCGCCCCAGATGATCTCGGACGGCATTCGTGGCTGTCGGACGTACATCAAGTATCCGAACGCCGTCAGTCCAGCCAGCAGCGCCAGTCGTGTCGACAGCGGGGTCGGGTGAGTCACGGCACTGATGTAGAGAAACACGGCAGCAGCCGTGGCGAGGGTTTTCGTCCCTCCTCTGAGCCAAAGGTAGGGGCGAGATAGTTGGTAGATTTTCATGCGGTTACTCCGACGACCTGTCGCAATTGGACCATACCTGCTATTCGCCATCGAGTGGCGGATATTGGATCTCTACGCAGTCCAATTCCGCCATCGGAGTCAACAGCTCGCACCTGGAACACGGAGGCCCTACGATGGGACGCTCGCTCGAAATCCGATGACGGCACGCCCCGACCTCAGGAACACCTCGATGATTTGCCTCGCCGTGACCTTCCTCGTCAAACCGGGCCACGAGGACGAAGCAATGGAACTTTTCAGCAAGCTGACCGAGGCGACTCGGGCCGAGCCCGGATGCCGGATGTATCTGGCCCACCGTTCGACGGACAATCCGAGGAAGTTCTTCCTCTACGAGCAGTACGATGACCGGGCCGCCCTCGACGCCCACCGGGCCTCGGACCACTTCGTCCTTCACGCAGTCGGGGGCCTGTTTGCGATCATCGAGAGTCGCACCCCGGAACTCTACGTACTGCTCGGTAAATGATCGTCGAGTTCGACAGAGATTAGGCTGCGGCCCTCCTCACATAGATCCATGCCCAGAAGATCAGCAAGCCCTGGATGGGCAATCGCAGCAGGAGGAGCAACGGCGGCAGCGCGAATTCTCGGGCGTGCAGGTACATGTGGACGTTCGCCGGGAAGACGGCGACCAAGAGGGCGATCAGGCCCCAGGCGGCGAGCCGTGAGGTCCGGGGGATCACGAGCAAGACGCCCAGGACGATCTCGATGACGCCACTCAAGAGGACCATCGCCCGAGGATAGGGGACGTACGGTGGCATGATCCTCACAAAGAAGTCGGTCAAGGCGAAGTGGCCCACGCCCGCCAGGACGAACAGGGCGGCGAAGACCCACCTGCCGACGGTCTTCCCGGTCGTCTCCGATCCGCCGATCACTCCGTCACCCTCAGTCCCTCGACCACGCTCAGATCGCCCTGCGTGGGCACGATCCGGGCCAGTCTGAAACCCGCCCCTTCGAAGAGGCGGCGGAATTCCTCCTCGGTGCGAGCGACGCCACCCGGCAGCAGTAGCATGTTCAGGTCCAGCAGCTTGCCGAACGAGGGCCGGTCGCCGGGCGGCAGGATGTATTCGACCACCAGCAACTTGGCCCCTTCCGGCATCGGCCGCCCGAGCTTCCGCAGGATCAGTCCGGCCCGCTCGTCGTCCCAATCGTGGATAATGTGCCGCAGGAGGTAGGCGTCGGCCTCCACCTGAATCGATTTGAAGAAGTCGCCGCCGGCCAACCGGCACCGATCCGACAATTCGGCGGCATGCAGGTTTTCTTCGGCCCGTTCGACGACATGGGGGAGATCGAAACGGAGACCTCGCATCCGGGGATAACGCCGCAAGATGCCCACCAGATTCGAAGCGTTGCCGCCCCCGACGTCGGCCACCACGCCGATGCCCGAGAGGTCGTAGGCGTCCAGCATCGCTTGCGTTTCCGGCCCGTGGATGGAGATCAAGGCGGCGTCCAAAATCTTGGCCAGCTCGGCCGTTCCCCAAGGTACTCGAAGATTGGCTTGGCGTAGATCCGATCGACGGCGGTCCCGCCCGTTCAAACGCTCCCCAGCAGGTCTCCCCAGGCGTGATAATGCTCCTCGCCCATCATGACGGCCATCGCCCGCTGCGAGCCCGGCACGTCCTGCGGAGGGTTTCCGCCAGGGGTGTGAGATGGAACTTGCCGTCGTCGGCCTCGGAGCAGATGCCGACGCTCGCCAACGCACGCAGGAGCCTATAGAAGGAGCGGGTATGGGTGCCGGTGGCCTCGGCGTGCTCCTCGGCGGCTTCGGGCCTTCCCCCAGCCGGTCGACGATGCCGAGCTTGGCGGCGACGTAGTCCGCCTGGGAGATCCAATACCCGGTGATCAGCCGGGCCATCTGGTCCCTGCGTGCAGATTCGGGCATGATCGGTTCCCATCGAAGATTCCACCCGTCGTAGTCCGGGCAGGATAGCGGTCACCGAATCGCCGGGGCAAGGTAAGTTCGAGCCTACGCCTCCGAATCCCATCCAAGATATCCAGGGTCATGTGATGAAACTGCTCCGAACGCATCACGTCGCCATCATCTGCTCCGACTATGAGAAATCGAAGCGGTTCTACGCCGAGGTCTTGGAGCTGGAGATCGTCTCGGAAATCCATCGAGCCAAGCGGGACTCGTACAAGCTGGACCTTCGGCTGCCTGACGGCACCCAGGTCGAGTTATTCTCATTCCCGGACCCTCCGGCCCGTCCGAGCTATCCCGAGGCGTGCGGGCTCAGGCACCTGGCCTTCGAGGTCGCCGACATCGACGAGGCCGTCGAGGATCTCTGGGACCAGGGCGTCGTCGTGGAGGCGGTCAGGACCGACGAACGCACCGGCAAGCGGTTCACCTTCTTTGCCGACCCGGACGGGCTGCCGTTGGAGCTTTACGAGAGGTGAACGGTCAGCAACTCGAAGCACGAGGGCCGAAGGAAGAAAGGGCGGGCAAGCGGAAGGTGCGACCCGGAGACGTTTTCGATCTCGTGGCGTGGGACGAGTTGCTGGGGAAGGCGCGAGGGGCGTCCGTCATTGGGTTTGGAGCAACGATCGCTCTAACCGCATTACCGTCCTGTCGAACCACAAGTGAACAAGTGGTTGGTCGCATTTACCTCCTGCACGGCGAATCCAAGCTGGTCGCTATCGAGGAGGCCCCCTACGACTCGGAAACTCTCTTGCAGAAGCTCCCGGCCGACCACCCCGACCTGCTCGCCGGGGAACAGATCGACGCCGAGGAGCCGAGGCGTTGGGTGCTCGTCGCCCGCGAGATGGGCGTCCCCGACGAGCGAGACGGGGGGACGATGATCGGTGGACCACCGGTACCTCGACCATGACGCCATCCTCACGCTGTTCGAGGTCAAGCGGAGTTCCGACACCCGCTTCCGGCGTGAAGTGATCGGCCGGATGCTCGACTATGCCGCCAATGCGGTCGTTTACTGGCCGGTCGAGGAGATCAAGACGAAGTTCGAGGCTGCCTGCTCGGCCCTCCAGGTCGATCCCGATGCGGTGGTCTGCGAAAAGGTTAGTGAAGGCTTCGAGTTGGGCGATTTCTGGCAGAAAGTGAAGACGAAACTCCAGGCCGGGCGAATTCGCATGATCTTCATCGCCGACGAGATCCCGCCCAAATTGCGGCGTGTCGTCGAGTTTTTCAGCGGCCAGTTGGACCCGGCCGAGGTTCTCGCCGTCGAGGTCGAGCAGTTCGTGGGCGAGGGAATGAGGACGCTCGTCCCCCGTGTGGTGGGACAGACCGAGGCCGCTCGCCGGAAGTAGGACCTCGGACATGGCGAGACACGGCAGTGGGACGAGGTGTCGTTCTTCGATGAATTGCGTGAAAAACGAGGAGAGCAGGAGGTAGCCGTCGCTCGGCGACTCCTCGAATGGGCGAAGGCGCGGGGGCTGCGAATCTGGTGGGGTCAGGGCGAGGGCGACGGGTCGTTCTTCCCGATGTACGACAATCGGTCCGGGAAGAACTTCCTCTTCTCGGTCTGGACCTACAGGCGTGTGGAAGTCCAGTTCCAGCGCATGAGGAGGCCCCCCTTCGATGGGGAACTGGCCAGAAAGGAGCTTGCAGCACGGCTCTCGACGATCGAAGGGGTGCCATTGCCCGAGACCGCCCTGAGGAAGCGACCGACGTTCAATCTCGGCCCGATCATTCAGCCGGGTGCCTCGGACAGGTTCCTGGATGCGTTTGACTGGATGCTGACCGAGATCAAGCAGGCCGAGCAGAATGAGGATTAAGCTTGAACAGGGCTGCCCTGGTTCCCTCAGATCGACCCGGACGTCCCGATGAAAGGACGTCTTCCTGGCCGCTCCAACAGTGGCGGGCGTGGAGGAGTCGATCGTAAGGAGGCACGCGTGCCCGAAGAAGAGCAGCTCAAGTTCGGCAAGGGCGTGGCTTTCGTCAAGAGCCGCCTGAAGCGCCTCCCCCAGGGCAACGACACCTGGGAGGCCGACTTCCACGCTTTGCCCAAGCCGATCATGCAGACTGAGACGCCCCACCTCGGAATGGTCGTCCGACAAGCCGACGGCTCGCTGCTGTCCGACTCGCCTTCCCTCGGCTGGACGTCCCCACGGCTGGCGGCCGCCGATTACTACGATCAGCTTGCGGCGGAGCGGCAGACCAGGCAGTTGGTCCGCCCCGATTGGAGTCGCGCTGCCATAAGGTCAGCCTGGCAGCCAAGGGAGACTGAGGAGTCGCCGGACCTGGCAGATGCTAGCTAGCCCGAGTAGTTTTCGAAGCGCTATTGAAAGCCGCTCCGTAGATCGCGTGGAAAACTGCTCTTGTGCGTCCCGGGCCGACCTTCGGCAACGTATTTACAAGGCGCCCTCAGCAATGTATCAGAATCTGTGTCGGGAACGCGGTCCTCTAACGAAAAAGGGTTTGCGGCAAATCGTCGCAAACCCTAATTACTCACATTCCGCACCTCCGTTTGAAGGTTTGGAGACGTTCGGAGTTGATCCCAAGTAACTGGATGATGCGGCGTTGCGTCGGGTCGGGCTGGGCCAGTCGGCGGGCGATCGTATTACCCTGGCGC
>JAQGHR010000081.1 GCA_028291545.1 Planctomycetota bacterium | reverse complement strand
GGAGACGATCCAGGGCGTGTAGACGGTCCTGGGATCGGGTGGTTGCAGGTCATTCAACATCGGGACAGGCACCAACTTCTGAAAGATCCGCACGGCCTGATGCGGATCCCCGACGGACGGGGCGACGCGGCTCGGAGCCATGAGAGGCACCCAAGAAATGGAGGTGCCTTGCGCAAATGTTGTGCCAGACGATCGATCGTGAGAAGATTTGAAAGTAAGTGCCATTGGGCAGGGACGCCCGCCCCACCGGGGAAGGCATCGCTCCCCCCTGCCGCCGAAGGGCGATCTCCGGGATAATTCCGGAGAAAGTTCGATTGGTCGTCTCCTTCGGTGCAGTAAAGAGAGAGACCAGGGGAGGAGAACGTCATGGCGAGCGGGCAGATCGGGGCCGTGGCGAGGCAGTTCCATCGGCTTTTTGGCGGTGGGACGGTCTCGGGGATGAGCGAGGGGGAGCTGGTCCGGCGGTTCGCGACGCGACGCGACCCGGCGGCGCTGGAATCCCTCGTCGCCCGGCACGGACCGATGGTCCTGGGCGTGTGCCGCCGCGTGCTGGGCAACTCGCACGACGCGGAGGACGCGTTCCAGGCCACGTTCCTCGTCCTGGCGAAACGCGCGGGGACGATCCGCGACCCGGATCGGCTCGGCCCCTGGTTGCACGGGGTGGCGCATCGGGTGGCGGTGCGATCGCGGGCGAACGCCGCAAAACGGCGAACTCGGGAGCAATCGGGAGTGGAGGATGCGGCGATGGTGACGTCGTCGAGCGAGTGCGATTTCGATCGGGCCGAGCTGCGGGCCACCCTCGACGAGGAGGTCCGCCGCCTGCCCGAGAAGTTTCGCACTCCGGTGATCCTCTGCTACCTCGACGGCCTCACCCACGATGACGCCGCCGCCCGCCTGCGATGCCCCGTCGGCACGATCCGCAGTCGCCTGGCGACCGGGCGGGACAAGCTGCGAGAGCGGCTGACCCGTCGCGGGGTGACGGTGCCCTCGGCCGTGTTCGCCGCGGCGCTCGCCACCGAGGCGGCCTCCGCCTCCGTGCCCTCCCTTTTACTGGATTCCACGGTCCGCTCCGCGCTCGCCTTCACGGCGACCGGCGCGGGCGCCACGGCCGCCGGGGTGGTCTCGGCGAGCGTGTCCTCCCTGGCCGAAGGAGTGACGACGACCATGATGATCACCAAGGTAAAAGTCCTCGGCGGCGTGCTGCTGGCCGGGATGTTGACGGTGGGGGCGGGAGGAGCGGCGGCGCAGAGGTTTGGCGGCGGGGGGCAAGAGAAGGCCGACCGTCCGAGAGAGCCGGCACTCGCCAGATACCTGGCACAGCTTGAGGACGCCGAGGTGAAGGTCAAGGGCCTTCGGGACGCGATGACCCAAGCCGAAGCCGAGTTGGCGACCGCTCGCGAACGATACGAGCGGGCATCGTCACGCATCCGTGGCGGAAGCGGAAAAGGGCCACGACGCAATGTGGACAATCCGATCAAGGACGAGGATCAAGTCAAGAAACTCGAAGGCGAGATCGCGAAGCTCAGACGCGAGCTGGAGGTGGCCCAGGCGAAGAAGGGGGAGGATACGGCGAAGGTCAGTCAGCCTCAGGTCGAGAAGTTCATGCTGGAAAGTTCGTTGAAGGGCCTTCAGGACGAATTGGTTGCCACGCGAAATCGGCTTACCGACGGCGTGGCCGGCAAGGCTGCGGCTCTGGAGGATCGCGCGCCCGAGGGAAAGATCCCTCCCGAGATTACGGTGAAGCGACTTCAAAGGACACTCGAAGGTATGACGCGGGAATTGGCGGCCGCTCGTGCGCAGCTTGCGGAACAAGATCGCACCCGGCTCGACGGTGCCAGGATCGCCGGGAGCGGCGAGGCCGGTCCGCGGCCCGGTGGCATCGCGAGGGATGTGTCGAAGATGAAGTCCGCACCAGGTGGTAGCGGAATGGGAGGACCGGGACTCGGTGGACCAGGCGGGATGGCCGCGGCCCCGGGCGCAACGGCTTACCCCGGCATGATGGGTGCGGGAGGAGCGGGTGGTGCTGGCGGCCGTGACGGTTCGATGCCGGGCATGGGCGGCGCCGGCGGCATGGCGGGAATGGCGGGCATGATGGGCGGTGGCGGCTTCGGCGGACAACCGGGGATGCCCGGTGGCTCGGGCATGGCGGGAATGATGGGCGGAATGGGTGGGGGCAAGGGCGGTTTTCCCGGGCAACCTCCGCAGTCGCTCGCCACGATCCAGACGGATGAGTACGTCGTTGTTCATAAGCCCAAGAGCGATAAGGTTGCCGCCTACAGCACGGAAACCGGCGAGTGGACCTCGTACGAGGTTCCCAAGGGGACCGATGTCTCCCCGATTGCCAGTGGCGGCATCGTGGCGTTGACCGGGGTCGGCAAGGAGGTCGGCCAGATCGCCACGTTTGTTCCGAAGACCGGCAAATGGTATCCCATCGACCTGAAGACCCCCGCCAAAGGCCAGGTCGCGCCGATCGTCGGCCCCAGCGTTGCGGTCTACGCGATCGGCCGACATGTTTATGCTTTCAGCGCCCCGGCCCGGGCCTGGGACGTCCTGGAGCTCCCGGAAGGTGCCGACGCACTTCCCATGGTCTGGCCCAACCGCGCCACCGTCGAGCACGATGACCACCTCTACATCTTCAGCGTGAAGACCGGCAAGTGGACCGACTTCGACGCCAAGACGGGCAAGGTGGTTACTCCGGAGGGGAAGTGAGCGGAGATACCGACCCAGGATTCACTCGTTCCCACGCTCTGCGTCGTGTTTCGGGTGCCACTGGCAGGCGAGCTGCCAGTGGCACCCGAAACGGGAGGACGCGGAGCGTCCGGGACGGCATTCCCACGGAGGACCGTGGGAACGAGGTGTCTGACGACGGTCCCCGATCACCGCACCGGTAGATGCTTCAAGAACCTCTCATACGGGATCAGCGTCGGGTACTTGCCCTCCAGCGGATTGGGCTGGATCGGCTCATCCAGTTTCAACGCATCGGCCAGCGCATCGACCGCCTCGGGCGCGGTGAGCTTGGGGTCGGGCTCAAGGTGGAACGACCAGACGAGGGTGTCGATCTGCCAGCGCAACGGGCCGGACGAAAGGTCCGGGGGCAGGGGACGGTCGCGGACGAATCGATGGATCAGCCGATCCCACGCCAGCGCCCGGGATCGCCCCTGGCTCGGGTCATTGGCGATCGCCGAGAGTTCCGCCTCGCTCAACAGCGGCCCTTCGTAGCGTGAGCCTGCCAGCGTGCGAATCAGGTTTGTCGCGTCGCGAGGCTCGGACTCGGCAACGGCGAATCGCCGCGCCAGCGAGGCAAGACCTCGCTCGATGGCGAGCCGTTCATCCGGGTCAACCGCGTCGGCGTGGTACGACGACCGATCGGGAGCGGAGGCCGGAGGCGGCGAGGGGGCGGGGATTGGAGTCGTCCGTGGGAGACGGAAATGCACATATTCCTCGTGAATACGCTCGTCGCCCATGGCGAACCAGATCGACCGCACCCCGAACGCCATGGCCGCAACGATTACCGTCGCCGCCATCAAATGCCACAGCTTGAGCCGCTTGCCGGGCGCGGGTCGGGGCACCGGCACACTCGCGGACGGATCGACATACGAGCTGTCAAGTTCCATCCCCGCGAGCCTGGGCGTGCCCAGCAGATCAAAGCCAAGACCGACCGCAAACGTCCAGGTCGCCACCGAGTAACGGCGTCTCGCACGGACCGGAATCTCCTTCCAGACCGCGCGGGCGAGATCGGAAATCGGAGTCGGCGACTCGATCGCGACCTTCTTTTTCCGGGCCAAGATCGTCGCGATTCGCTTCGCTTCTTCGGACGACGTGGTCGAAGGTTCGCCCTTTACCGTGCACCAACCGGTCGCGAGATTCTTGGTGTCGGCAGACCAGTCACTCCGCAACGCACCAACGAGTGAAAACGGGTTGTAATCGACACGACGGAATTCCTTGTCATCCACGAAGAGCCCATGAAACGCCATCGCGTCCGGCCGTCCCCGATCGTCGGCACCCGGGGAGCTGATGCCGACGATGGCCCACGGGCCGCGATCTCCGAGCCGGACCGAGAACATCGCCCCGGTCAGGTCCGCGTCGCCCCTCGGCCTCTCACCGATTTTCCGGCACGCCGCCTGGAACTCCTTCAGCCATTCCCCCCGGCATCCCGGCGAGTACGCGAGCAGACCGTAGCCCTGATCGCGGAAGGGGAAGCTGCCGTAGACGGCCTGTTCGTAGCGAATTCCGCCGGACATGGGGTTCTCGCGAACGAATGGAAGAGGGGCCATCCGCCGATGACGCAGATAAACGCAGATGAAAACCTTGAATCAAATTATTTATTTTCATCTGCGTTTATCTGCGTCATCGGCGGATGGCCCCTCTTCGTATCTCATCACGGTTTCGACAGTTCCGGGATCGCGAAATCCGAGGTGAAGACCAGCATCGTCTTGCCTCCCTTCGAGGGTCGCACGGTGCCGGAGAGCATCTTCATGGCGAGCTTGTCGCCCTGGGCGGTGTTGAACGTGAAGACGCCGGAGGTGGACCAGTCGTTGTCGAGGATGCGGATCGAGATCGGGTCGCCGAGCTTCCAGCGGATCGGGCGGGGGAAGTCGTGATCCCAGACCGGCCGGCGCGAGTCTTTCACGATCGGCGACGGTCCGTGCTTCACGCCGGCGACCCAGAGCTCGACGCTCAGGTCGGGCGATCCGCCCGAGAAGTATTTGCCGACGTCGGGCTCGACCTCGCCCCGGCGTAACCGGACGTGATAATCGTTCGGCACGGAGACCTTTTCCCACCAGGCGATGAAGGTCTTCGCGTCCTTGACGTGGCGGCCGTCGGGGTTGGCGTCGAGGTAAGACCGGAGCTTGGCGGCCACGGCCTGGACGTCGTCGGGATGTGCGAGATAGTGGTCATAGGCCTGGCGATACTGGTAGGTGTCGCGCTCGCGATCAATCGCGTCGATGGCGGCGGTGGCCTCGCCGAGGAATCGACCACCCGTGACGTGATTCTGTAAGTAATCTTTGTAGCGTTGACGACGGACGGCGAAGTTGGAGGGCGTGTTGCGGTCGGCCTCGCGTGCCTTGGCGATATCGGCCTCGTCCAGCCTCTTCGCGAAGTCGGCCGCCATCTCCTGCACGTCGCCGCGATACCGGCTCTCGGGCCGATCGGTCAGGAACGATTCGGCCTGGTCGATCAGGTCGCGCAGCGAGGCGCCGGGCAGTCCGGCCTTGCGGGCCAGGGCATCGACAATCTGGCGATCGTTGAGGTCGATGCGCGTCTCCACGCGCTTCTGGAGATCCTTCACCAGCGAGACGGCCTGATCCTTGTGCGGCGTGTTGGGATAGTCGCGGAGGAAGGCGCGGAGCCTGGAAAGGAACTCCTCGGGCTTCTCGATGGCCACGGGGTCGGCGACCTGGAGGCCCTGCCAGGCCTTGTCGTGCTTCTGGCGATGGAGGGCCTCCTCGACCTTCGCGATCCGGGGCGCAAGCTCGGGAGTCGCGATCTTCCTGGCCTGGATCTCGCCGGGGAGGTCGGGCCGATCGAGTCCGGCGACGAGGCGGTCTTGCTCGGCGCCGAGCGACCAGTCGGCGAGATGGGCACGCGCGGTCTCGGCATCCCTGGGAAAGATCCACGGATGCGTGGGATGCCACGCCAGGAACTCCGACCACGTCTTCTCGACGGCCGCCGGGGGATGTCCTGCCTTTTCAAAGGCGAGAGCGCCACGGAAGCCCCAGGCATCGTAAGCGGCGAGACCTCCGGCCAGGATCGCCGCGCAGGCCGCGAGCCGCACGAAGCCCTTCAGCCGCTTCTTGCGACGCAGGGCCGCGAGCTTGCGGCGGAACGTGATCGCGTGGTTCGACCGGGGGTAGCGTCTCTCATAGACTTTCACGCACTTGCCCAGGCGTCGCAGGTCCTCGGGCGCGAGGTCCCAGAGCCATTCGATCTGCTCGCGATCGCCCACTTCGAGCTGTTCCGCCAGCCATCCGAGCGGCCCTTCCAGGCCCATCGGGTGCAGCTCCGCGGGCGGGCGTCCGTCGCGCCCCACGCCTCGCCCGTACGAGCTGACGGCGAACATTGCGCTATGCGGCGCATGGCCCGCCAGCGCGTGGCGGGTCATGCCGTAGTTCTGATCGATGAACGTCTCGACCTGATCGGGCGACGGCCCGCCGCGATCGAGCACGCGGTCATATTTCGTGACCAGGAGTGCGACCGGCCGACCGGCGGTGGTGTCGTCCGATCGCTCGATATAGCGCTCCAGGAGGTCGTCCACCTCCTGCTGCCGCTTGCGACGCTCGTCCGGCCGATCGGAGGTCTCCGGGTCCAGGCAGAGGAACACGGCGTCGCAATCGGCGAAGAATTCCTGGATGGGCGCCTCGGTGCCGAGCGTGACGTGCTCGCCCTGATAGTCCTTCACGATCAGGTCGAACCGCGCCGGGCCGTGATAGAGCCGCAGCTTCAGCTCCGTCTCGGCCAGCGTGCCCGCCAGCGGTTCCCCGGCCTCGATCTGGCCGATCTTCGCCGCCAGATACTCCGCCGTGCTCGGCCCGATCGCCGCCATCCTCAGGCCCGGCACGCGCCCGGCCGAGGCCTCGCGGTAGAACATCGCCAGCAGGGTGGTCTTCCCCACCGCCCGATGCCCGAACAGCGCGATCTTCTTCGCGCCGGTGATCCGGCG